>NZ_FOOR01000025.1 GCF_900113255.1 Novosphingobium sp. CF614
CGGTTCCAAACCGTCAGGCCGCGTTAGCGACCTGAACCAGCCGCTTTGAGCGGCTCACATCGTAAAGCCCCCGGCTCTGCCGGGGGATACTTACTCGTGCCGCGGTCGGCCTGCGACCGACACCGCAGGGTGTAGTGCCGATCTTGAAGGCGTGCTCAAGCTCGATCCGGGCATAAGCGAGGCGCTTCGACGGTAAGAACGTTCAATACATTGCAACAGGCTCCGGACGATGGCGTCGTGGCGATTGCCGAGGGACCGGCCAGATTTTTTTGGGGGATGCGAGTGCAAGGGAACAGCGCGGCAGGTGCACCGACCAGGTCTTGGCGCGGCAGCACCTAGGCTGCGTCGACACTGCAAGCCGGACAACCACGATCACATAGCTTGCGCAACCCCGCGTCCCACGCTACGGGGCTGGCCCTTACCAGTGCACGCGGAGCGGTGGCCGAGTGGTCGAAGGCGCTCGCCTGGAAAGTGAGTATACGTCAAAAGCGTATCGAGGGTTCGAATCCCTCCCGCTCCGCCAACGACCCGTTTTCAGCGGTTCGCATCAGTCCACCGGACTTGAAAAATCCCTGAGTTTCCGACCTTTATCGCATTGGCTCGGCCACACCCGTTCACAAGCCTCCGTCATGAAACCGGCATCGGATAGGGTATCGAGTCGCGAAAATAGGGTATCGGATACCATGCTGAACGATGCACAGCTCCGTGCGGCGAAGCCCAAGGACAAGCCGTACAAGCTCTTTGACGCACACCAACTCTATCTCTTCGTCACGCCGAAGGGGACGAAGGTGTGGCGAATGAATTTCAAATATGACGGAAGGGAGAAGAGCTTGTCGTTCGGGGCTTACCCGCTCGTCAGCCTCGTGGCGGCTCGCGAGAAACGCGATGAGGCGCGGCGGCTCTTGGCCGATGGCGTCGATCCGTCGGTGGTTGTCCTCTTCCCAGGTTCCATGCCCTTCAGGGCACGTGAAAATCACTACTTTGTCTGATGATCAGTTTGCCCGGTATGCATTCCGTCCCGGTGTCGTCTGCCTGCCCCCCGATTTCGGCCATCAGGCGCGAAACACAGCGCTCGATCATCGCCGTTACCGGTTGCGCGTAGGAGGTGAGGGCGAACGAGGGCCAGCCGGCGATGCCTACGTTGTCAAACCCGGCAATGGCGATGTCGCGACCCGGCTGCACGCCGGCCTGCTGGCAGGCGCCGATGGCTGAAAACGCCATGTGGTCGTTGACGCAGAAGACGGCGGTTGGCGCGTCCGGCCTTGCCAGGAGTGCGTTCATGGCCTCGGCCGCACCTTCCACGGTGTAGTTTCCGTTGACGAGTGTCGGCATCGGCAGGCCAGCGCCCGACACAGCCCTGCAGAAACCTTCGGTACGGTCCTTGCTGGTGGAGCTGTCGGCGACCCCGGTTATTACCGCGATCCGCTTGTGTCCGCGCTCGATGAAGTGCCGGGCCACGGTTTCTCCGCCCAGTGTGTTGTCTGCACTCACACCCGGAATCTGGCTGCTCTTGTCGATGTTGTTGAACATGATCACCGGCATGGCCGCTTCGACGCATTCGTGGGCCACGCGCGCGGCGAAGGCGCCCGACGCAAGGATTACGCCATCCAGACTGAATCCCAGCAGCTCGTAGATCACCGGTTCAAGTTCGGCTTCGCCGCGCGTGATGAACAGCACGAGCCGATACCCCTCTATCGCAAGGGTGTCCGAGATGCGTTCGATCACTTCGGGATAGAATTGGTTGTCCAGATGCGTGACGGCCAAGCCGACCAGGCGCGAGCGATTGGTCTTTAGCGAGCGGGCAGCCTGGCTGGGCCGGTAACGCAATTCCCGGGCAGCATCGAAGATTCGCTGGCGCGCCTCATCCGACACACTGCCGCCCGTAAAGGCGCGGGAAACAGCCGATTTCGACACCCCTGCGAGGCGGGCGACATCAATGCCGGTAGGTTGTTTCAGGGTTGCCATAGGTCTGCCTCTCAACCTTCAACTAGTCTCGGAACGCGAAGGTCTATGTAGCCAAAAAAGCGATGGGATCGATCCCGTTCTTTCAATTCGACAGATCGTGGGATCGATTGCAACCTGGTTGTCACTAAAAAATTGGGAGGGATATCGCCATGTCTGGCAAGGACTCTTTGCGTTGCGCTGTGGGATCGATTGCAATGGTTACGGCGCTGGTTTCGGCACCGGCGCTTGCCCAGAGTTCAGCTGAAAGCAAGGGTACCAAGATCGAGGAAATCATCGTTACTGCACAAAAGCGTGTGCAGACGATCCAGGATACGCCGCTGTCGGTTTCGGCCGTTAGCGGCGATGAAATCCTGGAAAAGGGACAGGGCTCGCTCGACTCGGTCCTGAGGGACGTGCCGGGCGTGGAAATCCAGGGTCTGGCGCAGGGCGCACAGATATACATCCGTGGCGTGGGCTCCTCGATCGATCCCACCTTCGCCGATCCCTCGATCGCGACGATGGTGGACGGAGCCTACAACGGGCGCACGGAATCCGTGCAGAGTGGCTCCTACGATATCGCGCGCGTCGAAGTGCTGCGCGGCCCGCAGGGTACTCTGTACGGCCGCAACGCTTCGGGTGGCATCGTCAACGTGATCACCCGCGATCCGTCGCTGGTCGACGGTTTCGGCGGCTACTGGAACGTCCAGTTCGGCAATTACGATCATGTTCGTTTCGAAGCCGCCCTCAACGTGCCGGTAACGGATACCGTGGCCCTGCGCGTTGCCGGTTTCCGGGAGAACCGCGACGGTTATGTGGACGACGGGTCCTACGATTCGGACAACTGGGGCCTGCGCGGCAAGCTGCTGATCGAGCCGACCGACTGGCTGAGAGTGGTCCTCAAGGCCGATGTCTACCGCGCGCATGGCAAGGGCGCGAACACGGTTCCGGTGCCCGGTTCGGCGGGCAACCTCTTCTTCCCGCCGCCGTTCTTCGTCAGCAACTTCGATCCCTCGATCACCGATGGCCCGCCGTTCGTTGGTGGCTCGCCGATAATGCGCTTCCCCAACGGGTGGGAACAGACAACGCCCGGCGATGCGTGGTCCAACAATCCCGAGCACGTGCCCGGCTACATCAACCGCGAGGCGGAGACTTTCTCGGCCCAGGTCGATGCCGAACTTGGTCCTGCGACCCTGACCCTGCTGCCGAGCTACTCGCGTTCCAAGAACCAGCTCGTCAGCAGCTTCCTGTTCGGCTCGGTTCTGCCGTTCGCCGGGCCGGTCTACAATATCGACAACAGCAACTATTCCGACCAGACCACCGGGGCCAAGTATAAGTCGATCGAGGCGCGCCTAACCTCGAACGGCAAGGGGCCGCTGCAGTATGTGCTGGGCTTCTATTACCTGAAGACCGATCCGGGCGGTTATACGCTGGAGACGCCGGGCACGACCACCACTGGCGGTGCCTACACTTTGTCCAACCAGTTCAACCCCGGCTCCACGATCGCGGGTTTCGGGCAGGTCACCTATTCGTTGACCGACAAGCTTCGCGTGACCGGTGGTCTGCGTGTGAGCCAGGACAAGATCAGCCAGGGTTACGGCATCGCACTGGATGGCACGAGCGCCGGGTCCTATACCTATAGCCAGAAGCAATCGTCGAGGCAGTACAAGGCCGGCATCGAATACGATCTGGCACCGGATTCGTTGCTCTATGCCCACTATTCGACGGGCTTCAAGCAAGGCGGCATTTCGCCCACCTTCCCGCCGGTATCGTTCAAGCCCGAAACGCTAAAGGCCATCGAACTGGGCACCAAGAATAGCTTCCTGGATGACCGGGTCCAGCTCAACGCTGCGCTGTTCCACTATGACTACAAGAACTACCAGTTCAGCGTCTTCCAGGAACTGCCCATCGCTGATCGCGAGGAAACCGCCACGTTCAGCGTGATCAAGAACGCAGGGCCGACGAAGATCAAGGGGGCCGAGGCGTCCCTCGAGGTGGCTCCCTGGAGCGGCGCTCGCCTGACCGGTTCGGTCACCTATCTCGATGCCAAGTACGGCGAGGCGATCCTGCCCAACAATCCCTTCGTCAACCAGGGTGAGTTCAACCTCAAGGACAAGCAGATCCAGAACTCGCCCAAATGGGCAGGCAACGTTGGTTTCGAACAGGACTTCGGCGTCGGCGGGGGCGTGCTCACCATTGGCGCGCACAGCCACCTCACGACCGGTTACTACGTGACGCCGGAACAGTATCTGCCCGGGGCCTACCAGAAGGGCTTCACCCGCACCGACGCCAACATCCGCTACGAGTTCCACGGTATGTCGATCGGGCTTGTCGTTCGCAACATCGAGGACAAGGCGCAGACAACCTACGTCTTCCCCGCCTATCGCCGGTTCATAACGATGCCTCGCACCGTCATTCTTTCGCTTGGCTACAAGTATTGAGGGCGCGGTGATGGGCAGCCGGAACACGCCGATCAGATTCCACGCGCACGTTCCTTGTGCGCGTGGAAGGCGCAAAGTGGTGCACTCGCTAAGGGTAACCCTCCCATGTCTGGCACTGGCCCTTGCGGTCATTGCCGGAACAGCGAGCGCTGCCACGGTCGAGCTCGGCCAGTCCGAGCTCGACCACCTGCGCCGAGAGGCGCACACGGCGCGCGATGTGCAGGAAATCCAGAACCTGATGGCGCGCCGCGCCATGCTGCATTCGATTGGCCACAACGAGGAAGAACTTGAGCTGTGGTCGAAAAAGCGGGAAATCCGCTGGGCGCAGAATGCCGGTTGCTGGATCGGCGAGGACTACCGCAAGTATTACGTCGACATCAATTTCGCGATGCAGAAGGCGCAGTTGAAGGCGCTGGCAGCGGCCAACCCGGCCATTGCCGATGACTACGCCGCGAACCGCTACATCGGCCAGACGGTGCTGCACATCCTGTCCACCCCGCTGATCGAGGTGGCCGAGGACGGACAGAGCGCCAAGGGCTTCTGGTACACCCCGGGCGTGATCCTCTCCACCGCCGATGGCAAGGTGGGCGAAGGCGTCAACATGTGGGAGCGCTACGGTGTCGATTTCGTGCGCGAGGACGGCCATTGGCGTTTCCTGCACATCGAGGTGATCACTGACTTCGCTTATCCTTTCGGCGGCAAGTTGTCGGACCCGATGCCGGGCGCGCCAAGCGGCGATGCTTCCAATTCCGGAACCGAGGGCGCAGCGCCGGGACCTGGCGCCGAAGGTCTGGTCGTTCCCGGCCCCACGATCCGGCGCAAGCTGGGTGAAAGCTACACGCCCACCCGCGTGCCGCGCATGGAGCCGCGCCTGCCCGAGCCCTATAGCACCCTGGGTGAGACGTTCGAATACGCCGACTGCCGTCAGTGACGCGGATTGCTGAGAATTGGGAGAAGAGACATGAAGACTAGCAGCCTTGCAATCGTGGCCGCTGTGCTGGCGCTTGGTGCCTGCAGCGGCGAGCCGGTTCCGCAGGAAACGCAAACCGGCGTCGTCGACGCGAGCGAAGCGGCTGTCGCTCCCGAGGGCGGTCCGCCGATGGGGGGCGACACTTCCAAGAATCCCGACATGACCCAGTTGGCGGCCGAGGTGGATGCCGACGGCAACGGCGAATTGAGCCGTGCCGAATGGCAAGCGCAGGGGCTGCCCGAAAGCTCGTTCAACATGTTCGAGAAGGGCCGCGGGTTCGTGACGCTCCAGGACTACCAGGAAAACGCCGCGCCTCCGGGCATCGACATCAACGGCGATGGCACGCTGACCATCGAGGAGTTCAAGACCTTCGACAAGCAGATGTCCGCCCAGATGAAGGCCGGACCACCGCCGCAGCCCTGATCGCGCAGAGTCCCAGACCCGCAACTTTAGGAAGCTCGGCATGACCATGCGCCGCTGGCACCGTTGGCTTGCACTTCCGGCCGGGCTGTTCCTGGCGTTCGTTGCCCTGACCGGCACGTTGCTCCATCTCGACATGATGCGCCTTGGCCAGCACCCGCCCGGTTCCGATACCGGGCCGCTGCCGCCGGTGCAGCCCATCCCGGACGATGCGCAACTGGCCACGATGATCACCCGGCTGGCGGATGCCGCGCGCAGGGATCCGTCAGTGAAGGTGCAGAGCCTCCAGATCAATCTGGCAGGACCGGCCGTTACCCTTGTCGCCGGTGCCGGTGGGCCGCCGGGAAGCCCGCAGATCAAGCTTGTTGCCGCGTCCGGACGTCGGATCGTCGATCCGCCGCCGCCAGCGGATTTCCATTACATCCTGCAAGACCTGCATGCCGGGTATTTCTTTGGCTGGCCGGGACGGATTCTCAGTGTCCTGTGCGGCATCAGCCTGCTCGTGCTGGCCCTAACCGGTTTGCAGATGTGGTGGGACATGCGGCGTGGCCGCCGATCCAAGTCCCTGTTCTGGAAATAGACCCCACGGCACGTCCGATGCTTCGAGGACGTGCGATACGAACCAAGTGAGAGAAAGGATTACCATGAAGGCACTTCATTTCCTGGCCGCCTGCGCGGCTACCATGCTGGCCGGAACGGCAAGTGTGGCCCTGTCGGCCGATGCGCAGCCCCGCATGGACTTCGCGCCGCTTCAGTCGGACGAGTCCGTGGCGAAAGGCCGCAAGATGATCTCGCCCGGGCAGCGCGCGGCGGACACCATCGCCATCCAGAACCTGATGAGCCGCCACGAACACATGCACGCCGCGGGCCGCAATATCGAGGAAGTCGACAACTACTGGGTCAAGGCCGACGGCAAGTTCGCCGCGACCGCTACCTTCGGCAGTCCGGCCTGGGTCATGTACGGCCTCGATGTCATCCGCAACGCCTATGGCATGAAGAGCGGATCCGACGCGAAGGAAGCGCTCGCCAAGCTGGCAGCGATTGACCCTTCGGTAAAGAACGTGCCCGAAAACTACGGCGCAGGTGCCGAGTGGGTGATGCACACCTCGACGACCCCGGTGATCGAGATCGCCGGTGACGGCAAGACCGCGCAGGGCGCGTGGTACTCGCCCGGTACTGGCATCTTGCCGGTCTTTGAAGATGGCAAGATCCACCTTCAGGCCATGTTCTTCTGGGAAAAGTATGGCGGTGACTTCGTGAAGGAAGACGGCGTCTGGAAGATCTGGCACCTGCAGATGGCCTATGACTTCGTGCCCGGCCTGCCGGAATCGATGCTTGATCAGCTCAATGAACAGCTAGGCGAACTGGCGCTGGGCCACGCCCTGAAGCCGGTGGGCGGCGAGGCAGGCGAGCGCGCCGACTTTGCGTTTCCGCCGGGTTTCCGCAAGCCGCTTTACAGCTATCCGGCTTACACGCCGCAGCGCGCGTCGGTGATTTGGCCCAACCTGCCGCGCTCGTATTACACGTTTGCGGACACCTATACGAACTGCAACTGCGAGCAGGAACTGCCCGCATTCTGACGCGTGGGCGGACCTTGATCCCACCGATAGATGCCTTCCCGCATAATCGATTGGACACAAGGCCCGCGCACGACGGAAACCGCGTGCGAACTGCGCCCGATACGCAAGGAACGCACGGGGTTGCCCCCGGAGACCGAAAGGGAGAGAATGACACGCCACCACGAAGCCGGGTTCATGACCGGCATCTCGCTGCTGCTGCCGATTACGCTGACGACAATGGCGATCGTGCTGCTGACACCGATCATTCCCAACCTGATGGCCGAGTTCTCGGAAGTGCCCAACCACGAGTACTGGGTGCCGATGATCCTGACCTTCCCATCTTTGTGCGTGGCGCTGCTGTGCCCGTTCGCGGGGATTTTGGGTGACTACTTCGGGCGCCGGCGGCTGCTGATGTTCTCCTTCTTCCTTTATGCTGCGGTGGGCGTGGCGCCGATCTTCCTGACGGACCTTACGCATATCCTGATCTCGCGCATCGGGGTGGGTATTGCCGAGGCGCTGATCTACGTGCTCTCGACCACCATGATCGGCGACTATTACAAGGGCGCGAGTCGCGACAAGTGGCTGGCGGCGCAGACCGCCTTTGCATCCATGTCGGCGCTGCTGTTCTTCAATCTTGGCGGCATCATGGGCGAATCTGGCTGGCGCACGCCGTTCTGGGCTTATGTCTCGGCGCTGGTCATGTTCCTGCTGGTCTGGAAGTTCACGTGGGAGCCGGCTGGCGAAGCGCATCCCGACGATGAGGCCGATCACGCACCGCACAACCTGTCCTGGCAAGGGTTTCCCTGGGCCACGATGGCGATGATCGTCGCTATCACGATCTACGGTTCGATCTTTTTCTATACCGTGCAGATCCAGGCCCCCAGTGGCCTTGCCGAACTGGGCCTGACCAGCCCCGCAGAGCGCGGGTTCCTGACCTCGATCGCTTCGATCGGCGTGCCGCTCGGCACCTTCCTCTATTCGCGCGTTGGCCCCAAGTGGCCGGTCGGCAGGTTGCTGCTGGTGGAGTTCGGCCTGCTTGCCATCGGTTTCATGCTGATGGGCAAGGCCGGCTCGGTGACGGGCTTCCTGAGCGGCTGCTTCATCAACCAGGTTGGCGCAGGTCTGCTGCTGCCCACGCTGCTGGTGTGGTCTATGTCGATCCTCCAGTTCGAGTTTCGCGGTCGTGGCACGGGCTTCTGGCAATCGGCCTTCGCGTTTGGCCAATTTCTCTCGCCGGTGGTCGTCACCTTCTCGGCGCAGCGTACCGGTGGCCTGCTGGGTGCCTTCATGGTGCTTTCCATCGGTGCACTTGGCGGAGTGGCGATCGCGTTGATCGCGGCACGTTCGACCGGTAAGGGCACCTCCGAGCAGGAAGAGGCGGAGGTTCTCGTAAATGGCTGACAGGCTGAAAGGTCGCATCGCGGTCGTCACCGGTGCCTCCAATGGCATCGGTGAAGGCATCGCGCGCATCTTCCGCGAGGAGGGCGCCACCGTCGTGGGTGTCGACCTTGCCGGTGCGGACATGGCGTGCGACCTGACGGACGAGGCCGCCGTGCAGGCGCTGTTCGCCGAAATGGGCGAGCAGCACGGCAAGATCGATATCCTCGTCAACGCCGCGGCCTTCGCCGTCTTCGCGTGGATTGAGGAGATGAGTTACGCCGACTGGAAGCGCACGCTTGCCGGTGAACTCGACATCGTTTTTCTGCCTTGCCGCGCGGCTTGGCCCTGGCTCAAGGCGAGCGGATCGGCCAGCGTCATCAACTTTGCCTCGGCCAACGCGCATCACGCGCTGGATGGTTCGCCCGCACTGGCGCACTGCGCTGGCAAGGGCGGGGTCATGGCGATGACCCGCCAGCTGGCCATGGAGGGCGCGCCGCACAACATTCGTGCCAACGCCATCGCGCCCGGTTTCATCAAGACTGCTGCGACCGCGCGCCACCTTGCCGCCGATCCGGCATTCGAGCAGCAAGTGCTGGCCAAGAACATGATCAAACGACTAGGCGAGCCGGAAGACATCGCCTGGTGCGCGACTTGGCTGGCCAGCGGCGAATCGCGCTACGTTACGGGCGCGGACATCTCCGTCGATGCAGGTGCCACGGCCTGGTAGGCCTCAACTGCCGTCGGTGATCAGCGTCCCGCCGTCGACAACGAGGTTTTGTCCCGTCATGAAGGCCCCCGCGGGGGAAGCGAGGAATACCGCAGCCCCCGCGATCTCCTCGGGGCGACCGGGGCGGCGCAGCGGGGTCATTGCCATGCGCCGCGCCATGAAGGCCTCGTCGGCCAGCAGCGGGCCGGAAAGCTCTGTTGCAATGAAGCCGGGCGAGATGGCGTTGACGCGCACGTTCCTGGCCCCCCACTCGACGGCAAGGTTGCGCGCAAGTTGGGCGACGCCCGCCTTTGAGAGCGCGTAGGCGTTGATCCGCCCGTTGCCGCGCAGGCCTGAAAGGCTGGACATGAGGATCGCGCTGCCGCCGCCGCGTGCCGCGATGTGGGGCAGCGCGAGGTTGCACAAAGCGACCTGGCTGGTGAGATTGATCGCCATGACCTTCGCAAAGTCGGCCATGTCGACTTCGGCAAAAGGTCCCGCCCTGCCGGTAATTCCTGCGTTGCAGACCAGCACGTCAATTCCGCCGAATTCGGCCAGCGCTCGCTCGACAAGTGCGGCAAGAGCGGTGTTGTCGGTCACGTCGCAGGCTTGGCCGGGCATGCCCAGCTCGTCGGCGACGCGTGCGATGTCTTCGGCACTTTCGCTAGAGACGAGCACGCGCGCGCCCTGCGCGATGAGGCCCTCGGCAACGGCGCGACCGATGCCCCGGGTTGAGCCGGTAACGATCGCGCACTTGCCGGAAAGATCGAACATCAGTGGCCGGCAGCGGCGTCGTTGTACCGGCTGTCTACCTGTTCGGGCTTGGCTTCGTCGAGCGGTTTGCCATCGTGCAGGTACGCCGGAGCCTCGATCAGGATGAAGGCGATGCGGCAGACCTCGTCGGTGGTGTTGCGCCACAAGTGGTTGGTGCCGCGCTGGACGATGATGCCGCCTTCGCGGATCGTCTTCTTGACGCCATCTTCCAGTTCCAGCTCGATTTCGCCCTTCAGCACGATGCCATAGTCGATCGAGTTGGTGCGGTGCATCGGGCTCTGGGCATTGGGCAGCATGTCGACGATGCGGATGACCGATCCGCCTTCCAGCGTGACGCCGGTCGCCAGATCGCGCCCGTCGGTATCGTCGTTGTTGTCGGCCGGGACCCTCCTGGTCGCCCAGATCGTCAGCATCGCGGCATCGCCCGAAGGCACCGTCTTCGGCGGCGATACATCTTCGGAACGGAAGCGCGCGCGCCCGTTTTCGTCGTGGCAAGTGACGACGCGCTGGACGCCCGGCAGGCCGGAATCGGAGAGGACTTCCTCGGTCATGGCTCTACTACCTTCTGCTCGAGCACGCCGAAGGGCGCGCGGCCATCGGCGAAATGCGCTTCCATGCGCACGACATCGCCATACTTCATGAATTCGGTCTTGGCGGCGCCGGTATCGACCACTTCGATGCCGCGGCGCTCTGCGATGCAGGACGAGCCGACCTCGCGGTAGTTCTCGTTCGACACCGTGCCCGAGCCGATCACGGTACCGGCGACGAGGTTGCGGGTCCGGGCGGCGTGAGCGACCAGTTCGTGGAATCCGTAAGCCATCGCTTCGCCATCGGCATCGCCGAACTGCTCGCCGTTCCAGTGGACGCGCAGGTTCAGGGCCGGGCGGCATTCGCGCCAGGCATCGCCCAGTTCATCGGGGGTAATGGCAAAGGGTGCCATGCCACACGGCGGTTTGGCCTGGATCCAGCCGAATCCGGATTTCATTTCCGGGCCGGCCAGCTTGCGCAGTGACCAGTCGTTTATCTGCACGATCAGGCGAATGTGCTTGCCCGCTTCGCTGGCAGGCGTTCCCATCGGAACCGCATCCGTGATGATCCCGAATTCGCCTTCGAAGTCGATGAAAAGATCCTCGTCAGCCATCGGAACGTCGGCTCGGGGCGCGTGGAAGGTGTCGGACACGCCCTGGTACATCGGCGGCCAGTCGGGCTTGTAGGGTTCGATACCCAGCGCCTTGTCCATGAGCGCACCATGGCTGGGGTAGACCGAACCGTCGAGCCACTGCCAGGCGCGCGGCAAGGGCGCAAGCACCAGCGTTTCGTCCAGTTCCAGGTCGAACGCGTCGATCGCGCGCAGGTCGGGTTCGATGGCCGTCCAGTTTTCGAGCGCTTCCTGCATCGTCTTGACCGGAGCGGCGGCACAGGACTTTCCATCAGGGGCGACAACCACAAGGCGGCCGTCACGAGTCCCGTCATCGAGGGTTGCCAATCGCATCGCTGTTTCGTCTCCCGGTTTGTCTTGCGAACTATAGTATATGGCGCGGTTTCGGCTAGCGAACGGCAGATGGCGCAACAACGGCATAGGATCGATAGCGACCCATCGATAACATGCGATGGTGAGTGGGCCGGTGCCGGGGCTAGGGGCAGCCGGGAAGCAGTCCACGAGATTTCCGGGAGACATCGAACATGGCCCAGTGGCTGAAGCGCGGTGCAACGGCACAAGCGAAGGCGGATGCAGATCGCAAGGTTCGCGATATCGTCGAAGCGGCCCTAGCCGACATCGAGGCGCGCGGCGACGCTGCCGTGCGCGAGATGAGCATCAATTTCGACAAGTGGGACCGCGACGACTATCGCCTGACCCAGGCCGAGATCGACGCCTGCGTCGACAGCCTCTCCGCCCAGGAGCGCAAGGACATCGAGTTCGCGCAGACCCAGGTGCGCAACTTTGCCCAGATCCAGCGCGATTCGATGAAGGACGTCGAAGTCGAAACGCTGCCGGGTGTCGTGCTCGGTCACAAGAACATCCCGCTCAACTCCGCTGGCTGCTACGTGCCGGGCGGCAAGTACCCGCTGCTTGCCGGTGCGCACATGTCGGTGATCACCGCCAAGGTGGCCGGCGTGAAGCGCGTCGTTACCTGCGCCCCGCCGTTCCAGGGCCAGCCGGCACGCGCAATCGTCGCCGCGCAGGCGCTTGCGGGTGCCGATGCGATCTATGCGCTGGGCGGCATCCAGGCGGTCGGCGCGATGGCGCTGGGCACGGCCTCGATCGATCCGGTCGACATCATCGTCGGTCCGGGCAATGCCTTCGTCGCCGAAGCCAAACGCCAGCTCTATGGCCGTGTCGGCATCGACCTGTTCGCCGGTCCGACCGAGACCCTGGTGATCACCGACGAGATCGGCTGTGATCCCGAGATCGCCGCAACAGACATCCTCGGCCAGGTCGAGCACGGCCCGGACAGCCCGGGCGTACTCCTCACCAACTCGGAAAAGTTCGCCCGCGAAACCATGGCTGAGATCGAGCGCCTGCTGCAGATCCTGCCCACCGCCGACCATGCCCGCCAGGCGTGGGAGACGTTCGGCGAGGTGATCGTGGCCGAGAGCTATGAGGAAATGGTCGCCGTCGCCGACGAGATCGCCTCCGAGCACGTGCAGGTGATGACCGCCGATCCGAACTACTTCCTGGACAACATGACCAACTATGGCGCGCTGTTCCTGGGCAGCCGCACCAACGTTGCTTATGGCGACAAGGTGATCGGCACCAACCACACGCTGCCTACCAAGAAGGCGGCGCGCTACACCGGTGGCCTGTGGGTCGGCAAGTTCCTCAAGACCTGCACCTACCAGCGTGTGAAAACCGACGAGGCTTCGGCGCTGATCGGTGAATATTGCAGCCGTCTGTGTGCGCTGGAAGGCTTCGCAGGCCACGGCGAACAGGCCAACATCCGCGTGCGCCGCTTCGGTGGCCGTAACGTCCCTTATGCCGGGCAGGCCGAGCCTACCCCTGAAACGGCAGCTTGATCGATAGGCTTCACTCCCCCGCCCTTGGGCGCGGGTGAGTGCCAGGAGCGGGGGAGGTTCCCATCCTCTCTCTCCAACGCCGGGTTTTTTCCCGCTCCTGACCCCAATACCGGAAAGAATAGCATCAAGAGGATTGCCTGATGAGCCTGCCCACGACACCGAGCTTTCGCCTGGATGGACGGCGCGCGGTGGTGACGGGGGCGGGCCGGGGCATTGGCCTGGCAGCTGCGGCCGCCCTGGCCCAGGCCGGCGCCGAAGTGACGCTTGTCGCGCGTACGTCTGCAGAGATCGAAGCCGCAGCGGCAGAGCTGGTCGCAGCCGGGCACAAGGCCGATGCGGCGACACTAGACGTTTCCGATCTTGCCTCCGTTGATTCGTTCTTCGCAGCGCGCGAGGCTTTCCATGTCCTCGTGAACAATGCCGGCACCAATCGCCCCAAGCCGATGTGGGAGGTGAGCGAGGACGACTACGACGCGGTGCTCGACCTTAACGTAAAGAGCACCTTTTTCGTGGCGCAGGGCTGCGTGAAGCGCATGATGGCAACCGGCACGCACGGCTCGCTCATCCACATGGGCTCGCAGATGGGCCATGTGGGCGGGCCGAACCGTTCGCTCTATTGCTCCAGCAAGTGGGCGATGGAGGGCATGAACAAGTCCTTCGCGCTTGATCTTGCAGCGCACGGCATCCGTTCCAACACGATCGCGCCCACCTTCATCGAAACACCTCTGACCAAACCCTTTTTCGAAGACGAGGCGTTCAAGTCGAGCGTTCTTGCCAAGATCAAGATCGGTCGCATAGGCCAGGTGGAGGACCTGATGGGCGCCGTTCTCTTCCTCGCTTCCGATGCCTCTGCCCTGATGACCGGCACCAGCATGCTCGTCGATGGCGGTTGGACCGCAGACTGAATTTCAAGACCTAAAGGACCCTATCCATGTTCGAACCGTTCCCCGGAAATTACGTCTGGAACCTCGCGACCAACCTCGCGCTGGTCTGCGGCGGCAACCACGGCGAGATCGACGAGGCCAACCGCCCGATCATGGAAGCATCCAAGGAACTGGGGCCGGACAAGGCTTCGGCGATGATGTTCGACAGCTGGATCCGCGTTGCCGACCAGGTGGCCGCCAACGCCGCTGACGATGAAGCGCATGGCTACCTGCTTTCGGCCGGCACCAAGTACCTGCGCGCCTCGGGCTACTACCTCGCCGCGGAACGCATGCAGAGCCGTGACTACCCGCCGCGCTGGGCGGCCTATCAGAAGGGCATCGACCTTTTTCACAAGGGTTGTGCCTTGCGCGGCATCCATGTCGAGAAGGTCGAAATCCCCTACGGAGACACCAGCTACACTGCTATTTTCTACCATGATGGCTCGGGTACGCCGCGCCCCACCCTGGTTTCGGTCAACGGCCTCGATTCCATGAAGGAGCAGGTTTGCATGGCGGGCCACGGCCTCTCCAACCTCGAGCGCGGTATGAACACCCTGTTCGTCGACCAGCCCGGCACCGGCGAGGCGATCCGCAATCGCGACCTTCCGGTCGTCTACAACGGAGAAATCTGGGGTACCCCGGCGCTTGAATACCTGTTAACCCGCGATGACGTAATCCACGACAAGATCGGCATCTTCGGCCTCTCCTTCGGTGGCTATCACGCCCCGCGCATCGCGGCGAACGAGCCGCGCTACGCGCTGTGCGCGGTGATGGGCGCCAACCACGTGTGGGGCAAGCGCCAGCGCGAGCGCGTTGCCAACGAAGGCGAAAACCCCGTGCCGCACTACTGGGACCACGTGATGTGGGTGTTCGGCTTCGATGACCGCGACAAGCTGCTTGAATACACGGACCAGGTGGATCTCACCGGGCAGGTGGAAAAGATCAAGGTGCCGTTCCTGATCACCCATGGTGAGAACGACCGCCAGATCCCGGCCTACAACGCCCCGCTCAGCTACGATCAGGCGGTCAACAGCCCCAAGCGCCACATGCGCATGTTCACCAAGAAGGACTTCGAGGTGGAGCACTGCGGCGCCGACAACGGCACCAGCATGCGTGACTATATCGCCGACTGGTGCGCCGAAACCTTCGCCGAGATCGGCTGATGGCGGAGTTCACGTTCCATCATGGAGGGGTGTCCGTCCCCAGCCTGGATGACGCGATAGACTGGTATGGCCGCGTGCTGGGTTTCGAGGTCGAGAAGAAATTCTGGATCGAACCGGCCCGCGCGCACGCCGCCATGGTGCGAAAGGGGCCGCTGCGCTTCGAGATCTTCGAGGTCGAGGGTGCCGCGCCGCTGCCTGAAGAGCGCCGCTTCCCGCCCAGCGACCTCAAGACCCACGGCAACAAGCACGTGGCTTTCCGGGTCGAGGATCTGGAGGATTTCCTCGTCGAGATGGAAGCGAAGGGTGCCGATGTCGCCTTCGTCGTGCGCGAGGCGTTCGGCAAGGGCTGCTTCCTGCGCGACTGCGCGGGCAACCTCATCGAATTCGTCGAGGAACCCAACGGGTGATCTTTGCCGCGCCCGCTGCGCAAGCTGTGTTCGCGCGCTACGAGGCGAGGGCCGATGCCGACCGCGAGCACATGCGTGAACTCGGGCCTGCGGGCATGGCCGTGCGCGACGAGTTCCTGCTGCCGGTGGGGAAGGACGTCGGAACCCTGCTCCACGCGCTGGTGCTGGCGCGCAAACCGGCGCGAATTCTGGAGCTGGGCACCAGCTACGGGTATTCGACACTGTTCCTCGCCGATGCCGCCGCGCAAGTCGGGGCACAGGTCATCTCCATGGACCTTGCTCACTACAAGCAGGATTATGCGCGCGCGCAACTGGCGCAGGCCGGGCTAGCCGAAGTGGTGGACTTGCGCTGCGGTGATGCGCTGGCTTTGCTGGCGCAGGACCAGGGCCCATGGGATTTCGTCCTGCTCGATATCTGGAAGGAGCTTTACCTTCCCTGCTTCGAGGCGTTCTATCCGGTTCTTTCGGACGAGGCGCTGATCGTTTCCGACAACATGATCGAACCCGAGTTCGATCGGCCCAGCGTGCGGCTTTACCGCGAGGCGGTGAAGGCGCGGCCGGATCTGCAGACCGTGCTTCTGCCGATGGGCAGCGGCATCGAACTCACCGCGCGCTGGAGCGCGGGCAACCCCAAGCTTTGAACCACAGGACGCGAAGGCCATGATCCACGAAGTCGCCACGCTTACTATCGATCCCGCGACAGCGGCCGATTTCGAGGCCGCCGTCGCGGAGGCCCGCCCCCATTTCGAGGCGGCCAAGGGCTTCGTTTCCTTCGGGCTGGAAGCCTCCATCGAGACTCCGGGCCGCTATCACCTGGTGGTGGGCTGGGAGAGCGTCGAGGCGCACATGCTGGACTTTCGCGAGTCCGATGGCTTCCAGGCCTGGCGCGCCCTGGCCTCGCCCTTCTTCACGGGTGCGCCCAGTGTCGAGCACATCCGCAAGGTAATCTGACCCGTCAGCGCGCGGGCTTTTGCGGTGCCAGGCGGCTCATCAGGAGGGCCGCGCGCTTGATCTGGCGGGGAAAGCTGGAAAGGTCGACGCGCTCTTCGGGCGTATGATCGCCGCGGCTGCTCGGCCCCATGCCGGCGAGCCCGGCCACATTGGGCGCCACGAAACTGATGTCGCCCGCGCCGCGCTTGAGCGGATCGAGCGCGGGCATGGTGGCAAGGCCGAGATCCGCATTCACGGCGTTGAGCGCGGACAGCAGCGCCGTGTTGCCGGGCGTGGGCGGCATCGGCGGATAGCTTTCCTTGAAGACGATGGTGGCATCTGTCTGCGGCAGGTGTCGGGCGACAATCGCTTCCATCCGGGACTTCACGCGTGCGATCTGATCGAGCGTCAAAGCCCGGAAATCGCCCCGCGCCACGGCCACGGGCGGGATGATGTTGGTCTTGCCGATGGCATGGATTTCGGCCTCGTCCTCGCTCAGGATCGCAGTTGCGCCGCTTCCGATCAGCCCGATGTTGAAGGTCAGGTTCGGCTCCGGCAATTCCTGACGGAAGGCAACGATGATGCGGGCCAGTTCATAGGCGGCGCCATAGCCCACATTGTCCGAGAAGATGCCGCTGGAATGCGCGCTCTTGCCGGTGGCGGTGATCGTGTAGCTGCCCGAGGAGCGGCGCGCCACGGACCCGAAGTCCTGTCCGTCGATCACCACCAGGCCTTCGAAATCAAGCGCCACGTCGGAGCGCTTTCCGGCCGCGATCAGGTCGGCCCGAGCGATATCCAATGGACTGCCGACCGATTCCTCATCGCCCGTAAGCACCACTTCGATATTCGCGCCCTTGAGCGAGCCTGCCGCCTTCATGGCGCGCAGCGCGGCCAGCATGACCACGACGCCGCCCTTGTCGTCCGCCGCGCCCGGGCCGTGCAATTGGTCTCCTTCGCGCGTGGCTGTCTGGAAGGGTGAACTGGACTCGAACACCGTATCGAGATGGCCGATGAGCAGCATGCGCGTGGTGCCCTTCGCCCCCTTGTGCGTCGCGATAAGGTGCCCTGCGCGGTTGGCCGCATCCATAGGCACCCAGCGCGTTTGAAAGCCCAGGGCTTCCAGTTCGGGCACGACCATGTCGCGCACGGCCTTCACGCCCTCGATGTTACGGGTTCCGCTGTTTTGCGCGACCAGCCTTTCGAGCAAGGCGATGTCTTGTTCGTGGCCCTTGTCCGCCGCGGCGACCATGGTCTTTTCGGGGGAAGCCAGCGCGGCCAGCGCGGGCGTGCACACCAGGAGCAGGGGAAGGGCGAGCAGTCGGGCCGGGGAAAGCATGGGGGGGCATGATAGCGCCCGTGCGTGAACGGGCAACCACGTGCTGCATGCAAACGAAAGCCCCGGCCGATGCAGACCGGCCGGGGCTTTGATGGTGCTGGCTTTAAACGCTAGCGGCGTCAGATCGCGTGTTCGTCGTCCTCGGAAATCTCGGCCAGCTTGCCTTGGCTGGGCCGCTTGCCGGGCTTTTCCTTGCGGTAGGGTTCGAAGCTGGCGCGGTCTGCATCGAAGGTCAAGTCCCAGGGAATGTCGTCGCCCCGGAAGATCGGAGGAGCATTGTTCGACCATAGCAGCGAACCGAACCGGAAGTCCCAGGCGCGTGGCACCCAGTTGTCGTCCAGATAGTCGGTGTCGGCGTGGTATTCCGCTTCGCCACAGTGGCCCGGGATGTCGCAGTAGTAGTAGATCGCCGAGGAAATGCGGTGGCGCGAGATGCCGCCGGAACTGTTCATGGTCTGGTTCTTCCAGCCCTTGGCTTCCATGATGTTGGCCCCCAGCATCACTTCGTCGATGTCGTCGCAACCAAAGGCGATGTGCATGAACTTGAAGGCATCGGGAGCGATCGGCAGGTCGCAGTTGACCCAGAAGATGGAGTGGTGTTCGAACGTGCCGCCTGCACGCGCGAAGATACCCACGCCCTTGGAGTGGTCGGCATATCGGAAACCCAGGTGGCGTTCGTAGAATTCGAAGCTGCCGACATAGTCGGGCGAGAAGAACACCACGTGGTTGATGGTCTTGGGGATCGCCTTCTGGCGCCAGATGCGGTGTTGGTTGAAGCGCGGATGGCTGGCCGGCGTGTTGACCGGGCTGGCCTCGCTTACGAAGCTTTTCTTGTGCCAGACGCGAACCGCGATGGGCTGGCCATCAGGACATACCGCGTGGACGGTCCCATCAGCGTCGCGGGTGACAGTGACTTCGGTCGCGAGGCTGGCGGCGATGCGCTCAAGGTTTTCGGGGGTGTCGACGCCCCAGACCGTTTCCTTGAGGCCGTCGCCCGGGAACGGATCGGGCGAAGGCAGGCGTGCATCGCCATGGGGCAGTACGACCAGGCGCGAACCGGATGCAAGGCGGAAGACCGCTTCGTTTTCGCCGATGCTCTCGACCGGCAGGCCGAAGTCTGTCCAGAAGCGTGCGTGCTCGGCGACGTCTTCGACACCGAACACAACGCTTTCCACTCCCAAAATGCTCATCTTATCTGATCCCTTAGTTCGCTGAGCGTCCCCTATGGCGTCAACCGGACATCGGGAAAAATGCAAAGCTTGGGATGACTGCTATCGAGCGCGCCGAAACGTCCCCTGGACTTCGTCCGGGGGAGGCATGGCAACATCGTCCCGAAGCCCTTGGCAGGAACGATGCGTCGGGAGAGAGGATCAGACCGGTTCGGCCAGCTTCTTGCGGATGCGGTCGGTCAGTTCGATCGGATCGCCCGCGGTCTCCGGGTGCATGTCCCATTCGCCGAGCATGATCGAACTGGTGCCGACCAGCTTGGCACGCTCGAAGCGGCGTTCCATGAAGGCGTCGAGTGCGGCATCGACGTCGCGCGTGCCAAGTTCCTCGGCCAGCACCACCGCGTCCTCGATGGCCATCGCCGCGCCTTGGCCCAGGTGCGGGGTAGCGCTGTGCGCGGCATCGCCGATCAGCACGACGCGGCCCTTGTACCAGGGAGCGGGCATGATGCATGCTTCGAGCGGACGATAAACCACGAGGTTGGGATCAGTGACGTGGGCTGCGGCCTCGGCCATGATCCCGCCGTAGCCTTCAAGGCGTTTGCGCATCTCGTTGGCCAGCGTTTCGGGCGCGAAGCGCGGGTTGCCCGGTTCCTCGAACACGGCGAAGATGTACATGTCCTCTTCGGTGAGGGGGCAGTAGCCGACCTTGCCCTTGTCCTTGCCGACATAGATGTCCGACCAGTCGAGACCCTTGGGGCGGGGAACGTTGTAGCGCCACACGCCCTGGCCGGTGTACTGCGGCCTGGCATCGGGCCAGAGCACCTTTCGCACCGCCGAGTAGTTGCCGTCCGCGCCGATCACCAGGTCGTAGCTGCCCGAAGTGCCGTCGGAGAACTGAACGGCCACGTTTTCGCCGTTGTCCTCGAAGCTCTCGAAGGTTACGCCGAGGCGCACCGGGATGCCCAGTTCCAGCGTCTTTTCAGTCAGCACCTTGTGCAGCGCCGGGCGGGTGAGGCCGAGGTCGGAGGGCAGGCCGTCCACCGCAGTATCGCCAGGCAATTCCTTGAGGACGTTGCCGTTCAAGTCCACGAAGCGCGCGCCGCGATAGGCGTAGCCGGCCTTTACCGCCTTGTCGCCGATGCCCAGCACGTTGAGCGCGCGCACGAAGTTGGCCTGCACGATGATACCCACGTGATAGACCTTCCAGTCCTTGTCACGCTCCACCACTTCCACGTCGATGCCCTGCTGATGCAGGCCGATAGCGACGGCGAGGCCGCCGACGCCGCCACCGATGACGAGAACTTTCTGTGCCTTGGTCATATCTGGGATCCTCTCTTATGCGGCCGGTTCGGCGCTGGTTTCAGGGGCGGACTTGGGGGCGGCCGGCAAGTAGCGAAGCTGGTCGTCGCGGGCGAAGGTGACGTCCCAGTTGGGGTAGTCCTGCATCCACGCGGGCAATTCGTGCATGAAGATGGCGGTGCCGAAGGGGCCGTCCCACACGCGCGGCTTCCAGCTGTCGTCGATGACATCGCAGTCGGCGCCGTATTCCATCTCGCCGCCTAGGAACGCGACGGTGTCGGTGTAGAGGAAGGCCGCGGAGGTCAGGCGGTGGCGACCAAGGCCCCAGCCGTTGTTCTTCCACCCCTTGCGATCGAGGTAGTTCTTGGCGACCATCACCTCGTCGATGTCTTCCAACTCGAAGTTGCAGTGGTGGAAGCGAAGGGTGCCGTCGAAGTTGGGCATGCCCGCATGGGCATTGGCCAGGAAGATGTTGTGGTGCTCGAAGGCGCCGTCGGCGCGCATGTACACGCCGAAGCCCTTCTGCAGGTCGGTGACCCTGAAGCCGAGCCGGTCGCGGTAGTAGTCGATCGCTTCCTGCACGTCGGGGAAAGTCCAGACGCAGTGGTGGATGCGCTTGGGTACGGCGCGGTCGATCCACTTGCGCGGCTGGTTGAGCCGGCCGACCTTGCCGACGGTGTTGCTGGGCGAGGGCGCGCCGTGGACGGTGCGGGGTTGCCACACTTCAAGCCCGATGGCCTGCCCGAAGGGGGTGACGAAATGCACCGTGCCCTCTTTATCGGTAGTCAGTTCGTGGTCGCGGGCAAGATCGGCGCACAGGCGCCTCATCGCGCGCTCGCCGTCCACCGCCCAGACGCATTCGAACACGCCGGTGCCGGTTTGTTCGGTGTGGGCGGGCAGGCCCGAATGCCCCGATTTGAGCAGGTGCACCTCGCCGCCGTCCATGGTCTCGAACAGGGCGGCGGTGTCATCGCGTTCCCTGGAATAGAGACCGTAATCCTCGAAGAAGCGACAGGCCGTGTCGAGGTCCTCGACACGAAACACCAGCCGCCGGATACCGGTAATTGCCATTGGTCAGACTCCAATCCCGTGTTGCAGTCTGAATGGCGGCGTGCCCTCCCGATTTTCTTGATCCAGCGCAATCGCAGATCATGGATTGAATCGGTAGCCAGTCATCGAAAACGCGGATGCAAGCAGGGTAAAGGTGACGCCCGAGGTTTACACGGTTTACACGGTCAAGGGACAACACGTGTCACCTTGCGCAGGCAAAGTGTCACCTTGCGTTGCAGTGCGCGCTGCCGGAGTGGAATTCGACGGTTTCAAGGAGCGGCGCTGACCATGCCAGACGCGGCCCGTGTAGGAAAACGGTTCTAGGTTGCAGGCGGTCCAGCCTTTTGCGCGCCGGCGGGCTCGCTTTGCCAAGGCCGCGCACAGCCGGTACTAGCCGACGGCAAGGCGTTGGGCACGTTTCAAGGAGCAGGGGTTGAGCCAGGGCAAGGCAGGCGAGGAGGCGGGGCTGGACGGCAAGCAGCGCGCAGCCCAATCCCGGCGTGCAGCGCTTGTCCGCGCCACGCGTGAGCAGATCATGGCGAATGGGCCGGGGAAAGTCAGCCTTGCCGAGGTGTTGCGACAGGCAGGGGGATCGAAGGCCACCGTGGCCAAGTATTTCGGTGATCGCGAGGGCCTGATCGCCGCAGCCATCAATGAAACGGCGCGCGATGCCATGCGCGAGTTGCAGCTTGAGATGCCCCACCCCGGCGTGACGCTGGAGGAGGGCCTGGTGCAAACGCTTGCGGGCCTTTTGCGGTTCTATCTGCTGCCCGAAACCCTGGTGGTCTATCGCGGGGTCATTGCCGCTGCGGGCACGCAGCTTGCCAGCGCATTCTATTCCGGGGGCCATCTGGTCGTGGTCGCCGAGCTGGCGGCCTTCCTGCGCAAGTGGGCAGGAAGCGACCTGCCTGCCACGCTGGATTGGGAGGGCGCCGCAGGCCAGCTTACCCACATGATCCGTTCGGGACCGTTCGAGCAGGCTCTGCTCGGGCTGATCGAGCCTGCGGTCGGCGAAGAGGTCATTCTGGCCCAGGCGCGCTTAGTGGCCAGAGTGTTCCTGCAGGGAACCATCACGAGGGATTGACGGCTCTCCGGATGAATGTGTACTAACGGTACATATTGTTTGGGAGATCGCCATGAGTTACATTCGCAGCGCTTGGTACGTGGCCGGCTGGGACACCGAAATCGCGCAACGTGCCATCCTCGAGAGGCGCCTGCTGGACGAGAACGTTGTGATGTTTCGCGACGAAGGCGGGGCTCCGCGCGCCGTTTCGGGCGTGTGTCCGCATCGCTATGCCTCGCTGGCGATGGGGCGGCTCGACAACGGTGTCCTTCATTGCGCGTACCATGGCCTGGGTTTCGACGGCGGCGGGGCATGCGTGCACAACCCCTTCGGTGCTGTGCCCAAGACGATGCGCCTGAAGACCTATCCGGTGGTGGAGCGGCACAGCGCGCTCTGGATCTGGATGGGCGAGGCGGACGGTGCCGATCCGGCGGCGATACCCGATTTTGCCTTCAATGATCCTGCGGCAAGCTGGGTCGGCAAGGGTTATTTGAACGTCAAGGCCAGCTACGAGCTGGAAATTGAGAACATACTCGATCTCAGCCACATCCAGTTCCTCCATCCCACGACGCTGGGCAGCGGGGAAGTTGCCAATGGCACCTACGAATGGAAGCAGGACGGCGAATTCATCTGGTCCAATCGCACTGTCTTCGGCGAGGTGATGGTTCCGGAACTGGCCCAGGCCATGGGCGTGCCGGTTGGGGAAAAGGCGGACCGCTGGATCAACGTGCGCTGGCAGGCCCCGTCCAACCTCGTGATTTTCGCCGGAGCGGTGCCTGCGGGGCGCCCGCAGGCGGAGGGCCGCGAAACGCCCACGGCGCATCTCTTCACGCCCGAAACCGCTACAAGCTCGCACTACTGGTTCTCGATTGCCTTCCCGCGCGCGATGGGGCCTCAGGGCGAGGAACTGGCCAATCGCGAAGTCGAGTTCCTCAAGGTTCCCTTTGAAACAGACGATCTGCCGATGCTGGAGCAGCAACAGTGCAATCTCGGCGGCAAGACCCTGCGCGAGACGTCGCTCGGCTGGCTTCCCGGAGATGCAGCGGGGGCACGGGCGCGCAACATGATCTATGCCCGCATCGATGCGGAAGCCGAGAGCGCGGCATCGGCAGGAGACCACATGCCGGCCAGCATCGGCGCCTGAATCAAATCGGCGCGCAGCCGCCCATTTGCAACGGACAGCCGCGCGCCGACAGTGCGCCCTTGGGGGGCTTACTTGCTCTTGCGGAAAAGCAGCGAGGCGAGGAAGAGGATGGTCTTGGCGTCGAGCAGCTTTAGGGCCGCGCGCGCCTCTTCCGGGGTCACCTTGGCGACCATCGGCATGGCGCCGAAGATCTTGCCGCGGATCACCAGGTTGTCGCCGTCGCGCTCGAAGCGGCGCACGGCCATCAGTTCCTTGTCGTTGGCGTCCAGGATCTTCATCACCGGCGCCTTCTTCTTTCCTTGCTTGGCCATCACACAGGCTCCCCGCAGACCTTGTCGTATTCGATGTCGAGGTCATCCATCATCTGGATGGCCGTGGCGCGTCCGGCGCCGAACACGCCGCCGCCCGGGTGCATGAACGGGCCGACGAGGTAGAGGCCCTCGATGCCCGGCACGCGCAAGGAGCCGAGGTCCGAGGTCGGGCGGTGGGCCATTGACTGGTAGAAGAACGGCGCGCAGCCGTGGATGTCGCCCTTGACGAAGCTGGCCGGACTGTCGCGCTCGTGGTCGATGGGCGAACGGATCAGGCGTCCGGTGATGTTGTCGTCGGTCAGGTTCGCGTAGAACTTGCGGTACTGCGCCAGCGCCTTGTCCGCGACTTCCTCCTTGCGCTCGTCCCACGATGACGGGCCGCCCGGATAGAGATCGTAGGGTGCGAAGTTGACGCCGTAGAACACGCCGGCATCTTCGGGCGCGCGGCTGGGATCGAAGATCGTGTTGTCGCCGCCCGCGATCAGGCGCTCGGACACTTCGCCGCGGCGCAGCTTGTCGTATTCGAACAGCATGTCGCGCATGGTGTAGAAGTCCATGAGCTCGGTCATCATGGCGTTGCAGTCGTTGCCGACCTTGAGCCTGAGGCGCTCCTTCAGCGTCATGTGCGTAAGGTTGATCGAGAAAGTGGACTGGGTGACGCGCTCGGCACGGTCCAGCACCGGCTCGGGCGTTTCGGCCACGAACTTGCGCAGCACGTGCGGGTGGATCGCGCCGATCACGCCGTCCTCGGCCATGAAGGTCTCGCCGTCGATCAGTTCGAGGCCGACAGCCTTGCTGTCCTTCACGATGACGCGGCGGACCTCGGCGTTGCAGCGCACTTCACCGCCGAAATGTTCGATCGCGCGCACCAGTGCGTGGGACAGCTGGCCCGAGCCGCCCTTGGGCATCGAACATCCGTAGGTGTGCACGATGCCGGGCATCACGAAGGCGCCCATGCCGGTGCCCAGTTCATCGGGCATCTGCAGGTTCTCGGTGACCATGCGCACGATGTGCAGCTTGAGCAGGTCGCTTTCGAAGTAGTGGCTGACCACGTCGAGCGCGCTGCGCTGCATGAGGTCGAGCAGGAAGCGGCCTTCGTCCGACTGGTCCATCATGGCCACGAACGCGCCGAGCGGGAAGGGCGGCGAATAGAGCCCGGCAACCAGCATCGGCAGGGCCTGCTGGCTCATCTGCACGAACTTGCGATAGGCTTCGGCATCGCGCGCGGAGGTCGTGCGGGCCAGTTCCTCGCAGGTGCGGTCCAGATCCTTGTAGCTGCGGATGACGGTGCCATCGTCCCAGATGCTGACGTGGATCAGGTCGGGGTAGATGTATTCCAGGCCGAACTTGGAAATCAGGCCCAGCTCGTCCTCGCGCAGCATCGGGTTGCCCTGGATCATGATGTGCACGTTGGAGTGCTCGTCATGCCAGAACCCGGGGTGGATCAGCTCGCGCGTGGAAACGCCGCCGCCGTAGTGGGGCTTGCGTTCGAGGACGAGCACCTTCTTGCCCGCCTTGGCCATGTAGGCCGCGGCAACGAGGCCGTTGTGGCCCGCGCCCATGACGACGACGTCGTACTGGCTCATGCGTGTACTCCTGCAAAGAGATCCCGGAAACCGATCAGGCCGGGGACATGGACGGCGCAGCCCGCGTCGGCGGTCAGCACCTGGCCCGTGATGTTGCGCGCCGCACCCGACGCAAGGAAGGCGATGGCCTCGGCGATGTCCTCGGGCTGGCCCAGCTTGGGAAGCAGGGATTCGCCTTCGACCACCTCGCGCAGCGGCACGGGGAACGCCTCGCGCAGGGCAGGCGTCATCGTCATGCCCGGGGCCACCGCGTTGCAGCGGATGCCCTGCTTGCCGTGGCTGGTGGCAATGGCGCGGGTCATCTGGATGATCGCGGCCTTGGACGAGGAATAGGCCGCCTGGATCATGTGCCCCTGCAGGGCGAGGTTCGAGACGGTGTTGACGATGTTGCCGGTCGTCTCGCGCAGGTGCGGCAAGGCCGCGCGGCAGCCGATCATCGTGCCGCGCGCGTTCACCGCGAAGGTGCGGTCCCACAGCGCGGTAGACATCGTCTCGATGTCGTTGTCGGCCTGCGCGATATCGGGGCCGAGCAGCGCGGCGTTGTTGACCAGCACATCGAGCCGACCGAAATGCGCGACGGTGTCGGCGATCATTGCCTCGACCGAGGCTTCGTCCTCGAGGTTCAGCGCGATCGCGATGGCGCCGTCGATCTCTGACGCCAGCTTTTCGGCCGCGTCATGGGCGATGTCGGCAATGGCGACCTTGGCCCCGCGCGAAGCCAGGAGCCGGGCGGTGCACGAACCGATCCCACCCGCGCCGCCGGTGATGATCGCAACTTTTCCATCCATGAAAATGGCATCGCGTGTCATGTCGTGCTCTCCCGTCCATTGACTGTCTTGGCAGCCATCATAAACAGGGCGGCGATGGAAAGAAGACGGCACTTTTTTGTGCCCCTTACGGGCTTGTACGCGTGACCTCGCGGGACGGGCAGCATGACGAGGCGCTCGCGCGCCTGAGGGGCGAAATGAAGGCACACGGGCATGACCGCGAAGCGCCTTCGCGCTCGGTCATGGGGATGCTGGGCGACCGCTGGACCATGCTGATCCTGATCCTTCTGAAGCTGGGCGAATGGCGCCATGCCGAGCTGCGCCGCACGATGATCTCGCTGTCTTCGGAGCAGGCGATTTCGCAGCGCGTGTTGACGATGAAGCTGCGCGCGCTGGAACGCGACGGTTTCGTGCTGCGCAGCGTGTCCGACGACGTGCCGCTCAAGGTAACCTATTCGCTATCCCCGATGGGCCGCGACCTGGCCGAGCGTGGGGAGCAGATGATCGCGTGGATCAACGCTCGCGCCGATGCGATCCATGCCGCGCGCATCGCCTGCGATGCTGCGAGCGAGGACTAGTTCGCGGGCTGCTGGCTCATCCGGAAGGCCATTTCGACCTCGTCGCGCTTGCTTTGCGCATCCTCGTTCGGAGTGGGTGCGCGCCCTTCCGAGCACTGGGCCAGCCGCTCCACCACCCAGCGCAGGGCCGGATCGTTGGTGTTGCTCACGTGCCATTGCACCGCCTCGCGGATGGGCGGGATGGTGAAGGGGGTCTCGCGCGTCACCAGCGGCAGGTTGCGCGCGAAGGTTTCGGCCATGCGGCGGTGCACGGTGGCGATGCGGTTGGTGCCGATCACCAGCCCGGCGAGCGAGAGGAAGGTGGGGGCCACCACTTCCACCCGGCGCTGCTGTTTCTGGCGCTTGACGAACCATTCGTCGAAGGCAGCGACACGGGCCTTGCCGAAGCGCGCGGTGACATGGCCGAGCTGGAAATAGAGCTCGCGCGTCATCTCGCCCTGCATCGCCGGATTGTCTTCCCAGCCCAGCACCACGTAGTCGTCCTCGAACAGCACCTGGCTGGGGTGGTCGGTCGAGATCGCGTAATCGATGGTCAGCAGCAGGTCGATATAGCCGCGTTCGAGCGTTTCCACCGGTGAATCGTTCATCGGCTGGATTTCGAAGCGGATCCCCGGCGCTTCCTTTTCCATGAGGGCCAGCGCGTGGGACAGCAGGACTTGCGTCGAATAGTCCGAGGCCATGATCCTGATCTGCCGATCGGCGGTGGCCGGATCGAAGGGCGGCGCAACGGTGATCGTCGTGCGAATCTGTTCAAGGACCGCCCGTACCGGCTCGATAAGCTCTTCGGCGCGGGAGGTGAGGATCATGTTGCGGCCCTTCACGACCAGCAATTCATCCCCGAAATAGTCGCGCAGGCGGCCCAGCGCGCTGGAGGTGGCCGATTGCGAGAGGCACAGCTTGTCCGCGGCGAGCGAAACGCTCCGCTCTGTCAGCAGCGCATCGAGTGCCACCAACAGGTTGAGGTCGAGCCTTCCGAAACGCATTGCCATCTCCGGCGCTTCTCAGGCCAGGGTGGCGAGGGCGCTGGAGACGAGCTTAGCAATATCCCCGTCATGTGCAAAACCCGCACTTTCGGCCGAAGGCGTCGCCAGCGGCGGCTGCGCGGCAAATGCGGCCTCCAGTGCGGCATCGGGCTCATAGGTGACAAGGCCGGCATCGACGCCGCACTGGCGTGCGACTTCGGCGGCGAGATCCCCCATGGAAACGCGCAGCGCCGGCAGCGTAACCGCGCGGGTCGGCGGCAGAAGGGCGCTGTCGAGGCTGAGCGCATGGACGAAGTTCGCGGATACGCAGGCCACCGATTCCGCCCAGATCGTGCCTTGTGCCGAGACCGGGCAGGTAAATGCCTCGCCCGCCTTGAGTGCGTGGAACAGGTTGCTCATGAAGGCGGACTTCATGCCTGAAGGCCCCTTGGGGCGGGCCAGGATGCCCGGCAGGCGTACCGTGACGCCGTCGATCATGCCCCGGTTCGAGAACATGGCCACGGCATGTTCCATCATTGCCTTGTGTCCGCCGTAGATCATCTTGGGCGAAAGCGGGGTTGTATCGTCGACGAAGTCTGGCAGGGGGTCGCCATAGACGGCAATCGAGCTGGCATAGGCAACGCGCAGCCCCGGCTTCAGGGCACTGGCTTCAAGCAGCAGGTCGTACATCGCGTCGATGTTGATCCGGCGCGAGGCTTGCGGATCGGCTTCGGCCGCACCGCCTGGCACGGTGGCGAGGTGGACGAGGGCATCGCAGCCATCGCCCAGTGCCTGCGCCCGCACGCCCGCATCGCCGAAATCGCCCTCGATGGCCGTGGCATCGGCCGGAATGCCGCCGGCATGGGTGTCCAGTCCGACAACCGCGTGGCCTGCATCGGTCAGGTCCGAGACAAGCTGACGGCCGACGAAGCCGCCGGCCCCGGTGACGAGGATCTTCACGCGCGATCTCCCTTAGTAGCGATCAATGTAGTTCTTCTTCACGTCTTCGGAGTATCCATCGACGCGATAGGGGACCATCTGGCGGTTCCAGTCGTCCCACAGGCGCTTGAGTTCATCCAGCTTCGCCGGTTCGGCCATGCCGCGCTCGGCGCGTTCGTGCTCGTCCTCGGCAAGGTTGAACAGGTGATCGCGTCCGTCGATGCGCACGTACTTCCAGTCGCCCTTACGTACCGCGGCCTGTTCATTGGCCTTGAAGCGCCAGAACAGCGTTCGTTCGATGTCGGCGCTTTGCCCGGTGAACTGGCGCGACAGGTCAACGCCGTCGAACGTGCCGGCCTTGGCTACGCTGCCGCCTGCCATCGCCAGCAGCGTGGGCAGGAAGTCCATCGAGGCCATGACCTGCCGTGACTGCGTGCCGGGGGCGATGTGGCCGGGCCAGCGCACGATGACCGGCACGTGCACGCCGCCTTCGAGCACTTCGCCCTTGTGGCCGACATAGGGCCAGGTCTGCGAAAAGCGCTCGCCGCCATTGTCGCTGGTGAAGACGACGATGGTGTCCTGGGCCTTGCCGCTCTTCTCCAGCGCGTCGAGCACCCTGGCGACGTTCTGGTCCATCGCTTCCATCATCTCGTGGTACTTGGTCAGGTTGCCGCCGTCATAATGGAAGGAGTTGGGGATGGTCTTGGCCGCCTCGGCATCCTCGCGCCCTTCCCAGGGCCAGTGCGGGGCGTTGAAGTGCAGGCTGAGGAAGAAGGGCGTGTCGCCCGACTTCTCGATCGTGTCCACCGCTTCGGCGCCGAACAGGTCGGTCAGGTAGCCGCCGGCCTCGATGGGCGAATTGCCGCGGGACAGGCCCATGCCCACCTCGCGACCTTCCACCACGATGTGATGGCGGAAGTAGTCGGCCGCGCCTTCGACGATGCCGAAAAACTCGTCGTAGCCGTGCTGCAGCGGACCGTGCTTGGGCGGCTCGCCCAGGTGCCATTTTCCGATGAGCTTGGTGTGATAGCCCTGGTTCCTGAGGACCGAGGCGATCGTCGGGCGCTCGCTGGGCACGCCGATGCCGATGGGCGCGTTCGGGCCGAGCGGCTCCTCGACTCCGACCGGAAAGCGCTGTGCCCAGCAACCGGTGAGCAGCGCGGTGCGCGTGGGCGAGCAGATCGGCGTGCTCGAGTAGCCTTGCGTCAGCAGCACGCCGTCGCGCGCAAGCCCGTCGATCGCGGGGGTCTTGATGTGCGACGAGCCGGTTGCCGAAAGATCGGCATAGCCCATGTCGTCGACGAGGATGAAAAGGATATTGGGCTTCTTAATGGCCGAAGTCGAACGTGCGTATGCACGTCCGGCCCCGGGAAGCGCGACGATCGCGGTCGTCGCGCCCAGCCATTTCAGAAGCGTGCGGCGGTTGGTTCCGGCACGCACCCGATCAGAATTCCGCCGAGAGACGCACGCCATAGGTACGCGGGGCGGTGTAGGTTGCTACGGCGAAGCCGATCGGCGAGGACTGCGGGGAGGCAATCCGGCGCTTGTTCTCGATATTGCGCACGAAGGCGCCGAGCGAGAGGCCACCGTCCGTCAGGCGCAGCGTCAGGTCCGCGTCGGTCGTCCAGTAGGCCTTGATCTTCTCGAAATCGAGGTATTCGAAGGCGCCGTAGGACGAGGCGCGCCACGCCGTGTTGACCGAGGCCACTAGCTCCATCGTGTCGTTCACCGGCAGGATCTGCTCGGCGCCCAGGTTGATCGCCCACTTGGGCGAGAACAGGAGCGGCTTGCCCGAGCAGTCGAACGAGATGATTGGGGTGCCGTCGCTCAGCGTCTGGCCGGTCAGGGTCGAGGGGCAGTTGATGTTGTGGCGCGGCGGCGCGGTGATGCGGGTGAATTCCTTGTACTTGCTGTCAAGGTACTGGACCTTGGCGTTAAGCGTGGTCAGGAAGAACGGCTTGACCGTCAGGTCGACGTCGAAGCCCTTGATGTCCGCACGGCCCGCGTTGTTGATGGTGTTGACCAGCACGCCGTCGTCCGAAACGGTGAAGTAGCCGATCTGCTGGTCCTTGTACTTCCACAGGAAGCCCTCGATGTTGAGCTGGACCTTGTTGTTCAGGAAGCGGTTCTTCGAGCCGATCGTAAAGGCGGTGATGGTTTCCGGGTTGTAGGTCGGATTGCCTTCCGAGAGCTGGAAGCCACCGGCGCGGTAGCCGCTTTCCGCCGTTGCGTAGAGCAGCGAGTCCGGGGTCACGTCATACTCGACGCCCGCCTTCCAGGTCAGCTTGCTGAAGCTGCCGGAATCCTGGACCGGGAAGTCGGTCTTGAGGATCAGGCCCGCGCCCGAAAGGAGCGGGAAGACCTGATTGCCGCTGGTAAGCGTGCTGGTGGCCGGGATCCACGCGTTGTCCACCAGCCAGCCGATGGTGTCGCTGGTCGAGGTGAAGTTGGGGTAGTGGGGCAGGGCGCCCGGAGCGGCGCAACCGGCGGCGAACGAGGCCGGCGGGGTGACGGGCGGGATGCCGCCGCAGAACGTGATGAAGTTGTTGATCACGCCGTCGATCGACTTCTTGTCGTGCGTGTAGCGCAGACCGCCCACGACGCGGAAGCTGTCCGAGACGTTGAAGGTCAGCTGGCCGAAGCCGGCGTACGACGTGGTCTTATGGGTATAGTGCTGGATCGGCAGCACGAATTCCTGGTTGTACTCGCCGGTGTTCTGCACCTTCTCGTCGAAGTAGAAGCCGCCCACGACGTAGTCGACCATGCCCACGCTGCCCGCAAGGCGGGTTTCCAGGCTGAACTGGTTGTCACGCTCGTTGGTGTAGGCGGTGTTGAAGGCCGGGCCGTAGAAGTAGCTTTCGGCCTTGGTCTTGCGGTAGGCCGGGATCACGGTGAGCGTGCCGATGCTGGTGTCCAGGTCGATCTGGGCGTTCACGCCCCAGTAGGTGGCATCGTTACTCTGCTGCTGGTTCATCGAATCCAGGAAGCCGAAGCCCGGCGCACCCAGCGAGGTGTTGCGGAATGCGTTTGCGGCATCCGTGTACATGCCTTCCGAGGAATCGAGGCCCGAGGGGACGAACGTGAAGGTCTCGCCGGGGATGAAGGTGCCGATGTAGCTGGGACCGGCGCCGACGCCGTCGACCTTGGTGTAATCAGCGCCGAGCTTGATCCGAAGCGTGTCGCTGGGCTCGAAGAGGAACTGCGCGCGCAGGCCCGAACGATCCAGGTCGTCGCTGCCGTCGCGGTTGTAGCCGTCGTGGACCTGGCGGGTGGCGGCCACGCGCAGCGCGCTGTTGTCGCCGATCGTGAGGTTCAGGTGGCCTTCCGCGTTCACGGCGTCGTAATTGCCGGCGGAGACCGTGAAGCCGCCGCTCGATTCACCCAGGACAGGGGCGTTGGGAATGATGTTGACGGCACCGCCGGTGGCGTTGCGGCCATAGAGAATGCCCTGCGGACCCTTGAGCACTTCCACGCGGGCCAGGTCATAGAAGGCCGCGCCGAACGCGCCGGCCGCACGGCCAAGCACGACGCCGTCGTAGCTGGGGGTGACGGCGGGGTCGTTGTAGCTCGATGTGGTGATGTTGCCCACGCCGCGGATGAAGATCGAGGTGTTCGAGCCACCGCCGTTGGTGATCGAGATCGCGGGCACAGCCTTGGTCAGGTTGTCGGCCTGGGTAATGCCGCGGGCGATGAGGTCGTTGCCGCCTACCGCGTCGATGGCGATGGCCGCGTCCTGAAGCGTTTCTTCCTTACGCTGTGCGGTGACGATGATTTCGCCGATGCCGCCCGAATCCTGCGCCAGCGTGGGCGTTGCCCAAGCTGCTGTGACGACGATTGCGGAAAGACAGGTGGCGTTGAGAAGCCTGGTGCGCACGGTAACCCTCCCATGAAGCGCGTTTTGTTGTGCCGTTGGCGCTAGACATTCGCCTCCATCAAATCACACCCATTGTATTGATGGTTATCCATCCACAGTTCGAATTTGTGTGCTGGAGTGCGCGCGCTAGTTCCAGTCGCATGACACGGGAGAAGATCAGCAGCATCGCCAGCGCGCTTGTCGTAGGCGGCGGTATCGGGGGCATGGCCACGGCCATCTCGCTTGCGGAGAGGGGCGTCAGGGCTGACCTGATCGATCTCGATCCGGAGTGGCGCGTCTATGGCGCGGGCATCACGATCACCGGACCAACCTTGCGCGCCTATCGCCGCCTCGGCCTGCTCGAGCCGATCAAGGAAGCCGGCGCAATCACCAACCAGACGCACCTCTATCGGTATGACGGCACGCTGATCCACACGCTGGACGAGCCGGTCATCGAGGAGGGCCTCCCGGCCACGGGCGGCATCATGCGCCCGGTCCTGCACCGGATCATGCAAAAGCGCGTGCGCGAACTGGAAATCCCGGTGCGCCTGGGCCTGACGGTGACCGCTCTCGAAAGCGACGACACCGGCGTGGACGTGACCTTCTCGGACGAGAGCACCGGCCGCTACGATCTCGTCGTGGGCGCGGACAGCGTGTTTTCGGGCGTGCGCGAGATCGCCTTCCAGCACATGGGGCCGGCCGTGCCGACCGGGCAGGGGTGCTGGCGTATCTCGATCCGCAAGCCGCCCGGCCTCGATGCGGGCGAGTTCTTCCTGGGGCGCGACAACCCCTGCGGCATCACCGCCTGCAGCCCGGACGATGTCTACATGTGGATGCTCACGCCCCATGAGGAGCGCGAGGAGTTCATGACCGACGAGGAGCTCTATTCCACGCTCAAGGGCTTGCTTGCGGACTTCGGCGGTAACGCCGGCTGGATTCGCGACAACATGACGCGTGAGGACTGGATCAACTACCGCCCGCTGGCCGCCGCCCTGCAGCCGCGTCCCTGGTACAACGGGCGCGTCGTGCTGCTGGGCGATGCCGTCCACGCGACTACCCCGCACCTGGCCTCGGGCGCTGGCATGGCCGTGGAAAGCGGCGTCGTCCTGGCCGAGGAACTGGCCAGGGCGGACACCGTGAGCGAAGGCCTCCAGGCTTTCGAAGACCGTCGCTACCCGCGCTGCCAGGACGTGATCGAAAGCAGCGTCGGCATCGGCAACCTGCAGCTCAACCGTCGCCCGCCCGAAGAGCACGCCGCTCTGCTGGAAGGCGCGCTGAGCCGTCTCAACGAACCTTTCTGAGAATTCCTTCGAGGATCGCATGACGAATCGGGCCCGGCTGGCGACAGGCGGGCCCGATTTGCGTGTGGAGGTGGGGAACGGGCTGCCCGCACATATAAGTTATAGCTAATCGTCATTTCTTGTGCGCGCGTTTGGCGGCGTACGGGTCGCGCCTTGACGCAGGTCAACAACGCAGGGCAGGGGATGAGCGTCTTGCAGCGGCCGCTATCGCCCGAGTCTCCGACTGGGAAAAATTGCCTGAAACCGAAAAGGAAGATGCGCTCGCCGAGGCTGCAAAATCGCCTCTATCGGCGTGGCAAATGTCCGAGCCGGAATCGAATTTGATCGAGAAAATATTGATAAATCCCAAAGGTAATCCCCCGGCTATGCCGGGGAGACCATCATAGTTTGACGTATCCGGGAACCCATCGCGACATTTGCTTTCGTGAGCCGC
>NZ_FOOR01000020.1 GCF_900113255.1 Novosphingobium sp. CF614
GGATTACGCTCAATAACGCCATGTCGATCACTCCTTAATCCCCCGACAAATCAGCCAGGGGAAAGGTCAAAACATGGGTCACTTCTCAGTGGAAATTTATACCTCTCCCGGGGCAACTCTCAGCGGAAATCAACACCCCCTTCTCGGAACGGGCGCGCGCCGTTGTTGGCGCGCGCCACCGCCCTCAGTCGTCCTCCAATCCGATGCCGGTGGGTTGACGCTGAAGGAAGCTGTCGTCGCCGCTCATTGCGCCGCCCTTGGTCTCGGCATGCACCGAGCCGAGGTCGATCAGTTCGTCGACGTTACGATCGTCATTGCGTTCCATGACTCACTCCTCATCAACTGCCGCGAGAATGGCGGCGACCTAAGGTAGTGCCGTTCCGGTCTGAGATGGCGCGAATATATCGCGTCAATCTGTCGCGATATATTCGCCAGCAGGTGGCAGGAAGGCCATTGGTCGAAGCCGGTGCAATCGCTTCCCGATTAAATCATTGAAATGACTGCGCTATGGCATCACCTTTCCGGTGTGGATAATCTTCTGTTGATGACAAATTTTCCTTAAGTGGTACGCCTCTATTCTCCTTCGCAAGGCTTTTCGAAAGTCTGCGACCTCGGGACTGGTGAGAGCCGAAAGTTCCCTTTCTGCAGTCTTCAGTTCACCGGCGTCTGCTATTCTCGTGTAGTGGAGCCGTTCGTTCAAACGTCGTATGTGGATTGATGCTTGCGTATTCCCCCCTGCATCGGCCAACGAGGTGAAAATCTCCATTGCTCGTGATGCGAAAGCGACCGCGGAAGAGTTCTCGACTATGGTCGAATATTGCCGAAGGGAACTTCGCAGTGCAGATTCTCTCAGACCCGATATGCATGCCATTATCATCTGCATGTGCCACCTAAGAAGCTCTATGAGTTCAAGAGGCGTAGGGGTCGGAACCAGGAATCCTCCATCTGCATGGTGCATGAAAAGCCCCTCCCCCACGAAGATGAAGGCGGCCTCGCGTACGGGAGTCTTGCTTGAATGGTGCCGGTTTGCAAGGTCCTGGATGTCAATACGCTTGCCCGGGACGAAGTGGCCCGCCAAGTAGTCGGCCTTCAGCCCGAGATAGACACGTTCCTGTAATGGAGGGTCCATTGCCGACATCATAGCCCCGCTCCTGCCGGGTCCGCGGGACTGGCCCAAGCCGGGGTGAGAGCCTGAGTCAGGTGATCCAGATTCCGTTGGGCAATCATCTCGATGCACAGTCGTTCGAGATCGCTGAGGTCGCCCATTGCAAGTTGACGCGGAAAGCACATCTTTTGCCCCGCGAAGAGAAGCGGAATGAGGATATGGCCCGTCGACAGCTCCAGTCGATAGGCACAAGCCAGATGGTCATCCAGTCGAGAGCGTGGGTTACCGGCTTCGATTTCGCGAAGCCAGCGCACACCCATGCCGAGTTCGCGCGCCAGATCGCGCTGCGTCAGGTGTCGCTTCTTCCGTGCCTCTTCTATTTGCCGCCCCGACTGCACTTTGACGTACAGCAACGGACTTTCAGCAACGGAAGTCGCTATCAAATGCGACATGTCCGCGTCTCCTTACGGGAGATACCGCCCGCCAAGGCAATTCCATTGGTTTGAGGCTAAGGTGTACTTACCACCACTGTCAATTGAGAACCTCGGCCAAGTTGTCGGGATTTACCCAACAAGATCATTGGCATCGCGTGAAGCCGGTATTCGTGCTCCCGATTGCAGGGCGCGATCAAAAGCGCGCAGCAATCCTGCCTGGTCGGCTTTTGTGACCTGCAGGAGCGCCACGATGTAGATTGTGCCCAGAGTGGGTTGCCTCGCCTCTGGCGAGTCTTCCTGGATACGCTCGGTGATGCCGGTTGCGATATCCCAGAGGTGACAGGATGCTCCGACGTGGTGCTCTTGTCCTCCTCCCAACCAACTCACCTCCTCGCCGCTCAGTTGCTCGATGATCTCGCTCGTGGGCATGCTGTTCAGATACTCGATCGCGACGTGGAGCGTGGTTCCCCAGGCGAGAAGCGATCGGGTGACGCGAATCAGGTGGCAATGCGAATCGATCAGGACGTCCAATCCGGCTTGTGAAAGCCGAAGCTTAAAGCTGCGTCTTGCTCGCCCCATCGCCGTCCTCTCCTCCCAAAACTACCGCGCAAACACCCGTTCGCGTTCCCGAACGGGGACATTTCCACGACGAATCGAGGCACAAGCGGCACTACAGTGCCGCTTGTGCCGAAACCTGTTGTTCAACGCGCTCGCCGTCTCCATTGACCGAATTTGTTCCTTTTCTGCTTTGTTTCGCCGCTTCGGCACTTCAGTGCCCTGCCTCTTGCGGCGAGCTTTCGTGCTGGTCATTGCTCGGGACGCAACGGATCGGCGGCGACCGTAACCCTAAGTCTCAGCACCGCCGCCCGGACCAGCCAAACCCCAACCCAAGCGCCTTGCGGCGCCACGAGGAGACGTGTGCCATGGACTTTCCATGCTCCCCGCCCATGCTTGCAGGAGCACTTCTGCTGGCCATCGGCGCTAACCCGGCCAGCGCCCAGACCTATCGCCCCGACGCGGAAGCCTACCCCTGCGCTCGTACCCCCGAGCTCGCGGTCTTCCAGAGCGAGGCTGGCTTCTCGATCCGCGAAAAGGCCGACGCCGGCCCGCCTCCCCTTGCCGCCGCGTCGACGCCCCTGCCGGCGGCGATCAAGATCGGAAACTCGCTCAATCTCGACAGGCGAATTTTCGCACGCACCTCCCTTGCTCGTCCGGAGTCTTCCGATGTCCCGCAGCGGTAAACTGATCCTGGCCGCGCTATTTTGCGCATCGGCTCCCGCCTTTGCGCAAGACAGCGGCGCCGAGCCTCTCACGGCTGCGGCCGCGGAGGCCCAGCGTCAATTGCGCCAGACCTTCACCAATCTAACCTTCGAGGACTTCGGTCCGGCGCCTGTCAGCGGTCCAATATATCAGGCTGTTGCGGGTGGACGAGTCATCTATTTCGCGCCGGAGAGTCAGCATCTTTTGTTCGCCGCGATCTACGACAAGAACGGGATCAACCTAACGGCGCTGGCAATGGATGCGAGCGCCAGGAAGCGCCTCGGCGCGATCAATCCCGCAGACGCCCTTGTGGTAGGGCCTGCGGGCGCGCCCAAGATCATCGAGTTCACCGATCCCGACTGCCCTTATTGCCAGGCGCTCGAGCGCTTCTGGCTGGCCAAGGAAGCTGAGGGGAAACCGGTCCAGCGCCTCATCTACTTCGTGAGCGGTATTCACCCGCAAGCGGCAGCAAAAGCCGAGCATATCCTCTGCTCCGCGGACCAGCAGGCGGCCTTCAAATCGATCTACTCCGGTGCTCAGCCCGCCGCGCTGCACAAATGCCGTCCCGGCGCCGAGAAGGTCGCCCGCGACGCCGAGACCGTCCGCAAGATGGGCGTCTCAGGCACGCCGACGCTCTTCGTCGACGGCAAACTCGTGTCGGGCTTCCAGCAGGCCGAACTCGAGGCCTTCCTCGATACCGAAAGCCGGAAACCCAAGCGCAGTCCGTGAAGGAGCGACCCCGACGATTTTGGCGGATCTCGCACGTGCGCGGCGAAGACCGTGCCGGCGAGGACCGGGATGCCGGCGGCAGCGCGCCTCCAGGGGCCGTCCAGCGAAGCCGCCGGCCGGACACGACGACGGATCGGTACCGGCAAGCATGATCTGGACGGCTCTGGTGACCACAAGGAGACTGAATATGTTAACTTTGCTTCGGGGAAGGACGTTCCGCACGATCGACGCGGCCGTCCTTTTCCTCCTGGCCGCGATCGCTGGCACAAGCGTCGCCTACGCCTTCCAGGCGCCGGCCGCCGGCGACCTTGGTTACGACATCTACGACATCGTCGTGAACCAGGGCGTGAAGGGACCGCTCGGCTTCGTGGGCGGTGTGGCCGCCTTCCTGTTCGGCGTCTCGCGGCTCTTCTCGAACATCATGATCGGCATTCCGACGATCGTGGCGGCGGTCTGCCTCATCAAGGCGGACTCGATCCTCCAGACCTTCGGCATGCTGATTTGAAGACAGGTCGGGCCGCCGGCCTGCCGGCACCCGTCCACCAGAACGGAGGGTGATGGTCACCCTTCGCAGACCACGCCTAGCAGCGTGGTGAAGCAAGGGAGAAGGGCGTGGACGAGCGACTTCCGCAGTTCCTGCATCGGCCGGTCCAGATCCTCTGGTTCGACAGTCAGGAGTTCATCGTCGTGATAGCCACGATCTTCGTCGCGGTCATCGTCGGCGGGATCATCGGCTGGTCGCTCATCGGCGTCCTTCTCCTCTTCATTCCCTGGAAGCGGACCAAGCCGCGCGGGTTCATCCCGCACCTGGCCTGGCGCTGGGGCCTTGCCCGCTTCCGCAACTATCCGGGTCCGACCCAGACCCGCTTCTTCGAGTAGGCGAGATGGCCCATCCATTCCGACGCAAGGCAGCGGCCGACGTGATCGGCGACACGCGCCCGAGCTGGCACCTGCATCGCTACCTGCAGGGATCGGCCAACCTGTTCGAGGAGAACCGGCTGCTCAAGGTGGCGATCGCCGGCCTGTTCGGCATCACCGCGGTGCTCGGCACGGTCATCTACACTTCGAACCAGAACACGCGCACGGTGATCGTGCCGTTCGGCGCGGACGGCGACCTCTATGTGACAGGGAACAAGCCGTCGGAGAGCTATCTCCGCTCGATCACCTTCAACATCGTGGGTCTCGTGGGCACATACTCCGCCTATTCGGCGGACCGGCAGTTTCAGGAGCTGCTGCGGATCGCGCATCCCAGCGCGTATAATAGCCTGCGCGACAGCCTGAACCGGCTGCTCGACGAGCTCGGCAACAATCCGACGCTTTCGATCGCCACCTATATTCGCGGCGACCAGCCCGTCACCTGGACGGGCAGCGAAATCCTCGTGCCCGTCGAAAAGGTCCGCGTGATCGGCGGCGTCATCCGCAAGTTCCGCGGAAACCTGCGCATTCGCTACGCGCTCGAAAACGGCCGCTTCTGGCTGGCCGCCCTCCAGGAGGAGAATTTCAGTGCCGATATCCGGTAACCGCATGAGGCTTGCCAGCCTCGCGGGCACGCTTGTCGCGTCGCTGCCCGCTTGCGTCCCCGCCTTCGCCCAGTCGATCTCGGCGCTTCCCGACCAGACGAGCCGCATCCGGCTCTCCAATCGCGACGTCAATCATATCGTGTGCGTCGGCGGGGAGATCGATGACGTGAAATTCTCCGCGGAGAAAGGATTGGCGGTCGAGCGCGGTGGTTCGGACGCATGGATCAAGTTCCTCGTCCTCGAAACCGATGATCCGAGCGCGGCGCCAGGTGACACGAAGACGCGGACCTATGTGACGACGCCGTCGGAATTCTTCGTCTCGTGCAACGGCGCCATCTACCCGCTCTACGCCGAGCCCGCCGACATTCCGGCGCAGACCGTGACGCTGGTCCCCGGCGGTGCACAGCGTGCGCGTGCCAATGACGCGCTTCTGGGCCCGCTGGTCGAGGAAGAGCGGGCCGTCGGGATTGCGCTTGCGATCCTGCAGGACCGGGTGCCTGCGTCCTTTTCCGAGGTCGCGCCGTCCCGCGACAGGCTCACCCTTGCCGACCTTCCGACGGCGTCGCTGAGCGAACGGCGGCGGCTCGAAGTCGAGGGCGCCGGGCTTTCGGTCAGTGAATATCTGGTCCGCACGAGCGTCGCGAGCACGTTCGATGAACGCGACTTCCTCGATGCGGCGCTCGGCGCCGACATCTTCGCCATCACCATCGACCGGCTGACCTTGGGTCCCAATGAGACCGCGCGGCTGATCGTCGTGCGTCGGAGTGTCCAGCCATGACTGCGCCCGAAGAAAACCGTCAGGGGGAGGATGGTCCGTCGGCCCGTCAGGGTAGCGACGGCCACGAGACTGCAAATACCCCGCGCCCGGCTCTGCTCGATCTGCCGGCGCAATGGTCGAAGCTCAGTTCCAACCAGAAGCTGCGCGCCAAGCAACTGGGTGTGGTATCGACGATCGCCCTGGTCGGCCTCGGTCTCTACACGGCAAGCACCAGCGGCCAGAAGGAGGCGCCCAAGGCGCCGCAGGCTTCCAATCTCGACATGGGCGCGGGGCTTCGCGGCGACAGTCTCGAGGTGAAGCTGCGCGGCGATCTCCAGAAGATCCTCGACGGACAGACCCTGCTCGGAGACCGGGTGACGGCGATCGAGGAAGGCAAGGTGGTTCCGGGTGCCGCACCGGCGGGCCAACCCCAAAGCGCGGGCGGCGACGGCGACCTTCCGCCTGCGCTGCCGGGTGAGGCCCCTGCCTACCCGCCCGCTCCGCCCGAGGCCAGGGGCGCTGCCGAGGAAATCCCGGCCCCACCCAGCGCTCCGGCGGCGCCTCCGGCCCCGCCTGCGCCGCCCACGGAACGGCAGGTCGGGGCGATCGGCGCGGCAACCTCTGCGCAAACGGCGGAAGGAGGCGCGGGCGGCTCGCCCTCGTCAAAAAAAGGGAAGCGGACGATCTATTTGCCTCCTGGTTTCATGAAGGCGCGGCTGCTGACGGGGGTCGACGCGCTCGCGAGCCGGGACGCAACGAGCAACCCTGAACCGATCATCGCCCGGGTCCAGGCACCTGCCGTGCTCCCCAATGACGTGAAGGCCAATCTGGCCGGCTGCTTCGTCGTCGGCAATGCGACCGGCAGCCTCGCCAAGGAGCGCGTCGAGATCCAGCTCGTCTCGATCTCCTGCGTCGACTTCGAGAGCCACGCGGTGGTCGACCAGGCGATCAAGGGCTTCTTTGTCGATGCCGATGGAAAGAAGGGCCTGTCAGGCAAGGTGGTGACCCGCGCCGGCGCGACGCTCGCGCGTTCGTTCATCGCCGGCACGATCGCGGGCATTTCGCAGTCGGTCGAGGGCACGTTCGGGAGCCTGTCGACCTCGGCGCTTGGCAGCGTGCGCAGTCTCGACGCGGGCGATGCCGTCAAGTCGGGCGTTGCCGGCGGGCTCTCCAAGTCGTCGGACAAGCTCACCGATTTCTATCTCGATCTCGCCCGCCAAGCAGGCCCGGTGGTCGAAGTCGGCGCGGCCAAGGATGTCGTGGTCGTCATCCAGGAAGGCCTCGCCCTCGAGATCAAGCCGTCTGTCGGAGCCAAGTTCTGATGCGACGCTCCCTTCACTCCACAGGAGGTTTCGCCATGCCCATATTGGCCCGCCGGTCCTTCCCCAGCGCTATGCTGTCTCTGAGCCTCCTTGCGGGCCTCAGCGGGTGCGCGACGGTCGGTTCGCTGATGTCGCCCTATTCGGAAAAATTCTCCTGCAAGAATAGCGACCACGGCCAGTGCATCCATCCCGATCGGGCGTATGAAGACGCAGTCGCCGGGGTCGCCTCGAAGTCTGACCCCAAGGTTACCAATGACCGCGCCATGCTGCGCCGGGAAGACGCCGACCGAGCGGGTTCCCGATCGCGGGGCGGAAGCGCCGGCAACGCCTATGGCGGCTATCGCGACAGCGTCTATCGCGAGTTGAAAGGTCTGATCGAAGCTCCGGTCACGCCGATGCTCAAGCCCGCGCAGACCGTCCGCACGCTGATCCTGCCGTATGCCGATCGGCAGCGCCCGGACCGACTCTACATGCCACGCTACGTCTATTCGGTGGTCGACAAGCCGGTCTGGGTCGTGGGTGGCGCCCTTGTCGCCGCGCCCGATCGGGCGGTACAGGCACCGATCCTCGGCCAGGTGCGCGATTCCGCCGCGCCCGATGGCGAGCCCGCACCGGCGGCTACCTCTCCGCCCGCCATCGTGCCGCCGGCATCGGAGCCGCGGCCATGAGCGGCCTCACCTACTCCCGGCTGCGCAACGCCGTGCAGCGCGACAGCTTCTCCGACTATTTGCCGCTCGTGGCCTGGGACGAAGAGACCGAGGCGTTCCTGTGCATCGACGACACCTGGGGCCATGCCTGGGAACTGGTGCCGACCGCCTATATGTTCGCCCATGTCCAGGGCGCCTTGCAGGGACTGCTCAATATTCACTTCCCGGACGGGACGGTCCTGCAGCTGCACACCTTCGCGGACCCGCTGATCGACGACGCCCTCGATGCCTTCCTTGATCTCAAGACCCGCGACGATCCGCTCATTCAGGCCTCGGCGCGTCACACCCACGCGTATCTCAGCGAAGGGCGTCATGGCCTCAAGGCCCTGCACGGGATTCCTGTCCGCAACTTCCGCACATTGCTGTCCATCAAGACACGCCGGCCGCTGGGCGAGGATCTGCGCCGGCAGGTCGAGGAGCAGTTGTCGAAACTAGGCATCCGCCGATTGCCGCCTGAGGAGATGGTCGCCTTCTACCGGCGCGTCTTCAACGGCGTCGCCGATCCGGCGCCCGGCGTCTTTGCCGACGGCACGACCATAGGCGCGCCGCCGATCGCCAAGCAGATCATCGATGCGGGTCCCGATCTCGTGTTCGAGGGCGCGGAGGTGTTCCTGGGCAACCAGGTCGCGCGCTGTCTGACGCCCAAAGCGCCGGCCCGGCGGATCACCGCCGAACGCGCCAATCGCCTCATGGGCGGCATGCGCGGCGCCTCGGAGGACAGCGACCAGATCGGCGGCCCGTTCCTCTACACGCTCAACATCCTGTTCGACCATTCGCAGTTCGAGATCCACAAGCGCGCGCAGATCCTCTCGGCGCAAAAGGCGGCGGGCAGCTTCGCGGTCGAGGTCGGCAAGCAGATCGAGGAGATCGGCTGGATCCTCGACGAGGCGGGCAACAGCAAGTTCGTCCGCGTGATCCCGACGATCTGGGTGTTCGGCCGCGACCGCGCGCATGCCCGGGACCTTGCCGCACGTGCCAAGCGCCTGTGGGAAGGCGAGCCCCTGCCCTTCTCGATGCAGGAGGAGAGCTATCTCAACCCGACGCTGCTGGTGATGAGCCTGCCGTTCGGGCTTTACCCCGACCGGACGACGCTGCGCCTGCTCGAGCGGGACTTCCGCATGCCGGTCAAGGCGGCGGTGCTGATGGCACCGATCCAGACCGATTTCCGCGGCGGCGGCCGCCCGGCGCTGCTCTACACGGGCCGCAAGGGTCAGCTCGTCACCCTCGATCTGTTCGACCCCAGGATCAACAATTACAACTTCATCGTCTCGGCGGAGAGTGGTGCCGGCAAGAGCTTCCTGCTCAACAATCTCTGCCAGCAATATTACGCCAACGGGTCACTGATCCGGATCATCGATATCGGCGGGAGCTACCGGAAACTCTGCACGCTCTGCTCGGGCCGCTATATCGACATCGGCGAAGAGCATCTGGTTCTAAATCCCTTCGATATGGGGCTGGCGCTCGACGGCGATGACAAGCAGTCGGCGATCACCATGGCGGTCGCGATCGTCGCCGAGATGGCGAACGCATCGACAAGGCTGGGCGTCACCACCTCGCAGTGGAACCTGCTCAAGTCCGCCGTCCAATGGACGATCGACACCGGCCGCGCCGATCATGGCATCGATGCGGTGCGCGAGTGGCTCGGCACCTATCCGTCGCTGGTCGAGACCGCGCTCGACAGCGTCGATCATCTCGTGCCGACCTCGCGCGAGCTCGCCTTCAACCTGCGGGATTTCGGCTCGGGCGGCGCTTACGGTCATTATTTCAACGGACCCTCGACGCTCGACATCCGCAATGACGAATTCGTGGTGCTCGAACTCGAGCGCCTCAAGTCCATGCCCGACCTGTTCAACGTCATTGTCATGGTGGTGGTGAACGCGGTCACCCAGGAGCTCTATCTCTCCGCGCGCGATCGTCCCCGCTTCGTGCTCTGCGACGAAGCCGCACAGTTCATGACCCGCACCGACGGACAGGATCTGAGCCGCCTCGCCGAGGCGTTCGGCCAGGGCTACCGGCGCGCGCGCAAATATCGCGGCTCCTTCGGCATCGTGCTGCAGTCGATGAACGACCTCACGCTGTTCGGCGGGACGGGTCAGGTCATCCTTGAAAATGCGGCGACGCGGTTCCTGCTGCAGGGCTCGACCTATGACCGGGCGGTCGACAACAAGATTCTCGATTATTCGGGCTTCGTCCTCGATCTCCTGAAGTCGGTCCGCAATTCCAAGCCCAACTACAGCGAGGTGTTCATCGACTCCCCGCTGGGTCTGGGCATCGCGCGGCTGGTGGTCGATCCTTTTTCCTACTGGATCAACACGTCGGCGCCCGACGAGGTGGCCGCCTTCGAGGCGCTGTTGCGCCAAGGGCTTTCGCCGCTCGAAGCGATCTGCCGCCTGGCCGGCGTCGAGCCTTCGCAGATCCTTGGCGCACCCGCCGCATCCGGCCTCGTGGGAGTATGATGGCCATGGCACGGAACACACCGCACCCCGACCAGCTGCCGCTCAACTGGTCCGATAACGAAGCGATCGAAGTCATTGTCGAGCAGCGTCTCGCCGAGCGGTTCGAAGCGGAGTCGGTCCAGTGGCGCTTCCGGCTCGTGATGATCGAGACGGTGATGATGGGCTTGCTGGTGCTCGTCGCCGGACTGTTGCTCCATCAGCCGACCATGATGGTGCTGCGCGCCTCGCTCCTCATCGCGGCGTCCTGCCTCGCGACCGGTCTGCTCCTGCTCGGCCTCTCGGCGGGCACCGCGAAGCTGATGAGCCGCCTGCGCCGCAGGAGAGGTCAATGAACGGCCTCATCTCCTCTGCGCCCTCGCAGTCGGCGATCCGGCTCAGCGTCAGCGCCTTCCTGTTGATGCTGATACAAAGCGCGCTCCTGCTGATGTCGCCGTCGCTCGGCACCGAAGCGGGCGTGCTGATCTGGCTTTTGACGCCGCTCGCGCTCTGCGCCTTCGTCGCGGCCCTCATCGGCATTCCCGAGCCCCCCGATCGGCATTGGAGGCAGCGCCATGGCCGCTGATCGCTCGCCGGACATCGGCCGAGGCCAACCTGGTTGGGGCGTGGTCAAATTCCAGTCGGCAACGATCGTGCTGCTCGTGGTCGCGTCTCTCCTTGTCGCCGCCAGCGTCCATGCCGCGACTTCGAAGATTGGCCGAACCTGGCCGATCGCGGAGCCCGACGCGCTCGCCGAGATCGAGGCGAAGGCCGCCACCCTCCCGTCCGACATGAGCAAGGCCTTCGGTCCCCGCGACAAGTGGAGCGCCCTCAAGGCAGCGCCGCTCGGCGTCGCGGCGGCGGATCGGGTTCGCAGCGTTGTCCCGTTCTACACGCTCGACTTCGATATCACGCTGCCGGGCGGCAAGACGCTCTACCCGAAGGGCTTCACCTTCAACCCGCTCACTTATGTGAAGCTACCGCAACGCCTTGTCGTCGTGCACCGCCAAGACCTTGGCTGGGCGCTTCGCAATGCCCGGGCGAGCGACTTCATCCTGCTGTCGGCGCTTGGCGCACAGAATAGCGATGCAATCGACCTGAGCGAGAAGACCGGCCGCGCGATCTACATCCTCGAGGAGCGGGTCAAGCAGCGTCTGGGGCTTACCGTGGCGCCGGTGATCGTCGAGCAGTCCGGCATGCGTCTCATCCTCACCGAATATGGACCGAAGAGCCGCGTCGCTCCGACCGCCGCGAAAGGAGCGGCGCGATGATCGGGCGTGTTCCCGTCTTCGTCACAGGACTCGTCATCGGCCTGCTGATGACGCTCGCCTGGCCGAGCCAGGCCCATGCCTCCAAATGCGAGGCGGGCACCGTCTTCAATCCGATCACTAAGGTGCGCTGGACCTGCATCTTTCCGATCACGGTCGGTGGCATCCGGGTGGGGAGCTTCGACAAGCTCGACAAGGCGCTCGACGCGCAATCCTCGTCCAAGCCGCTTTGCGCCTGCCGCAAGGGCGTGCAGTTCTGGTTCGGGGTAAAGGTCTCCTACTGGTCGCCCAACCGGATGGTCGATGTTGTCACCGAACCCGGCTGCATGATGGCCTTGGGCGCCGATCTCCTGCCGACCGGTGGCAAGCTCCAGGGCAGCCAGTCGTCGATCTCGGACGGCACCAATACCCGCAAGATGTTCGCGCAGATGCACTATTACATCTCGCCGGTCTGGGCGATGCTCGACATGTTCACCGACCTGCCATGTCTCGAGAATGACGGCTTCGACGTGGCCTTGATCACCGAGGTGTTGCCGACCTGGCAGTCGGGGACGCTGGGCGCGATCATCCAGCCGGAGGGGATCCTCTTCGGCAATCCCGCCGCCGGCCTCGCCTGCATGGGCGACAGCGCGGCCGCCGCCGCGGGCAAGGTCATCGATCCCTTGTTCTGGTGCATGGGATCGTGGGGCGCGACCTATCCGGTCGCCGGCGACATCCATTTCGACGACAGCGTCGAGGCCTGGGCAGGCCTGGCCGCGCGCGGCACCTTCATGATGGGGCGGCTGGGCGCGCTCACGATCAGCTCGGCTGACGGCTGCTCCTTCGTGCCCCAGCCCGTCTGGACGAAGTCCCGGTACAAGCTCCAGATCATAGAGCCGGTCAAAGGCGGCAAGTGCGTCAACATCGGCCGCCCGGGCGCGCTTTGGTCGTCGGCCAAGCATGCGCCGGGCAAGGACAACGCCCAGTTCATGCTCTTCGAAAAGGTGATCTGCTGCGCCGGGATACCGGTGCCATGAGCGGGTCGCTTCCCCCGGTTCCCGCGCGAGACAGCCGTCCATTCCGGAGGTCTGTTCGCCAAGGCCCCTACGGCCGATGGCTTCCGCGTGGGACCGGAGCGGCGTCGCTATGCCCCCCCGGCGGCGCCGCTCCACCCCCGGCCAGCGCGGCCGCATTGCTCCCCCGACGGGATCGGCGCCTCCTCACCGCCTGTTCCGTCATCGCGACCGCGCTGGCCATCCCACTCGCCACACCGGTATCGGCGCAGACGATGGAGGAACGCGCCCGGGCCGCCGCCGAAGCGTCGCGCGCAAAAACGAGCGACAGCGATGCGCTCCGGCAGAATTATGTGACGCCGGGCCTCGCCGGTCAGCAAATTTCGACCGTCGACAATAGTCGCACGTTCGCACCGAACATCGCATGCCAGAAAACCGCAACGATGATGGAGGTGCTGGTGCAACCGGCGTCGAGCGGCGATCTCGGCAAGGTCACCATTGCGCGCGACACCGATCTCGACGGCACGGTCGATAGCACGGCGAATCTTCCTGTGCCGGTGTCGGGCATTTGCGCGAACGGAGTCGTCTCATGCGAACCCGGCAGCTGGAACAATTGCAGCTTCTTTCGCTGGGACGTCGACGCCGCGAAAAAGCTCAAACTGACCTCTGTCGACATGCCCAAGCTCGCTGGCTGTTACTGCCTCAACAACAGCTGCGGGACGAACCTTGCCTGGGGCAACATGGCCTCTGTGCTGCGCGACTTGGGCGGCGGGATGATCGGCGCGCTCACCACGGCTGATCCCCGCTACGGGGTCGCCGAAGCTTTGATCGACGGTCCGTCGATCCGTTATGTCGGTGCGCAATCGACCGCCTGCTCGACAAATCCCGATCTTCCGCAGACCGCCTATCGCGCCAATCCCGCGGCGATCGCGTCGGATGCCTATTCCGCGTCCACAAGCAATTCCGTGTTCCAGGCGCTCAAGGGGTCGGCGATCGGCAACGGTACGGCGCTTGCATTCAGGCATTGCTCGATCGAGCGACGGGTGACCGTGTTAAAACCGAGCGCCGAGGATATCATCAGCCGAACCGCGGGCGGCTATTGGACGATCCAGAACGGCTCCTCGTTCGATTTCCTCATGGGCTCGCCGGCGGATAACAGCCTGGCCGGAGGACGCTGCACGCTCGTCGACTTCCGCATGACGTTGCATGTGACCGACCCCGACCGCATCGTTGACGCGCGGCTTGCCGAGTTCTTCGCCGACGACTGGGCGCAGGTGCGGATCGATGGGCAGCTGATCGGCTCGGGTGCGTCCGCCTGGACCACGCTCGGACTTCCGCCGAGCAAATGCGAGCTCAAGAAGACCTTCTATTCCTACCCGAACCTCGATCTGCAGCCCTATCTGACCGCCGGCGACCATGAAATCTGGCTGCGCGTCGCAGTCGCATCGGGCGGCGAAGGCTTCGCGCGGGTCCATGTCGACGTCGACAATAGCTGCAAGACGCTGGAGCAGGTCGTCGACGGTTGCGGCGCGATCGCTTCCGATCCGCAATGTCGGCTCGACAGCGAGCTGGTCGATGGTGTCCAGACGTGGATCAACGGGGTCGCGACCGGCCTAAGACCCCTGCCCCAGACACGGATCCTTGGCGGCCCGTCCTGCCCGACCGATCTCACGCTCGACTTCTTCCTGAAGGACCGTGCCTACCGGTGTACGGTCGATGACACGCCCAAGCCCGACACGAGCCGCGGCGCCTATATCATCGACCATTCGACCGAGACGATGCTGGCAGACCGGACGCTCCAGAGCGACGGTAGCTACGCGACATCGACGCGTGCCTTCACCCTTCCCGACCGGGGCTCGGTGCCGGCCTGCGAGCCCGTGTGCAAGACCCGCGCACCCAAGGCCAACAGCGAGGCGGCGCCCGATGGCGTCGTCGGTGCGAAGCAAAATCTGCCCACAGGCTACGACACCTTCTTCCACGCCTGCACTGCTGACAATCAATGCCCGGCAGGTCCTGGCGAGGAAGTTGTCTCCGCCTGCGGATGCCTCGACGATTTTCCCGAAGCGGTGGTGATGATGCAGACCGTGCGTCTCGCCGGGGCCGACATGGTCTGCACGGGGAGTGTGCAATGATGGGGCTGCCGACAACGAGATACTGGTATCTGGACCCGCGCGGTGCGGCCCTCGCACTGATGGTCGGGGCGGGTTTCGCACTCGCCTGCCCGAGCGCAGCCAAGGCGCAGCAGATCTGCGCGGCCGATCTTAACAACAACGGCGATGCGGCCGATGAAGGTGAACAGGCGAACTGCCTTGCGACCACAAGCAGCGCATGGCTGTGCCCGATCCAGGAGGTGGACTGCGTTGCCGATGCGATGGGCCAATATAGCTGCCCGATCGGCCCGCAATATGCCTGCCTCGTGAAGACCGAGGGCGGCACGCCGGCATGTTCGCCCCATCAATGCGCGGATCTCGCGACCAACCCCATCGTGGAAGAGCCGCCGATGGACGATCCAGGAACCGAGCCGGATGGCGGCATCGACGCCGACGGGAATTGCCTGGGAAAGATCGAAATATTCTCAGGGCGCGGGGTCCGGTGCCGGCCCGCCGGGCTTTCGACCACCTTCGCGAACTGCTGCAAGGACAAGGGAAAGATCGTCAAGGACGGGATGGGTTCGTCCATCTCGTCGATCGGCACCAAGATCGCGGTGGCCAAGGGCGTGTTCACCGGAATGAAGGCCGCCTATACGGCGTTCAAGGCGGGCGCGACCGCGAGCCAGGCGGCAAGTTCGGGGGCCAATGCGCTGATCGTGGGTCTCGACCCGACGTCGCTCGCGGTCAGCCTCGCGATCAACTTCATGATCGATTTCCTGTTCTCCGGCTGCGACAGCCAAGACATGGAGACGGCGATGCTGCGCTCGTCGGGCATGTGCCGCGAGATCGGCAGCTACTGCACTTCGAGCTTCCTTGGGGTGTGCCTGCAGAAGGCCCGCGGCCATTGCTGCTTCAACACCAAGCTCGGCCGGATCATCCAGGAACAGGGCCGCCCCCAGCTGAAAGCCTTCAACGGCAACCTCTGGGGTACGGCCAAGAAGCCGATGTGCCGCGGGTTCACGCCCGAAGAATTTCAGGCGCTCGATTTCAGCAAAATGGATCTCTCAGAATATTATGCGGACATCGAAGCCCGCGCCCAATCCGACATTCAAATCGACATGGGGGAGCGCATCGATGCGTATCTCAAAGCCGTCAATCCATAGCGCAGCCCTTCTCGCGCTGCTGGGCGTGGCCACCGCCGCGCTCGCGCAGGTCGTCGCGAGTGACGCCCCTCGCGGCGATGCGCGGCAATCTGCCACCGATCAGGGTCAGGCCAGCATGAACCGGCTCGAAGGCGCGATCGCGCGCGGCAAGGACGATGCGGCACATCTGCCCGAACCCAGACTTCCACGCACGGACAACCCAGTCGACCGACGGCGCGCGTTCGACGGCCTGCACAAGCGACTTGCCGAGCCCGACATGGAAGTACGCGCTCGCGCTGCGCAGGCCCGCGGCGAGGCAAGCCTCGCGGCCGAGCGCCTGGCGCAGGCCAAGGCGCTGCGCCAGGCGTTGGGCCTCGAGCCCGCCGAAGAGCAGGCGCTCGCCAAGGCGAACCCGGCCGCCGTCGACAAAGGCTGGGTTCCGGTTCTGTTCGTATCCTCGTCGATGCCGATCTCGACACTACGCAATTATGCGGTCCAGCTCGAGAAGGTCCGCGGCGTGATGGCGTTTCGCGGCGTTCCTAGCGGTCTCAGGAAGATGGGGCCGATGGCAAAGCTCACGGCCGAAATCCTGCGGTTCGATCCGGGCTGTGAGGGCCCGAACTGCGTCATGCGCAATGTTCAGCTGATCATCGATCCGATCGTTTTCCGCCAGCATGGGATCGTCCAGGTTCCGGCGCTTGCCATGATCCCTGGCGATCCGACCCAAGCCTATTGCGAGCGCGACGATGAAAGCCCGCGCGCCACCCATGTCGTCTTCGGCGACAGCGCGCTCTCCGGAATGTTCGAAGAATATGCCCGCCTCGGCGGGAAGGAGGAGGTAAGCCATGCTCAGGCTCTTGCTCGCGCTCGCTAGGGCGATCGCCGGCCTCTGGCCGCGCCTGCGCCGATTGCCGCGCAAGGCGGCGATGGCGCTCGGGGCCTCAGGGCCGGATCAGCCGGCACGGCCGGAGCGGCTCGCGCGCGCCATGCTGATCGTCCTGCCCATTGCCATGTTCGCGGCGCTCTTCATGCCGCAGGTAACGTTGGTTATGACGCCGTCGATCGAGGCCTTTGCCGTACGAAAGAGCCCGGGACCGATCCTGCGCGGCGACTATGTGATGTTCACGCTTCGCCATGCGATCGCTGGCCCCAAGCCCGTATCCGTCACCAAGCACGCACTCTGCATGCCCGGTGACCGCCTGACGATGTACGAGACGCCTTCAACCCACGCCGCCCGCGCCCAGGAGGCTCATTATCTGTGCAACGGCGCATTGCTCGGCATCGCTCTGCCCTTTGCTCACAACGGCATGAAGCTCGACCATATGGAATGGAGCGGCGTGATCCCTGCTGGCATGATCTATGTCGGCTCGCCTCATCCCAGCGGGTTCGACAGCCGCTATTTCGGGCTGCTGCCGACCTCCCGCCTCACCCGGATGGAGCGCATCCTGTGAGCGCGCGCTGCGAGGAAAGACGCTACGAGCGCGGCCAACGGCGACGGGGGGCTGTTGCTCGACGGAAACGTGAGACTGCTCCGGCGCAAGGTAGCCCGTCGTCAGTCTTGCAAGGCCCGGACAGCCTCGATGGGCATCAGGAGAATGCGCTCCCCCAGCGGCGAGGCAACGAAGCCATGCCGCTCGTAGAAGCCCACGGCATCGTCATCGATCGCATGCACGACGACGGCGCGAACGCCCGCGATCTCAGAGGCTGCGGCGCAGCGCCGGAGCGCGTCGGCGAGCATATCCGCACCGAGGCCGATGCCTTGGAAGGCAGCATCCACGGCAAGCCTGGCGATGAGAAGCAGCGGGACCTTGTCCGGCATTCCGCGACGCAGTCTGGCTGTGGGCAGCGCCGCGCGCTCCTCCATTGCAGTGGTGATCGTAGAATAGCCCACGACCCGACCTGGTCGGTCGGCATCACACACGACGTATGTTCGCGCCGAGGTGCCTTCACTGACGATGCCTCGTTCGGCGAGCCAAAGATCGAGAGAGGCGTGCCGCCCGTTGGCGAAAGCATGGACATCATGGGCGGCATTCACTCGCTCAGTTGGCGTAACAGGGCGCGTGGACATGGAAACGAGCAAAGAGACCGATCATCGATTCCAGAGCGGTTCGCGCTTCATCAGATTTTCGAGGCCATGCGACGGCACAGGCGGTGCATCGAGCAGGCTCAGAAACTGCTCATGACTCTCGGCATCAAGAAGGAAGGTGCGCTGATCGAGAATGGCGGCTTCGGCTTCCCGCCGCGCGCTCGCGAGGATAAATTCGGACAGTTTCTGGCCCCGCAGCGAAGCGGCCCGGCTGAGCATCGCCTTGAGCTCCGCGGCAGCCCTGATCTGAATGACGTCGTCCTTGCGCCGGGAGGCGCCTCGGTCCGAACGAGCCTGCTGTGCCATATTTCTAAACTTCCTGGTTCCGTCCGGCATTTTGCCACGACAATGGTAATACAATCACGCTTCGGTTGTCATCGATTTCAAGGGGCGAGCCTGGCGGCGTTGGCGATCCTCGCCCTTCCCCAATCGGCCAATGCGCAAGGGTTCGAGCCGGCTACTGCGCCTTCGAAGCAAGGCTATTGGTGGTACGAAGCGCCCTCCCCTAAGCCAGACGAGGCCCGCGATCCCGAGGTGCTCGCGAAACCGATCATCCCACCGATGGCGGAGCTGGCGAAGTGGACGCCGCCAAAGATCCGTAAGCTCATCGAAGAGCAGCGGGACTATGCCGCGACCGTGCTGACGGTCGATGCCGTCGCCGACTTCTGGCGGCTTCAGGACTTCGCGCGGCGCAAGGCGCGGGCGTTCGCAGGTATCACCCAGATCGCGATGCTGCAGCATCCCGAACTCAACTCGAAGTCCGCCAACCCGATGGTCGGTGACGCCCGCTCTGAGCTGACCGCCGAGAAGGACGCCATTCGCCGGTCCTATCTGCGCGCCCATGGTGCCGAATTCGCGCTCGTCATGTTCTCGCGTTCGACCTGCGGCTATTGCCGTGTCCAGTGGCCGATCATCCAGCGTTTCCAGGAAGAGATGGGCTGGCAGGTCACGCTCATGGATGTCGATAGGCGCCCCGACGTCAGGGAGCGGTTCGGCGTAGAGATCACGCCCACAACCATGGTCATCCGGCGTGGAAGCGCCCAGCGCATGATCATTGCGTCGGGTGTCGAGGCATACCCTAGTCTCGCGCAGATGGCCTATCAGGCGGTGCGCCTCCTGCGCGGCGACATTCGGCCCGAGCAGTTCATGACCGGCCCGGGCGAGGATGCGGGCTTCTTCGACGCACTGAGCAACGGCCCGGTGTCGGCAACCGATCCGAGAGCCGTTGGCGGTGATCTCATTGATACCAGTCTGGAGCCGAGGCGATGAAGTCGACCAAAACGCTTCTACCCCCGACGATGGGCATCGAACACTGGTCAGGCTGGGATGTGAGCGGCGATCCCGCGCTTCTCCAGCAATCCAACGGCCTTTTTGTCAAAGCTGACGAACACTTCACCCCCAAGCCATTGTCCTTCATAGGCGATGACGCCATCGGCGAAATCGCCACCGACATCGAGGATTGCCAATCCAGCTTCCACGGGCAGCCGGTCGAGCGCAACGTTATCAGCGTCGAGCAGCAACCGTATCGCCGCGGCGACATCATTGTTCCCGAACTTGTAGGAACGGCGCAAAACCCAGCACATCTCACACAGCGCAGGCAAGGTTACGGCAAGCAGTTCCGCTTCGGTGATCATTTTGCGCGCCATCGGTCCCTGCTCGGGATCGTCCTCGGTCACTGCTCTCACCAGGATATTGGTGTCCGCTGTGATCTTCACAGTTCGCCAGCCCAACCTTTCTCGATGACTTCATTCATCTCCTCGATCGAGATCGGCTTTTGGCCTTCTCGCTTCAGAAATCCGCAAAAGGCGTCTATTTTCCCGGCTTTCTTCTCCGGCCGGATTTCGACGCGTCCATCGGGCAATTTCTCAAGCTCGATTTTATCGCCGGGGTGGACGCCGAGATGCGCCAGCAATTCCTTGCGCAGCGTGATCTGTCCCTTCGATGTGATGGTAATGGCATTCATCCGGCGACTCCCTTCGCCACCCGATGTAAGGAAAATTTTCCTTGCGCTCAAGGGACGATCGGCAAGGTCGCGGGGATGCGCCTCCTCATTTGTCGTGATCGGACTGACGGCGTTGGCTGCCTCCGTCGTATCCGCTCAGTCCGTCACACGCGAAAACGCAATGCGCGCGGCAATCCATCCGGTTGGCGACGCTCAGACCATGCAGGTCTGGCTGTCGCGTGTTCCCGTTACGCGCGATTTCCCCGATGACTTCAATACTACGCTGCGCGGGCATGGCGCAGCGTTCTTCATCGAGATGACCACCGCGCCCGGTTGCCTTCCCTGCGGCGATCTCTGGGCCAAGCTGACGGCGCTGGGGTCGCGCTATGGCTGGCGGGTCCGCACGATCAGTGGTCAGGAAGCGATGATCCGATCGGGACGTCTCGGATTGCCGTGGGTCGGGCATCCTGTCGCCTGGGTGAGGCCCTTGGCCGACGACAAGCGCGTTGTGCCGGTGGCGATCGGCACCGACCATTCGCCCAATCTGGCCCGCAATCTCTATCTGGCCGCGAAGATGTTGACGGGGGTGAGGCCTGCGGTCGGCGTCCGGGCCATGTCCAAGTTCACCGGCATCGTGGGGCTGCCGGCGAGCCGTAAGGCAAGGCACTGAGCGATGGCGGGTTCGGTCCTTTCTTCGTCATCCCAAATCGTGCGGAGTCCGCCATGTTCGTTTGCCATCGCGCCATCGTCCGTTCGCTGATCGCCTTTCTCATCGCGGCGAACGTTTCCGTAGCACCCGCTCACGCGCAGAGCTGGGCGGAGAGCTGGTTCGACAATGTGACCTATACGTCCCCGGGTAGTTTCGAGGACCAGACGCGCGGCTACATCACGGCCGGTGGCATGTCGGGCCGCGTCGATGTCCACAACGACTATCTCATGTCGGTCAGCCTGCCCAAGGTCCGCGCCGGCTGCGGCGGCATCGACATGTTCCTGGGCGGGATGAGTTTCCTGGATCCTGACTATCTCGTCCAAAAGCTCGAAAGCATCCTCCAGGCCGCCCCCGCGGTCGCGTTCCAGTATCTGCTCGAAACGCTCGACGAGAAAATGGGGAACATTATCTCGAAGATGGAGGCGGCGACCAATTTCCTGAACTCGATCCAGGTCAACGACTGCCGCCTTGCCAATCGCATGGTGCAGATCGCCAAGGGCGACGACAATATGTCGGGGATCATCGAAGAGATGACCGGCTATCGCTCGGTGAAGCAAGGCTTCGCCAAGAGCTACCAGCAGAGCCGCGAAAAGATCGAGGCCAACAACAACAATCCCACCGAGGATCTGAAGGACGCGCTCGCCAACTGCCCGGCGGAAGTGACCGACATCTTCCGCACCGGCTCGCTCCTCGCCCATGCAGCCTCGCGGGTCGGCGCGGCAGATTGGGCGAGCGTGATGCGGGCGCGGGTCGGTGACGTCTATATGCGCTGGGACGATGGTGACCGTGTTCCACTCTTCACGGCCATTCCCCAGTGCCCGGCGCAGGATATGGAAAGCGCGCAGGATTTCCTGACCGGGCGGGTCCAGCGACGCTCACTCAACTTCCCGCCGACAGGTGCCGACTGCGCGCAGGACGGCAGCGGCCGCGGCGCTCTCGTGCTCGCGCGGACACGCATGCAGTCGATCGCCACCAAGATCCGCACGCGTGCTGCGCTGTCGGCCGAGGAGCGGCAGTTCGTCGCCAATGTCCGCACGCTTCCGGTCTATCGCATGCTGGAATGGGGCGTACGCCAGGGCGTCGTCGACTCGGTGATCGGCGACACGGACGAACTGGTCGCGCTCACCCTCGCCTACCAGATGCTCAACGATCTCACCCGCACCATCGACTTCACGGTGACGAATGCCGAGCGCGGGGCGACGGTCGCGGGCTCGGCCGACGGCAACAACAAAAATGTCTGCCAGACCCGGATTCTCTCCAAGGGCATCGAGCAGCTACGAGATTTGAGAGACGAGGTGCTACGCCAGCGCGCACAGATGCGTCAGAGCTACATTGCGGCCCTCAACCAGGCCAACCTCTCCGCCAATTATGCCGGGCTCCTGCGGGACCGGGATCGAGATGCACGCGACGCCGCCGGCGCCGCAGCGCGCAACCAATAGGATCGTCCAGATGCGTCGGCTTCCGAGGCTATTTGCCGCCCTTCCCGCCCTCCTTCTCGCTTCTCCCGCCTTTGCGGTCGATACGAGCTTCCACACCTATGACGGCTTTGCTGAAACGGTCGACGCCTTCCGTCTCGTCTCGATGATCTTCGGCGATGCGCGCTACGAAACCCTGGTGATGATCGTCGCGACGGTCGGAATCGGCCTCGGCGCAATCATCGCCAGCGTCCGAGGTACTGGCATGGGACTGGTCGCTTTTGGCTTCCAGATCCTGATCGGCGTCGGGCTATTTGTCGGGCTTGTCGCTACAACCGGCACGGTTCATGTCTATGACCGCGTCCGCAACGCCTATCAACCGGTCGGTGGCGTTCCCAACCTCCTCGTGCTCGTCGCCGGGGCGACCAATATGATCGAACGGGCGATGGTCGAGACGATCGACGACAACACGCTCGATCCCAATGCCAAGATCGAGTTCGGCGCCGGCGGGCACAGCTTCGACCTGTTCCTGAACGCCGTCTCTCCGCGCGGTCCGATGACCGACGTTTTCCTGGATGCGACGATCAAGGACTATGTGCGCCAATGCTATCCCGTGGCGCGGGTATCGGCGGCCTATGGCGTCGACGACGATCAGCTCTTTCGAACCTCGACGGACCTGCCCGCCTCCTTTGCGGCAATGGCTGGGCCAGCCACTTTCTCGACGGTCTATACCGAAGCGGACAAGGGCGGCACGACGGTCAGTTGCACGGAGGCGTGGACGCATATCTCGGATCGACTGTCGGATCCGGTCCTGTTCGACGGCTACGCCAACCAGATCTGCGCGCGGACGGGATACGACACCGGCAATGCCCAGCAGATGACGCGCTGCCGGCAGCAGCTCGGCGAAATGGGCCAGATGATGCTGGGCCGGCCGCTGAGCGCGCAGGCCTTCCTGACCCACATCCTGCTCGGCAACACGGTGGGCGATGTGCTGTTCGAGGATTCACCAGCGAGCGCGGCGCGAGTCATGGCCAATCGGGCGGTGATCTCCAACGGGCTTGCCACCATGTCGGTCGCGAACGAATGGATGCCGACGATCCGCGCCACGGTATTCGGCATCATGCTGTTCATGATCCCGATCGCGCTCCTGTTCATCCTGACGCCGATCAATCTGCGGGTCGCGAGTTTTGCGCTGGGCATGTTCGTCTTCGTGGCGCTCTGGGGCGTGATAGATGCCGGCATCTATCAGTTGACGCTCGGCCGCGCGACGGCGACCCTCGCGGAGCTGCGCTCGAACGCACTTGCGGCCAATGCCTGGCTCCTCGCGCCTTCGGCGGCGATGAAGGCGCTAGCGATCTTCGGCAGCTTCCGCACGGCCGCGGCCGGGCTTGCCGGCGCGTTCGTCTTTACCGTGTTCCGCTTCAGCGGCAATGTGTTCACGGCCTTCACGTCGGGCTCGCTTGGCATCGCCAGTCAGGGCACTGCCGCCGCCGCGCCAATGGGAACAGCCGAGGGACAAGCGTCGGCGCTGGAAGCGCAGGCCTCGGCATTGGGCACCCGTTCCCGCGCCGCGACGGCATCGAGCTTCGGTGACTTCGGGGAACGATCGACCTTTGGTGCCAGTCGCATCTTCGGCGAGGCAGGCCATATTCTTGGCGAGCGACCCGGCACCTCGGGTGGGACGGCAATGGCGCTCGGCGGCATCGAGGGCGCTCGTCAGCTTGGGAGCCTTGCACCGGCCTTGGCCGGCCGCGACCTCGCCGATCCAGCGGTTGCGCGCGCCGTTCAAGCCAATGCCGCTACCACCGCGATCCATCAATTCGCTGAGAAGGATGCGCTCAGGAGCTTGGGTAATGGCTATTTTGGCCAAGGCGAGACCGGCGAGAGGACGTTCGCGGCCTTCACCCAGAACCTCGTGCAATGGCGCGCGTTCGGCGACCAGCGGGCATACGGTATGATGATGCAGGGGGCGACGCGACATTTCGAGCGCGCGGGCTATTCGGCGAGCGATGCGCAGCTCAAGGCCTCAGGCGTGATCGGGGAGGCCCAGGCCGATCCCACCTTCGCCAAGCTCATCGCCAACACGTTCGACCAGGAGCAGATGCTGAGGAATGACCTTACGTCAGCGCAGGTCCAGGTCGGCGCGATGGAAGGACGGCGGGACTATGCCGGCAACAACGTCGCGGGCGTCGAGCGCGCGAACGTCGCAACCGAACAGGCGTGGCGCAGCGGCGGCAACCAGGGGCAGCGCGAGGCAGCCTCGATGCTCGGTCTTTCCGTCGACGAAACCTCCCGGCGTGCCGGCTTTATCAACGCGCTCTCCGGCGAAGCCCGCAGTACCGCCATCACGCAGCTCTCCCGCGCCACGGGCAGGAACGAGGCACAGGTCATGGCGGCGCTCGAGCGCTACAATGCTGCGGTGCAGGTCGGCACCGCCGATGGTGCCAGCGCCGAGGCTGCCCGCGAAGGCACGAGCGTCTATGGCCGGACCAGCGAGGCGGCCGGCTATGATTTTGCCGAGCGTTCCGGCAGACTCGATGCGCAGCGTGAGGTTGGAACCAGCGGTACACGCGGAGCAGCTCGCATCGGCGAGCAGCGGCGGCAGTCGGAGAATTTCGGGTTTGCGGAAGGCGCGGCCGCGGCCGGCGTTTCGACACGCGAAGCGGCGCGCCTTGACAGTTTCATCCAGGCCCTGAGCCGCACGGCGGGTAATCAGGTCGACATGGCCGAAGGCGGTGCGGCCGGCATCGCCGATCGCGCGCGCAACGAGCGTCTGACCTCGATCGTTGACCGGGAGCGCCTGACCCGGATGCAAAGCCTGCTCGCCGAAAACGGCATCAAGCTCACAAAGCGGCAAATCGCGATGGACCAGAATGGCGATCTCAGCCTCAATCTGACGCCTGAGACGGCGGCTGGCATGTGGAAGGCCGGCCTCATCAACGAGAGCCAGCTCGGCGCGATCGCGAATGGCGGGCGTGCCCGCTTCAGCTTCGCGCACAACGATCTCCTCGTCTCCAGTGGCACCGACTACAGCCGGTCGGCCCGTAGCGATACCAGCACCCGGTTTGAAGCCGGCAAGCAGGCGGGACCGGATACGATCGAGCATTTCATGGGCAGCGGTGCCGAAGGCCAGGCGATGCTCGCCAGCTGGCTGCGCGGTGGCTTCGAGATGGATCGCAAGGGGGAATGGCGCCTGAAGCCGCAGGTCGCCGACACTCTCCAACGCGATGTGCAGGCGATTATGGCCCAGACTGGATGGCAAAGAACTCTGTCTCGTTCAGCCGCTGATCAGACGACAATGGGAACCACGGTTGGGCTCGAAATTGGGAGAACGATATCTACCTCAGATAGTGAAACCACGAGCGATAGCACGCGGTCTGGCAAAGGACGGCAAAGAGGGCCTACCCACACGACTAGCAAAGGAAGAACAACAGCAGGTCGATTTGGTGGCGATGTAGGTTTTCGGAGCACGGATCAGGGATCCACTACCGAAGCCGCGCAATCCACGATGGACATTGTGAACTTCGACGTCCGGGAATCGATTGCTGCCGCTGAGCGTGCCGCAGCGCGCTCCGGCGATCCCGCAACAACCTTCTCCCGTGAGCTGTCAAACCGTATCTTGGGGAACGAAGGCATGCGCAATCGCTACCTTCAGGATGCTGACAACGGGCGCGCCACCTTTGATATCACCGGTCCGCTCACCTCGCTGGAGCAAAACTCTGTTCTCTCCAAGGGCAGTTTCTCGACGGACATTGCCGGCAGTCCTGGGGACGGAGACAGTAACTTCAAGAAGCGCTAACGGTGCTTGCCCGTATGGGGATCAACGTAGCCTGGATTCAGCGGGTTTAAAGGGTTGCCGATCCAAAATGGCCCAGATCGAGGGTCGGACGGATCGGCGAAGGCGCGCGATCTCTTCACCATCCGCTCATGTTCTTCCCAAACACGCTGTCTCTCAGTTTCGGCCTCCTCATCGGACAGCGGCCTTCCCTCACCCTGTCCCACAAAGTTGTCGAGACGCTCCCTGACATAGCCGACGCCCAGCACCATCAGCGCCGTCATCGGGAAGAAAAGGACATTCAGATAGCCTGCGAGCGCGCCTCGATAAAACGGCTCAAGGAAATCGGCGCGCGTCGATGCCGCCATTCCCAGCCACCAGACGGGAATGGTCACCCACCACAGCTTGGCGTACCATGGCCGCCAGAGCCAGGCCGACAGCTTCGGTTCGCCGGCAACACTCTCGGTCTGGTGTTCGTCGATGGCCGCTACCACGGAGAAATCCTTTCGGTTTCCCCTAACATATCGGGCACAGATCGTCACCAGAAAACAGTGGACGGAACTTGTCTTTCCTGTCGGACACTCTATTGTAGAGACAGGAAGGACATCATGGCCAGCACCGTTCCCATCAATGCCCGTCGCACGCGAACCCGGTCACGCTCAGGCGGACATATCGCCGCCAGTGACACGCTGCGCCGACGAGCGATCGACGTGTTGACCCAAGCCATTGCCAAGGCCGTCGCGTCCGCGAGTGACGAGACGCTGGCTGATATTGTCGGCAGCGAAGCGGACCCACGGCACGCCCTGAGCGTCGCGGGGCGCGACATTGCGCCGAGGTCCACAGCTGATTTCGAGGCGATGAGGAGTGCGCGCGAGAAGACAGCGATGTTTCGCGCCGACATGGCCGCCAGGTCGGGAGGCATGCTGGAACGGGGGGACGTCGCAGCGATGTTCGGTGTCACGCCGGCCGCGATCGACAAGCAACGTCAGCGTCGGCAAATCCTCGGCGTCCCCTATGGAACGGAGATCCGTTACCCCGCCGCGCAGTTCGTCGACGGCGAGGTGCTGCAGGGCCTCAAGGCAGTGCTGGAAGCATTCGATGACATGAATCCCTGGGAGCAGCTTATGATGCTCACAACGCCACTCGAGGGGTTCGGAGCGCAGCCCGAGACGATCTTGCAAACGCTGGCCAGACGGCCTGAGCCCAAGGTATTGAAGCAGCTTGCGGGGCTTGCGGCGGGCTGGGCGGCCTGACCTTCTGTGCCAACCATTCGACTGAGACGGATCGATGCCGGCGTGCGTCTTCATCGCATCCACCGGACCGGCCACGATCCGATCTACTTCGGACCCGCCGGCGACATACCGCAATCGCGCTATGACTCGCCGGACGGCAGCTACAAGGTTCTGTATGCTGCCCGGACTCTCGAGACGGCCTTCGGCGAAACCCTTGTTCGCGCGCCGGAGACTCCGCACATCCTTTCCACGATGGTCGAGGCCCGGGTGCGCAGCGAAATCGTGACGGCAAGGTCGCTCAGACTCTATCCGCTGGTCGATGCTGGCGTCTCTGCGCACGGCCTGTCCTTCACGGACCTTCATGGAATCGATTATCGACGAAGCTGGGCAGTCAGCGCCGAGATTCACGCCACGACCGCCGCGGATGGAATCCTGTATTCTTCCCGGTTCGACAACCAGCGCTGCGTTGCACTCTTCGATCGAGCTGCGGATGCAATCACCAGGACGGCGACGACCAGCGTCGCGATCGGAGCCGCGGAAGCGAAAGCCCTTGCCCATCATTTTGGGAAGCTGTTCGTCGAACCATGACCGGAACAGCTCTCGCGAGCCGCTACCTTCAAATGCGGCATGCAACGTCACGGAACTCGATTTGCTTGCAGAGTGGAGCGCGACCGGTTATATCTGACTAGCTAGTCAGGAGTATGCGCAATGGGCACTGCCACTCGCAAAGGCGTGCGCGACAAGTCTGCCTCAGGCGGCACCTGGAAACTCGAGGATGCCAAGGCCCGGTTCAGCGAGGTTGTCAGGCGTGCCCAGAGCGAGGGACCGCAGCGCGTCACTGTCCGCGGCCGGGAGGCCGTGGTGGTGATGAGCATTGATGAACTCGACCGACTTCTGCCCAAGGATGCGGGCAAGCCTGCCTTCGTTCCGTTCCTCGAGAGCCTCGGACTCGATGGTCTCGACCTTGAACGCGAGATCGACCGCGGGCGGGACGTGCCTTTGTGAAAGGCTGGCTGCTGGACACCCATATCGTATCTGCGTTGGCGGACCCGAACGGTGCGCCCAGCGTCAAGGCGTGGGCAACGGCGCAACCCGAGCACCGGATGTTCCTGAGCGTCCTGGCACTTGCGGAGTATGATAAGGGCATCCACAATCTCGAGCCGGACCATCCAGATCGTTCGCGCTATATCGCTGCCCGCGACGCCCTCGCTGAACGCTTCAACGATCGGCTCCTCTCCGTCGACGATGCGATCGTCTATCGCTGGGGCGCAATTTCGGGTGAGGTAAAGCGGCGGATCGGGCAGTCCCCGCCAGTGATCGACACGCTGCTCGCCGCAACTGCGATCGAACATGACCTCTTCCTTGTGACGCGAAACATCAAGGATGCACGGCAAAGCGGCGCCGTGATCTTCAATCCATGGGAAGACGATCCAACCCGTTTCCCTCTCACCTGACGCGAATGACGATGAGACGATGAAAACCGAACTCGATCACCTTCCGGCAAACAAGCGACGCGAACTCGATCGGGTCGTCCAGATCCTCTTCGAGGAGTTCGAGGATGCGCATGGCGATCCGACCGGCGCTCGGAAGCTCGGCCGCATCCTCAAGATCATTCTCTACGGCTCCTATGCGACCGGGCGCTGGGTGCACGAGCCTCATACCAAGAGAGGCTATCGATCGGATTTCGACCTGCTCATCATCGTCAACCAGAAAGAACTGACGGTCTGGACTGAATATTGGGAGAAGGCGGCCGAGCGCCTCGACCGGGAGACCATGATCCTCAACCGGTTGCGCACACCCGTCAATTTCATCGTTCATACCCTCCAAGAGGTGAATGACGGTCTGGCCCATGGCCGATATTTCTTCATGGACGTCGCGCGCGACGGCATCGCGCTGTATCAGGTCGATAACAGCGAACTGCCCAAGCCCAGGCCCAAGACGCCGCAACAAGCCTATGACATGGCGAAGGAATATTTCGACAAGTGGCTCGGCCTCGCCGTATCGGCGCGGATGCTTTATCAGTTTGCCTACGACAACAAGCAGTTTCCCGACGCCGCCTATAACCTTCAGCAAGCGTGCGAACGCCTCTATTACTGCGTTCTGCTCGTCTACACCTTTTACACACCCTACAGCCACAATATCAAATTTCTCCGGACGCGCGCTGAAACGCTATCTGCGCGGCTGGTCGAAGCTTGGCCGAGGGAGACCCGCAGGCAGGAAGCGTATTTCAACAAGCTCAAAGACGCCTATGTGAAAGCCAGACACGCCGAGCATTTCAAAATGACGGAGGAGGAATTCACATACCTCGCCGAGCGCATTGAGGTGCTCGGCACCATCGTCAACGAACTTTGCCAGGAAAGGTTGGCAGAGCTGCGCGCCGAGCTATAGGCGCTTTGCTCTATATTCAGACAAGAATTGCAGGAGGAAATGAATGAACAACAGCGACTTGGCCGAAAAGCTGGCAACGGTGATCGACGTCACAAAGGCTGACGCCCGCAGGGCGGTTGATACGGTCTTTGCCACAATCGCGGAATCCGCCTCGAACGGCGAGGAAATCTCGCTCAATGGCTTCGGCAAGTTCAAGGTCAAAGACACGCCGGCGCGGGAGGGACGCAATCCATCTACGGGCGCTACCATCCAGATCGCCGCGTCGAAGAAGCTCACCTTCGCGCCCGCCAAGGCGATCAAGGATAAGCTGAACGGCTGAATTCCTGACGACCGGCGATTGATAAATCGCCGGTCAAAGCCGTCATACGACCTCGTCGTCTTCGCGAACCTTGAGCATTCCCCTTACCGCGCCGTATCATGGTAAGCATGAAAGAAGCACTGCAGGCGTCCTATCGCGCTTGCCGCCAAAGCTGCCCATGTCCAACGAACGGCATTAGGGGTTTCTATCCCGGAGAAGGTGATGGCAACTGACGATATACCCGATGCCGCTGCGCGGCGGCTCGCGCTGGCCCTGGTTGAGAATTGCTTACGCAATTCCAAACTGGAGGATCTCCATGCTGGCACGACCCCAGGAACTGCGGTCGGCGACTTTAGCGACGTGAAAGTGGTTACGCCCTTTGGTGACATCCCATGGAACCAGCTTTCGCGGATCACCGACGAGGAAATGAAGGCGCTCATGATCGAGGTGGTCAACAAGGTCTATACCTTCATCATTCACATGGAGGATCTGGTCTCCCTGCGGGATTCCGCCCGCTGGAAACGCCCAGAGCACGACGCGGCTCTCCTCCAAATAGCCCTTCAGCGTGCGACCGAACGCAATGGCGAGGAAGCTGGGGAGCGACCCTGATTGAGCTTGTGGGACAGAGCCGCCAACCCGCCTGTACATTACGCGGCCTGTCGATGGGCAAGCGCCTTGCGCCGCCATCTCGCTGGCGTTGTTTCCGTGGCTTTGACGAAGGCATTCGTAAAATGCGCCTGATCGGAGAATCCGCATTCGAGCGCGATCTGCGCGAGAGGCAGGCTACTGCCGGTCAGCAGCCGCTTTGCGTGCGAGATCCGCTGTTGCACGAACCAGGCATAGGGGGCGATTCCTACCGTATTGGAGAAAGCCCTGACGAAATAGCTGAGGGACAGTCGGCAGAGGCGGGCGATCTCGGCGATGGATATAGCCTCCGCGAGGTGTCCGCTCATCGTGCGTGTCGCAAGACTCACTTGCCACGGCGCCAGGGTGGGGCGGCCGTCCGAGGGACCGCGGCTGCCTTTCGCACGGCGCCTCGGTTTAGGGCCGTCAACTGAGCGATCATCATTGCGTCGCAACGGCGCACCAGGAGTTGCGTCCGCGGTCAAGCGTGCAAAGTCGCCACGGCGACCCCCTCGGGTTGCAAGGCAGTTGGTCTGCGCCGGGAATCTCAGCGCACCGCCTCTTGGACCACCACCGTCGGCGGCGAGCCTCGGCCCGCCCATCCCAAGGAGGAGGTCATGATATTCCCGAAAAGAGGACACCCCGCCCAGCCGAAAGGCGCCCATTTTTTTGCAAAACGCAGGCTCGACCGTCCCGGAACTCGCCATGCAATCATCAGCGTGCCCGTTGGCTGCTAGCGCGAAGGGCGTTTGGGACGACGCAGGACACGCCTGAGATACGTCTCCGCCTTCGACAGTTCCTTTTGCACGGATCGTAGATGCAGGCCGAACTCGGCAGCAATCTCAGCCTGGGATTTTTCATCCCGCCATCTGGCCAGGAAGATCATGCGGCGTTTCGATGGCAAGGTGTGCAGTGCCGCCAATGCACGATCCATTTCATTGGAAGCAAGGGCGACCCTCTCGGGGTCTGGATCGTCAGCGGGGAATTCGAGAAGAGTTGCCTCACTCGCAGCGGTCATGCGCCGTTCCCTGCGGCGCCGGTTGGCAGCCAGGTTGATTGCCATTCGGTAAAGATAGGATCGGGGGCTGCGAAGGTCGCCGATATTCGGCTCTGCCCTGAGCTTTATATAGGCGTCATGCAGAGCATCTTCCGCGGCTTCACGGGAACGCAAATGGGAAGAAAGCCGGTCCAACAGATGGGAATATTCCGCCTCCAGAGCCGCCAGAAGTCGGGCAGCAGGTGCTGGACCGGATCCTTCCACTGGCGGATCAGCCTCGCCGGCCCCATCGGGATTACGCGCGGGCTCACCTTCAGTCATCGGTAATCCGAGCATTCAGTTGCAAATCCGCCTTGGGATCAGTCACGAAGCTTCGCGAATGATCTGCCCTTCGGCCAGGATTTGATTCTACGAACAATCGGTCCCGCACGACGGCCACACACTTCAGAAGCTATGGATATGCGTCAACTCAGTCGCACAATGCTCTACACGACATGGAAGCAGTTTGATCAACTGAGGGCGGGGGACTTCGTTTGCAGCTTGCATGAAGCGTTCACAATGGTTGCCTGAACTCGGCCTTAACGTCCATTGGATGCCCTGATCCGGAACGGGCACAACCCACGGCTCCCTGAAAGCTCAGCATTGCTGCGGCTGACGGGATGTCCACATATATCTGATCAGTACGTTGAATGACCGTTAACGGCGCGGCCTGCCCCGCCTGAACAAGCGCGCCCGGCGTTAAGGTCGACCCACCGATCCGGCCTAAAATCGCGGCGCGAACACGTACGGAGCCCAGATTGACTGCAGCCGCCCGCGCGGCGGCACGCTGTGTAGCGGTTTCTTCCAGCGCAAAATTGGCGGCGACGTCGGAATTTTCCTCATCCTCGCGACTGACTGCATTACGCTGGGCGAGATAGCTATTGCGCTCAGCGTGCGCTCCGGTCGAGGCAATTATCGCGACGGCCTTGGCGAGATTGCCGCGCGCGACATTACGGATCGGGTCGGAGCGCTGGCGGCGGCTTGTCGGGCTTCTTTCAGCTTGCATGAGCAATAGCTACCACGCCTGATCTGGTAGGTGAACATACGCTCCTCTTTATTTTGCGCCGAGGAGCGACGTGCGATATCCGGTGACGGCACTACCCGCCTCTGAAACGGCTACGTAGTCGGCTTGAAATATTTGATTTCCCATATGATTACGCGACGTTTGGAGTTATGCTAGGGGTCCGCTATCCATGCCTCCGGTGCGTGGAGGGTCGGCGGCCACCGTAAAGCACGCTTCGTAACGTGAACAATCGATCAGGTAAGTGCGCGAGGAAGGTCTCCTTCCATCAGCAATTGGGGGCATCCAGACAGCTCCTACTACCGCGTGGACCGCACGAATGGATCTATCTCTTTTACAGCGCTTTCCGAAACGACAAATGATCCCATTTGCCTGGCAATCGCTCCCGCCGTCGTCACGCCGTGGCGTCCTGAAACTGCCGTGATCGCATCACCGATGTGCTCGACGTTTGGGCCAGACCCTCAGATGGCATCGGGCAGATGGCATCAGGCAAAGCCCGGCCCCGTCTCGGTTTCGTGCTCCAGGACATGGCTGAGGAAATCGAGCGCGGAACTGACTTCGGCGCGGCTCAACACCCCGCCCAGCGATACGCGCACCGCTTCGACCGGCTGGGACCCCACGGTGAAGGCATCGCTTACCACGATACTGATATCCGAAGAACGCATGCGCGCCGCGAAGGCCGAGCGCTGCCACGGCTGGGGCAAGGCCATCCAGAGATGGAAGGCTTCGGGATGCGTCACATAGCTTCCGGCGGGCAGCAGTTCGGTGACGAGCTTTTGCCGGGCGGCGATTTCCTTGCGCAGGGCCTCGACAATGGCGACCGCGGTACCATCCTCGATCCACAGGGTTGAGAGCGCGGTGGTCAACGGTGAGGCCATCACGGTCGTCGTGCGCATAAGCGCCGATATTGGCCACATCCGGCGCTGATCGGGCGCGACCACGTAAGCGATCCGCAGGCCCGCGCCGACGCATTTGGACAAGCTGGCGACGTAATAGGTGATGTCGGGCGCCAGCGTGGCGAAGGCCGGTATCGGCCGGCGCAGTAGCGCCCCGTAGGCATCGTCCTCGATGATGGTGACGTCATGCGCGCGGGCCACCGCGATCGTCGCCAGCCGCCGGGCTTCGGGCATGGTAGACGTCGTGGGGTTCAATAGCGTCGGGTTGAGATAGAGCGCCTTGGGGCGATGCTCGCGGCACAGTTCCTCGAAGGCGGCGGGATCGATGCCCTCATCGTCGAGCGGGATCCCGACCAGCGCCAGGCCCAGCCGCCCGGCAATGGCCTTGATGCCGGGATACGTCAGCGCCTCGCACAGCAGCGTATCGCCCGGACTGGTCAGCACCTGCAGGATCGACTGAAACGCCACATGCGTGCCAGGGCAGATCTGCAAGCGTTCAGGGTCGACGTCCACCCCGCGCAGCCGCAGGAAGCGGGTCGCCACCTCGCGCTGCTGATACGTGCCGCCGAAGGCCTGGTAGCGCAGCAGCGTGGGAAGATCGTTGCCCACCTTCAGCATGCCCGACTGCATCCGGTCGTAGAGTGAGCGGTCCTCGGGCTCGGGCGCGACGTTCATGGTGAGGTCGACGATCGCGGGCCGCGCCGCCGCGCGCGGGCGGCGGGGCTGGCCGATGACGAAAGTGCCCTGGCCAACCCGCGATTCGATCAGCCCGCGCTTCTGTGCCTCGACATAGCCGCGCGCCACCGTCGTGAAATTGATGCCCAGCCGGTCGGCCAGTTCGCGCTGCGGCGGCAACCGGTCGGAGACGTGGAGCCGACCGTCGCGGACGTCCTGGGCGATGGCATCCGCGATCGCACGATAATGTGGCTTGCCGTGCCGTTCCAGATCCGGGGTCCAGTCCGCAATTGTCGCCATAGGGGTGCCTCCGGAGCCGAGCCATAGAGTGCAATCAATATGCGGTCAATATGGGGACGCCTGCTTAAATTGATCCGTCCTCCTTTGTGCGTAGCAATCGCGAAGGAATTGAATGATTCGGGCCGGTATTGACTGCTTCACTGGAATGGTCCGGCGAATGTTCCACGACATGGCAGCACAACCTCCACCATTGGTCGCTTAAATCATTCGGTTCATCTCGCAACATAGCGGCAATTGAACGCATTCATTGCTGCAGTTGCGAGCGCGTTATTGACCGTTTTTTATGTTTCCATCACGCTTGCCCCAGCCGAATTGAAGGCCATCCAATCAACAGGAGCAAGCCAATGCCAAGCGTGACCGCGCCCGCCCACAACAAGGGCGATTTCTTCGTCGATTATGAGCAGAAGGTCTTCGAGGACGTGAAGGCCGGACCAGGCGAAAAGGCGCTGGTGACCTTCCACACCGTGGCGTTCGAGGGCTCCATCGGCCTCGTCAACATGCTCCAGGCGACCCGGCTACAGCGCAAGGGTTTCGAGACTTCGGTGCTGCTCTACGGCCCCGGTGTTACGCTGGGCGTACAGCGCGGATTTCCGACCCTGGGCGACGAGGCGTTCCCCGGCCATCTCGCGGTCAACAACCAGATCGAGAAGTTCATGGCCGAGGGCGGCAAGGTCTATGCCTGCCGCTTCGCCCTGCAGGCGCTCTACGGCCACGGCGAGCCCTCGCTGATCCCCGGCATCACCCCGATCGCGCCGCAGGACGTGCTCGATATCATCCTGCTCCACCGCAAGGACGATGCCTTCATGCTCCACACCTGGACGCTCTGACCGGAGATTCGCCGAACCTACAACACCAACCCAACAACAGGGGGAACTGACATGAAGCTCGTCACTGCACTTGCCGTCGCCATTGGTCTGCTCGGATTCGTCGCCACCTGGCTGTTCGTCGGACCCGCGGCCGTCGTCGGTCCGCAAATCTGGGCGGCGTTCATTGCCTGGGCCAGCTTCTTCAGTGCAGGCGGCACCAAGGATGCTCTCGTCAAGTCGCTTGCCGCGAACATCTGGGGTGTCGCCTGGGCGACCATTGCCCTCATCCTGGTCGGCCAGTTCGGCAGCGGAGGCGTGCCGGTGGTTGCGGCCATTGTCGGGGCGACATGCCTGGTGATGATCCTCGGCGCCCACTTGCCGCTGCTCGGGGTGATCCCCGCGATGGTCTACGGCTACGCGGCGACCGCAGCCTTCGGGCTGCTGAAATCGGCTTCCGGGCTCGACTTCGCGTTCGGCAGCGGGCCGTTCACGACGATCGCCTCCTCGATGATCGTCGGCGCGGGCTTCGGCTACCTTTCGGGGGAAATCGCCGGCCGTCTCGCAAAGCCGCAAGCGGCCTGATCCAGACAGTTTCGGGGAAGACACAAGCGATGTCATACGCAAACATCATCCGGCTCGGCGCGGCGCAGATGGCGCCGGTGCTCGACCGTCCGGGCGGCACACTCGAAAAGGTGCTGAACGCGGTTGCCGAGGCCGCCGACAGGGGCGTACGCTTCCTAGTCTTCCCCGAGACCTTCATGCCTTACTATCCCTATTTCTCATTCATCGACCCGCCCTACAAGATGGGCGCCAAGCACCTGGCGCTTTATGACGAGGCGGTCGTGGTGCCGGGGCCGGTAACCGAGGCGATGTCGGCCGCTGCCCGCACGCACCGCATGGTCATCGTGCTCGGCGTCAACGAGCGCGACGGCGGCTCGCTCTACAACACGCAACTCGTGTTCGATGCGGACGGCAGCCTTGTCCTCAAGCGTCGCAAGATCACGCCGACCTATCACGAGCGGATGGTCTGGGGTCAGGGTGATGGTTCGGGGCTGCGCGCGGTGGATACGGCAGTGGGCCGGGTCGGTGCGCTGGCCTGCTGGGAGCATTACAATCCGCTGGCCCGATATGCCCTGATGGCCGACGGCGAGGAGATCCACGCCAGCCAGTTTCCCGGATCGATGGTGGGCCAGATCTTCCATGACCAGATCGAAGCCGCGATCCGCCACCACGCGGCCGAGAGCGGCTGTTTCGTGGTCAACGCCACCGGCTGGCTGACCGACGAACAGCGCGCGGCGATCGCCCCCGACGAAGCGCACCGCAAGGTCCTCAGCGGCGGTTGCCACACCGCGATCATCTCGCCCGAAGGCCAGCATGTCGTGCCGCCGCTGACCACGGGCGAGGGCCTGCTCGTCGCCGATTGCGACATGGCGCTGATCATGAAGCGCAAGCGGATGATGGATTCGGTTGGCCACTATGCCCGGCCCGAGTTGCTCTCGCTCCACCTCGATGACCGCCCGACCGCGATTGTCGTGCGCAGCCGTTCCCTCACCCTTCAGGACCAGGAGATTTCCGATGCAGACGAACCAGTCGGCAGCAACCGCCCAGACGACGGCAAATCTGATCGCGGAACTGCAGTCCTTCGGCATCCGGCTGGCTGATCCCAAGGCGGGAGCAGCCAGCCGTCGCGGCGGGGCGGGTCCGTCCGATCACAAGGCCGTCACCATCGATGGCGTGACGGTGATGGTGCCGATCCACACCGCCAGCGCCTTCGATTCCCCGTACAGCGCCAGTGCGCCGGCGGCCGATGGCACTTGCGAGGTGCGCCGCGATGGCGCTGCGATGGGCCGGATCAGCTTTCCCCCGCAGCCGCGCTTCTATGGCCTGAGCACGGCCGACGGCGTGCCCTATTCCAAGATCGCCACGCTGCATGGCCGCGACGTGCTCGCCACGACCATCCTGCAGACCTGCATCCGTTACCAGAGCCGCACCAAGACCTGCCAGTTCTGCGCGATCGGCCAATCGCTCGCCGCCGGGCGGACCATCGCTCACAAGACGCCGGGGCAGCTTGCCGAAGTCGCCAGGGCAGCGGTCGAACTCGACGGCGTCAAGCACATGGTGATGACCACCGGCACGCCCAATGCCACCGATCGCGGCGCCGGGGTGCTGTGCGACAGCGCCGCAGCAGTGAAGGCCGCAGTGCCCTTGCCGATCCAGGGCCAGTGCGAGCCGCCGGACGACGACGTCTGGTTCACCCGCATGCGCGAGGCCGGCATAGACAGCTTGGGCATGCATCTCGAAGTGGTGACGCCCGATCTGCGCGCCCGGATCATGCCCGGCAAGGCCAGCGTTCCGATCGAGCGCTACATGACCGCCTTCGAGGCTGCCGTCCCGGTGTTCGGACGCGGGCAAGTCTCGACCTACATCCTCGCCGGGCTTGGCGACACGCGCGAGGCGCTGCTGGATATATCAGGGCGGCTGGTCGCGCTTGGGGTCTACCCCTTCATCGTGCCCTTCGTGCCGATCTCGGGCACGCCGCTGGAGGACCACCCCTCCCCCAGCCCGGAATTCATGGCCTCGGTCCTTGGCCCGCTGGCGCAGATGCTGCGGGACGGAGGCTTGTCGGCGGAAAAGGTCAAGGCGGGCTGCGCGAAGTGCGGGGCGTGCTCCGCGCTCTCCACGTTCGAAAAGCTGGCGGGCGAGAAGCTGGCAGCCGAACGGGAGACTGCGTGATGGACCACGCCCTGATCGATTGGGCCGTGCCTGCGCCCTTCCAGTCGGCCGACTACATCGTCCGCTTTGCCACCGAGACCTGGGAGCGCGCCGGTGCGGCAGCCCTGCGCCATGCCGTATTCTGCCGCGAACAGCAGGTCTTCGCGCACGACGACCATGATGCGATCGACATGCATGCCATTCCGATCGTCGCACTCTCGATGATCGGTGGGCAGCCTGACGAAGTGATCGGCACCGTGCGCATTCACCGCGAACCGGGCGACCTGTGGTGGGGCTCTCGGCTGGCGGTTGCCGCCACGCACCGGACCGTCGGCAGCATCGGCCCGGCGCTGATCCGCCTCGCGGTCTCCACGGCTCACGCGATGGGCTGCCAGCGCTTCCACGCCCACGTGCAGAGCCGCAACGAACTGCTGTTCCGCCGCATGCGCTGGAAGCGCCTCGACGAGGTGGAACTGCACGGCATGCCCCATGCGCTGATGCAGGCGGACCTCGCGTATTATCCGCCGATTGCCGATGGCGTGGCCGGCCTGCGTACCGCAAAGCGGCGCGCGGCATGAACGAGATCGAAACCCTCGCTGCACTGGTGCGCGACAGTCGGGGCGTGGCGCACAAGGCTGACATCGCCGCTGTGGTCACGGTGCTCGATATTGGCGGCGGCGATGCAGTGCCGGTGGGCGACGACACCGCCATGATCCCGGACGGCGACGGTTACCTGCTCTTTGCCATCGAGGGTTTCGTCGAGGACTTCGTCACCGCCGATCCGTGGTTTGCCGGCTATTGCGGGGTCATGGTCAACGTCAGCGACGTAATGGCCATGGGCGGACGCCCCATCGCCGTCGTCGATGCCATGTGGAGCCGCAGCGCCGCCCATGCCGGGCCGTTGCTGGCGGGCCTGCGCGAAGCGGCGCGGCGTTATGGCGTGCCGGTCGTCGGTGGGCACAGCAATCTGCGCGCCGATGCGGGGCAACTTGCGGTCGCCATTCTTGGCCGCGCCACCCGTCCGGTCACCAGCTTCGGCGCGCGGCCAGGAGATGTCCTGCTGGTTGCGACGGACTTGCGCGGCCGCTTCCGTGATCCCTTCCCGTGGTGGGACGCCAGCACCAGCGCCGAGCCTGAAGACTTGCGCGCGTGCATGGGGATCATGCCCGATCTGGCGGAACGGGGCCTGCTCACCGCCGCCAAGGACGTGAGCATGGCCGGCGTGGTCGGCACCGCGATCATGCTGGCCGAGGCTTCGGCAGTGGGCTGCACCATCGACCTCGATCGCCTTCCCCGGCCCGAGGCTCAGCCGATGGAGCGCTGGCTGACGGCCTTTCCCAGCTTCGGCTTCGTCATGACCGCGCGCGGGCAACACGCCGCTGCCGTGATTGCGGCTTTCCACCAGCGGGGCGTCTCCTGCGCCATCGCCGGGCACATCGATGACAACCGCCGCGTCAGCATCAGCCAAGGCATCGATAGCGCCGTGGTCTGGGACCTTGCCCAGCCGCTGACCGGCTGCAGCCGCCCCGTTGCGCCCCACGCGGCAGCCGCCTTCACCACGGAGACCGAACATGCCTGAGATGCGTTTCCGGGTCCGCTGGCCCGATGGCAGCACTGAGACCTGCTATTCGCCCTCCACGGTGATCACGCAGCATCTGGAAGCCGGGATCGACTATCCGTTGCCCCGCTTCGTCGAGCGGGCCCGCGCGGGCCTGGAAGCCGCCAACGAAAGGGTCCGAGGCCGCTTCGGCATGGGCTGCTCGCAAGCCCTGAACCAGATCGCCGCGATCGAACAAGCCGCCGCCGCCTTTGCGAAGATGCCAACCGCCACCGTCCGCGTCGAAGGCTTCGAATTGTGAACTCCATTCCATCAGAGGACCCCGCCATGACCGTAGAAGCGCGTAGGACCCAGTCCCGCCAGCATGTTCCCGTCCTGATCGTGGGCGGTGGACAGGGCGGTCTCTCGCTCAGCTACCTGCTCAAGCAGGAAGGCATCGAGCACCTGATCCTGGAAAAACACCGCATCGGCCATAGCTGGCGCGCCGAGCGCTGGGACAGCTTCTGCCTGGTCACCCAGAACCGCCAGTGCCGCCTGCCCGGCTTCAGCTATGCGGGTGAATACGGCGGCACCGACCCTTACGGCTTCATGCTGAAGGATGAGATCGTCGCGTTTCTCGACAAGTACGCCGCGCTGGTCGAGCCGCCGATCCGCGAGGGCGTTGCCGTCACCGGCGTCAAGGAGCTGGAAGGCGGCGGCTTTGAGGTGCATTCGACCGACGGCATCTATACCGCCGACAAGGTGGTGATCGCGATCAGCGGCTATCATATCCCGATCGTGCCGCGTCCCGGTGCGGCGATGCCTTCGAGCGTGCTGCAGGTCCAGTCGCTCGACTACCGCAATCCGCAGTCGCTGCCCGAGGGAGAGATCCTGGTGGTCGGTTCGGGCCAGTCGGGCTGCCAGATCGCTGAGGACCTCCATCTCGCCGGGCGCAAGGTCCATCTCGCCGTCGGCGATGCGCCGCGCGCACCGCGCGTCTACCGCGGCCGCGATTCGACCGACTGGCTCGAGGAGATGGGCCATTACGACATGCCGATCGACGACCATCCCTCCAGCGAGAAAGTCCGCCAGAACGAGAACCATTACCTTACGGGCCGTGACGGCGGACGCGAGATCGACCTCAGGAAGTTCGCGCTGCAGGGCATGAAGCTTTACGGGATGCTGGCCGGGATCGACGGACACACCGTGCGCTTCCAGCCCGACCTGACGCATCATCTCGATAACGCTGACGCCACCTACATGCGCATTCGCGCTACCATAGACGACTATATCGCGCGCGAAGGGATCGATGCGCCGGTCGAGGCTCCTTACGTCCCGTGCTGGGCGCCCGAGGAGGAGCCGCTGGAACTTGATCTGGCAGCGTCGAACATCAGCGCCGTGATCTGGTGCACGGGTTTCCGCATGGACTTCAGTTTTATTCAGGTGCCGGTGTTCGACGGGCGCGGCTACCCCGCGCACGATCGCGGCGTGTCGGCCTATGAAGGCCTCTACTTCATCGGCCTGCCGTGGCTCCACACATGGGGTTCCGGCCGTTACGCCGGTGTCGCCCGCGATGCCGCGCATATCGTGGAGCACATCGCCGGGGCATCTGTCCCGGCCGCGATGCTTTCCGCCAGCGGCTGATCCTATCGGGGAGGGGCGTTCATACCGGCAGGCACATGTCGGGGAAGGCAATCCAACATCAACACCAGGGAAAAAGGAGGCGGCGATGTCATCGTTCGTCAAGGGAATAGCTACGTCTTTCGTTCTGATTATGAGCGCCACAACCGCTGTCGCCGCGCATGCAGAGGATGCGCCCCCGGCCAGTGACGGCGGGCCGGTGCTGAGCGGCAGTCTCGATGTCTGGGCCGGCAATGACTATGTCACTCCGCACGGCCTGGTTGCCACCACGCGCGGCGGGTCGGTGCAGACCACTGGCCAGGCAACCCTCGCCCTGCCCTCGGGCGTGGCTTTTACCGCAGGGGTGTGGACGGACTTCAATCCCGATTACGACAAGATCGGCACGTCTACCAAGACGGTGAACGAGACCGATCCGTTCGTCGCCGTCACGGTACCGGTCACGAAGCGTTTGGCGCTCACTGCCAAATATATCGCCTTCATCGGCAACAACCTGCCGAAAACCGCGCATAACGTCGCGCTGGTGGCCAGCTATGCCGATGGCGCACCGGGAAAGAAGTTCACTATCAACCCCTATGCGGTATTGTTCTACGAGGTTTCCGGCAGTTCCGTTATCGGCGTGGGCAAGGCGGGCGACACGTATGACGTGTGGCTGGGCGCAACCCCCACGCTCAAGCTCGATGGCCTGACGATCGCCGCTCCGACTTGGGTGACGGTGGGTCCTAAGAGCTTCTTCGGGCCGATCAGCGACGGCAATCTTGGCGTCGTCACCACCGGCCTCAAGATCACCAAGCCGATCAACCTGGGCCCACGCGCGGGCAAGTGGGCGATATCGGCGAACGTCCAATACTATCATCTCGCCAACGACAACCTGCGCCTTGTCAAATCCGTCCTCAATCGCGGCGACAATGACCGCGACCAGCTCCAGTTCGGCCTTGGCCTGAGCGCGGGCTTCTGATGCACCGCGCGGCGCGGGAAGAGCATGTGGCGGCGGATCGGCTCCAATTCGCATCACTGGAGCCGGTTCGCATCGGCATGCCCGAACTGTGCCACGCGGGACTTTCTGAGAACTGGCTGCTCAAGGCTTGCGGCCATCGCCACTGGCTGGCGCTGGCCCACGCCCATGGGCAGGACACCGCCGATTTTCGCGATGCCGATGGCGAGCGGCTCTATCCGGCCTTCACCTCGGTGCGGATCGAGCATGGCCGGCTGGGGGCGGTGGTAGAGCACGATGTCCTTCACTTCGAGGTGGAACTCTGCCGGATCGGCCGGACCCGCTATCGCAGCCGGATCGCGGTTCGGAGCGCAGGCACCAGCGTAGCCACGCTGGTCATGGAATCCGCCTTCGTGCGGCGGACGAGACGCGGCGAAAACAGATCTGCGGCACGGTCGGTCGTGGCGCGACCCTGCCGACTACTGCCGCCGCTCACTCCGCAGCGCCCGGCGGCCGCACCCGAGCTGGAGGGATTGTCGCTGCTCGGCGCGGCGGACAAGCCCGAGCTGATCTTCGATCCGGCCCCGCACGAGGATTTCAACGGCGCCGATTTCCTCTATTTCGCTGCATTTCAAGCGATAGTCGACCGCGCCGAATGGCAATGGTTCCGGCAATGCGAGCCGCTGCTCGTCACCATTCAGCGCACAATCGTCTACCTCGGCAATATCGAACTCGGCGAGAGGGTGCGTGCCGTTCTGCGCGGTCTGCGCGAGGAAGGTGGCAGCCTGTTCCATGAGGTTGAACTGTCACGCCTTAGCGACAATGCGGTCATAGCTCGTAGCTACACGCGGCGAGGGGCGCAAAGAAAATGCCTCTCAGTTGGACATCAAAGCCGCGCATGACGTTGGCTACCTGCCCCGCCTCGCCGACCATTCTGTCATGCCCTCCTTCGACGGCCTACGTCCCAGACACCTCTGGCCGCGATTCCCGCTTACGCCGCGATCGTGTCGGCGTTCAATATTCCTCCTGTTTCGTCGGCAGCGCCCAAGCCGTGCGCGCCATCTTGTTGGCGAGCACCTCCGAGACAAGAACGCGCGACTTGTGCGTGCGTGTCCGCTCCAGCCACGAACCGGCCCGTCTCTCGACAGAACGGCTACACCGAGACCTTGATCCAATGACGACTAGGCAGAACTACAAACGGGTCATGTGTTCATTTTATGGGGACGCCTGCTGCGCAGGCATATAAAAATAATAGCGAAGATCAGATAGTTATAAAAATGACGACCTAAGCCAGATAAGAATGCAGGGAAAAATCGCGCAAATTTCAACATATAACCGGATCATATGTTCACTTTAGGAAAAATGCCCTTATATCGCGGCCATGGAAACCGATAAAACCCTGCCTGTTCGTCGCGAACGCGCCGATTCCGTGCGCAATCGGGCCGCGATCATCGACGCGGCCGCGATCGAGTTTACCAGTCGCGGAAAGGCAGCCGATATTCGCGAAATCGCTCATCGCGCGGGCGTCGCCATGGGCACCATCTATCGCCATTTTCCGACCAAGGAGGAATTGCTCGATACGATATTGTTCGAGCAGTTCGTGGCGTGGGAAGCGGCCGCTCTCGGTCGCGGCGCCGCGGAACCGAACCCCTGGAACGCTCTGGAGGAGTTCATTGCCGATGCGGTGTGCCGCCAGGCCGCCCATGTGGCGCTCAGCGAACGACTGGCCCGTCCATTCACCGAACGGCAAATCGATGAATGCGCCAAGCGGGTCGCGGCGGTGGCCGACACGGTCGTCGCGCGGTGCCATCGCGCCGGCCTGTTGCGTGAAGGGGTGACGGGCGAGGATATCGTCCAGCTCATCATCTGCCTTGCCACGCTGGCGCGTTCGCCCAGCGAAGGGCCGATCGAATACCGGCTCGACGGCGGCGCCGACCAGGACTCCGAAAGCAGGGCGATCGAGCGCGCCAGGGCGCCGTGGATGCGCCAGTTGCGCATCGGCATGGATGGCCTGCGTCCGGTTCACGGAACCCTCGCCCTCCCGCCCGCTGAATGAAAGACCAAGCCCCGATGAATCCGCGTCGCGAAAGAAATTGATCCCATGATCAAGCTGTCCCTTGTCGAACAGATGTCCGTGCCGCGCGGCGGCACCGCCTTCCACGCCTTCCAGAACGCGCTTGAAAACGCGCGCCATGCGGAGGCTCACGGCTTTCACCGCATGTGGTTTGCCGAACATCACGGCATCGATTCCGTCGCGTCCCATGCGCCGGAGGTGCTCTTGGGCGTGATCGCGCGCGAAACCGAGCGATTGCGCATCGGTTCGGGCGCGATCCTGCTCAACAATTATTCGCCGCTCAAGGTCGCCGAACTGTTTCTGCAGATGGAGGTGTTGGCGCCTGGCCGCTTCGATCTTGGCCTTGGCCGCGCAACCTCCGGGCCGCTGGTCGACCTGGCGCTGAAGCGCGACCGGAATACCGCGCATGTCGACGATTTCGACCAGCAGGTGCAGGAAGTCCTCGCATTCCTGCATCGCGATTTTCCCGCCGAACATCCGTTCCGGAAAATCCGGCTGATGCCAACCGTGGAAGCGCGGCCCGAACCGTGGATACTCGGCTCCTCGGGCAACAGTGCCGGTCTGGCGGCGGCGCTGGGCGTAGGCTATTCCTTCGCCGGCTTCCTCAATCCTAATGGCGCCGTCGCCTCGCTTCAGCGGTATCGCAAGGCGTTCCGCCCTACCCATTATGGCGCGCAGACACCCCAGGCCATGCTCAGCATCAGCGTGTTCGCCGGCGATACCGATGCCGAGGCCCATCGGATGACCTGGCCGACGCGGGCCGTTTTCGCGCGCGCGCACATCACCGGAGGCACGACCGTTTTTCCGACGATCGAGGAGGCGGAGCGCATGCTGAGCGCCGATCAGCGCGATGCGCCGTCGGTGATTTCGGGGTCCTATTGGCCCGCGCGACTGGCCGGCAGCCCGCGAACCTTGCGTGACCAGTTGTCCCGGATGATCGAATTGAGCGGCGCGACAGAAATCATGTTGCAAAGCATCAATCCCGACCAGGAGGCGCGGCGGCACACGCACGCGCTTGTGACGGAAATTCTGGGTGTGAAGGCCGAACCCGCGCGCGACGAGACCGCATCGGCGGTGAAGATCGCCTGTCCATGATCGGACCCGCCCAGCATTTCGACCGATAACTGCCTTGATCCGGCGTCCGCCAGCCCCCTGCCCCGCCCGCGCCCGAACCTGGAAACGAATGTCCGCCGCCACGAAATTGACGGAGAACCACATGATCTTGCCTGCCCCGCTTTCTCATCCAATAGTTGCGCCCGCCGCGCATGCGCCTGTCAGTGGAGGGCTGCCGGAATGAGCGCGAAGCATTGGCTGGTCGTCGCGGGAACGATAAGCTGCCCGATGCGACCGTTCTGCTGCGGAACGGATATGCGACCGTCGCGCACAAGGGAAAACGCATCCGTCTTGGTCGAAACCCAAGCTTTTCCGGTCGCACGCCGGAACTCTGGCGCGAGAAACGCACACGACCCCAGTTCGACTTCTTCGTCGGCCGCCCCCACCCAAAGAGCTTTCCCACGAGTTTCTGGCAACGTGCCGTAGCACGCCATCTGGCCTATGCGCGCGGGGTTCAGACCGAATATGGCGACCCGCGCGGACTTCCCGCACTGCGCGAAGCGGTCGCTGCGCATTTGCGCGAGACGCGAGGCATAGACGCCGGTGCCGATCAGATATTGATCACCTCGGGCATTCAGGGGGCGCTCAATCTCTTGGCGAGGATATTCCTTCAGGGTTCGGCCAAGGCGAGCGTCGCTGTGGAGAACCCCTGTCCAAGCCTATAAAGACGCCATCGTGCGTGATGACGCCTATGTGAAGGCCCTGCCGGACAACGCCCGGCTGACGCTGGATAACGGCCAGGTCGTGACCGGTGCCGAAGTGAAGGAGGCATGGGCCAAGGCCGACTTTGTCGTCAATGATACAGGCACGGCCTATGCCAATGGCACGACGCGGGGAGAGGCCAATTATAACAATGGTGATCCGGTCGTCAGCATGAACATCGATAACATAAGCACCTATAATCTAAGCCCGGGCGGGGTCGATTATCTGCCGCTTCACGAGGTCGCCCACGTGACCGCCGACCAACGCAGTGACTATGCTGCTCTGCAGGGGGGCGAAGGCGGCTATACGGCGGCCGAGGCAGCCGCCTTTGAGGCGCGCGCAAGCGACATCGCTCGAGCCATCACCGAGTATAGTGGCGGAACCACCTTGGCTGACGATGGAGGTCGCTACAGCCCTGGCCACCCAACCTTCCAGGAGCCGGAGCCGCCAGTGCCCCCAGGTGGTGAGATCCCCTAAGCCCGATTATAGCAACGAGGAGGCATCAAGGATAATTTCCGTACTCGTCTGGAGGTAAAAAGATGCGTATTCCTTTTCTTGCGCTGGCGGCCACTGCGGCACTGACGCTTGGTCTTGCGCCCGTTGATGGTAGCGACGCACGTCCGTCCACTGTCTCCACAGTCTGCGCAGATCCGGCTCAACCGGGCGCATTTCGGCTTGCCGACGATGATAATGCATTGGCTCGCCGGTCCTTGAAATTCGCGCCTAAAGTTATGCCTGATGCGCTCACTGTCCTCGCCACACAGGCCGTCAGCGGGGCATGCGCACCAGCGCTGAAGGCGGTGGTGAGCGACAATATGCTATTTGCCGATGGCCGGATCATCGGCGGTGACGCCGTGCGCGGCACCGTCGCGCTGCGTTCGGGCGTTTCGTTTGCCGGCAGCATGCTAGCAGCAAGCGATCCACATCCACAAGGTGGCCCAGGGCGCTTCGTAATGGCTTATCGCGTCGGATATCGCCGCATAGACGGTCAACTTATTACCAACTATGTCGGCCTTTGGCGCACGTCCTCAGAATCACAGGTTCGCTATTTTTCGACGAAGTCGGGCGGTGGCTTCACCACGCCAAGGCCGCTGCTAACGTCCAGCGTTCCACTACGTAGCGTGACCTACTTCCCAGCGCCTGATACGCCTTCCGGGACGATTAAACTTGTCCAAGCCGGCAGTGGGACGACGCGTGTGATCGTGTTGCGCTGGTCTCATCCTGGCATCTTCGGGTGACGCTATCCTGAGCAGATGCGGGGCTATATGGTCAATAGGCGGAACTGTCGCCTACCAGCACCACCTTTGCGCCGGCATCGGCGGCATGGGACAGCACGCGCTCCATCTGACGCGTGCCGACCATGCCCGCCTCGTCGATCACCAGCACGTCGCGGGCGGTGAGCATGTCGCGTCCCTGCGACCAGCCATGTTCCATGCTGGCGATGGTCCGCGACGCGATGCGCGAACCATGCTCAAGCCCTTCCAGTCCCGGACCTTTGCGCTGAACCCTTCCTCGCCCACCTCCCGCATGGTGAGCATGACATGCGCGTGCGGCTTGGGCTGTCCGTCCGCGCCGATATCCCAATGCACATTCAAATCCGCGATCATGCCGCGTTCGACAAACTCGGCCTGGGTAAAGTCGCGGGCCAGTTCGATGCCCTGCGCCTTGGTCATCTCGCGCGGAATGGAAAACTCGACCTCGCGGGCAAGCTGCGCGTCCTTGCGCTTCTCGGTCGCCTCGACCTCGTTCCAGAGTGTTGCGCGGTCGCCAAGCCGCTCGGGCGCACCATCGGGCAGGAGGATTTCCGAATGGACGACGCCCGACTTGTTGGTGAAGTCGTGATCGCGATCAAGTCGCTCGTCGTGCAGCCGGTCAGCCGAACGATAGGCCGCCGCCGCCGCGGCGCTGCGTCCGCTGGCGCGGCTGATGACCTTCACGCTGAAATGCTAGATCGCCATGGCGACATACCAACTACACTTCTGAGCGCACGTCGGCACAACGTATAAGCGCGCCCTCCTCGAATAAATTCTCTGCAGGGACTAGGTTGTTCCAGACTATCCCGGCGACTCTACTGCATCACCGGCGCCTATCTTCTATCATGGTTCCATCGACACTCAATGGAGACTTGCGATGCGCAAACCACGCGATATCGATTCGGAACTGAAGGCGCTCGAAGCAAAAGCGAAGACCCTCAAGGAACGCCGCATTCGCCAACTCGGCGAACTCGTCATTGCGACGGGGGCCGATGCGCTCGATGCGGAGATGCTCGCGGGCGCATTGCTCGGCGCGGTGGCGACGAAAGATACCGCTGCGAAGGAGGGCTGGCGCAAGGCGGGCGCGGGTTTCTTTCAGCGCGGCGCACGAAAGGGCTGCGGCGGGAGCTGATCGTGGCGCAGCGGGCGTCCCACCGCCTGACGGCAATGCGGCATCGGCTTGAGCTGGTGAAAGCACGAACCGGAATGCGCGAATGGCAGGTCAAGCGGCGTGAGTGAACGCGGCAGCTCATCGAACTCGGTGGGCTCATCGTCAAAGCCGGGTTGGTCAAGCTGACCGATGACGACCGCGCAACGCTCTACGGCGCGTTCCTCACAATCGCGAACAAGCTGCGAGGCGAGGAACGCGAACAGGCGCTCGCGCTTTGGCGCCGCAAGGGCAAGAGGGCATTCGAGTGCGAGCAAGCCCTTCAGGTCAACTCTTCGACACCGCCTTGGCAGAGGGGATGATACCCGTCGGACGGCATTTCAAGGCCTCGAAAACTGCCAGTGCATGGCGTCCTTCCGCTGATGGCGTCAGCATTATTCGTTCTTGATGGGCACATTGACGCTGGTTGCGCCTGTCGGCGTCGCCAGCTCCGAAGAAGACAAGTACGCCCATTCCGGCGACGAAGGCGACGAAGACGGTGGATATCATCCCGGCTCTTGGCTCTTTTTGTACGATCAATGCTCGGGTAGCGACGATGGTTACCGCCATCAGCAATCCGACCCGCGCCATGCCGTCGGCGGAAGCGAATGTCATGACGGGTTGAAGAAACCAGGCAAGCGCGACGGCGGCGATGGGAATTGCCGGCCAGAGTTCCTTGAGATCCTTTCGTATCTGCTCGGGCGACTTTTTGCTCATATTCATATCTTTCCTGTCATCTGGGACGGACTGCTGTCGTGCAGTCGGCGCATCTGATGCGGAGGAAGATTCGCGGGAGCAAACCGAATTCCAAAACGGTGCAAAATCCGAAGGGGCCTTTGCAGTGTCGCGACCATCGCACGGCACGCAAGATCAATGAAATTCGCTTGCATAGGAAACGACGGCAAGTGTCCCGATTACAGGCTACGAGCTATTACTACCTGTTATTCGGTGGCCCCTGTCACGAAGGCAATGAATTCTCCAGCTCGCGTCCCGGCAAGAAAGATCGCGGTGGCTGCGCCCAGCGTCAACAGCGCCACACCTGCGCGAGATTTCGACAGGCGTTTGATCAACTCCATGTCCATGCCTTTGCGGATAACTGCTAATCATGGCACCGACAATCTTTTAGCGAAAGTTGGTGCTGGAATTGGGGCTAGAGGAAGGGCTGACCGGCCTGCTACCGCTGGCTTTCGACGTAACGCGAGGCGATCGCGCGCGACTGGGCGACGATCCACTCGTCCGCGCGGGCTTGCCCATCTTCCTTCGCGCGCCGCAGATATTCCGGCTTGAGCCTGCCGACATCGGCGCCGACCGTTTGCCCGGCGGATCGCGACCAGCTTTCGGCGGCGGCCTTCCCATAAGCACCGGCGCGTCGATTAATCTCGGGATTCAGGACGGCGAAAGCCGCATCCTCTGCCTTCTTCATCGTCGATGCGGGCACGACGCCCGAGGCTGGGGCTGGTGTCCGCGCTCCAATGCTCACATAGCTGCCGGCAATCTGACGCGTCCGGGACACAAGCCAGTTGTCGGCGGCCTTTTGACCGCTGGAGCGAACGCGACGTTGATATTCCGGCGTCAGCGCCCCGACCTGTCCGCCGACGCTCTTCAAGGTCGTGCTGGCCCAGCTTTTCGAACTCGTCTGCCCATAGGCAGCCAGGCGGCGTCGATATTCGGGGTCGAGCACGTCGACGACGGCGTTCTTGAGCAGTGCCATCGTCGTTGCCGGAATGGGAGCATTGGGAACCGGCGCCGACTGCCGTCCATTGCGCCGAGACTCGTCGGCACGCCGTTCGCTATCGATGCGATCCACTTGCGTGTTGTAAGTGTTGATGGCGCCGATATTCTGGTTCAGGACCATCGCGCCAAAGTCGGTGTCGAAAATCTGTGCGCTCGCGGAGCCAAGGGGGACGGCAGCAACAATCAGGGATACCGCCAGCAACCGAATACGCATGTCGCTTCTCCTCGAATGACCGACGCGGATCAAACGTCGGTCGTCGTGAACGGTTCCTGAGCAAGGAACGCCACGACAAATAGGCTTTCGCCGCAAAGTCGCTGCTCAAGAACGGCTCGCCTGTCATGGGCACGCCATGACACGGGAACTAACGGATACGATCCTTCGCGTGGTCGAACGCACGCCGCAATGGGTGCGACGCGATCTCGACGCCAAAGATCCGGTCGCGCGCATCCGTGCCGAAGAATCGCTTGCGGCGATGATCGCCGATGCCCTCGACCAGCAGGCGAACACGGCCGTCTGACCAACGGATCATTTCTTGCGGCGCACGCCGACGGAGGTGAACATGGCTGATTACGAGATTGTGGCCATCCGTCAGGCGCGGGGCTGTCATGCTCGCCGGAGCGAGCCCGCGCCAAGTATAACTTGCTGCGCCGCTTTTCCCTGTTTCTGCGAGCAGAAGACCCGGATCATGACGCGCCGCCGCTCGGCGCGTTCGGGTGCCGCCGACGCCCGAGGCCAGCACCGCATCTGCTCCAACCCGAGCAGATTGCGGCGATCCTGTCGGCTGCCTTGGCCCTGCCGGACAGGCAGATCGGCACTGCCTGTTCGGCCTGCTGGCCGTAACGGGCATGCGGGTGTCAGAGGCGCTCGCTTTGCAGCGCTCCGACCTCACCGGCGATGGGCTGCTTGTTCGCCGCAGCAAGGGCGGCGGCAGCCGGCTGCTGCCCATCCACTCGACAACGCGGGACGCCGTCGAGGCATATCTCGACCGGCGCAACCGAGCGTTTTCGATCAGCGATGATCTTTTCATCATCAGCACAGGACGGGCACCGGACAGGTCGACCGTCCGCAAAGTGTTCGTTGGTCTGGCTCGTCAGCTCGGCATTCGTGGCCCGGTCGGCACGCGCGGCCCGCGGCTGCACGATCTTCGGCACAGTTTCGCGGTCCGATCGCTCGAGGCCTGCGCCCACGATTACGACGCGGTGCGCCGTCACATGACGGCCCTTCGCGACTATCTGGGCCATAGCAGCATCTTGCACACCTATTGGTATCTCGAAGCCACCCCGGTCCTGATGCGTACCATCGCCGCGGCCAACGAAGATCGCTTCCTGGGAGGTGTCCGATGACCTCGCTCGCTCCCCATCTCACCGCCTATCTGGTCGATCATCTGCCGCGGCACCGCAGCGCCAGCCCCCATACGGTCGCGACCTACGCCCACAGTTTCACATCGCTGGTCCGCTTCGCGGCCGATCGGCGACGCTGCCGACCGATCGACCTCCAGGTTGAAGATCTCCATCCCGATCTCATCCTGGCTTTCCTCGATCATATCGAAGAGGATCGATGCAACAGCATCTCAACCCGCAACGCCCGTCTCGCCGCAGTGCGATCTTTCTTCCGCTTTATCGAGTACAAGCTTCCAGCCTGCCTCGATCAGGCACTGCGCATCCACGCGCTGCCGCGCAAGCGGACCACGATGCGACTCGTCGAAGCCCTGACGATCGATGAGGTTCGGGCGCTTCTCGCAGCGCCCGATGGCCGCACCTATTGTGGATTGCGCGATCGGGCGATGCTTCACATGGCCTATGCTTGCGGACTGCGCGCATCCGAGCTTCTTGGTCTACAGATGACCGCATTCCCACCCGCCTCGCTGGCGACGGTCCGGATTCACGGCAAGGGGCGCCGGGAACGCGTGCTGCCCCTATGGCAGGAGACGCAGCAAGCATTGCGAGGCTGGCTGCGTGCCCGCGGTCCGACAAGTGTATCGACGCTATTTCTGAACCGAACCGGCGAGCCGCTCAGTCGCGACGGTTTGGCGCTGATGGTCGCAAAGCACGTCCGTCACGCGGCATTGGCATGTCCGTCCTTGCTCTCGAAGCGGGTAACGCCGCATGTCCTGCGTCATAGTTGTGCCGCCCACGCCTTGGCGGCGACCGGCGATATTCGGAAGGTCTCGCTGTGGCTGGGGCACGCTTCGCTCCGCAGCACCGAAGTCTATTTGCGCGCCAATCCCGTCGAGAAGCTCGCGATCCTCGCCGCCCATGCACCGCCAGGGGTGAAGCCAGGCCGGTTCAGACCGCCATCCGGACTTCGGGACGATCAGTTTGCGAGAATTGAGAAGCTGCTTCCTGGCCGGCCTGGGTATGTCGGTCGAGACAGCGTGGTAGGTAACCGGGTTTTTGTCGAGACGGTGATCTGGAAATTCCGGACCGGGGTGTCGTGGCGAGATTTGCCGGAGAGCACGGGGCACTGGAAGAATACGCACAAGCGCTTTTCGCGCTGGGCGGAGAAGGGAGTTTGGGAGCGGCTTTTCAGGGCGCTGGCAGATGATCCGGACAACGAATATGCAATGATCGACGCGACCATCGTGAGAGCCCATCAACATAGCGCGGGCGCCCAAAAAAAGTGGGAGTGGACCAAGCAATAGGGCGTTCGCGCGGTGGGTTGACGACGAAGATTCATGCGATTGTCGATGCTCTGGGCAACCCGCTGGAACTCAGCCTCACGGGCGGGCAGGTCCACGACATCCAGCAAGCCGAACCGTTGACTGCTCGGATTGATCCTAGCGCGATGCTTGGCGACAAGGGCTATGACGCGGACCGCTACATCTCCTATCTTCAAGCCCGCGGTATTCAGGTCGTCATTCCACCAAAAGCCAATCGCAAAATCAAACGCGAATGTGACTTCGTGCTCTATTGCGAGCGCAATCTGGTTGAGCGATTTTTTAACGTCATCAAGCATTTTCGAGGCATCGCGACCCGCTATGAAAAGACCGCCCGCAACTTCCTCGCCGGGCTGCATCTCGTCTGCGCCCTCATCTGGCTCAAATGACGACAGACCCTAGTATTACAGTTGCATTTTAACCTCAGATGAGCGCGTCTTGCGGCGGCTTGGTGAGCGCGTCGCCAACATGACCACGCGATGATACGTGCGGGCTGGATCTGGCGCATGGCCAGCT
>NZ_FOOR01000027.1 GCF_900113255.1 Novosphingobium sp. CF614
GGGCTGACCGTGACGGCTTACGTTCTCGTCCATGGCGCATGGTGCGGCGGCTGCGCGCGCTGATCCTCAGGCGCCGAAGAAATTGAGCTCCAGCAGGACCTGGTTGGGGTCCATGGTGAATATCTGCCGCAGCCCGATCGCGGTCACGGAATTGCACTGATAGGTCGCCCCCCGCGCATCGAGGCGGGCGAGCATCTCGTCATGGCCCGAGCAATTGAGCGCGACGTGGTGCAAGGCGCCGGTCGGGCTGGTCACGGTGGCGCGATCGAAAGTGCGCGGGCAGTCCTCGCTGTTGATGTGAATGATCGCCCGACCCGCGCCGTCATGCATCCACTGCGCGTTGCGCGGGCTAAGCGGCGGCGGCGCGTCGCGGCGTTCAAGCCCCAGCAGTTCGTTGTAGAACCGGGCCGTGCCATCCAGATCGGCGGTGATGATGTTGACGTGATCGAGCGCGTTGACGATCATCCTGCCCTCCTCATGTAGCCTTGCGAGCCGCTTCGCGCGCCGCCTTATAGGACTGGCGGCGGAACGCCTCGATCCTGATCCGCTCATCGTAGCCCGGGTCTTCGGGGTAGTCACGGTAATCGGCGAGCACTTCCTGGAAGTATTCGGCAAGCTCCTCGCGGTGATCGGGCATGGGGAAGATGTAGGCCTGGTTCTCGCGCATACCCTGGAGGATGCGAGCGGCGATGACATCGGGCTCCATGCCGACCTCGTGCATGCCGGCGAGGCGCTTGACGTTCTCCCGGTCGACCGGACGGGCATCGGCCTTCAGTCCGTCGGGGCGGATATCGTCGGAGGCATAGATGTAGCTCTTGACCAGTCCAGGGCAGACGCAGGACACGCCGATGCCCTTCGGCGCCAGGCTGTAGCGCAGGCTCTCGCTCATCCCGCGCACCGCGAACTTGGCGGTGTTGTAGATACCCGGCGATCCGCTCGCCAGCCAGCCCGCCATCGAGGCGGTGTTGACGATATACCCCCCCTTGCGACCGGCGATCATGCGCGGGACGAAAGTCATCACCCCATTGATCGGGCCGTCGAGGTTGACGCCCATCACCCAGTCCCAGTCCGACCAGCTCGATTCCTCGATCGGTTGGAACAGGTTGACTCCGGCATTGTTGAACAGGAGCGTCACCGGACCGAACCGGGCCTCCACCGCATCGGCGGCGCGTGCCATCTCCTCGCGGCTGGCGACGTTGACCTCGACGCCCATGACCATCTGGTTGTCGAGGCTCCGGAGCGCCCGCTCGATATGGTCCTCGCGGATATCCGCGACGGCGACCTTGCACCCCTCGGCCAGGAGCGCGCGGACGATGCCGATGCCGATGCCGTTGGCCCCTCCCGTGACGAAAGCCGTGCGGCCCGCGAAGTCGATCATGCCTTGAGCTCCTTCTGCCGCGCGATTTCGTCCGCCCACACCGACGAGTTGAACAGCATCGCGAACGTCGCCTTGTATTTCTCGTTCTGCGGGCGCTTGACGGGGACCGAAGCGATCATGGCATTGGCCCGATCGGTCACGCCGGGCAGGAATTCGCCGTGGGTCAGGATGTAGAGTTCGTCGGCGAGGATGCCGGCGAGCACGCGCTGGCCGACTTCCTCCTTGGTCATGTAGAGATGGAAGAACTCGCCGCCCTCGGTGCGGCGCCGGTCGGCCTCGGCATAGCCCGAATCGGCGAGCCGCGCGGGCCGGGTCTCGCCAGCGCGTGCGATGTTGGACTGGACCGCGCCGGGGCAGAACGCGGAGCACACGACTCCGCGCGCCTCGAGTTCGGGGCGCATCGTCTCCATCATCGTGAGCACGGCGGCCTTGGCGGTCGAGTAGATCGTCGTCCCGCCCACCGGTACCATGCCCGACATGGAGCTGGTGTTGACGATGTGTCCGCCCTCGCCGTGGCGGAGCAGGCGCGGCAGGATCGTGGTAACGCCGTTGATTACCCCGCCGAGGTTAACGCCCATGACCCAGTCCCAATCGGCATAAGTAGCCAGTTCCGTGGGCCCGACCACGGCTACGCCGGCGTTGTTGACGAGCAGGTGGATATTGCCGAACCGCGCCTCGGCGGCGTCTGCGGCGCGGGTGAAATCGGCGCGGTCGGTGACATCGAGCTTCAACGCCAGGACTCGCGCGCCGCCTGAAAGCTCCTTCGTCGCCACATCCAGATGGTCCTGGCGGATGTCGGCGATCACCACGTTCATGTCCGCGCCCAGCAGCGCCTTGGCAATGCCGAGGCCGATGCCGCTTGCCCCGCCGGTCACGAATGCCGTCTTGCCCGGCAGGTTCTGCATGGCCCTCTCCATATTCAGCGCGTTTGTCGCGCTTTCGCACGAAGCACTATTCACCAGACGCATTTTGTATGCAAGACTAACAATAGCACGAACCAAACCGCGACCGCCCGAGCGGATCGGCGGTAATGTCGAGAGGAGAAGATATGGCCGGACACGCCAGCCCGGTGATGCCCGAAGAAATCGCGGGGCCAGCCGGCGAGCGCAGGTGGTCAAGCGCGCCCGCGGCCTATTGGGCGCTGTTCGTCATCGTGCTGGCCACCTTCATCACGTTCTTCGATCAGGTCGTGTTCGGCATGCTGGCCGAGCGCATCAAGCACGACTTCGGTCTCACGGATTCGCAGTTGGGCTTCCTGGCCGGACCGGCGAGCATCGTCTGCTACCTGTTCGTGGGAATTCCCCTGGCCCGCCTGGCCGACATCTATCCGCGGAAATACGTGCTGGCGGGCGGTGTGACCGCGATCGGCACGATCATCGCCATGGGCGGACTGGCACAGAACTTCCTCCAGTTCGTGATGAGCCGCGTGTTCCTCGCCGCCGGAGGATCGGCGCATGCACCGTCGTCTTATTCACTGCTGGCCGACGCGTTTCCGCCCAGGAAGCTGACGCGCGCCTTCGCTTTGCTGCAGTTCGGCTTCATCGGCGGAACGACACTGGGGCCGTGGATCGGCGGCAAGCTGGTGATGATGACGGCCGGATGGGAGCCCAGCCACTTTGGCGCCCTACGCATGTTCGGCTGGCAATGGATCCTGGTGTGGACCGGCTTGCCGGCGCTGCTGGTGGCGCTGCTGTTCCTGACGATCCGCGAGCCGCAGCGGTTGATCCCGGCGACCGACGGTGTTCGCCCGCCCCAGCATGCCGGAGCCGGGCGCCGCATCCTGACGTTCATGGGTTTCGATGCCTTCAAGGCGATCCATGCCAAACCTCGCGTCTTTTACCCGCTGTTCGGTGCGCTGGCGCTGAGCGCGGTCGACGTGTTCGGGCTGCAGTTCTGGCGCGTGCCCTTCATGATCCGGACTTACGGCTGGAACGAAGCGCAGATCGGCGCGATGCTGGGCCTCGTAGCGCTGGTGGGTTCGCTCACTGGCCTGGTCGTCGGCGCGACGTTCGTCGAGTGGCTGGCCAAACGCTACAGGGACGCCAACGTGCGCGCCGCCAGCATCTTCTTCGCCATCGTTACCGTCACCAACATCGTTTCGCCGCTGATGCCGACCGGCGAGAGCGCGCTGGTGGTGCTGGGCTTCGGGCTCGTCTTCGGGCTCGCCGGCGCGGTGCCGCAAAACGCCGCCGTGCAGCGCATCGCCCCCAACGCCATGCGCGGCCAGGTAACCGCCATCTACCTGTTCATGTTCACGTTCTTTGGCGCGATGGGGGCGTTCTTCGTCGGCCTGATCCAGGATTTCATCGTCGGCGATCCCCACAAGCTGTGGCTGACGCTGACGATCAGCGCGGCGACGCTGCTCATCCCGGCCACCATCCTCATGTACAAAGCCATCCGCCCCTATCGCGAAGAGATCGAGCGTCTCGAAGCCCTGGAGACTGTTCCCGAATGACTGCCTATCCCTCGCTCTGCATGATTATCGACGGAGAGCGCGTCTCCGGCGGCGGACGTCGTACCCACGCGGTAATCAATCCCGCCACCGGCGCCGCGCTTGGCGAACTGCCGCTGGCCGCACCCACCGATCTCGACCGCGCCCTGGAAGCCGCTGCGCGCGGCTTTGCCATCTGGCGCAACACTCCCGCGCCGCAGCGTGCCGCCGTGCTGCAAGGCGCGGCGCGACTGATGCTGGAACGGCAGGAGGAGATCGCCCGCATCGCCACGATGGAACAAGGCAAGACGCTCGCCGAAGCGCGCGTCGAAGTGCTGATGAACGTCGGCCTGTTCCACTTCTATGCCGCCGAATGCCAGCGGGTCTATGGGCGGCAGCTGGTCCGCCCGGCGGGCCAGCGATCGACCGTCGTGCACGAGCCGGTCGGCGTGGTTGCCGCGTTCAGCCCGTGGAACTTCCCTATCGGCAATCCGGGGCGCAAGCTGGGTGCCCCGATCGCGGCGGGCTGCGCGGTAATCATGAAGTCGGCGGAGGAGACGCCCGCCTCGGGCCTTGCCGTGCTGCAATGCCTGCTTGACGCCGGCTTGCCCGGCGCTGTCGCCCAGGCGGTCTACGGCGTGCCGGACGAGGTCAGCCGCCACCTGCTGGCAAGCCCGGTCGTGCGCAAGCTGTCTTTCACCGGATCGACGGTGATCGGCAAGCACCTGCTGAAGCTGGCCGCCGACAATATGCTGCGCACCACCATGGAACTCGGCGGGCACGGGCCGGTGCTGGTATTTGACGATGCCGATTGCGACCGTGTGCTCGACGTCGTGGTGCCGCACAAGTACCGCAACGCCGGGCAGGTCTGCGTCTCGCCGACACGCTTCATCGTCCAGCGGGATGCCTTTGAGCGGTTTCGCGACGGCTTCGCCGGGCGCGCGGCGGCGATCCGGGTCGGCAACGGCCTTGAAGAAGGCGTGCAGATGGGCCCGATGGCCAACCCCCGCCGCCTCGAGGCGATGGACCGGCTGATCGGCGATGCCACAGCGAAAGGCGCGAAGCTGCTGACAGGCGGGGAGCGTTCGGGAAACCAGGGTTACTTCTATGCGCCCACCGTGCTGGCCGAAGTGCCGATCGATGCGGCGATCATGAATGAAGAGCCGTTCGGCCCGGTCGCGCTCATCAATTCCTATACCGACGAAGCGGCGATGATCGCCGAGGCCAACCGCTTGCCCTACGGGCTCGCCGCTTACGCCTGGACCAGCGACGCCGCGCGCCAGCGACGCCTGGCGCGCGAGATCGAGGCGGGGATGGTCGGGATCAATACCACCATGATCGGCGCGGCCGATGCGCCTTTCGGCGGGGTGAAGTGGTCCGGCCATGGCAGCGAGGACGGGATCGAGGGGCTGATGGCCTGCATGGTCACCAAGGCCGTGCACGAAGGATAGAGAAACGGCGGCGAGGGATCGAAAGAGGTGAAGGGCATGACGGATGAATCAACGAGGGGCGAACTCAAGACCGGTGGGGGCCACGGATACTTGCGCATCGCCACGGAGGAAGCTTTCGCCACGCGGGAGCTGGTCGAGGTGTTCCTGCGAATGATCCGCGAAGGCCAGGCGGACAAGGGCATGGTCTCGCTCTGGGGATTCTATGCCGCCAGCCCTTCCCAGCGCGCCACTACGATCCTGGAACGCCTGCTCGATCTCGGCGAGCGGCGCATCGCCGACATGGACGCGACCGGGATCGACCGAGCGGTGCTGGCGCTGACCTCCCCGGGCGTCCAGCCGCTGCGCGATCATGACGAAGCCAAGGCCATCGCCTCGCGTGCCAACGACCAGCTCGCCGAGGCCTGCGGGAAATACCCCGATCGCTTCATCGGCATGGGCACCCTGGCGACGCAGGATCCCGAATGGTCGGCGCGCGAAGTGCATCGCTGCGCACGCGAGCTGGGTTTCAAGGGCGTACAGATCAACAGCCATACCCAGGGCGAATATCTCGACGATCCCAAGTACGATCCGATTTTCCGCGCGCTGGTCGAGGAAGGCCAGCCGCTCTACCTCCATCCGGCCACGCCGCCGGATTCGATGATCGGCCCGATGTTGGAAGCGGGGCTCGATGGGGCGATCTTCGGCTTCGGGGTCGAAACCGGCATGCACCTCCTGCTTCTCATCACGATCGGCATCTTCGATCGGTATCCCGACTTGCAGATCATGGTCGGCCACATGGGAGAAGCGCTGCCCTACTGGCTCTATCGCCTGGACTACATGCACCAGGCCGGCGTGCGCTCGAAGCGTTACGAGCGGATGAAGCCGCTCAGGAAGACCATCGCCGAATACATGCGCTCGAACGTGCTGGTCACCAATTCGGGCATGGCCTGGGAACCAGCGATCCGATTCTGCCAGCACGTGATGGGCGAGGACCGGGTGATGTACGCGATGGATTATCCTTACCAGTACGAAGCGCGCGAAGTCCACGCCATGGATGCGATGGACATGCCCGCCGAAACCAAGAAGAAATTCTTCCAGGCCAACGCCGAACACTGGTTCAAGTTGTGAGCGGCCCCGCCACCAGGGTGACCCGCGCCGGCTGGATGACGCTGGCGGTCGTTTCGCTCACGCAGATGATGAGCCTGCTCGACCGCAATATCCTGGCGATCCTGGCGCCGCGCATCAAGGCCGACCTCCATATCGGCGATGCCGAGATGGGCCTGCTCTACGGCACCGTCTTCGCGCTGTTCTATGCGTTGTTCTCGTTGCCGCTGGGGCGACTGGCGGACGGTTGGCTGCGCGGGCGCCTGCTGGCGATCTGCATCGCCGTATGGTCTATCGCCACCGGACTGGCCGCCGCTGCCGGAGGCTTCGGTACATTGGCGTTGTCGCGTCTTGGCGTGGGAATCGGCGAAGCGGCGGCGCAGCCGGCGGGGACCAGCATGGTCTTCGATCACTTCCCCAAGGCCCGGCGCGGCCTTGCCATGGCGCTGATGGCATCGGCGATCGCGGTGGGACTGGGTGTTTCCTCGATGATCGGGGGGATCGCCGCCGACTGGTGGGACCTGCGCTTTGCCGGGGCCGCGCCGCTGGGACTTTCCGGCTGGCAGTTCGCCTTCCTGGTCGCGGCGCTGCCGGGGGTGCCGCTGGCGCTGCTGCTGTGGCGCCTGCCTGAGCCCGAGCGCGGCGCGATCGAGGGTATCAAGAGCCCGGCCGATCCCGATCCCTTCGGCGCCAGCTGGCGCGTCCTTGCCGCGATCCTGCCGCTCACCAACTGGCTGATGCTGGCACGGCTTGGCGCACGCCGGCGGCAATGGGCGATCAACCTTGGCACCCTGGCGGCGATCGTCCTCGCCATGACCTGGCTGGCCGAGGTAACGCAGGCCGTCGCCCCGCGCCCGGCACTGCAACTGAGCGGCCTTTCGATCGGTCCGCACGCGCTGCAATGGGGCGTGGTGGGCTTCGGGTTTTACGTGATCCTCAACCTGTTCCAGTCGCTGCGCCTTTCGGATCCGCCGCTCCATGCGGTTCTGGCCGGATCGCCATCGCTGATGCTGTGCATCGCGGCGGGTTCGCTGCAATCTGCGATCAACTACGGCGTCATGGGCTTCACGCCCTCGTTCCTGATGAAGAGCTATGGCCTGTCACCGACCGAGACCGGCTTGCAGTTCGGCCTGCTTTCGGCCGGACTGGGGGTGATCGGGCCGTTGGTCGCCGGGCCCGTATCGGACTGGTTCCACCGACTGCTTCCCGGGGCGGGGCGAGTGCTGATCGTGATCTTCGCCCTGGCCGTTTCCCCGTTCCTCGCGCTTTGGGTCTATTCCGCAGGGAACGCGGGGACTTTCTATCTGCGCTTCACGTTCTACAGCCTGGTGCTGACGATGTGGCTGCCGCCGCTCTATGCCGTGATGTTCGACCAGGTACTGCCACGGATGCGGGCCATCACCGGATCGATCTATATCTTCGTCATGACCATCGTCGGCCTTGGCATCGGGCCCTATGCGGTGGGCATGGTTTCCGATGCCAACGGCGGGGACCTGGCCTATGCGATCAAGAGCATCAACTGGGTCGCGCCGGCGATCGTCCTCATGCTGCTCGTATTGCTAGTTCGCGCGCGCCGCGACGAGGAGCGGCTGGTCGAACGTGCCCGCGCGGCCGGCGAGCCGATCTGATGCCCACGGTACGCGAAGCCGCTTCGTCGCGCTGGTCCAGGGCATGGGCGTCGCCACGCGGCGGGCGGGCGAAATGGATGGGATCGACGCCGCGCTCACCTGGAGCCTTGCCCGATCCGTGCCGGCGCCGGTGGAATTCCTGATCGACTGACGCCGGAGCGACTTTGCTGCGATCGGGCTCATCCGCGTCCGATCAGAGGCCGATGGCGTCCGCCGGCGCGAAGTTGCCGTGAAGGCCGAAGCGCAGGCGGATCGGAACCATGATGGTGGCGATCGGCCCCTTCTCGATATCGAGCGCATCGAACAGCAACAGGTCGCTGCGATGCTCTTCCAGCCGGTTGCAGACCTGCACGATCCATCCATCGCCTTCGGGTGCATCGGGACTGCGGGGGATGAAGCATGGTTCCTGCAGGCTCGAGACCGGACCGCACCACCAGTGCTGTTCGCGGCCGGTCTGGTGGTCGATCAGGCACAGGCAGTTCATCAGCAGGCCGCCGGCGCTGCCGCCCCTCAGTTCCACCAGCCGGCCATGGTCCATTTCAAGCATCCAGCCATAGCGATAGGGCAGGCCGGCATAGCGATCATCGATGCGCGGGAATTCCCCGGCAGTCGCCGTGAGCCGCTTCACGCTTTCGAATTCGTCGCCGTTCGAAGCCAGGTCGACCGTCCAGCGCGTAAGGTAGCTCATGGCCTCGAGGCCATTGAACGGCGCACCATGGACGTCGGGGAAGAAGGGGAACATGTTGTTCTTCGATTCCGGAGTATCGAAGTGGATCTTCGATCCGTCCTGAAAGGCGTTCATCACATGGCTGGCGAAACAGTTGCCGCGCTTGAACCAGCGAATGTCTTCCTGCCGCAATCCGTCGCGCCGGGGGATTACCCCGAGATGGACCGGCATGGTTGTATCGAAGCCGAAGTGCGGCAGGCCCTGTTCAAGCCGGTCCCAGCTGCCGACCGAAGGCACGATATGGAGCACGAGGTAATCCTCGGTGATACCGAAATCATGCATCATGCAGTAATAGGGAACCTTGAACCATTCCTCGCGGATGAGTTCGCCCGACGGGGAAACTTCCATGTACGTCACATCGTCGGTGCAAAGGCCCGACGCGGCATAGCCGATCGCCACCATGTTGCCGGTCCGGGGGTCGATCTTGGGGTGCGCGGTAAAGGTTTCGCCGGTCATTCTTCCACCGAACCTCTCGAAACCATAGGTTTCCATCGTCGCCGGATCCATGACCAGCGAAGGGCTGTCCTCCTTCATCGCCCAGAGCTTGCCGGCGAACACGAAGGCATTGGTGTTCGCGGTGGAACGATATCGCCCCTTGACCGAGGGATCGTCGGTCAGCGGGTTGCGATAGGCCCCGAACAGCGCCTTTCCGGCCGCGTTTTCCAGTTTCCACTTGTCGGTCCTGGCCCAGCGCTGGCGGAAATCGCACCGGCCGTCGTGGAAATGGAACCGGGCGATCATGCCGTCGCCGTTGAAGGCGATGTCGTCCCCCAGTCGAGGCGGGAACTGCGGATCGGGCTGGACCCGGAAAAACGCGCCATCGAGCTCCTGCGGTATCGTGCCTTCGTGGACCAGGTCGGCTATGTCCGCCTCGATCCTCGAAGGCATGTTCATTCCCGTGAAACTCGCCGTCGTCGGAAAATGCGCCATCGTCATCGCTCTCGACTCATATTGTATGTTTTACTAACAATTGTACCGAAAACGAGGAATGACAAGACCTAAGGGCTGTCGGGCGCTTGCACACGACAGACGCCGGACGGGTAAGAGGGGAGAGAGGCCGCTATGCCGAATTGCGATGCCAGAGCCGTGATCGACAATGGGCCGATGCGCCTGCGCCAGTGGGCTGCGGTGGCGCTGACCATCACGCTGAACGCGCTTGACGGGTTCGATGTGCTGTCGAGCGCGTTTGCCGGGCCGGGCATCAAGCAGGAATGGCATCTCGGGCCCGACGGGCTTGGCGCGATCCTGTCGATGGAACTGATCGGCATGGGCATCGGCTCCCTGTTTCTGGGTGGGGCGGCCGATAAGTTCGGCCGCCGACCGACGATCCTTGCCTGCCTGATGCTGATGGCGGCGGGCATGTTCCTCGCCGCCACGGCCGCATCGCCGCAGTCGCTTTCGATCTATCGCGTGATTACCGGGCTGGGGATCGGCGGAATGCTTGCCGCGATCAACGCGGTGGCCTTCGAATATTCGAACCTCAGGTATCGCAGCTTCGCGATGTCGATCATGGTCATCGGCTATCCCATCGGCGCCTTCCTTGGTGGACTGATCGCCGCGATGTTGCTGACGGCGCATGACTGGCGGGCGGTGTTCCTGTTCGGCGGGGTGATGACGACGATCTGTCTCCCGCTGGTCCTGTGGCTGATTCCGGAAACACCGGCCTGGCTGGCGCAAGCGCGGCCAGCCGGTGCGCTCGAGAAGATCAACCGCACGCTTCGGCGGCTTGGCCATGCCCCGATCGACGCGCTGGGGACGCAGGCACCGCACGAAGTCGCCGCCAGCCTGGTGGACATTTTCAAACCGGCCTATGCGCGCGCCACCCTGGTCCTGTCGCTTGGCTATGCGGCGCACGCCTTGAGTTTCTACTATATCCTCAAGATGGCGCCCTCGATCATCTCCGATCCGCAATTCGCCGGGCAACACTTCACCAAGGCGCAAGGCGCGGGCGTGCTGGCCTATGCCAATCTGGGCGGGGCCATCGGCGGGGCCTGCTTCGGCTGGTGCATGCACCGCTTCGGGATCAAGCGCGCGACGATGGCGGCGCTGCTGATCTCGGTAATCATGGTGGCGCGTTTCGGCCTGGGCGCGACGACGCTGGGTGGATGGACCTGGGCAGTCGTCCTCACCGGGCTGTTTACGAATGCCGCCATCGTCGGCTTCTACGCAGCTTTCGCCGCCAGCTACCCGACCCATGTCAAGGCGACGGGAACCGGCTTCGCGCTCAGCATCGGACGCGGCGGCGCGGCGCTGTCGCCCTATCTTGCCGGTGTGCTGTTCTCCGAGGAGCTCGGATTGATGGCGGTTTCGATCATCATGGCGGCGGGCTCTCTCGTCGCGCTGGTGCTCTTTGCATTCCTGCCGGTCGAGGAGAAGCGCTGAAGTCTATTCCAAGCGCCTACCGCTTCATGCCGACATCGCCGTGATGGCGGGTGATCCAGTCGGCCATGTTGTCGATGATCCGATCGGCGGCCTTGGCGAATTCCCGCGCCTGCCGCGTGGTCAGGTTGCCGACGAGCGCGGTTGCGACATCTTCCAGGCGCGGCCCCAGGCTTTCGCACTTCGCGATTCCGGCCAGGCTCAGCCGCACCGGCCTGCGGCGGCGGTTGTCGGGATCGATCGTATCTTCGATCCAGCCACGCGCGCGCAAGCTCGCGATCGCGCGGCTCACGTTCATCGGCGGCACGCCCATGATCTCCACCAGGTCATGCCCGGCCAGCGCGCCTTCGCCCACCAGCGCCATCAAGACCTTGAGTTCAAGCTGCGTGACGTCCGCCGGTTCGCAGACGCCGTCTTTCATCGGGCCGTTCACCAGGCTGCCAAGCTTGAGCAATCGGACAAGCAGCGTGACTTGCGCGGAATTGAACGCGGGGAACGCATCAGGGTTGGAGGTGGATGCTTGTTGCATGGAGGCCGCTATCGCCCCGGCATTCATGGGAAGCAAGGGGCTTGTTGCCTGCACTAGCCAAGCTGTGCCCGGCGCCGGCACAGCACGCCAGGAGCGCTCGACGCGCCGTGCCCGCACCTGTCAGACGTTAACATTTGTGATTTTTTTGCATCACCCGGCGGAATGGATTTTCCTGGCGCGCGGGACAGCTTGCCAAGCGCAAAACTGTATGCATTACTAACAATTGGGAAAAGAGGCCCGGTTCAGGGTCGGGAGAGGAGAACGGAAATGGCGAAGGCATCTACCGGCGCGTCTATCGCGCGTCTGGGATTGGTGGTCAGCGCGTCGGCGATCGCGCTTGGGGCGGCGGCACCGGCGTTCGCGCAGGCGACTGGCGATAAGGACGGCAGCAGCGTCACCACCGATGAAATCATCGTTACCGCACAGTTTTACGCGCAGAACTTGCAGGATACGCCGATCGCGATCACCGCGATGACTGGCGACACGCTCGAGCAGCGCAGCGCGGCAAGCCTGTCCGATGCGACCAGCAGCGCGCCAAGCGTGCTGCTGCGCCCACAATCGGCCGCGTTCGGCGATTCGGTGTCCGCTTCCATCCGGGGTCTCGGTCAGAGCGATTTCGACCCGGCAATGGAGCCCGGCGTCGGCATCTATATCGATGACGTCTATTATCCGCGCCTGACCGGCGCCAACCTCGATCTGATGGATGTCGATCGCGTCGAGGTGCTGCGCGGCCCGCAGGGCACGCTGACGGGCAAGAACGCGGAAGGCGGCGCGATCAAGTTCTTCTCCAAGATGCCCACCGGCGAGAACGGCGGCTATCTGTCGGCGACTTACGGCAGCCGCAACCGGATCAATCTGCGCGGCAGCGCCGATTTCAAACTGACCGACGATCTTTCCGGTCGAATCTCCGGCGCTTATGCCAGCCAGGAAGGATACGTGAACGTCTATGACTACGGCTGCGCCCATCCCTCAAGCGGTGTGCCATCGACCGGCGGCGGCTCGAAGTGCCTGAAGTACAAGGAAGGCGATGTCGGTTACCAGGCCTTGCGCGGCATGCTGCGCTACAATCCCGATGAAAAGCTCGATGTGTTGATTAGCGGCGATTACACGCACAGCTCACACCACAACTCGGCCCAGGTGCTGCTTTATGCCAACAACTCCAATCCGAACGTCGCCACGGCGAACGGGTTGCCTTATGACAGCCGCTTCATCTGCGGGCCGTGGTGCAATTACGATACCACCGGGCAGAATGCCGCCAGCTTCGTCGCGGGCCTGATCCCGGCGCTCGACGGTTTCCCAATGGCCGCCACTTCCGGCAGCGAGCTGTCGGTCCTCACCAGTTGGGGTGTTTCCGGCAAGATCGGCTACGACCTGAGCGACGCCGTCAAGCTGACCTCGATCACGTCCTACCGCGAGTTCGAAAACAGCTTCAGCGCCGATGGAGACCTGTCGCCGGCAAACGTCGGCTTCGGCAACAACAATGTCACGGATTGGGCATTCAGCCAGGAATTGCGGCTCGGCGCCAGGCTGGGTGACATGATAAACGCCACGCTGGGCGGCTTCTATTCGGATGAAAAGGCGGTCTACTATACGCTTCAGGATATCCGCTACGTCGCTGCCGGGCCGCTGCCGATCTTCCCTTTGCAGTTCATCGGCGATGACCCCATCCGCACCAAGTCGCGGGCCGTCTATGGCAATGTCGAAGTCACGCCGGCCGACAATCTGACGATCAACATGGGTCTGCGTTACACGCACGACAGCAAGGACTACACATTCTACCGGCTCAGCCTTGACGGTGTAACGCCGAATCCGTTCCTGGGCGCGTTGAACGGCGTAGCGGCGGCCCCGTTCCGCGGCAATCGCCTGGATTACCGCGTGGCGCTCGACTACCGTTTCAGCCCGGAAGTGATGGCCTATGCCTCGATCGCGACCGGTTACAAGGCCGGCGGCAACGGCCCTCGCCCCTTCAATGCCGCGCAAGCGCTTGCGTTCGGACCGGAAAAGGTCACCAACTACGAAGTCGGAGTGAAAACCGATCTGTTCGATCGCAAGCTGCGCCTCAATCTCGATGTGTTCTATCTCGACTTCAAGGACGCGCAGCTTACCCTGCTTTCCTGTCCGCAATACGGTGGACCGGGGCCTTGCGCGCTGCCGCAGAACGCGGGCAACGCCCATTCGAAGGGCATCGAGGCCGAAGTGTTCCTCAGTCCCGTCACGGGAATGCAGATCGACGGCTCTCTTTCCTACCAGGACTGGAAATGGACCTGCATCAACCCGCAGGTGGTTCGCGGTGCGGCAGGCGCCTGTTCTTCCGATGCAGCGGTCCTGGCGCTGATCGAATCGCGGCCGCCGGGCATGATGAAATGGAAGTGGAGCGTGGGCGCGCAGTATCAGGCCGATCTCGGCAGCGCCGGTTGGCTGACGCCGCGTATCGACGTTGCCTACCAGGGGAGCATGATCGGCAACGTCCTGACCCCGGCCGCGGGTTCTCCTTCGGCGCTTTATGGGCAGCTCGATGGTTTCACGCTGGCCAATGCCCGGCTGACCTGGTCGAATTCCGCCAAGGATCTCGACGTCGCGCTTGAGGTGACCAATCTCTTCGACAAATATTACTATACGGCGAAGTTCGACCTGACCGGCGCCGGTGCCGGCTCGATCAGTGGGGCCCCCGGCCGGCCCCGCGAATGGGCGGTTTCGATCAAGAAGAAATTCTGATCCCGGCGGGATGATCGCTCGCGCTCCGGGGAGAGGGGGCGGCCGGCAACGGCCACCCTTTTCGACCAGAGCGACGAGACGGTTGCATGATTTCCACATCACCGGAGGCGGCCGGATCGCAAAGTTCGAAGCGCCGCCCCACAGGATCGAGGACAGGACATATGCTACCCCAAGGCGTTGCCATCGCCCATCCCGACCGGCTCCATATCGGCGGCGCCTGGGTGCCGGCGCAAAGTGGGCGAATGATCGAAATCGTCTCGCCCGACAGCGAACAGGTCGTCGCACGGGTCGCCGAAGCGGGCGAGGCCGACATGGATGCGGCCGTGAGGGCGGCGCGCGATGCCTTCGATCATGGACCGTGGCCGCGCATGGCCAAGGCGGAGCGGCTGGTCCTGTTCCGCAAGATGGTCGATCATCTGCGTTCCCGCACCGACGAGCTGGCGCGCTGCTGGAATGCCCAGGTCGGCGGCCTCATGAGTTTCGCGCCGATGATGCATGCGGGCGGAGTGATGACGCTCGACCAGATCGCCGGCTTTGCCGAAGCCTTCGAATTCGCCGAAGTGCGCGCTTCCATGGCCGCGCCGGCGGCGATCGTCGCGCACGAACCGGTCGGGGTGGTCGCGGCGATCGCGCCGTGGAACGCGCCTTTTGGCATCATGGCGAACAAGGTGGCCTATGCCCTGGTCACCGGCTGCACGGTGGTGATGAAGCCTTCGCCCGAAACCCCGCTGGAAGCCTGGATCATCGCGGAGGCCGCCGAAGCGGCCGGATTGCCGCCGGGCGTGGTCAATCTCGTGCCGGGCCAGCGCGAGGCGTCGGATCATCTGGTGTGCAATCCCGGCATCGATAAAGTGAGCTTCACGGGCTCGACCATCGCCGGCAAGCGGATTGCCTCGGTGTGCGGCGGCCGCATCGCGCGCTGCACGCTCGAACTCGGGGGCAAATCAGCGGCGATCGTGCGGGACGATTTCCCCATCGAGGCGGCGGCGAAGCTGCTTTCGAGTACGATCGTGCAGATGTCCGGGCAGATCTGCGCCATGCTCAGCCGCGTGATCGTGCCGCGCGGGCGCCATGACGAACTGGCCGATGCCATCGCGGCGGAGATGGCCAAGGTTGCCATCGGTCCCTCGACCGACCCGGCGACCCAGCTTGGCCCGCTGGCGATGAAGCGCCAACTCGAACGCGTCGAGATGTATATCGAGGAAGGCCGCAAGTGCGCGGACCTTGCTTATGGCGGCGGGCGGCCTTCGCACCTCAACGTGGGCTATTTCATCGAGCCGACGCTGTTCGCCAACGTCGACAATACCAGCCGCATAGCGCAGGAGGAAATCTTCGGTCCGGTCCTCAGCCTGATCCCCTGCGAGGACGAGGAAGACGCGATCCGTATCGCCAATGAAAGCGCGTATGGCCTCAACGGTTCGGTACTGACCCAGGATGCGCAGGCTGCCTATGCCATCGGCCGGCGGATTCGAACCGGCGGCTTCGGGCAGAACGGCCTGAGGATGGATTTCGGCCTGCCGTTCGGCGGCTTCAAGCAATCGGGAGTCGGGCGCGAGGGCGGGCCGGAAGGATTGTGGGCCTACGTCGAGAGCAAAACCATGCTGCTCGACGCCATGCCTTCCACGCTGTAGCGCCCTCGAGTTTTCGGGGTCTTCACCTCTTCAGCTCGATGCAGCCGCCGTCCACGTAGAGATCGACGCCGTTTATGAAACTCGCTTCCTCGCTGGCGAGGAAGAGGACGGCGCGGGCGACTTCCTCCGGGGTGCCCATGCGGCCGATCGGCACGGCGTCGGCGAAGAGCCGGCGCATCCCGGCGATATCCTCGGCACTGGCGTCGCGCTTGAATATCTCGGTATCGGTCGGGCCGGGCGAGACCATGTTGACACGGATTCGACGCGGCAGGAGTTCGGCGGCCAGGATCCGCGCGACCGCGCGGACGCCGGCCTTGGCGGCAGCATAGACGGCGTTCCCGGGCAAGGCGCTGATCGATCCGATCGATCCGGTGATGACGATGGCGCCCCCGTCCCGCACCAGCGGAAGCGCCTTCTGGATGGCGAAAAAGGCGCCCTTGAGGTTGACTGAATGGATGCCGTCCCAGAACGCTTCGGTGATCTCCATGACCGGGGCGAACCCGCCGACGCCGGCGTTGACGAACAGCACGTCGATCCCGCCCAGCGCATTGCCGATCGCGTGCATCGCGGCTTCGCTGTCGGCGATATTGGCCATGTTGCTGCGAATCCCCAGCGCCGAAAGTTCACCGGCGGCCTGCGCAAGGCTTTCCGCGTTGCGCCCGGTCAGCGCGAGCTTCGCGCCTTCCGCCTTGAACAGGCGCGCGGCCGCCAGTCCGATTCCGGCATTGCCGCCCAGGATGACGACGTTCTTGTCCTTGAACCGCACGATCAGAACATCCCGTTGGTGTTGGCGGATGTCTCGGGAACCGGCTGCACCACGTCCCAGTGCTCCATGACCTTGCAGTCCTTGACCCGGAGGATATCGACGACCGCGACGCCGCGGTCCCTGGCGCTGAAACTTCCCCGGGAGTGAACGGCGACCAGGTCGCCGTCGGCGATGATCCGCTTGATCTCATAGTGTATGTCGGGATTGCCGGCGAAGAAGGGTTCGAGGAAGCCGATCGCCGCGTCGCGGCCGGTGGCTGCCATCGGATTGTGCTGGATATAGCCGGGGTCGACCCACGTCTCGAAGGCCTTGCGCACTTCCTTCCTGACATAGAATTCGGTCATGAAACGGGTCACCACCTGCTTGGGCGTGAGGCCGCAGCCGGTGGCCGAGGCCGGCTGCGCGGCAAGCGCCAGCAGGGCGGCGATCGTGATCGGCAACTTACGCATCGAATCGGTCCTCTCTCAGAACAGGGAATTGGAATTGATCGGCACGGTGGGGACATCCTGTATGACGTCCCAATGCTCGACGATCATGCCGTCCGCACAGCGGAAGATGTCGACCACCGCCAGGCCCGGATCGCCGGGCCAGCGTTCGACATGGCAGTGAACGACAACGTGATCGCCATCGACGAAGGCACGGTGGATGGTGTGGCTGGCATCGGGAGATTCGGCGCGGACCCGGTCCAGGAAGGCCTTGAGCGCCGCCACCGTCGGTTCCGCCAGTGAGCTGTGCTGGATGTAGGCGGGAGATATGAAGTCGTCGACGCGACTGGAATCCATGGCGATCAGCACTTCGCGGTACATCCGCAGAACCAGCGCCAAAGTGGCTTCTTCTTCGGGACCGCGCGCCATTTTTCCTCTCCCTCTATTGTAACATTTGGTAAGATATGCAACAAAAGCGCACGGCCGTCAAAGGCCAATGGGGAGAGGTTATGGACAGGTCCGCGCTTTACGGCGTGCTTGACGGCTATCTTGCGGCGCTTGGCGCGCGCGATCCTGGCGGCGTGGACTGGGCCCCTGCAGCCCGCGTGTCCGAAAACAACGTGATGCTTGCGATCGGCGACGGCATGTGGGGAACGATCGCGCGGCTGGGTGACTACCGGCTTTGCTTTGCCGATACCGCCGAGGGGCAAATCGGATATTTCGGCACGGTGATCGAGCCGATCGAGCAATCGGCCTTTACGTTGCGGCTGAAAGTCAACGATCTGGGCCAGGTGAGCGAGGCCGAAGCGGTGGTCGTCCGCCAGTCGGACAGCGGCATCAAGTTCGAAAATCCGCGTTACTGGACCAAACCGATTCTCGAAGCGAAGGCCGAAGCACCGGTTTCGCGCACGGAAATGGTGCGGCTGTCCAACGGCTATTTCGATACCCTGCAACTCAACGACGGCACGATCCACACCAAGTTCCATCCCGATTGCAATCGCGTCGAGAACGGTGTGCAGACCACGCGCAATCCGGAATTCGCCAAGATCGTGCCGGTTTCCGCGCTGGGCTGCGAAGAGCAGTTCCGCATGGGCAACTACCGCTATGACGATGAACTGCGCGCGCGCCGTTTTCCCCTGGTGGACGAGGAGCGCGGGCTGGTTCTGGCTTTCGGCTTCATCGATCATTCCGGCCGGCTGGACACCTATCGGCTGACCGACGGGCGCACCGTGAAGAGTCCGGTGCGCCGACCCCACAGCTTCTACATTTCCGAGCTGTTCAAGATCGATCACGGGATGATCCGCCAGATCGAGGCGAACTTCATCACCGTGCCCTATCGCATGCCCAGCCCATGGGATGCGGCATGATGAAGCGTGTTTCGATCGCTCTGCTGGCGGTCTTCCTCGACTCTTGCTCGTTGACCTCCCACCAGGCTCCTTCGCAGCAGGCGGAGGCGGGGGACAACTGGACCAACCCGGGCGGCGATGCCGGCAAGACGCGTTTCTCCACCCTGACGAGGATCGATGCCTCGAACGTCGATCGGCTCGGCCTTGCCTGGCAGGCCGAACTCGGCACCGCGCGCGGGATGGAGGCGACTCCCGTTGTCATCGACGGGGTGATGTACACCTCGGGCACGGCGGGCCGGGCCTATGCGTTCGATGCCGCCACCGGCAAGGAACTCTGGCGTTTCGAACCCGAAGTGGACATGCAGTTCAACCGCACGGCCTGCTGCGACATGGTCAATCGCGGTGTCGCGGTGGCACCGGATGGGAAAGGCGGCGGCAAGGTCTTCGTCGCTACGCTCGACGGCTGGCTCTATGCGCTCGATGCCAGGACCGGCGCGGTCGTGTGGAAGGCCGATTTCATCGAGGACCGCCGAAAGGGTGACAATTCCACCGGCGCGCCCGAAGTCGCCGGCGACGTGGTGGTGATCGGCATGGCCGGCGCCGAATACGACGTGCGCGGCTATGTCACCGCCCTCGATCTGGAAACCGGCAAGCTGCGCTGGCGCTGGCACGTCGTGCCGCGCGATCCGAAGCTCGGGCCGCAGGAAACGCCCGAACTCGAAGCCGCGCTCAAGACCTGGGACCCGAACAGCCGCTGGGACATCGGCGGCGGCGGCGCACCGTGGGACGCGATCAACTACGATCCCGCGACGGGGCTCGTCCTGGTCGGCACCGGCAACGGCGGTCCCTATGCCACTTCCAAGCGCTCGCCGCGGGGCGGGGACAACCTCTACCTCGGTTCGATCGTGGCGATCGATCCGAAAACCGGCCTGATGAAGTGGCATTACCAGGAAACGCCGGGCGACAACTGGGATTTCACGTCCACCGCGCCGATGATTCTTACCCGCATGAAGATCGATGGCGAGGAACGCCCCGTCATCCTGCACGCACCCAAGAACGGGTTCCTCTACGTGATCGATCGGCGCGACGGAAAGCTGCTGCGCGCCAACCCGATCGCGCGCGTCAACTGGGCCAAGGGCGTCGATCTCAAGACCGGCCGGCCGCGGCTCGATCCCGAAGCGGCCGACTACACGTCCGGACCGAAGATCGTGTTTCCAGGCACGCCAGGCGCGCGCAACTGGTTCCCGGCTTCCTACGACCCGCGAAGCGGGCTCTATTACGCATCGGTGCTCGATATGGGCAACCTGATCTTCATGACGCCGGGTGCCAAGCCGCACAAGCAGCGCGGGCTGAACAATGACGCGGCGCTGATTTTCACGCCCGACGTGGAAAACGCGGTCGGCACGCTGCCGCCGCCGCTCGCGGCGGCGGTCAAGGCGCTGCCTGCCTATGCCGAGGCGCTGCGCAATCCCGGCAAGGCGCAGATGCGCGCGATCGATCCGCTGACCGGCAAGACCGTCTGGGCGCAGGACACGGAGGGCTGGCAGGATCGCGGCGGTGTGATGACCACGGCTTCCGGCCTGCTGTTCCACGGCACGCTTTCAGGCAAGCTGGTGGTGCGCGATGCGAGGACCGGCAAGGTGCTGAAGGAAATCCCTACCGGCACCTCGATCATGGCCGCGCCGATGACGTATCAAGTCGGCGGTGTGCAATATGTCGCGGTCATGGCCGGATGGGGTGGCGGCGGCTTTCCCTTCACGCCGCGCTTTTCGGCCGCCTACACGCGCGGCAATGCCGATCGCCTGCTGGTGTTCAAGCTCGATGGCGGCGCGGTTCCCATGCCGCCGGAACTGCCGCCGCTTGAAGCGGCGCCCGAACCGCCAAGGCAGGCACCGGGCGTCACGCCCGCGCTGATCGCCAAGGGGCAAGGCCTGTTCTTCGGCAACTGCGCGATCTGCCATGCCAATCGCCATCGCTCCATCACGCCGGATCTCCGGCGGATGCAGCCCGGCACGCATGAGGCGTTCCGCCAGATCGTGCTGGATGGGCTGCTGTTGCCGAACGGCATGCCGCGCTGGAACGACATTCTCTCGGTGGAGGATGCCGATGCGATCCACGCCTATCTGATCGACCTCCAGGCCAGGACCCGCACGGATGAACTCGCCAAGCAGAAGGCTGGCAAACCGCTGGACGGACCCAGCCTGACCATCCTTTCCAATTACTGAGGTAGCGCCATGAAACTCACCCTGCCGCCGCGCGTCTCGCCGCAACAGTTCGATACCGCGCTGCAGGCCATGGCCCGTGTCGTCGGCAAGGACTGGGTCATGGCCAGCGATGCCGACCGCGATGCCTATGCCGATGTCTATGCGCCCGGGCCCGCCGAACAGTGGCCGGCTTCCGCCGCCGTGGCGCCCGCATCGGTGGAGGAAATTCGTGCGATCGTGCGCCTGGCCAACGAGCACAAGACCCCGCTCTGGCCGGTCGCGCGCGGCAAGAACCTGGGCTACGGCACGTCCGCCCCGCGCATGGCGGGAACGATCGTGCTCGATCTTGGCCGCATGGACCGGATCCTCGAGCTTGATCCCAGGCTGGCCTACTGCGTGGTGGAGCCCGGCGTCGGCTTCTTCGATCTCTACGAGCATATCCAGCGCGAAAAGGCGCCGCTGTGGATATCGGTGCCGGGCAACGCCTGGGGCTCGGTGCTCGGTAACGCGCTCGAACATGGCATCGGCTACACGCCCTACGGTCTTCATGCGAGGAACCTGTGCGGGATCGAGGCGGTGCTGCCCGATGGCGACGTGATGCGCACGGGGCTGGGCGGGATGGACAACAACCCGGCCTGGCACGTCTTTCCGATGGGCTACGGCCCAACCTGGGACCTGGCGTTCTCGCAGTCGAACCTGGGGATCGTCACCAAGGCCGGGCTCTGGCTCCAGCCGGCACCCGCCGCCTCGCTCGAACTGGTGTTCGACATTCCCGAGGCCGAAGACATCGGCTGGGTGGTCGACACCATCACGCCGCTCAAGATCTCCGGATTGATCGAGCAGAACGTGTTCGTTCCCAGCTGGCTGGGAAAGATGGTGCTCAAAGGGCAGCGCAAGGATTTCTGGGACAAGCCGTCGGCGATCCCCGACTGGCGCATCAAGGAACTGCTAAAGCAGTACAAGCTGGGCTATTGGCAAGTCGCCCTCAGGCTCTACGGCGAAGAAAGCGTCATCAAGGCCAAGGCGGAGATCGTCAAGGCAGCGATGGCCCGCAACCTCAAGGATCCGCCGCAGGAAAACTGGTGGCGCGAAGGCGATCCGATCAATGCGTTCGAGATCACCATGGGCGTACCGTCGGCAGTGCCGCTGCAGATGAGCGACTGGATCGGCGGACGCGGCGCGCACATGGGCTTCTCGCCGGTCGTGCCCGCGACCGGCGAGCATGTGCTGGGCCAGATGCGCCGCAGCCGCAAGATCATCGCCGATTTCGACATCGACTTCTACGCCAGCTTCACGATCAACGGGCGTTTCGCCAACAACGTGAACATGCTGATGTTCGACCGTGACGATCCCGGGCAGATCGACACGATGCGCAAGCTGTTCTCGACCTTGATCGGCGAGACCGCCAAGGCCGGCTATGGCGAATACCGCACGCACCTGGGCTGGATGGACTCCGTGATGGATACTTACGGCTTCAACGATCACGCGCTGCGGCGCTTCAATGAGAAAGTGAAGGACGCGCTCGATCCCAATGGCATCCTCGCACCGGGCAAGCAGGGGGTCTGGCCATCGGCTTATCGCGATTCCGCGAAGGAGGGCCGGGCATGAAGCGCGCCGTTCTCGTCGCGCTCGCGGCGCTTCCCCTGATATCGGTCGTCGCCTGCAAGAAGGAAACCGCGACGCCGCCTTCCGGTCCGGCCCAGGCGGGCGTCCCGCCGCCGCCTCCGCCCTATCAGATGCGGCCCGAAGCGCCCGCCGGCGACCGGCTTGCGGCGGGCCGCGACGGCAAGGCACTGTTTGAATACCACTGCGGCTACTGCCATCTGGTTGGCGGCATGGGCACCAACCTGCTCACCAAGCAGCAGGTCATGGCGGGCGCATCGCCGGAGATGGGCCTGCTTGCCAACCGCACCGACCTGACCGCCGACTACGTCACGGCGGTGGTACGCCTGGGCAAGAACGCCATGCCCCCGCAGACCCGCGTGGACATCACCGATCCCGAGCTGGACAGTGTCTCGGCCTATCTGGGGAAGGGCAAATGATGGACCGCAGGACCGTGTTGAAAGGCACGGCGGCGCTTGCCGCCGCCGCGCCGCTCGCCGTCGGAACGGCGCAAGGCATGACCGCTCGTCGCCTGATCGTGTTCGATAGCCGACTGCCGGAATCGGCATCCTTCGCCGCAGGGGTGGCCGGCCAGCGGTTCGACCTGGCCCGCGCGCACGAAACGCAGTGGGCGGAACTGCGGGGCGATCTTCCGGAGGTCGGGGGCGTCGAGGGGCTGATCGGCTGGAGCGACTGGACCGCCGTGCGCGGTGAACTCGAGTCGCGCGGGTTCCGGCGCACGAGCGAAGCACGCATCGCCGCGCCGCTGTCCGGCAAGGCGAACCTTTTCCGTTGGTCTATGATGAAACGCTGATGTAGCGGGAGGCGCTGAGGCGCAACCCGCGACATTGGGTGTCAGGTGAAATCCAGGCTGCCGCGCCGTTCGATGAAGCGCCAACCTTCATCCGTCAGCACCAGTCGGTCCGCATACGTGCCGACGAGCGGAAGCTTGTCCGCTGCGGTGAACAGCAGGATCTGGCTTGTCGCGGTCGCACCGTCGCCGGCCAGGACGACACGGATATTGGCGACCACATGGCGCGATGCGCGGGCCGGGCGGGCCTGGAAGGCCGCCAGGATCGCATCGCGCCCTTCGACGAAGGCATCGGGTGCGGTGGGGCGGCTCATCCGGCCCTCGGGCACGTACATCGCCGCCACCGCAGCCCAGTCGCCCGCGTCGTTCAGCGCGGCGTAGTCCGCGATCATCCGTTCAACGGCGCGCTCGGTCAGCAGACGTTCGAGCGCGTCCATCACCCACATTCCGCGTCACGCGCCATCGCCGTCACGCCGCCTTGGTGCGCCAGCTCGGCGCATAGCTGGTGCGCGCGACTTCCGAATAAGGAACGGCCGCGACCACGCCCTTGATCGTGATCTGGCGGTGCTTCTCCACCGTCGGCTTCGATGTGCCGCCATCCGGCTCACCCCAGATGAAGTCGATCTCGGTGCCCGGTTCGGCCATGGCTTCATCGACGATCGCCAGCGTCAGCATCTTGCCCTCGTTGGTGGTGTAGCCGATCCAGGTCGACAGGCCGACGAGCTTGCCGTCCTTCTCGACCCGGTCGAAAGGATGCATGGAATAGACCGCACTGGGGAATTCCATGTATTTCGGGCGCAGTTCGCCCCCTTCCCGGATCTTGCCGAACTGGCCGTAGATCGCCTCCGACACGGAGGCGTCGTCCAGCGCGATGGTGACCTTCTTGCGATGCGGGCCGGCAGCGATCTTCTCTAGTGCTTCGCGGCCGATGAAGTCATGGTCGAACTTGACGAACGGTCCATAGCCCAGATCCCACGGCGTCAGGTAATAGCCCTCGACGCTGTCCGGCACATAGCTGCCGCCGATCGAGCAGCGCGATTCGTAATGATTCACGCTCAGCCACTCGCGGTAGGGCTTGAGCAGGTTGCCCGTGTAGATGGCCGGCAGCGGCGACGGGATCCAGCCCGATTCCAGCGTGTTCGAAGAGTACGTGCGGCCGCCCACCAGCTTCATGCCGAACTTGCTGCCCGCTTCGACCAGTGCGCCGTGGACGGCCTCGCGCTCGTCCCAGGGCCCCATCAGTTCGTAGCCGGGCTGCCCGGCCATGCCGTGGCGAAGCGCGTGCACTTTCTTGCCGCCGATCTCCATCCAGCACATGTTGAAGAACTTGAGCTCCGGCGCGGGCCTGCCGGTCGCGGCTTCGATGACCTTGTTCGAATTGGGCCCCTGGACCTGATAGCGATAATGGCGGCGATTCTCCGGATCGGGTCGCGCGACGGTTCGCTCATCATAAGTAAGAACCACGTCCTGGCGGCCTTCGCCGTGGAACATCAGCCAGTTGAGCGTCGGCGCGCGGCCGACGAGGTTGAAGGTGTTCTCCGCCAGGTAGAACAGGATCACGTCACCGATCACGTGACCGTAGTGCGTCACCGGGACGTACTGCTTGGCCTTGTCGACCGTGAAGCCCTTGAAGCTGTTGATGCCCAGCCCGTTGAGAAACGCGAACGCCCCCGGCCCTTCGACCATGAGTTCGGCCATATGGTAGGACTGGTTGAACAGCACGCAGGTTTCCGCCCAGGCCCGCTGCTCGTCGCGCCAGTTGGAAAATTCGGCGGGAACACCGGGGTAGACATTGGGCCCGACCTGCTGGTTGCGAAGGAAATTGACAGTGTCGCCGGCACCGTCAAGCAGGGTCTGGAGCGATTGGGTCATGGGGAAGCCTCTCCTGGTAAAGGTGTGCAAGCTGGCCTTGCCTTGCTTCAACATTGTTTGCATTGCATACAAAAATCAAGCAAAGAATCAGGGGCGGCGGCGATCCTCCCTCGCAATCCCACAAGCAGGATATGGCGATCGGTGGGCCGGTCCGGAACGGGCCGCAGAGACCGCAACCTTGCCGCGCGATGCCCTATAGCCGAATACCGCCGCGCGCCTGGACCATGTCTTCGCGGTTGACCTCGAAATCCCTGGCGTCATGGCGTTCGCGCAACTGGCTTTGCGGATCGCCGAAGGTGCGGTTGACCATCTTGCCCCGGATCGCGGCCGGCCGCGCGGCGATCTGCGTCACCCAGCGGTCAAGATGCGTGTATTCGTGCACCGCCAGGAATTCCTGGCAATTGTAGGCGTCCCGCATGATGTTGCCATACCAGGTGAAGATGGCGATGTCGGCAATGGTATATTGGGTGCCGCCCACGAATTCGTTCCCGGCCAGATGGGTGTCGAGAACGTGCAGCTGGCGCTTGGTTTCCATCGCGAAGCGGTTGATCGCGTATTCGATCTTGAACGGCGCATAGGCGTAGAAATGCCCCAGGCCGCCGCCGACGTAAGGCGCCGAGCCCATCTGCCACATCAGCCAGCTCATCGTCGCCGCGCGCGCATGCGGTTCGGTCGGCAGGAATTCCCCGAACTTCTCGGCCAGATAGAACAGGATCGAACCCGATTCGAACAGGTGAACCGGCGGGTCCATGGAGCGATCGACCATCGCGGGTATCTTCGAATTGGGATTCACCGCCACGAAGCCGCTGCCAAACTGGTCGCCGGCGTTGATGTCGATCATCCAGGCATCGTACTCCGCATCGGCATGGCCCTTCTCCAGCAGTTCCTCGAGCATGATGGTGACTTTGACGCCGTTGGGCGTACCCATCGAGTAGAGTTGCAACGGATGATGGCCGACCGGCAGCGGTTTTTCATGTGTCGCGCCCGACACCGGGCGGTTGATGTTGGCAAAGGCGCCGCCGCTGGGCTTGTCCCAGGTCCAGACTTTCGGGGGAACATAGCCCGGCGGCTGATTCGATGCGGGGTCGTTGGCGCTCAAAGCTGCTCTCCTTCGCGGCACGTTTGATTTTGTATGCTTCACATGCATTCCGGGAGAGGTAAAGGGACGCGGCGCCCTTCGCGCCGCCGCCTATTCGTGAATGCGTGCGAGCATCTCGATCAGGGTCTTGACCTCTTTTTCGGTGAAGCGTGACTTGAGCCATTTCTCATGCTCGACAATCGCTTCCTTCGCGACGACCAGTGCCCGGTGTCCCTCGTCGGTCAGGTTGAGGGTCTGCTTGCGTCCGTCGCTGGTCGATTTCCCGCGCACGAGAAAGCCGCGCGCCTGCAGTCGGTTGACGATCGCCATGGTCGTGGCGCGGTCCATGCGCATGCGCTGTGCCAGATCGGTCTGGGCGATGTCTGGATGATCGTCGATCAGCCACAGCACGGAAACCTGCTTCTGGGTCAGATCGAGATTGGAAAAAGTCTCGGTGAAATGCCGGTAGACGGCGCCGTGCGCCAGCCGGATGTGGAATCCGACTATGTTGCGGATTTCGCCAATTTCCTCGTCACCTTCGACATGCGGCGTCGTCGGGACCAGCGTCTCCTTGCTTCTCGTCATCACGCACTCCTGTGCTGGTCGCTAGTTGACCGTCCCGTCAAAGTCGAGTGCGAATGCGGATCGCCGCGCTGGCCGGAAAGGCCCGGGTTCAACCCCTAGCTGGAGTGCAATGCGGCCGGAGCCGCGACAATCGACCGGGAGGGAATCGTCTTCAGCAATTCCTCGATCACGAGACGGCGGAGCCATCCCGAGGCGCCGATGATGGCGTACACGGCCCTGCTCCTCTTTGAGACCCGCTTCAGAGTTCGGCGCCAGGTTGATCGGCGGTGGCCGTCGCATTCTGTGGGATCGCCTCGATCAAGAGTCTGGCGAGCGTGACCGGACGCGAGAGAAACGGGCTGTGGTCCGCCCAGAGCTGCTCGACGCGCGCACCGGGTACGAGCTCTTGCATCCGGTGCTGGCTGGACAGCGGTATGACCTGGTCCTCGCTGCATTCGATATAGGTTCGCGGGAGCCTGCCGAAACGTTCGGGCGTCAGGCGCAGGGGTTCCGAGCGTGGCCCATGCGGTTCCGCGACCAGTCGCATCATGGCGGCTGCGACCTTGTCGGGAGGCGATCTCTGGGCGAAGACCGCGCCCGGCCGCTCGCCGACGATGACGGTGCCTTGGCCGCCGGGGGTCGGCTTGATGAGCGCGTCCAAGGGTGGATTGGGGCCCACCAACTGCTTGAACTGCATGCGCGACATGCCCGAAGGGAGCATCATCGCGCAGATATAGACCAGCGCGTCCATGGCATCGGGCGCGGTTTCCGCCGCCTGGCTGACGACCAGCCCACCGCGACTGTGCCCGGCCAGCACGACCGGACGCTCCGGCGCGGCGCGGCACAGTCCGGCGGCGAAATCCGCCCAACCCTGCAAGGTCGCGGCGCCAAGGCTCACCTCGTCGCCGCCCATGCCCGGCAGATCCGGCGCCATGACGTGATGGCCTTCGGCCTCGAGCAGGGCCTTGACCTCGTCAAAGCACCAGCTCCCGTGCCATGAGCCGTGGATCAGGATGAAAGTCGCCATTGCAGCCCCTCAGCGCACATGCCCGGTGAAAGTTCTCAGCGCCGGGTTGGTATGGTCCGGCATTTCCAGGGCCGCCCGCACCCCCGGCCGGGCTTCCATCCGCCCGCGCCAGCCGACCAGGCGCGGATATTTCGCCGCGACCTCCAGTTCCGGGAACATGCGTTCCACCATCATGCCGCACATCGCATAGAAGTTGATGTCGGCCGTGGTGTACATGTCACCCGCAAGCCAGGGCGAATGCTCCAGCGCCGCTTCCACTTTGGCGCAGGCGTAGACGATCTTGTCCATCGCATTGGCGAGATCGGCCTCGGAAAAGCCGGATCGCGCGGTCGCCCATTTCCTGCGCTGGTCGGGAAGCGGGATGCGCTCGAGCAGTTTTTCGAACTCGCCCGTGTCGATGCTGCGGGCAATCACGCCGACCATGCGGTGCCAGCCATGCATCGAAACATGGTTCATCACGTTCTCGTCGACGAACTTGTTCCAATAGCGCACGCGTGCCTTGCCGACCGGATCGCAGGGGCGCAGCGGGATCTCGGGAAAGACGTCTTCGAGATATTCGTTGATGACGGTGGTATGCGTGACGAGGATGCCGTTGTGCTCGAGCACGGGGACCTGGCCCTCGGGATTGAGCTTCACGAACCAGTCGGAATGCTGTTCGAACTTGTGCAGGTCGACATAGACGCTTTCGAAGGAAAGGCCCTTTTCCTTCAACGGAATCATCGATTTCAACGAGTTGGCCGCAGGTTCGGCGTGATAGTATTTGATCGCCACGTCCCTCTCCTTGTCCGTCACGCCAGCCCGAGCAGCCTTGCCGCATTGTCCTTCATGATGCCGGGCAGGATTTCCTCCTTGAACCCGACTTGCCGTGCCGCATCGATCCATTTGCGCGGATGGATCAGCGGGAAATCGCTGCCGAACAGCATCTTCTTGCGGAGCTGGGCATTGGCGTACTGGATGATCTGCGGCTGGAAATACTTCGGCGACCAGCCGGACAGGTCGATGAAGACATTGTCCTTGTGCAGCGCCATGGACAGGCTCTCGTCCACCCAGGGCCAGCTGGGATGCGCCAGGATGATCTTCATGTCGGGGAAATCGACCGCGACGTCGTCGACCAGGATCGGCTGGCCGAACTTCAGCCGCATTCCCCCGCCGCCGCGCATCCCGGTGCCCATACCGGAATGGCCGGTGTGGAAGATCGCCGGCAGCCCGTATTCGTTGATGACCTCATAGATCGGATAGCCCATCCGGTCGCCGGGATCGGCATTCTGGGCGATGCCGTGAAACTTGAAGCCCCTGACGCCGTGGTTCTCGACAAGATCACGCGCCTCGCGCGCACCCAGCCTGCCCTTGTGCGGATCGATCGAGGCGAACGGGATGCAGATGTCGTCATGCTTGGCGGCGAATTCGGCGATCTCGTAGTTGGAGAGGCGCCGCGCCCCCATGCCGCTTTCGCAGTCCACCGTGAACAGGCAGAAGGCGATCTGCTGTTCGCGGTAGATCTCGATGATCTCGGGCATCTTCGGCCGTTCGCGCGGGGCCTTGAAATAGGTGCTGGCGGCGTCGAAGAATTGTGCCATCACCGGATCTTCCGGATCGTGGCATGAAACCTCGGCGTGCACATGGACGTCGATCGCCGTGATCTTGGAAAGGTCGATGGGCACGCCGTTCAATCCTCCGCTTCACCGTCTTTCGAAATGGGGCCTTCCGCACGCGGGAA
>NZ_FOOR01000059.1 GCF_900113255.1 Novosphingobium sp. CF614
GCAGGAGAGCCTTTTCGGTTTGCATCGGCAAGTGATTTTTGTATGCATTGCCTACAAACAGCGCCTAAGCGCGAAATGGCGGATGCAGGCCGGGGCGGGGGCCGGGGCGGGGGATGGCCGCCTGGGGCGGTGCCGGGGTCATGGAAAGGGAGACGAGATGAACGAGACGGCAACCGTCAGCTTCGAGCAGCTGGCCTATTCGCAGGCCGCCCAGGCCTTTCTCGACCGCGAGCCGCGGCTGTTCATCAACAACGCATGGACCGCCTCCAGCCACGATGCGACGATCGCGGTCGAGGACCCTTCGTCGGGCCGGATCGTCTCGCGGGTGGTCGATGCCTCGGACCGCGACGTCGACCGCGCGGTGGCGGCGGCGCGCGCGGCGTTCGACGACGGGCGCTGGTCGGGACTGGCACCGATGGCGCGCGAGCGCACGATGAACCGGCTGGCCGACCTCATCGAAGCCCATGCCGACCTGTTCGCCGAGCTCGAGGCGATCGACAACGGCAAGCCCAAGGGCATGGCCGGGGCGGTCGACATTCCCGGCGCGATCAGCCAGATCCGCTTCATGGCCGGCTGGGCGAGCAAGGTCGCGGGCGAGACCACCGCGCCTTACACGCTGCCCGCCGGCAAGGTGTTCAGCTACACGGTGAAGGAGCCGGTGGGGGTCTGCGCGCAGATCGTGCCGTGGAACTTCCCGCTGCTGATGGCCTGCCTCAAGATCGCCCCGGCGCTGGCGGCGGGCTGCACGATCGTGCTCAAGCCGGCCGAGCAGACCTCGATCACCGCGCTCAAGCTGGCCGACCTGGTGGCCGAGGCGGGCTTTCCGGCGGGCGTGGTGAACATCATCACCGGCAACGGCCACACCGCGGGCGACCGCATGGTCAAGCACCCCGACGTCGACAAGATCGCCTTCACCGGCTCGACCGAGATCGGCAAGCTCATCAACCGCAACGCCACCGCGACGATGAAGCGCGTCACGCTGGAACTGGGCGGCAAGAGCCCGGTGGTGGTCATGCCCGATGTCGATGTCGCCAGTGTCGCGGCGGGCGCGGCGGGCGCGATCTTCTTCAACTCGGGGCAAGTCTGCATCGCCGGCAGCCGCCTGTTCGCGCACAAGTCGATCTTCGACGAAGTGATCGAAGGGGTGGCGCAGGCTTCCGCCTTCTGGGCGCCGCGTCCCAGCCTCGATCCGGCCGGCCATACCGGCCCGCTGGTCTCCAGGGAGCAGTTCGACCGGGTGATGGGCTATATCGAGGCGGGCAAGCGCGACGGCGCCAGCGTCGCGGTGGGCGGCGATGCCCCGGCCGCCGATGGCTACTACGTCAATCCCACCGTGCTGGTCGACGTCAACCCGCAGATGAGCGTGGTGCGCGAGGAAATCTTCGGCCCCGTCGTCGTCGCCCAGCGCTTCGAGGACCTCGACGAAGTCGCCAGCATGGCCAACGACACCTGCTTCGGCCTCGGCGCCGGCGTGTGGACCAGGGACCTCGCCACCATGCACAAGCTCGCCGCCCGCATCAAGGCCGGAACCGTCTGGGGCAACTGCCACGCCATGATCGACACCGCCCTACCCTTCGGCGGATACAAGCAATCCGGCAGCGGACGCGAACAGGGCAGACAGGGCATCAACGCATACCTCGAAACCAAATCCGTCATCATCCAGTTGTGATGAGCAGGGCG
>NZ_FOOR01000029.1 GCF_900113255.1 Novosphingobium sp. CF614
CCCCGGCCTGCATCCGCCATTTCGCGCTTAGGCGCTGTTTGTAGGCAATGCATACAAAAATCACTTGCCGATGCAAACCGAAAAGGCTCTCCTGCGGATGCTCGTGAAATTGCGGTCGTGGCCGGAAGTGAAAGTCAGGCCGGTTCCAGCACCATCGTTGCGGCAGCCGTGTTCGAGATGGGAATGTGGTAGTTGCGGTGCAGCTCGCGCGCGGAGGGGCCGAGCGCGCCGCGCGCCGCGATCCAGTTGAGCACTTCCACGCCTTGCGTCCCGGCAAGCCGGACGATCTCGTGGATCGAATCGCGCGTCAGGGCTTCGGGATCGGCCGAGAGATTGTCCATGCAGAACCTGTCGTAATCCTTGTTCATGAACCCGGCGCGGGGTCCGTCGAGCTGGTGCGAAAGGCCGCCGGTGCCGATCACGACCACGCGTTCGCCGCCGGGCCAGCTGTGGATAGCCCGGTGCACGCTGCGCCCGAGCGCGAGGCAGCGCTTGGCCGACGGCAGCGGGTGCTGCACGGTATTGATGCCGATCGGCACCAGCCGCACCGGCCATTGCGCGGCATCGGGCCAGGCCAGTTCGAAGGGAATCGACAGCGCATGGTCCACCAGCATCCGCTGGCAGGTGGTCACGTCGAATTCGTCCGCGACAAGGCCTTCGATCACGTGCCAGCTCAGTGCCGCGTGGCCGCGCATGGTCTTGTAGACCGGCAGGCCCCAGCCTTCGTCGGCGTTATGGTATTCCTCGGCCGCGCCCACCGCGAACGTCGGCATCGTGTCGAGGAAGAAGTTCAGGCCGTGGTCGTTGGAGAAGCTCACCACGACATCGGGTTTCATCCGTTCGAGCCATGCGCGAACCGGCGGGAAGCCGTCGAAGAACGGCTTCCAGTAAGGCGCCTGCTGGTCTCCGCGCGCGATCGCGCCACCGATCGCGGGCACATGGCTGGTGAAATAGGCGCCGACGATTTCCGCCATTTCGTTTTCCTTATGCCTGATCGAGCAGCATCTGCTTGAACGCAGCGACGCTCATGCCGGTTTGCAGCGCGCCGAGATCCTGGACATTGAGCCCGAAGATGCCGGCCAGCTTGGCGAGGTAATAGACGTTGCCCCCCGCCTTCATCATCGCCGGCACGTCGCGCCGGGCGACGGCGTCGCGCTGATCGAGGGTGAGGTTGAACCTTGCGCAGTAGGCGGCCTCGTCATCGCGAAAGGCCTGGCGGTTGGCCGCATCGTTGAAGGAATAGCACATGGCGTTGAGGGCATAGCCCTTGCGCGCGCAGGTTCCGTCGAACAGCGTCGTGCCGGGAATCGGCTGGCCCGGTTCACCCATCATGGTTTCGATCGTCATGGCGCACCCTTTCTGGTCGCTGATGGCTGGGCCAGGGTCTAGCGGCGGGATACGCAGGCGATTTGATCGCGATCAAGCACTGGCCTTCACGCCCTTCGAAGCCATGCAAATCAGAACGTGATTAGCCTGAAGTTATATCCTCCGGACGATGCATCCCGGGGCTTCCGGCAACGCGGCCCGTGCCTTGGCCCGGCGCCGGGCCATCAGGATTGCGAAGGGGGCCGGATCAAGGTTGCGGTCGCCCGTGCGACGCCGTTGGGCAGCGCGCCGGGCTTGGTGATCGAGACTTCGGCCCGCAGCACCCGCCGATCGCCGAGCAGTTCCTGCCCGAGCTGCCGCGCGAAGGTTTCGATCAGTCCGATTCCGCGATCGGCAAGCTCGCGGCAGGCATCCGCGATCCGGTTGTAGTCTATCGTATCGGCAATGGTATCATGGACCGGCGCGGTGATTTCCAGTTCGACGGCAACGACCAGCAATTGGCGCCGGTTCTTTTCATGGCCGTGCACTCCGATGAACGCTTCCACGCGGATATCATCGACGCCCACGGTCTGTCGGATGGAAGTCGCCGGCGCAGGCAAGGAAACGACACCGGCGATCGTGCCGTCGGCGTGGCCCGCCGGATTCCGTTCGCTTGTGATCGTGTTCGCCATGCGCTCTTCCCCACCATCGCCGGAATTCGGGCATCGCCGGGATTCGGGCGATCCACAGGTTGACCCGCGAATCCCGTCGCGGGTTTTGGACAAGTCCAGTTGCGGTAGGGCCGTCGGCCCGTGCCGTCAGTTCACCGAGCGGTCCTTCCCACCCCAGAATTCGGCGCGCATCGCCTTCTTGTCGAACTTGCCGACCGGCGTGCGGGCCAGTGCCGCGCGGAAATGGACATGCTTGGGTGCTTTCACGCTGCCGATCCGGGCCTTGCAGTGGGCGATGATCTCCTCGGCCGTCGGCGCGTTCGCCGGATCGGCCACGACCAGCGCGGTCACCGCTTCGCCCCACTTCTCGTCGGGAATGCCGATGGCGGCGCATTCATGAACCCCGGGTAGCTCGGTGACGGCGGCCTCCACCTCGGTGCAGAACACGTTGAAGCCGCCGGTGACGATCATGTCCTTCTTGCGATCGACGATGTAGTAGAAGCCATGCTCGTCGCGCCGGCCGACGTCGCCGGTGTGGTGCCAGCCGTGGGCCCATGTCTCGGCCGAGACTTCCGGCATCTCGAAATAGCCGGCGCCGACGATGCCGCCGCGCCCGACGATCTCACCGACTTCGCCGGTGGGCAGGATCTGGCCATCGTCGTCCATCAGCTCGACCCGGCATGAATAGGTCTGCCGGCCGCAGGAGGCGAGGCGTTCGGGATGGTCGCCCGCGGCAGCCGCCGCGACCACCTCTGGCGAAAGCCAGGTGGCGACGAGGTGGAATTCGGTCTGGCCATAGGACTGGCACATGCAAGGGCCGAACACTTCCACCGACTGGCGCAGTTTCTCGGGCGAAACCGCGGAACCGGCCAGCAGGAAATAGCGCAAGCTCGAATAGTCGACCGTGCGCACCCGGGGATGGGCGAGCATGGTGTAGACGGCGGTGGACGGCAGGAAAGTGTGCGTGACCTTGTAGCGTTCGAACGCGTCCATAACTTTGCCTGCCTCGAAGCCGGGCAGGACGACCACGGTGGCGCCCATCAGGATGCCGGCCATGGTGAAGGGGCCGGCGGCATGGGTCAGCGGCGCCGTGGCGAGGAACACCGGCGGCACCTCGCAGGCCATGATGTTGCCGATCGTTTCCAGCATCGTGCCCCAGCTGCGGTTGGGCACGCGCACGCCCTTGGCGGGGCCGGTGGTGCCGCCGGTGGCGATGATCGCCACCAGATCATCGCCATTGCCGGTGGGATCGCCAAGGTCGGCGATCGGAGGCGAGCCTTCCGGGCGCATGAACCTTTCCAGCGAGGGCACCTCGCCGTCGTCGCCGTCGATGCAGACCAGCGTGTGAATCGAGGCGACATCGGCCTTGACGCGTAGGGCATCTTCGCGCTCGCTGGAGTGATAGAACAGCCAGCCGGCGCGGACATAGCGCAGATAGGCGATGTTGTCGGCAAGCGCATTGCGGGTGTTGACGGGAATCCACACCGCGCCGGCGCGCCACAAGGAGAGCATCGCGGTGACGACGCCGGGATGGTTGGGCGACAGGATCGCCACGGCCTCCTGGTGCCGAAGCCCGGCATCGAGCATCGCCCCGGCGAGGCGATGGGTGAGCACCTGCATTTCGCGATAAGTCACTTCGCGCTGCTGGGTGATGAGCACGGTGCGTTCGGGATGAAGCGTGGCCTGCTTGTCGAAGTAGTCGATATTGCGCATGGGGCCGCCTCTTCAGCCTTGCGGTTTCGGCGGCGGCCGGAGCCGTTCCGCTGTGGCGGCCGCCGAGCATGGTCGGCCCCCCGGCGAAGCCGGCTGACCGCCGCCCACTTGCAGATCGAAATGCATGATCTGGTCGTCCTCTGCCATGTGTCTTTTTGGTTCGAGATTGTATGTTGTACGAACAATTCAAGCTCAAGCGGTTCTTCGACGGCACGCGTGAAGGCCGATGACTCGCGAGGGGTTTCAGGCCTTGAACACAATGGTCTTGTTGCCGTTGACGAAGACGCGATCCTCCAGATGGAGGGCGACCGCCGTGGCCAGCACGCGCCGTTCGATGTCGCGCCCCTTGCGCACCAGGTCTTCGGGGCTGTCGGCATGGCCGATGGCTTCCACGTCCTGGTGGATGATCGGTCCCTCGTCGAGGTCGGCGGTGACGTAGTGCGCCGTCGCGCCAATCATCTTCACGCCCCTGGCATGGGCCTGGTGATAGGGCTTGGCGCCCTTGAAGCCGGGCAGGAACGAGTGGTGGATGTTGATGCAGCGGCCCGAGAGAAAGGCGGCGAGATCGTCCGAGAGGATCTGCATGTACCGCGCCAGCACCACCAGTTCGGCGCCGGTTTCGTCGACCACTTGCTTGATCCGCGCTTCCTGGGCCGGCTTGGTGTCCTTGGTGATCGGAAAGTGATAATAGGGAATGTCGCCGATAAGCGAGATGTTCAGCGCCTCGCGGGGGTGATTGCCGATCACGCCGACCACGTCCATGCTCAATTCGCCGATCCGGTTGCGATAGAGCAGATCGCCCAGGCAATGATCGAATTTGCTCACCAGCATCAGCACCTTGCGGCGTTCCGCCGTGGCTCGCACCGAGAAGGCCATTGCGTGTCGCCCGACCAGCGGCGCGAAAGCGGTTTCCACCGAAGAGGCGGTCGCATGGGGGCAATCGAAGCCTATGCGCATGAAGAAGCGATCGGAATCGGTCGCGTTGAATTGCTGCGATTCACGGATGTTGCCGCCGATTTCGCTCAGCTTCGTCGTCACGCTCGCAACCAGCCCGGGACGGTCGGTGCACGACAAAGTCATCACAAATTCCTGCTGCATCTCAGTTCTCCCCCGGCATGCGCTGCCGCGCGGTTTTGAAATTCCGCACGGTCAGGCTCGCAAATTCTGTTTGCAAGACATACAAAAATTCGTATGTCTTGCGCAACAAATTTGTGCGAGGCCGCATTGGGGCCGCACTGGGGAGAATGCCTGATGTCCGCAGCAAATCTTGAGCAGCTGCTTGCCCGGCAGGACGATATCGTCTCGATGCTGCGCAACTCGCAGCTGGGCGCCTATGTCTATCCGGTCGTCGCGCCCGAGTTCTCGAACTGGCGATCGGAGCAATGGGCCTGGCAGCACGGCGCCGTGCTGTTCGACCAGTCGCACCACATGGTGAACCTTTATCTGCGCGGCAGGGACGCTGGCAAGCTCCTGTCCGATACGATGGTCAACAGTTCGAAGGGCTGGGCCGTCAACAAGGCCAAGCAATACGTTCCGACGACGCCTTACGGCCACGTGATCGGCGATGGCATCATCTTCTGGCAGGAGGAAGAGGAATTCCTTTATGTCGGCCGTGCCCCGGCTTCGAACTGGCTGCGCTATCACGCGGCGACCGGCGGCTACGACGTCGATGTAGAGTTGGACGATCGTTCGCCGATGCGGCCGATGGGAAAGCCCGTCACCCGCAGTTGCTGGCGTTTCCAGATCCAGGGGCCGAATGCCTGGGCGGTGATCGAGAAATTGCATGGCGGCCCGCTCGCACAGCTCAAGTTCTTCAACATGAGCACGATGAACATTGCCGGAAGGGCCGTGCGCACCTTGCGTCACGGCATGTCGGGTGCGCCGGGCCTCGAGATCTGGGGGCCTTATGCCGAGCAGGAGGAAATTCGTGCCGCGATCCTCGATGCGGGCAAGGAATTCGGCCTGATCGCCTGCGGCAGCCGCGCCTATCCGTCGAACACGCTCGAATCCGGCTGGATCCCCTCGCCGTTGCCGCCGATCTACACCGGCGAAAAGCTCAAGGGCTTTCGCGAATGGCTCGGCGCCGATTCCTACGAGGCGACGGGCTCGATCGGCGGATCGTTCGTTTCGGGCGATATCGAGGACTACTACCTCAACCCGTGGGAGCTGGGTTACGGCCCGTTCGTCAAGTTCGACCACGATTTCCATGGCCGCGAGGTGCTGGAAACGATCGATCCGGCGCAGCAGCGCAAGAAAGTGACGCTGGCCTGGCATCCCGCCGACATGGCGAAGATCATGGCCTCGCTGTTCGATCCCGATGGCGAGCAGTACAAGTTCTTCGACGTGCCGCTGGCCAACTACGCCTCGTCCAATTACGACCGCGTCGTCGATGCGGGTGGCAGGACGGTGGGCCTGTCGATGTTCACCGGGTATTCCTACAACGAGAAGCAGGCGCTCAGCCTGGCGACGGTCGATCCGGAAATTCCCGTCGGCACCGAACTGCGGGTGGTCTGGGGCGAGGAGAATGGCGGCACCAGAAAGACTACCGTCGAGCCGCACCGGCAGATCGAGGTTCGCGCGGTCGTGTCGCCGGTGCCCTACAGCCGGGTCGCGCGCGAATCCTATGCCGAAGGCTGGCGCACCCAGCGCTGAACCCGACTGTCGAAAGGGGCGTAGCATGGTCAAGCCGTTGATCCATCCCAATTGGGAACGCGCGCCGGATGGCGTGACCGACGGTTACTCGCTGGAAATGACCGCCAAGGACATCGAATCGCTGCGTGCGGCGGCGGCGCTGATGCCGGTCGATACGCCGGTAGCGGTGACTTTCCTGCCCGGCGAAGAGCCGGCCGCGCGCGTGGCGGCGACCAGGGCGGTGCGGGATCTGGGGTTCGAGCCGATGCCGCATTTCTCGGCACGGCGCATCACTTCGCAGGCCGAGTTCGAAGACTATCTGCAGGCCGTCGTCCATGAAGCCGGGGTCAAGCGCTGCTTCGTCGTCGCGGGGGATCCGCCCGAGCCGCAGGGGCCGTTCTTCGATACTTCGGCGCTGATCGCCACGGGCGCCTTCGAACGCGCCGGAATCAAGGCGATCGGCATAGGCGGCCATCCAGAGGGCCATCCGAACATGAACGCCGCGCAGTGCTGGCAGGTGCTCGAAGCGAAAGTCGCCGAGATCGAGCGGCGCGGCATGGCGCCGCTGATCGTCACGCAGTTCAGCTTCGATCCGGACGCCGTGCTCGCCTGGCTCGAGGAACTGCGCGCGCACGGCATCGATGCGCCGGTGCGGGTCGGCATTCCCGGTCCGGCGGGCATCAAGACGCTGCTGCGCTTCGCGGCGCGCTGCGGGGTCGGTGCTTCGGCCAGCGTGATGAAGAAATACGGGATTTCGATAACCAACCTGATCGGCAACGCCGGGCCCGACAAGCTGGTGGATACTTTCGCGGCCAGGCTGGGCGAGGAGCACGGTCCGGTCCGGCTGCATTTCTATCCCTTCGGCGGCCTTGTCCGTACGGTGGAATGGATCGCGGCCTACGCGAAGGCCTGAACGACGGGAGCGCGACATGGCAATCGTCATCGACGGCAAGCGCATGGCCGACGGGCTGCTCGAACGGGTGGCCGCCGACATCGCCGGGCGCGGGCAGCGCGGCCTGCCGCGGCCGGCACTGGCGGTGATCCTGGTCGGCGGCGATCCCGCCAGCCAGATCTACGTCGGCCGCAAGCTGCGCGCCTGCGCCCGCGTGGGCATCACCTCGCACGAGTTCCGACTCGATCCGGATGTGACCGAAGGCGAGGTTGTGGCGCTGATCGACCGGCTCAATGCCGATCCGGAAGTGGACGGCATCCTGGTGCAGCTGCCTTTGCCCGCGCATGTCGACGCCAATGCGATCCTCGACCGGATCGTGCCGGACAAGGACGTCGACGGTTTCCACCCGGTCAATGTCGGACGCCTATCGACCGGCAAGGGCCATGGCCTGGTGCCTTGCACGCCGCTGGGGTGCATGCTGCTGCTGGACAGCGTGGTGCCGGAGTTCCGGGGGCTCGATGCGGTGGTGATCGGCAAGTCCAACATCGTCGGCAAGCCGGTGGCGCTGATGCTGCTGGAAAGGGAATGCACCGTCACGGTGACTCACATCGCCACGCAGGGACTGCCGGAAATCGTGCGCAAGGCGGATATCGTCGTGGTCGCGGCGGGCCATCCCGGGCTGGTGCGCGGCGACTGGGCAAAGCCCGGGGCGGTGGTGATCGACGTCGGGATCAACCGAATCGCGCTGGCGGATGGTTCGACGCGTATCGTCGGGGACGTTTGCAGCGCCGAAATGGATCATGCCGGCGCGCTGACCCCGGTTCCAGGCGGTGTCGGCCCGATGACGGTGGCCTGCCTCATGGCCAATACGCTCGCCGCCGCGCTTGGGCACGACGCGGAACGGGAACTGCAGGGCGCGGTCCGACCCGCGCTCAGCGCCAGAGGGCATTGAGCGCCGGCAGCAGGTGGTCGCGATGCTCCTCGGGAATGCGGGCGAGCAGGTCGCGCTCGAATTGCTCGATGATCCGATCGGTTTCGGCCAGCCGGCTTTCGCCCGCCGCTGTGAGGAGAATGGCCATGGACTTGCGGTCGATCGGTTCGCGCCGGATCAGCCCCGCCGCTTCCAGCCGGGCGAGAAGCGGCGCCATGTTGGCGCGCTTGATATCGAGGATCCGGCCGATCTCGCTTGAACTGGCATCCTTGCGCCGCGCGATGAGCATCAGCACCGAGGCGTCGGAAATGCGCAGGTCCAGCGGAGACAGGCGGGCGGCGAGTTCGCCCATCATGGCATTGGCGGCGCGTCGCAAGGCATACCCGGGTTGCCGGGCGAGCGGATCGGTCATGGCCGCATGGGGCCGGTTTTGGTATTGAACATAGCAATTCCCATGCTATCAGATATAGCAATAATGATCCATAGATTCGAGGATTGCCATGACCGAGCGCACCGAGGAAGAAACCGTCGCCTGTACCGTGGAAAACGGCATTGCCTGGGTTTCGTTCAACCGCCCTGAAAAGCGCAACTGCATGAGCCCCAAGCTCAACCGACAGATGCGGCGCGTGATCGAGGAGCTGGAATTCCGTGATGACGTGGGCGTGCTGGTGCTCACCGGGGAGGGCGATGCCTGGTCGGCGGGCATGGACCTCAAGGAATATTTCCGCGAGACCGAGGCGCTTGGCCTCGGCGCGATCCGCAAGGCCCAGCGCGAGGCCTATTCGTGGTGGGAACGCCTGCGCTGGTACGAGAAGCCGACGATCGCCATGGTCAACGGCTGGTGCTTCGGCGGCGGCTATGGCCCGCTGTTCGCGTGCGACATCGCCATTGCCGCCGAAGAGGCGCAGTTCGGCCTGTCGGAGATCAACTGGGGCATCCTGCCGGGCGGCGGCGCGTCCAAGGTGGTTGCCGACCTGATGCCGCTGCGCAAGGCGATGTACCACGCGATGATGGGGGAGAACCTTACCGGCAAGCAGGCCGAGGCCCAGGGACTGGTGACCGAGGCCGTGCCCGCCGGCCAGCTCAAGGCGCGCGTCACCGCCATCGCCGAGGCGCTGCTCAAGAAGGACGGGCATGCACTGCGCGCCACCAAGTGGGCGGTGCGCCGCATGACCGAGATGACTTACGAGAATGCCGAGGACTATCTGATCCGCGCGCAGGAAGCGCTCCACAACTTCGGCGGCGTCGAGGCCCGCAAGGAGGCCACGCGCCAGTTCCTGGACGAAAAGAGCTTCAAGCCCGGGCTGGGCGTGTTCGACAAGAGCAGGATCGGCAACTGAAGCGCTTCGGGAGAGGGGCGGCGATGACTACCGAAAAGCGTTACACGGCCGCCCAGTTGGACCGGCTGATCCGTCCCGGTTCGGTGGCGGTGATCGGCGCGAGCGACAAGCCGGGGGCGCTTGGCGCCACCCTGATTACCAATCTCGATCATGCCGGCTTTGCCGGAACCGTCTATCCGATCAATCCCAATCGCGCCGCGATCGGCGCGCGGCCTTGCCTGGCCTCGGTCGACGATTTGCCCGAGGGTGTTGACGTGGCCGTGCTGGCGATCCCGCGCCTGGGCGTGCTGGACGCCATACGCAGCCTTGCCGCGCGCAAGGTCGGCGCGGCCATCGTCTTCTCGGCCGGGTTCGCCGAAGGCGGGCCGGAAGGCCGGGCGGAACAGGACGAAATGGCGCGCATCGCCGCCGAAGCCGGCATGGTGATCGAAGGGCCGAACTGCCTCGGCCTGGTCAACTATGCTGGCGGCGTACCGCTGACTTTCGTCGAAACCCGCATCGTGCCGCCTGCCGGAAGGCGGGCCGTGGGCGTGGTTTCCCAGTCCGGTGCCATGGCGGCGGTGCTCGCCACGACCCTGCTGGCGCGCGACATGGCGGTGAGCGTCTCGATCTCGACCGGAAACGAAGCGGCAAGCGGTGTGGAGGACTATGTCGACTGGATGGTCGACGATCCGGCGACCAGCGTCATCACGATGATCGTCGAGCAGTTCCGCCACCCCAGGCGCTTCCTTGCCGCCGCGCGGCGCGCGCGGGCGGCGGGAAAGCCGATCGTCCTCCTGCATCCGGGTAAGTCCGGGGCCGCGAGGGAATCGGCGGCGACCCATACCGGTGCCATGGCCGGCGATTACAAGCTGATGCGTGCCAAGGTGGCGCGCGCCGGGGTCATTCTCGCGGAGACGCTGGAGGAGCTTGGCGACATTGCCGAGATCGTCCTGCGCTGTCCGGCCATGGATAACCCGCAGGCGGCGGTGCTGGGGGAATCGGGGGCGTTCAAGGCGTTGACGCTCGATCTCGCCGAAGAGCTGGGCCTGCCGCTGGCGCCGCTCGACGATGCGAACGCGCCCGCCTTGCGTGCGGCGCTTCCCCCTTTCGTGCCGGTTTCCAATCCGCTCGACATCACCGCGCAAGGGCTCAGCCAGCCGTCGATCTACACGGAGACGATTTCCGCGCTGCTCGGCGATGACCGGGTCGGCGTGGTTGTCGCCGGGATCATCCAGTCCGATCCGATCACCGCCCAGCTCAAGGTCCCCGCCATTCTGGCCGCGCTCGACGGGGGCGGGCCCGCCAAGCCGGTGATCTTCGCCGGGCTCGACGAAGGCGCGAACATGCCCGCCGAACATATCGCCGCCTTGCGGGCGCGCGGAGTACCATGGTTCCCCACCACCGAGCGCGCGTTCGCCGCGCTGGCCCGGCTGGCCGAGCATCGCCGCCACGATCCGGCCGACCGGTCCCCCGCGCCCCTGGCGGTCCCCGGGCTTGCGGAACTTGGCGGCGTGGTGCCGGAATACCGCGCCAAGCAGCTGCTGGCATCGGCCGGCATCCCCTTCCCGGAAGGCCGCTTCGCCGCTTCGGCGGACGCAGCGGTCGCGGCTGCCGGGGCACTGGGCTTTCCGGTGGCGATGAAGGCCCAGTCGGCCGCGCTTTCGCACAAGAGCGACGCCGGCGGGGTGATCCTGAACCTTGCCGATGCCGACGCCGTGCGGGAAGCGTGGCGGACGATGCACGAAAGCGTGCGCGCCTACGACCCGGCGATCGCGCTCGACGGCGTGCTGGTGGAGCGCATGGGCCGGCGCGGCGTGGAAATGATCGTCGGCGCGCGCAATGATCCAGAATGGGGACCGGTGGTCCTGGTGGGGTTCGGCGGCGTGATGGCGGAGATTCTCCAGGATGCGCGGCTCATCACCCCCGACATGGGAGAGGAGCAGGTGCTTGCCGAATTGCTCGGATTGCGCAGCGCCAGCCTGCTCACCGGCTATCGGGGATCACCGCCGCTGGACCTCGCCGCGCTCTCGCGCATGATCGGCACGATCTGCGCCATTCTCCTTGCCGAGCCGGACATCGCCGAGCTTGATCTGAACCCGGTCATTCTCCATCCGGCGGGCGAGGGCGTGGTCGCGCTCGATGCCCTGATGCTGCTCGGCTGAATGCCGCGCCGGATCGCCATCTTTAGCACAGGCTTATCACTCGCCGGCGCTTTCGATTGGCGGTTTCATGCCGCGTAGCGCAGCAGGGGCGTCATGGAGCAGAACGTCGCCCTTATCGGCTTTGGCGAGGCGGGGATGACCTTTGCCGCGGCGGCCGGCTGGAAGCAGGGCGCGGCAGCCTACGATATCGCGCCGGACCGGCTGACGGCGGCGGCGCAAGCGGGCGTGGTCGCCGCGCGGGATGCCCGGCGGGCCCTGCGCGCTGCGCCGGTCGTGCTCTCGCTGGTAACGGCGGACCAGGCCTTGCCGGCCGCGCGCGAATATGCGGCGCTGATCGCCCCGGGCGCGCTGTGGTGCGACATGAACTCGGTGGCGCCCGAAACCAAGCGGGCCGCCGCCGCCGTGGTCGAGGCGGCCGGGGGGCGCTATGTGGACGTGGCGGTGCTCGCTCCGGTCAATCCGGCGCGGCTTTCAGTGCCGCTGCTGCTGGCCGGGGCCACGGCCGATGCGGCGCGGAAGGCCCTTTCCGATCTGGGCTTCACCAATCTTCGCGTGGTCGGTGAAGCGGTCGGCCGGGCCAGCGCGATCAAGATGATCCGCTCGGTCATGGTCAAGGGGCTGGAGGCGCTGACGGCGGAGACCATGCTTGCCGCCGCCGCCGCCGACGTGACCGAGGAAGTCCTCGCCTCGCTCGACGCCAGCGAAAGGCCGATGTCCTGGAAGGAGCGGGCCGATTACAATCTCGACCGCATGCTGGTGCACGGGCTGCGCCGCGCGGCGGAAATGTCCGAATCCTCGGAGACGCTGCGGGGCCTGGGCGTCGCCCCGATGATGACCCGGAACACGGCCGGCTGGCAGCAGGCGCTGGGCGAACTCGCGATCAGGCCGGTGCCGCAGGGGCTCGATGCGAAACTGGCGGCGATAATGCGGTCTCCGGCCTTCCAGGGAGAGAACTGAAGGATGACCATGATTATCGATTGTCACGGCCACTACACGGTGCTGCCGCAGGCGCACGACACGTGGCGCGAGGCGCAGAAGGCGGCGTTCAAGGCGGGCGAGGCCGCGCCGCCCTATCCCGCGATTTCCGACGACGAGATTCGCGAGACGATCGAGGCGAACCAGCTGCGCCTGATCCGCGAGCGGGGCGCCGACATGACCATCTTCAGCCCTCGCGCCAGTGCCATGGCCCCGCATGTCGGCGATCAGTCGGTGGCGGTGAAATGGGCGCAGGCGTGCAATGACCTGATCGCGCGGGTGGTCGGGCTCTACCCGGACGTGTTCGCCGGGGTCTGCATGCTGCCGCAGTCGCCGGAAGCCGACATGACTTCTTCGATCGCGGAATTGCGGCGCTGCGTGAAGGAACATGGGTTCATCGGCTGCAACCTCAATCCCGATCCGGGCGGCGGCCATTTCAGGCATCCGCCGCTCACGGACGAATTCTGGTTCCCGTTCTACGAGGCGATGTGCGAGCTGGACGTGCCGGCGATGATCCACGTTTCCGGATCGTGCAACCCGGCGATGCACGCGACCGGCGCTTACTACATAGCCGCCGACACCATCGCCTTCATGCAGCTGCTGGAAGGCGATCTGTTCTCCCGCTTCCCGAACCTGCGGTTCATCATCCCCCACGGCGGCGGGGCGGTGCCCTACCATTGGGGGCGCTATCGCGGCCTTGCCGACATGCTCAAGAAGCCGGACCTGTCGGGCCACCTGATGAACAACGTCTATTTCGACACCTGCGTCTATCACCAGCCGGGGATCGACCTGCTGGCCGACGTGATCGACAACAAGAACATCCTGTTCGGCAGCGAGATGGTCGGCGCGGTGCGCGGGATCGATCCGACGACCGGCCATTATTTCGACGACACCAAGCGCTACATCGACGCGCTCGACATTTCCGATGCCGAGCGCCACGCCATCTTCGAAGGCAACGCGCGCCGGGTGTTTCCCCGGCTGGACGCCCAACTCAAGGCTCGCGGCAAATGACCCGGATCACCAATATCCACGAATACCTCGCGCAGTTCGAGGACATTCCCGGCACGCGGGTGTTCACCGCCGCGCGCGCGCGCAAGGGCTATCACATCAACCAGTTCGCGATGAGCCTGATGAAGGCGGAAAACCGGCAGCGCTTCAAGGCCGACGAGCGTGCCTATCTCGACGAATGGCCGATCAGCGAAGAAGCCAAGGCGGCGCTGCTGGCGCGCGACTACAACACGCTGCTCGACCTTGGCGGCAACGTCTATTTCCTGTCGAAACTGTTCTCCACCGATGGCCTGCCGTTCGCCGAGGCGGTCAGCACCATGACCGACATGACCTGGCCCGAATATCGCCAGATGATGCTGGATGGCGGCCGCTCGCCCGAAGGCAACCGCTCGATCAAGGCCAACCGCGCCGCCGCGGTTGGCGCGGCCCATGAAGGGAGCAACTGAAATGGCACGGATCACCGCCGGAGTCGGCTCCAGCCATGTCCCGCTGCTCGGCGTCGCGGTAGACCAGGGCAAGACGCGGGACGAGTACTTCGGCCCGATCTTTGCCGGCTACGACTGGACCAGGCGGTGGGAGGAAGAGACCAGGCCCGATGTGGTCATCCTGGTCTACAACGATCACGCTTCGGCCTTCGACATGAAGATCGTGCCGACGTTCGCGATCGGCTGCGGCGAATCCTACAAGCCGGCAGACGAGGGCTGGGGGCCGCGCCCGGTCCCCGATGTCGAAGGCCATCCCGACCTGGCCTGGCATATCGCCCAGAGCCTGATCCTCGACGAATTCGACATGACCATCATCAACGAGATGGACGTCGACCATGGCCTTACCGTGCCGCTCTCCATGATGTTCGGCACGCCTGAAAAATGGCCGGTGAAAGTGGTGCCGTTGGCGGTCAACGTCGTCACCTATCCCGCCCCCTCCGGCAATCGCTGCTGGGCGCTGGGCGAAGCGATCAAGCGCGCGGTGGAAAGCTTCCCGGAAGACCTCAACGTGCAGATCTGGGGTACGGGCGGCATGAGCCATCAGCTCCAGGGGCCGCGCGCCGGCCTGCTCAACCGCGAATGGGACAACAGGTTCCTTGACGGCCTGGTCGGTTCGTCGGACGCGCTGCGCCATGTCGAACACGTCGAATACATTCGCGAGACCGGGAGCGAGGGCATCGAAATGGTGATGTGGCTGATAATGCGCGGGGCGCTGGGCAGGGAGACGCGCTGCCTGCATCGCCATTACCATATTCCTTGCAGCAACACCGCCATCGGGCACATCGTTCTGGAGCCGGCGGCGTGAGCGTGCGGATAGCACTCGCGGGCGCCGGGGCTTTCGGTGAAAAGCACCTGGACGGCCTCAGGAACATCGATGGGGCCGAAATCGTCTCGATCATCAGCCGCACCGGGGAACAGGCCGCGGCGGTCGCCGCCAGGTACGGCGCCAGGCACAGTTCGACCGACCTTGCCGATGCGCTCGCGCGCGATGACGTCGACGCCGTGATCCTGTGCACGCCCACCCAGATGCACGCCGCCCAGGCGATCGCCTGCATGGAGGCCGGCAAGCATGTGCAGGTCGAAATCCCGCTTGCCGACAGCTGGGCGGATGCCGAGGCGGTGCTGGCGAAAAGCCGCGAAACCGGCCTCACCTGCATGGTCGGGCACACCCGGCGGTTCAATCCCAGCCATCAGTTCGTGCACAACCGCATCGTCGCCGGCGCGTTCAACATCCAGCAGATGGACGTGCAGACGTATTTTTTCCGGCGCCGGAACATGAACGCCAAGGGCCAGCCGCGCAGCTGGACCGATCATCTGCTGTGGCACCATGCGGCGCACACCATCGATCTGTTCGCCTATCAGGCCGGCCGGATCGTCGCGGCGAACGCGATGCAGGGACCCAGGCATCCGGAGCTGGGCATCGCCATGGACATGTCGATCCAGCTCAAGAGCGAAACCGGTGCGATCTGCACGCTTTCGCTCTCGTTCAACAATGACGGGCCGCTGGGCACCTTCTTCCGCTATATCGGCGATACCGATACCTACATCGCTCGCTACGATGACCTGGTGAACGGCAAGGAGGAACCGATCGATGTTTCTGAAGTCGATGTCTCGATGAACGGAATCGAGCTTCAGGACCGGGAGTTCGTCGCCGCCATCCGCGAGGAGCGCGAACCCAACAGCTCGGTCGCGCAAGTGCTGGACTGCTACCGCGTGATCGGCGAACTGGCCGCCCGCCTCGAAGCGGAGGACGGCTGGTCGTGATGGCGAAGCGGCTGCTCGCGGGCCGGCAGGTCAACCCGGTGGGCCTGGGCTGCATGAACCTGAGCTGGGCCTACGGCGAACCCACCCCGCGCGCGGCTTGCGCGGCGCTGCTCGATCGCGCCCTGGACCTGGGATACGATCACCTTGATACCGCTAATATCTATGGACAGGGCGCCAACGAGGCGCTGATCGGGGAAGCGATCTCGCACCGCCGCGGCGAGTTCCTGCTGGCGTCGAAGACGGGGATCATCGTCGATGGCCCGAGGCGGGGCATCGACTGCGGCCCGAAAGCGATCACCGCCTCGCTCGAAGCGAGCCTGGGCCGGCTGCGCACCGATCACATCGATCTGTTCTATCTCCATCGCTTCGATCCGAAAGTGCCGATCGCGGATTCGGTGGGTGCGCTGGCGCGGGCGATCGAGGCGGGCAAGATCGGTGCCTATGGCGTTTCCGAGTGGAATGCGGCGCATATCCGGCAGGCCCACGCCGTCCACCCGATGGCGGCGGTGCAGACCGAATATTCGCTGTGGACGCGCAACGTGGAACTGGGCGTGCTCGAGGCCACGCGCGAACTCGGCATTGCGCTGGTGGCATTCTCGCCGGTGGCGCGCGGCGCGCTGGGCGGCGTCCTGCGGGATGCGTCCGGCCTCCCCGAGAAAGACCTGCGCCGCACGCATCCGCGCTTCAGCGCGGAGAACTGGCCGCGCAATCTGGCGCTGATCGATCGGTTCAGCGCGCTTGCGCGGCGGGCTGGGATCGCGCCGGCGCAATTGGGCCTGGCCTGGGTTCTTTCACGCAGCGGGCATGTTCATGCCATCCCGGGAACGACCTCCATCGCGCATCTCGAAGAGAACTGCCGGACCCAGCAGGTGGAGGTCCCCGCCGAAGTGCTTGAAGAAGCAGGCACCATCCTCAACCAGCGGACCGTGTCTGGTCACCGTTATCCCGAAGTGATGCGCGCGACGATCGATACCGAAGACTTCGCCGGCTGAACACCGCGCCACCTGGCCTGCCTTTCGCGCGGCCATGCTGGTTTCGCTCGCCGGCGTGGGTGGTAGCGGGTGATGCGGGGGCCTGGACCTAGGCTCCCGGCCCCGTAAGGCGCGGCATCGCTTCGAGCCGTGCGATGACCCCTTGGGTCACTTTGTCCAGCGCTTCTTCCGAAAAGAATCCGCCCGCCACCAGGCAGCGATCGACCAGCACGCGCCGGAAGGCAGCGAAAGTATCGGCATCGGGCCGGCCGGGGTCCTTCCAGAACGCGTCGAGCCCGTCTTGGAAGGTAATGTCCGGAATGTCGTAGATCGCCTGGCCCAGCGCGATCACCGGCACGCCCAGCACCAGCGCCAGGGTGCCGCTGGTGCTGTTGATCGTCACCACGCCGCGCGCGCGCTCGGCGACCGGCACGATGTCGCCCACTTCCATGTAGTCCACGCGGTCGCCCACGCCGAAGAAGGCGGCCAGCGTTGCCGTTTCCCCCCGCCAGTTGCGCACGCCGTTGTCCAGCGGGTGTTCCTTGACCACCAGTCGCATCGAGGCGGGCGCATGGGCCGCGAACGACTGGATCACCAGCTGCAGGGCATCGGCGATACCGGCGAACGAGGAATGCAGCCGGATCTGCGCGTCCGAATCGAGCTGCAAGGGGAACAGGAAATAGTCCTGCTCCTGCGTTTCCAGCCTGGCCAGCAGTGCCTGGCTGCGGGCGATGGCGTCCTTCTTGTGCCGCAGCTTGCGCAGCCAGCCCATGCCTTCCACCAGCGGATGCCAGGGACGGTGGTTCTCCCAATAGGGATAGTACCACCGGGTCAGGACGTCGGCGGCGTTGTAGGCCACGGCCTCCATCGCGCGGCGGCGAAATGAGGATGGCACCGGGCGGTGTTCGGGTACGGGGGGCAATCGCGCAGCGCTTTCGCGATACCATTGGGGATCGCGCGGCAGGGCCGAGTTGCCGTTGACGCCGCCCAGCTCCAGCGTCACCCAATCGGGCCGGATATAGCCCTCCTCGAACACATGCACGGGAATTCCCAACCGGCGACAGACGGGCGTGGCCAGGCTGTGCTGCGGCCGGCAGTCGCCGAACAGCATGACGTCGGTGATCCCGCGTTCACGGATGAGTCGCTCCAGCGTCGCCGGCCAGTCTTCCAGCGAACCGCGATAGTCGATGCCGTTGGGCAGCCGCCAGAACAGGCGGTCTCCGCCATTGAAATTGACCTTGTGGACCGCGTGACCGGCGCCGATCAGCGCCAGCCCCACGTGCCGGAACAGCGGCCCCATCAGGCCTTGCAGCAGCAGGATATTCCGGCGCGGCGTCGTGTCCATCGGGCCGGCCGCACTGCCGGGCCCTGACGCGGCGGCGGGATAGGATGACATGAAGGGCCTTGCTCCGTAAAATATCGCCAACCAAGGCGATGGGCGAAGCACCCGGGGCCGGCGGGTGCCTATCTTGCCAGGATGATGTATTGCCGGCGCAGTTAGAAAGTTTATCGGCCCGGGGCAACCCCGGATGCCCGTGACAGCGCCGGACGGGCTGGCTATAGGCCGCTCGCCGATCCTGGGCGTTCGGGCGCAGCGATGGATTAACCTTAAGGCGACGCGTCGGTACTGTGATCTGGGATTGGCTTATCTTCGCTGCGATGCTGGCCGGCTCGCTGCTGCTGGACGGGCGCGTGCGGCCGCGCCCTCCAGGACGGCTGACGCGCGTGGGCCGCGGGGCGACCGGCCTTTGGCTGCACGGGCTGGTCATGACCGTGTTGTTCGGCCTGTTCCTGGCCGCGACCGGCAGTGTGCCGCTGGGCGCGGTGCTGGCGCTGGCGTGCCTGGCGCTGTTCGCGTTCGCGTCCAACGCGAAGCACGCCATGCTGGGGGAGCCGCTGCTCTTTTCGGACCTGGCACTGGTCGCCGGAATGTTTCGCCATCCGCGCTTCTACTTCACGGCGGTCGCCCGGTGGCAGTGGGTGGTGGCTTCGCTGGCGGGCGGCGCCCTGGCGGCGGTCCTGTGGCTGCTGTTCGTCCCGGCGATCCTTCCGCATCTCCTGGGGCTTGGCCTGGCGCTCGCGGCCCTTGCGCTGCTTGCGGGCCTGTTACGCACGGCACCAGTCCGGGCCCTGGCCCTGGTGCCGGACATGCACGCCGACCTGACCCGCCATGGGCTGGTCGCCACGCTGCTGCTTTATTGGCTGCGCTGGCGCGGCACGATCGATCCTCCTCCCTGCGACCCGGCCGGGCAGCGCAGGGCCGCGCCTGCCGCGCCGGTTCCCGAACTGATCGTCGTCGTCCAGTGCGAATCCTACGCCGATCCGGTGGACCTGACCGGCGATCCGCAATGGGCACTGCCGGGACTGACGGCGGCGCGCCGTGACGCCTGGCAATGGGGCCAGCTCGACGTCAGCGGCTTCGGCGCCTACACGATGCGGACCGAATACGGCGTGCTTTTCGGCCGCGGCGAGGCCGAACTCGGCTTCCGTCGCTATGACCCGTTCCTTACCGCGCTGGGCGAGACGTCCTATGCGCTTCCGGCGCGATTGGCGGGGTCCGGCTGGCGCAGCGTCTTTGTCCATCCCCACGACATGCGATTCTACGATCGCGACCGGATCATGCCGGCGAGCGGTTTCGATCACCTGATCGGGGAGGACGGCTTTGCGCCCATGCCGTCCGACGGTGGGCGCTACGTGACGGACCGGGCCATGGCGGCACGGATCGCAATGCTGGCGGACCAGGCCGACGGCCCGACTTTGATCTACGGCGTCACCATGGAAAACCATGGTCCCTGGGATTCGGAAGAAGCGGCCGGTGCCGACGGCGCGCGGGACAGCTATCTGCGCCTGGTGCGCAACGGCGATGCCATGCTGGCCGACCTTTCAGCGCGTCTCGCGCAACTCGGCCGGCCCGCGCTGCTGGTGTTCTTCGGCGATCACCGCCCGAGCATCCCCGGCGTGACCGATCCGGGCGGCGCGCGCCACACCCCCTATGTGATGCTCCGCTTCGACGGCCAGGGACGGTTGGCGCCCGGGGCGGGTGGGCGAACCGACCTTTCGCCGGCGGAGCTTCACCACGCCATCCTGGATGCGGTGCACGGACCCTGTGTTCACACCGGATGTGTTCACACTGGAACACATGCGCCGGAGGGCGATGACATCGAAATTCGGTTCATCCCGTAGTGCCCTTATTGCCACTTGACAGTCGCTTGCCGCTCTTGTCCATACAGGCGCAATGTCTGGCAATGCTTCGTGCTCGCACCGTATTAGGTTGTTTCGCAATGATTGGCTTGAAAAACTTACCCTGATTTCGCCTTTTGCTTTTGCGACGACCTGGTCCGCGATCCTGATTTTCGGTGCTTACATGGGCTGGGGAACGGTCGATGTGGTACGCGGCATCGGCCTGATGGTGCTGGGCATGCTGGTCTGGACCGTGTTCGAATACGCCTTGCACCGCTTCCTGTTTCACATGAAGCTGGATTCGGCCGCGGGCAAGCAGCTGCTTTTCCTCATTCATGGCAATCATCACGCCGATCCTGGCGATCGTTATCGCAACATGATGCCGCTCGTCGTCAGCGTTACCCTGGGGGGCTTGTGTTGGGCCGGTTTCGTGGCGCTGGCCGGCCGGCCGGGCTCGCTGCTTTTCCTCGGCTTTGGCCTGGGTTACGTGATTTACGATACGATTCACTACGCCTGCCATCAGTGGCCGATGCGCGGCCCGGTCCTGAAGCAGTTGAAGCGCCACCACTTGCGCCATCATTATGCGCGCACGGACGGCAACTATTCGATCTCGGCGATCTTCTGGGATCGGCTGTTAGGTACGGGTATCCCCGGCAAGCGCCAGGAAATCCGCAGCCGCCGCAAGCCCGTTGCCGGTTAGGGCAATCCGCTCTCCAGCGTCTTTCGACAAGCTCGGGACGAGCGGGGTTGTTCGTATTTTCGGTTCGAAGCTCTAAATATCCGTCTCATCCCCGCTCGTCCCGAGCTTGTCGAAGGGCACTGGCGTGACGCCGGATCGACACCCGTCGATGCGTGTGGGCGGGCCTTGATCCGGGTTTCGCGTTCCCGGCTCTGGATCGCCGCCCGCTTTGTCGCTGAAGCCCGCTTTATCGCTGAAGCCCCCTTTATCGCTGAAGATCGTCGATCGCGGCCGCCACGATGTCGAGGTGCTCGTCCCAGGTGGAATGGTGCCATCCGGCCAGCCGCTGTATCTGGGCGGCGCGGTGCGGACCCGCGCGTGCATGGTCCAGGATGAGCGTCTTCCAACCCAGTCCGTCCAGGGGATCGAGGTAGTCCGGCACGCTGCCGCCGGCCTCGCGCAGGGCGGGAAGGTCGCTGCAGAGTACCGGGGTGCCTACCGCCAGGGCCTCGGCCACGGGCATGCCGTATCCTTCGGCGAAAGAGGGCATCAGCAGCGCGCGCGCCCCGCGCAGCAGGCCCGCCAGGCGCCGGTCCGAACAGCCGTTCAATTCCTCGACATGGCCTTGCAGGGCGGGGCAGCGCTCCAGCATGTCGACCACCTGCTCGTTCTCCCAGCCGCGCCGCCCGACGATCACCAGCCGGGGCACGGCGGCCGGCGGCAGCGTTTCCGCCAGGTGGCGCCACAAGTTGAGCAGCAGGAGGTGGTTCTTGCGCGGTTCGATCGTCCCCACGCAGATGAAGTAAGGCCGATCGGTGCCACTGGCCTCCACCGGCACTTCGGGGACGGTTTCCGTTCCCAGCAAGGCCACGCGCACGTCCACCGTCCGCCCGCTGCGCGCCAGCCAGGGCGCCAGCGCCGCGCCGGTGGCGGCTGAATTGACGATCACGCCATCGGCCAGCGCCGTGATCGTGGCGATGCGGCGGCGGTGCTGCCGGTCGCCCGATATCCTGGCATATTCGGGATATTCGATCGGGATGAGATCGTGGACCATGCACAGGAAACGGGCCTGTTCCCGTTCCAGTATGCGGCGCACCTGGCCGGTACGGGTCAGGTGATGCGGCGAGCTCTGGACGTAGACGCCGCCGGCGCCCCGCACCCGCCTGGGCAGGAGCGCGACGAGCCATGGCAGGACTTCTGGCAGCGAGCGCTGGCGGGGGTGGCCGTCCTCGCTGGTCCAGCGCCGCTCCATCTCGTCCAGGAAGGACAGGACCGTGCGCCGCCGCAAGCGCCCGTAGAGGCCGGAAGGATGGACCGCCGCGAAGGCCAGGCGGTCGCCATGGCGGGCCAGCAGGCCGCGCGCATAGGCCATCTCCACCCGGTCGACGCCGGTCGGCGTGGAATAGCGCAAACGCGAGATCAGCCGCGAAATGTCGAGAATGACCGGGCTCGCCGGGCGGTCTCGCGGGATCGGGCCGGTCATGCGCGCTGCGCCATCAGCCGCCCCTGCCATTGCCGCAGGCGCGTGGCCCATCCCAGCCGGTTGGGCGCGCGGTCTTCCGCCATGCGGCGCACCAGCACTTCGGGAGGGCATGGCAGGCGCGTCACCGGATCAAGGTAGCGCGGGTAGAGGATGAGCACGCCGGCCACCAGCTCGTCCAGGGTCAGCACGCGTGTGCGGCGGTCGGGAACGGCGCCAAGATCGCGCGTCAGGCCCCAGCCGGCGTAAAAGGGAGTGCCGTGGCAGGTGACCGCGCGCCCGCGCAGCAGCGCCTCGAACCCGGTGAGCGAAGTCAGCACGTGAACCGCGTCCACCTGATCGAGCAGGCCGGCCATGCCGCCACCGCGCACGATGCGATCCGCCAGTCGCAGTGCATCGGCGTCACGCACCGCGCCCTTGCGGTGGCCGGCATCGACGTCGGGATGAGGGCGGAACCAGATTTCGGCATCCGGCTCCAGGGCGCGGACGCGGCGCAGCAGTTCGAGGTTGCTGGCCAGCCCGCCGCCGCCCAGCCGCACGGACATGTCGTCCTCCACCTGGGCCGGGACCAGCACCAGCCGCCGCCCGTGGCCGCGCGTGGCGGGCGCCGGATCGGAACCGGCGCCGTACTTGCTGATGCCCGCGCGCAGGATCGCGGCGCGCAGCGTCCGCGCGCGCGCCAGCAGCTCCGGCGGGAAAGGGGCGTCGGCGAGAAGCCGTTCCAGGTCGCTCGGCCGGCTGGGGTCGTAATGGATGCCCAGCCGGTCCACCACGATCGAGGACGGGGGGACCAAGTTGCTGCCGAGCCCGACCGAGCGCACGAAGCCGTCCTCGACGCGGACCAGCGGCACGCCCCGGGCCTTGGCGGCGCGCAGCGTCGCGGCGGAGACCCGCGAAGGCCATACCGCCACCGCGCCGCCCTTGCGCCGGGCCAGGGCCAGGGCCCGGGCGGGAAACATCGTGATGCGCAGCGGGTGGTGCGGAGACCACAGGAATCGGCTGATCTCCGCGCGCTTCCACCAGGACATGCCGCAGGCCGCCACCAGCGGGCGATTGGCATCCAGGATGCGGCGCCAGTCCGCGAGTTGCGCGATCGCGCTTTCGATCGCGGCCGGAGCGCCGGTGAACGGGTCGCGATAGTCGGCGCCGATCACGGCCCGCGCCGCCAGCAGATCGAGCGTGGCGGGTGCGGTGCCGGGCGCGCCGAAGCGCCCGGCCGAAAGCAGGGTGACCGGCACGCCGGCGATCCGCGCCAGCGCCGCCCACTCGTCATCGCCATGGGCCAGCAGGCGGAGCGCGCCGTCCAGCACCGGCCAGGGATCGACATCGCCCGCGTGCCAGCCGCCGCCCCGGCCCAGCGCACGCCTTGCCGCCCGGTCGCTCGTCCCGGCGGCCAGCAGCCACAGCGAAGCGGCGCGCTCCGTCGCATCCAGCCTTGCCAGCAGGCTGGGGATCTCGTCCAGGGTGCGCGGGCGCAGGAGCACCGCCGGCTGGGGGAGCGGGCGCGGGGGAGCGGCCCAGAAGGGCCCGCCGACCCGCGCCGCGCGGATCGCGGCGAACAGGCGCGTGGTCGCTTCCCCGTCCGGATCGGCGCGGGCCGACTGGGACGGGCCCGTGAACGATACCGCGCCGCCGCCGGGAAAGGGCGGCGATCGCAGGATAGGCACGGCTTCGCTCACGGCCGCCGCCCCCAATCCGCGATCCGCCATGAAGCGCCATCCGCGCTGATCCGGCCATAGCTGCCGGTCGGCAGCTTGAGCCCGGGCAGCTCCCGAATCCGGCCCGCCAGCCCGGGATCGGCGAGCAGGGCGAAGCGGGCGGCGCCGTTGCTCGTCACCACCAGGGTCATGCCCGCTTCGCCGGATGCCACCGCCAGCAGGGTACGCCAGCCGGCCAGGCGGGCCTCGGTGTCGACGATCCAGCCGGGCGGAGGCACGGCGCGCTCGTCCCAGGCTGCCAGCGCCGCCTGCCCGATCCTGGCGGCAACCCTGTCCTCGGTCTGGTTCTCGTCCGGGCCATGATCGATCTCGCCCAGCCAGGCACAGGCTTCCGGCTCGGGCGCCGGCGATTGCGCGGCCAGGATGATGCGGGCCGTCTCGCGCGTCCGCAGCAGCGGCGAAACCAGCGCGCGGGTAAAGCGCCAACCGTTGGCGCGGAAATGCGCCGCGAGGGCGCGGGCCTGTTCCTCTCCCTCGGCCGTCAGGGGCAGGTCGGTGCGGCTGCCGACGCGGCGCGGCGGCTCATCGGCGGCAAACGTGTTGCCATGGCGGACGATGACGATCATTCCCGTCAGGCCGGATAGGGATCGCCGAAGCTGGCGATCGCCTCTTCGGCGAGCGCCACGTCGGCGGCGGTATCGATCCCGGACAGGGCATGGAGCGGTGGATCGACTTCCACCGTGGTAATGTGCATCCCGGCTTCCAGAAAGCGAAGTTGTTCCAATCCCTCAAGGGTTTCATAAGGGGTCGAGGGCGTGGATGCAAACCATTCCAGCGCTTCCAGGCGATAGCCGTAAAGCCCAAGATGCTGGAAAACAGGGGAAAAGGGCGCTTTGCGATGCTCTGCTTCATCGCGAATGGCCGGCAGGATGGTCTTGGAAAACCACAAGGCGCGCCCGTCGCTGGCGCGCAGGCAGGTGGTGCCGCTGAACGGAGCGCGCGTTTTGTGCGCGCGCAGGCGGTCCAGCCGTGCCCAGTCCAGCCGGAACACCGGCGTCGCCACTTGGGCATCGCCCAGGCGGAGCGCCGCGATCAGCGCGGCGATCACGGCGGGCGGGATGAAGGGGGCGTCGCCTTGCAGGTTGATGACGAGGCGGGGCCGACTGGCGCGCTGCCGCGCCGCCGCGCAGGCGCGCGCCGAACCCGAGCTGATGTCCGCCGCGGTCAACGCTACCTCGACATCCAGCGAACGGGCGTGGTCGGCGATGCGATCGTCGTCGGTGGCGACGATCACCTCGCAGTTGCCGGCAAGCTGCCCCGCCGCCCGCGCCATCGCCGCCACCCGCTGCAACAGGGTGCGGCCGGCGATGGGTATCAGCGGCTTGCCCGGCAGCCGGGTGGATCCATACCGCGCCGGGACGACTATCAGATCCGGCGCCTGGGGAAGATCATGCACCTGCCGGCGGCCGGTCCGTGCCGCCGGCACCGGGAGTTCAGGCAACGCCTGCTCCGAGAACGTCGTGCAGGTGAACGATGCCCACCAGCTTTCCCCGTTCTTCCACGAACAGCACCGAAACCGCGTTCTCGTTCATGAGGCGCAGCGCATCGGAAGAAAGCGTGGTCGGCGGCACCGCCAGCGGATTGGGAGTCATGTGTGCGCCGATATTGTCTTTAAGGTCATGAACCGCGATGCAACGGCGCAAGTCGCCGTCGGTGAAGGCACCGATCAGTCCCCCGTTGCGATCGACCACCGCCGTGCAGCCATAGCGTTTGCGGCTCATTTCGATGGTGGCGTGGATCAGCGAGGAATCGCCGGTCACGCGCGGAATCGAATCGTCCACCCCCATCAGTTCGGCCACGGTGGTGAGCTGCGCGCCCAGGCGTCCGCCCGGGTGCAGCGCGTGAAAGTCCGAAGGCGTGAAGCCGCGTATTTCGATCAGCGCGACGGCCAGCGCATCGCCGAGCGCCAGCTGGAGCATGGCCGACGAGGTGGGCGCCAGTTCGTAAGGGCAGGCTTCGCGCACGCCGGGCAAGGTCAGGCAGATGTCGGCCGCCTTGCCGGCGGTGCTCTCGGCACTGGAAGTGGCGACGATCAGCGTGACGCGATGGCGGTGGCAATAGGCGATGATATCGCCCAGCTCCGTGGTCTCTCCCGACCAGCTCAAGGCCAGGACGACATCGCGCTGCGTAATCATCCCCAGGTCGCCGTGGCTCGCCTCGCCGGGGTGGAGAAATTGCGACGGCGTGCCGGTGGAGGTCATCGTGGCGGCGATCTTGCGGCCGATCAGGCCGCTTTTGCCCATGCCGGTGACGATCAGCCGGCCCTGGGTGGCGCCGATCATCGCCACTGCCTGCTCGAAACCATCGCGAAGACCGGATCTGGTCATCGCGCGTCTCATCGCATCAAGTGCGGCTTGCTCGATTTCCAGGGTCTTGATAGCGGAAGCAACTGCGGAAGTCCGGGCTTGGGTAAGCATCATATCAGTTTTTAATCTTTCTTCATGCCCGCCTTTATGCTTCCCCCCCGTTTGGCAGACTTATATTTCCTTGTCAGGTTAACTTCTAGTCATTTTTGATTGCAAAGGAAAACGACGATTGAATGACACTCCATATCCGGCGGAAAAGCAGGGATTCCTCATGTTGGCTATGATCGGGCCAGCCATGATCTGGTTCGAGAAGCACCATGCGGCTGTGTGACCATGAAGTGGGCGCGGACCGCCCGCTGTTCGTCATCGCCGGGCCTTGCGTGATCGAAAGCGAGGCGCTGGCGCTGGCCGTGGCGGAAAGGCTGGCGGGAATTGCGCGGCGGCTGGACGTGCCGCTGATCTACAAAAGTTCGTTCGACAAGGCCAATCGCAGCTCGGGCCGATCCTTTCGCGGGCCGGGCATCGACGAAGGCCTGCGCATCCTGGAAAAAGTGCGCCGCGAAACCGGCCTGCCGGTACTGACCGACGTGCATGAGCCAGAGCAGGTGCCGGCGGTCGCCGAAGTCGCCGATGTGCTCCAGACCCCGGCCTTTCTTGCAAGGCAAACCGATTTCATCGCTACCGTCGCCGCCTCGGGCAAGCCGGTGAACATCAAGAAGGCCCAGTTCATGGCGCCCGCGGACATGAACCATGTGGTGGCCAAGGCACGCGATGCCGCTGCCCTGGCCGGCTGCGATCCGGATGCGTTTATGGTGTGCGAACGCGGGACCTCCTTCGGCTACAACAATCTGGTGTCCGACATGCGCGGCCTTGCCGTGATGCGCGAGACCGGCTGCCCGGTGGTGTTCGACGCCACCCATTCCGTGCAGCTTCCCGGCGGGCAGGGCGATCGATCCGGGGGGCAGCGCGAATTCGTGCCGCTGCTGTCGCGCGCGGCGGTCGCGGCGGGTGTCGCCGGGGTGTTCATGGAAACCCATCCCGACCCGGACCAGGCCTTGTCCGACGGCCCCAACGCCTGGCCGCTCGACGCGCTGGAGCCGCTGCTGGTCCAACTGGTCGCCATCGATGCCCTGGTGAAAGGGGCCTGATACCCAAACTCATTGAGATCGGGTATTAGATGAAAATCCGCTCTACTTCCGCTCGCCCTTTGACAGGCTCAGGATGGGTTCAGGACGAGCGGGTCTTGATTCGGGTTTCGCGTGCCTTGTTCTGATACGCTCGGCTTCATTGATTGACCTGTGCCCATTTACGTGACCCGATTGAAGTGATTTGCTCTGGTTGAGCGATGAGCCAGTTCCAAGCGTCGCAACAGGCGTCGAGGATGGCGTCGTAGGTGTCGAAGAC
>NZ_FOOR01000058.1 GCF_900113255.1 Novosphingobium sp. CF614
GCCATAGAATGTTCCACGGCTCGTCTCCCATGCATGAGGATAGGACCAGTTACAGGTCAACCCTCGATACTGCATGCCGGAGACGAGCTACCTACCGCGAACATGGCGTCTCAAGCTTTGGATGGCCTTGCCCCTGTTTCATGTCCTGAGTGATGCCGAGAAGAACGAGCTGTTGGTAGCGCAGCACGAGATGATCGAGCGTTTGGCGGCGCGGATTTCGGAATTGGAAGCTCTGGTCGGTAAGCCGCGCAAGACCTCGAAGAATTCGCATGTTCCGCCCTCGAAGGACGATTTCGGCAAGGGTGGGGGCAAGGGCCGCAAGTCCAGGGGCGGGAAGCGGCCACCGCGCGAAGGCAAGCATCGCCCACTGGCGGAGACGCCGGACAAGACCGAACGGGTGATGGCGACGAGTTGCGGTCACTGCGGGACCGACGTCGCGGGCCAGCTCCAGCGTTGCCGTCACCGCTATGACCATATCGACCTGCCGCCGATCCGCCCGATGGTGACGCGCATCGAGCTGTTCGGCTGCCGCTGCCGGGGATGCGGCAAGCGGTATCGCGCTCCGGCGCCGGAGGGAATGACGCCGGGCACGCCGTTCGGTCCCGGCATTCGCTCCTTGTTGGCCTACCTGCATCACAGCCATCATGTTGGCTTCGAGCGCCTGTCGCGGATCGCCCGCGAACTGTTTGGCCTGGTCATTTCCGAAGGCGCGATCGCCAATGCTTTGCGCCGCATGGGCGCCGGCATGGCGACGGCGACCAGGGCGATCGGCGACAAATTGCTGTCAGCGCGGATCATCGCGTCTGATGAGACCACCACGCGCACCAACGGTGTGATCCATTGGCAGTGGGTGTTCCTCTCTGACAAGGCGGTGCTGCACAAGATCGCCCCGCGCCGGGCGCGCAGTGTAGCCGAGGAGGTGCTGCGCGGCCATCAACCCGATGTGTGGGTGTCCGATCGCTACGCTGGCCAGCAGGAATTGGGCCGCGATCACCAGGTCTGCCTCGCTCATGTCCTGCGCGATGTTCAATATGCCATCGACTGTGGCGATACGATCTTCGCCCCGAAAATCCGCGATCATCTGCGATGGGCCATCCGCGTTGGCAAGCGACGAGGCAGTCTCAGAGACACGACGCTGGCCGCCTATGCCGCCAAGGCCGACAACACACTGACCCGGCTGATGCGCATGCCGATCGCGCATCCTGCCGGAAAGGTACTGCTCAAACAGATCAAGGCATGGCGAGGCAAGTTCTTCGTCTTCCTCACCAACCGCGACGTGCCCGCGACCAACAATATCTCCGAGCGCGAGATCAGACCCTCGGTCGTGTTCCGCAAGGTGACGGGCGGCTTCCGGTCCGACTGGGGCGCCCAGATCCACGCCGGATACCGCTCCGTCACCGGAACCGCTCGTCTCCAGGGAAAGTCAGCCCTCGACGCCATCCGCGATCTCGTCGACGGTAACTTCGCCGTCGCCTGATCAGGCCGGCGAAAGCCAACCCCCTGAGCAGTTACGACTGGGATGCACTGCGCAGCGACTGGCTCGGCAAGGTCGGGCTGGGGCTCGACAGTACCGAGAGGCTTTGTTGCGCAATTATGCTTGGGGGATTCCTTGGGCGAATCGAGTGCTTTAGGGGGCAGCGATGCCCAAGCCTACCCCACCAAAATATCGCACGACGAACTGGAGCGCATACAACGCGGCGCTAAAGCGGCGTGGTTCTTTGGATATTTGGTTTGATCCGGAGATGCAGTGGCTGTCGGCGCCATGTGGCCGCCCTGGCCGCCCGGCCCGTTTTTCGGA
>NZ_FOOR01000031.1 GCF_900113255.1 Novosphingobium sp. CF614
GGCAGGGGAACATCCGACGGACGTTTTGTGGCCGGCATCGCCGACGCCCGCAGTAAGAACGGATCAGCCCCGGACGCATACTCGGAACTGCGGTACCCAATCCGCGCATCAGAGCTTGATCACCGACGGTCTAACGATCCCACCTCTGCTGCGTCGCCGTATGATCGACGACATGATGCTGCGCAACCTGTCGCCGGCGACACAGCGATCGTACTTGCACGCCGTCACCAAGTTCAGCCGCCATTTCGGGCGCTCGCCAGATCGGCTCGGGCTCGAGGATGTCCGAGCTTTTCAGGTCTATCTCGTGTCACAGGGGGATATCTTGGCCGTCGCTCAACCAGATCGTTTGCGCACTGCGCTTTTTCTACGGCGTGACGCTGAACCGCCACGAGATACCCGAGCGGATTGTCTATGCACGGATGCCTCGCAAGTTGCCGGCGATCTTGAGCGCTGACGAGGTGGTGCGCTTTCTCGAAGCGGTGCCGTCGTTGAAGGCGCGGACGGCGTTGACCACAGCCTATGCCGCTGGCCTGCGCGTATCGGAGGTCGTGAGCCTGAAGGTCGGCGATATCGACAGCGACCGGATGCTGCTCCAGGTCCGGCATGGCAAAGGCGCCAAGGATCGCACGGTGATGCTGTCGGCTCAGTTGCTCGATATCCGGCGCACCTACGGGCGCCTGACGCGGCCGTCGGACTGGCTGTTTCCAGGCCGAAGCGAAGGGCCGATCAACGTAACCGTGCTGCATGCGGCGTGCCGGTCCGCCGCCAAGGGGGCAGGCTTGACCAAGAAGGTCAGCGTGCACACGTTGCGGCACAGCTTTCCCACCCACCTTCTGGAGAGCGGCGTTGATATCCGCATCATCCAGGTTTTGCTGGGGCATAACAGCCTGTCGACGACGGCGCGCTACACGCAGGTTGCCACGACCACGATCGCTGCGGCGCAGAGCCCGCTCGACCGGTTGACCCTCGAGGTGGTGCCGCCCGCCTGACGCGCCGCCGTGCGCTCCGAGTTGGAGGTGGCGGATATCTTCCGCCGCCACGGCAATGTCTATGCCCAGGCTCACGACGGCCATCTCGGCTGGGTGGAACGCCGCGTCATGTCCGCGATCGAGTTGTGCCGGACGGCGGCACTGGGCGGGCATGTCGAGACGTGCGACGACTGCGCGCACTCGCGCATCGCCTACAACTCCTGCCGCAATCGGCATTGTCCCAAGTGCCAAGGTGCCGCCCGCGACAAGTGGCTTGCCGATCGCGAAGCCGACCTTCTGCCCGTTCCCTATTTCCATGTCGTGTTCACCGTGCCCGGCGAGGTGGCCGCGATCGCTTATCAGAACAAGCGGCAGCTCTATGGCATTCTCTTCGAAGCCGTCGCCGCGACGCTCAAGACCATTGCCGCCGACCCGAGGCACCGTCGGGCGGCGAACTCGGCTTCATCGGTATCCTGCACACCTGGGGGCATACGCTGACCCATCATCCCCATATCCATTGCCTCGTTCCCGGCGGTGTACTCGCTGCCGACGGTTCGCGCTGGATATCTTGCAAGCCCGGCTTCTTCCTGCCGGTCCATGTCCTCTCCAAGCTGTTCCGCCGGCTCTTCATCGAACGGTTGCAGGCCGCCCATGCCGCTGGCCAGTTGCACCTCTTCGGCGACCTGGCGCCACTCCACGATGACGGGCGCTTTGCCGAAGCGATCCGGGCGCTGCGCAAAAAGCGCTGGATCACCTATGCCAAGCCACCGTTCGGCTCGCCCGCGCATGTGCTGGCCTACCTCGGTCGCTATACGCACCGCGTTGCCATCTCCAACAGCAGACTGGTGCGTGCCGACGATGCCGGCGTGACCTTCCGCTGGAAGGATTATCGCAAAGGCAACGCGTCTCGCGACATGACCTTGCAGCCTCACGAGTTCATCCGCAGGTTCCTGCTGCACTGTCTACCGGACGGATTTCACCGCATCCGGCATTACGGGTTCCTCGCCAATGGCATCCGCCGTGCCAGGCTCGCACAGATCCGGCACCTGATTGCCGAAATGCCAAGCGAACCGCCGACACCTGCCAAGTCTCGACCTCAGCGCATTCCCTTTGATCCCAGCATTTGCCCATGTTGTGGCGGTACTGTGCGGATTACCGCAACTTTGGCCCGAGGGTGACGATGGCCGGATACGTCATGAGCTCGCTGGACGACCATGATCAGCCACTTTGGCATCGCAGCCACGCTGATCGATGCAACGATGGCGCGCGTCTACGGCATCGTTTCGCACGCCACCCACCCTCCTCGTGTCTGTCGCAAGGATCCCAGCGGACCGTTCCAACCCATAATCCACGCCGGAACATTGCCAGCTGCGGCGCTGCGGGGCACCATGTGGACCAATCCGCCGACGTCCCCGGACCCATGCGGGTACCGCAAAATCCATAGCGAAGCGCGCGCGTCAGCGGGCTCGTTCAATCCGGCTTCAATGAGGTCGCGCTCAGCGCCAGAACCCCCGCGTTCCGCCGCGCGACCTCACAGAACCCTCCAGATTCTCCTCGCTCCAAGCTCCTGATACGAGCCCAATTCCTCTGATTCCTGTGACCCGCGCTGGCGTCAACGTGCCATGAAGCCGCCATCGACAACGATGGGCTGGCCAGTGATAAACGACGACTCATCCGATGCGAGAAAGGCCGCAACCGTGCCGATTTCGTGTGGTTCGCCCCAGCGCCCCATCGGCACCCTCAGGTTATCGTTGATGTGCGATAATCCGCCGTCCTCCTTGTCGTGAATCATGGGGGTCATTTCCGTCTTGAAATAGCCAGGGCAGATCACGTTCACGCGAATATTTTTCTTCGCATAGGCCAGGGCCAACGTGCGGGTCAGCCCGACCACCCCATGCTTGGCGCAGGCATAACCCGTTGTCATGACGTCCGTCGCCACGCTGCCGGTCACTCCTGCGATGGACGCAATGTTGATGACGGAGCCACCGCCGCGCTTTTCCATCTCGGCAATTGCATATTTGCAGGCGTAATAGCTGCTCTTGAGGAACAGATCGATCGCCTGATGCCAACCGGCATCGCCTGCCGAGCGGCCTCCGCCGATGCTGTTCACCAGAATGTCGAGCCCGCCGAATTGCGCCACGGTTGCATTCACAGACGCACTGACAGCAGCATCGTCGGTGCCGTCGGTGAGGATAAAGCTGGCGGTTCCCCCGGCTGCGCTGATCGCGGCCAGCGCAGCTTCGGCAGCGGGCTGGTTGATGTCAGCGATCATCACGCTGGCCCCCTCGGCCGCGCAGGCCTCCGCACAGGCCCGGCCAAGACCGGCTGATCCGCCGATAACCAACGCACTTTTGCCTGAAAGTTTCATAGCGCCTCCATAGACATCATTGGAATTCGAGCGACTAAACTCGCGTCACTGCATCTGGGAGAGATCGATGCCGCGCTGGCGGCAGACCGCGATTGTCTCGTCGACGGACGATTCCGGCACGAAAAAGCCATCGGTGCTGTCAAGCTGTGCGATCCGTGCAGCCATATCCTCGGCACTGGGTGTGCTGCCCGCTTCTGAAAGCCAGCCTTCGCCGTAGCCGCTGAACACCCGCGAGTAGCGGCCGGCGCAGGCGGCGATGGCCCGGTGGTTCAGGGCGCAATCGCGACTGGCTAGAAAGACGACGAGCGGCGTTATGAGTTCGGGCCGGATCGCATCGTAGAAGGCCTGTCGGCCTGGCGGAACCGGACCGCCGGATTCCTGATCTGTCACCATGCGGGAGAAGCCGACTGGCAGCACCACATTAGACCGGATACCGTGCGCTGCGCCCTCCAGCGCAATCACATTCGACAGTCCGAGCAAACCAGCCTTGGCGGTTGCATAGCTTGCGGCCCCCATCTGGCCGAATGCACCAAATGTCGAAGATATGAACACAAAGCGCCCATAATCTTGCTTTTTCATCTGGCGAAATGCCGGCTGGCTGACATGGAAGCTGCCGTCGAGATGGACGTTGAGCGTCTTGTGCCACTCGTCGGGCGCCACCTGATCGAAGGGGGTGAATGCAATGATCCCGGCATTGTTAATCACGATATCAACCCGGCCGAACCGTTCGAGCGCCGCATCGACAATCGCCTGTCCGCCTTCCGGGGTGCCGACGCTGTCGCCCGATGCCGCCGCGATACCACCTTCGGCCCTGATCTCCGCCACGACCAGATCCGCGACCGAAGCGTCGGCACCGTCGCCCCGGCTGGAACCGCCAAGGTCATTCACCAAAACGCTGGCACCACGACGGGCGAGATCCATGGCGTAAAGTCGGCCCAGGCCCCTTCCGCCGCCAGTCACGATGGCGACTTGCCCATCGAATCGCAATTCCGTCATATCACTTCCTCTCACATTGACAGGCCACATCGACAGCAGCTCTTGATCGCCCAACACAGCGCCCCGATGGCAAAGCCTGCATCAGCGACGGGAGCTGATCGATCTCCATTTGACAGTTGACTAACATATGTCAGTTATATACCTATTGGCATTGTCATGTCGTTGCAAGTCACCTTTCATCAACCTGCACCGGAATCCATTCCGGACATGCGGTCCCGCAAGAAAGCGCGGACGCGCATTGCCATTCAGGATGCCGCGCTCGATCTGTTTGCGCAGCAGGGTTACGAGGCGACTTCGGTCGATCAGATCGCGCAGCGGGCGGATGTCTCTCCTTCCACCTTCTTTCGCTACTTTGGCACGAAGGCGGATATCATTCTCAACGATCAAGATTCGCAGCTGTCGCAACTGTGCGCCGCTGTCCGGGGCCAACCGAGTGAAATCCGGGACCTTGAGGCGGTGCGCCTGGCGCTGCAAGCAGCCTGGGTGCCGAATGTCGATCCCGTGCGAACGATCAGGACCGGACGTGCCGTGGGCCAATCGCCGTTCCTGTGCGGCGTGGCCTACAATATCGGCCGTCGCTGGATGGACGCCGTTGCTGACGCTCTGTTCGAACGGCGCGGAGATCCCGAAGCGAGGGAAGAATGCCTGCTGATCGCCCGTACTGCGCTGGGTGTGTTTGGCGGTGCCACCGAACAGTGGGCTTTCAGCGAGGCCAAGGAAGACTTCAACACTCTGGTTGACCAGGGATTTGAAATGCTTGAGCGCATGTGCCACTGAACGGAAACAAATAAAAAGCGAATTCCAGGAGAACGGACCAAATGCCCCTCACCAATGAATTCGATTTCGATCCTGCTGCTCTCAGAAAAAAGTACGACGAGGAGCGCGACAGGCGCCTCAAGTTACGCCCAGAGGGCTTGGCCCTCTCATTTTCCCGTTCAGGATAGCATAGCGCTTGCAAGCTTGTTCGGAACAGGGCGGAACACCTTCAGTCGCTGGCCATGCCGCCAACCATTCCATCAGATCCGGCTTTCGCCCTCATTTCGTGCAACCATTGCTTGGCGCATCACTTGCTGCGACCTACAGTGGCATGCCGCGTTGGTAACCAAAACCGATAAAATTCGGGCGGTTGGCGAGTCCGGAAGAAAATCCGCCCCGAGCGGTTCATGGGAGGGGTCAGTGGAGTTTGACTACATTGTCGTGGGAGCTGGCTCAGCCGGCTGCGCTCTGGCCTATCGACTGTCCTGCGATCCCGGAATCAGCGTCCTGCTGCTAGAGGCTGGCCCCCGCGATTCAAGCCCATGGATTAAGATTCCCAAGGGGTTCGGCCTGATCATAGGCCGCAAGCATCTGACCTGGAACTTCCCGGTCCATTCGCGCGATCCGTTGATCCGCGATGAAGTCTGGCAGCGCGGCAATGTGCTCGGCGGTTCGAGTTCCATTAACGGCATGATGTACAACCGCGGCAACCAGGCCGATTTCGATCATCTCGCCGAGCTGGGCAATCCCGAATGGGGCTGGGCGCAGATGGTCTCGGCCTACAGGGCCATGGAGGACAATGCCCTTGGCGAGACGGCAACGCGCGGCGCGGGCGGCCCGCTGCACGTTTCGCAGTTTCGCGATGCCGATCCGATCAGCATGCGGGTGATCGAAGCGGGGGGAAATATCGGCCTCGATATCGTGGACGATTGCAACGAGAGCGACGAAGCCCGCATCGGCTATTCGATGGCCACGGTGAAGAACGGCGTGCGCGTCAGCGCGGCGAGTGCCTTCATCCACCCGTTCAGCAATCGTCCCAACCTGACGATCGCAACCGGTTCGCTTGCCGTGCGCCTTGTGTGCAAGGGAGAGCGGGTCTGCGGTGTTACGGTCCACCGCAACGGCACCCTGGTCGACCTTGCGGCGCGGCGCGAGGTTCTGCTCAGCCTGGGCTGCATGGGAACGCCCAAGCTGCTCCAGCTATCCGGCATTGGCCCGGCTGACGTGCTGCGCAGGGCAGGCGTCGATGTCGTCGTCGATTCGCCCAATGTCGGCGCAAACCTTCGCGAACACCGCTCGCCGATGTTCCAGTTCCGGCTGAACAGGCAAGCTGGCTACAACCGTTTTCTAAGTTCCAAGCCGCGCCAGTTGCTGGCGGGGATGCGTTATCTCGTCGATCGGCGGGGGGTTATGTCGCAGCCTGGCTTCGATGTCGTAGCCTTCCTCAAGACGCGGCCCGATCTGCCCCGCCCCGATGTGCAGCTCCTGATAGCGCCTTATTCGAGCGGCCCCACCGGCATCGAGCGGGAGCCGGGAATGCAGGCGCTTGGCATCGTCCTGCGCCCTGAGAGCCAGGGCCGCCTCGGCATCACTTCGGCCGATCCCCATGCCGACCTGGACATTGACCCGAACTTTCTCACCGCCGCCTACGACCGCCAGGCGATCGCCGGACTCTTCCGCGTCACCGACGAGTTGTTTTCGGCCAGCCCGATTGCGGAGTACATCGATCACGAAAGGCTCCTCGCCGGCGAGCCGGAAGGCAAGGACGACGAAAGCCTTGCCGAACATGTCCGCACCAGGGGCTTTTCCAATTTCCATGGCGTCGGCACGGCGGCCATGGGGCCGGGCGACGACGCGGTGATCGATTCACGATTGCAGGTGCGCGGTGTCGAGGGGCTGCGCGTGGTGGACAGTTCCGCCTTTCCGGTCATGGTGTCCTGCGGAACCAATGCGCCGGCCATGGCGCTTGGCTGGCGCGCGGGCGACCTGATCCTTTCCGAACTTTGAATTCGCGCCAGCAGGGAGAAATCGATCATGGAAGCCATCAACCTCGATCTCGAGCTGTTCGCCAAGTCTGCAAGGGCCAAGGCTGCGACACTGGAGAGCGCGCGCCAGCGCCGGATGATCGACGTCTACATCGAGCATACGGCGGCGGAAGTCGGCGGCGACATAGACCGCCTCATGGCGACCATGAGCCCCGATCCGCGCTTTCACATCTGGTCGGATGGCATCGACATCGGCCCCAAGGGCAGGGACGGCATCCGGGACATGTATCTGCACATGTTCGCCACGCAGAGCAATTATTTCGAAATCGACATCCGGCGCCTTGTCATTGATGACCACTGCATGGTGAAGGAATACGTGCAGACCACCCTGCTGCCAGGGACCAATTTCATGAACGGGCCGCGGGGCGAAATGCTGCGGGCGCGAGGCGAAACGGCCGATCCTGCTGCCCACTATCTGACACAGGGACGCGTTCTCATCCTGATCCCGTTCGACGCGGAGTGCCGGATGAAAGGCGAGGACGGCTATACCGGCGGCCGCTCGACCGTGCGCAAGGTCTCGGAAGAGGAACTGCCCGAGGCCTATTGTGCACGGTTTTTGACTTGATTCTGTTTCTGACGAAGGTCGGCGGCATGCTCACTTCGGCAGTGACCGGATTTCCTTGGCGTATTTGCTGCTCAGAAGGGTCGCGATGGCACTCCTGATCCTCGTGCCGATGGGGGCAGATCGGTAGCCGAAAGAGTCATGTCGTCCGTCTCCATCGCACGGCGTCGCGATCAGCCCATCAATTGGGTGACGCCGGCATCGACAGGCAACAGCACGCCGGTGATGTAGCTGCCGTCCGGCCCCACCAGGAACGCAACGGCCTTTGCGATGTCCCAAGCCGTCCCTTCGATTTGCAAGGCGGTGCGCAGGGCGAGTTGCTTGTTGAGTTTCTCTACGTCCAGACCAGTCTTCGCCATGACCCCGGCGCGCATCGGCGTGTTGATCATGCCGGGCGCGACGCAGTTAACGCGAATGCCCTGGGGGCCGTAGACGGCTGCGATGTCGGTCATCAGCCCATGCATCCCGGCCTTGGATGCGGCGTAGGCCGCCGCGCCCCGGCCGCCGGCGTTGCCCCGTAATGCCGCGATCGAGGTGACGAAGATGACCGAGCCCCGGCCGCGCTTGATCATCTCCGGGATTGCCGCCTTCGACAGCATGAACGGCGCCGTGAGATTCACCGCCACCATCTGCTGATAGAGTTCCGGGGTCGTGTCGAGCAGGCTCACCGAAGCCGACATCGCCGCGTTGTTGATCAGGATGTCGACGCCGCCATAGGCCTTCACCGTCTCGTCTACGATGCGCTGGCATTCCGGGATCTGGGCAAGATCGGCGGTGACGATTGTTGCCTCGCCACCTTCGGACTGGATCGCGTCCAGCGTCTCCTGAGCCCGTTCCTGGAACTTGTCGACCAGGACGACCTTGGCACCGCGCCGGGCCAATAGGATGGAGATGGCCTTGCCGGTGCCGACACCGGGGCCGCTTGACCCCGCGCCAGTAACAATGGCGACCATTCCGTGGAGTGTCAAATTTGCTTCAGTCAAGTCTCTCTCCAACAAGCAATGGATGCTATCGGGCTGCCGATGCGCTGGTCCACAGTTGTCCTCATACTGCCGGTCAAGTGTAAGTCAATTTCCTTAATTTGCATCAATGAGCGTCGCGACTTTGGGATTTTGGCCAGAAAAAAGGGAGCAAGGCCAGAGTTGGTCGCATTATGACCTGCCGCGGCTCGCTTCAACCCTCGCGAAGATCCTTGACTACGCTATGGGCTCGGTTCCGAAGGGAATGGCGAACGCCGCGGCGCCAACTCGAATAGCGTCGAAATAAAGCTGACTGGCCCTAAGGGTGCCATCGCCTCGTTGCTCGTCGCCAATTCGCAGTGCGTTCGCCACAAGCGCAAAGACCATACTGATGCGACGCCGGAAGTGCTCGTCAGTGGTTGGCGGAACCAACCGGCTCATCCGTTCGACGATCGCTTCGGTCACCAGGAAATCATCGCGAATGTCAGTGCGGGTCCACGCCCATCTGGAATTGAGCGCTGCGAGGAAATGACTGTAGCTATGCCTGCCACTGGCGTTCGTCTGCTCCAGGAGCGGGCGATAGAGCGCGTCGAGCAGTCGGGCAAGATCCTTGCCCGCGCCCGCCGCGTCCAGGTCTTCAAGTAGCTCGGCCCTGCGCGCTTCCATGGCCGGCATGCGATGTCGATAGATGGCCTCGACCAGAGCCGCCCTGTCGCTGAAATAATAGGCCACCACGTTCTTGTTGGAGGACCCGGCAGCCTCCTGGAGCTCGCGCATGGTCACTCCGTCGACGCCCGAGCGAGCGAACAATGTTTCGGCAGCCTCGATCAGAGCAATGCGTGTGGCCACTCGTCCCGGATCGCCTCGCTGTTGGATGTTTCTGCTAGCCATACCCCACCATATTAGCGCAAATTCTACTGCCGCACCCCCACAAGTGCAAATTAAGGAAATTGACTTAGATCTTGCTGCCAGTATCAGGAAGTAGGGCGAAGGAGCAAGGTATGACGAAATTACGGTTTGACGGGAAGGTCGCCATTGTCACCGGCGCAGGTAGAGGCGTCGGACGCGTCCACGCCCTTACCTTGGCTTCGCGGGGCGCCAAGGTTGTCGTCGCCGACCGAGGGGTGGCGGTGGACGGCAGTGGTGGCTCGGCAGGCCCCGCTGACGAGGTCGTGGCACAGATCAAGGCCGCGGGAGGCCAGGCCATTGCCAGTTACGGATCCGTTGCCAGCGAGGCTGACTGCGCGGCGGTGGTGAAGCTGGCGGTCGACACCTTCGGGCGCTTCGACATCTTGATCAACAATGCCGGCATCAGCGAGCCTGAGTTCTTCGAGGACCAGACTCCCGAACAATTCCGCCGCATGGTCGAGGTGCACTACCTGGGTACCGTCTACATGACCCAGGCGGCGTGGCCGCATCTGGTGAAGTCGGGCCGCGGGCGGCTGGTCAATACTTGCTCGGAAGGCTCTGCAGGTGTTTTTCCGAAGAACACGCCCTATGGCGGGGCCAAAGGCGGGGTGCTGGGCTTCACCCTGACGCTGGCCACCGAGAGCCTCAAGAACGGGGTCCACGTCAACGGCTTTTCACCGCGCAACACCACCCGCATGTCGACTGCCGAGGTGATGGCCACCGTCAGCGGCCGCCCTGCAGAGGTGTTCGAACCCTACATCAACAAGCTGACCCCCGAGTTGGCCTCGCCGGCGGCGGTGTGGCTGGCCCACGACTCTTGTGCCTACAACGGAGTGATCCTGGCGGCCGGTGGCGGCCAGGTGCTTCGTATGGCGATCATGGAGAACGAGGGCTTTGTCAGCGACGACATGACCCTTGAAGCGATCGCCGATCACGCCGAGCAGATCCTAGACATGAGCAAGGCCGTGCATTTCGGGATCGGCGGCCAGGCCAAGGCCGGCGTAAGCCAATAGACTTACGCCCACGGGTGGGGATAATACGCCCACGGGTGGGGATAAATTGACCAGGACGCATTGCAGAGCGTCCCCAATCGCCGCCGCCCGGGACCTCGATAATGAGATCAGGGCAGATTTGCGGCATCACACCATACTTACCTCACCGAGCGCAGAAGCAACATCCCGTCACCCTTTTGTGAAGTGGTCCAGGATGAACTGCGCTTGCTCTTCCAGAATTTCGCGGTCTTCCGGAGCGGCACCAAAGAAGCCGACATGGCCCATGGCCTCCCAGATGCTCAAATCTGCGGGCACGCCAGCGCGCCTGAGCGCGCGGTGCATGAGCACGGTGTTGGAAAGGAACAGGTCCCTTGTCCCCGCTGAAAGCATGGTTGGCGGGAAGCCCTTGGTGAAGTCGCCAAACAAGGGGGAAAGATAGGGATCCTTCAGGTCATTACCATCCGCATAAAGCGCAATGGATTTGGTCAGGCGCTTCAATACGGGATCAATACCGAGGTTGGTTTCGAAACTGTCACCCGATTCCGTCAGATCGGCTTCAGGAGAGTGAAGGACGCAGGCGGCTGGCAGCGGCAGCCCAAGATCGCGGGCCTTCAACAGGCATGATGCCGCCAATCCCCCGCCAGCGGAAGGGCCATAGATGGCAACGTTCAAGACGGCAAACTTGCTGATGATAAAGCGGTAGCCTTCCAGCACATCATTCAGGGCGGCGGGGTAAGGCGATTGCGGCGGCATCCGGTAATCGATCGAGAAAGTTCTGAGACCCGAAATCCTTGCAAGCTCATATGCGAAATAGGCAGCGCTCATACCGCCCCCCAGTATGAACGCTCCACCATGAACATAGAGCAGGGCGTTATTGCCACGCTCTGCCGACAAGGTCGCAGGCACGATTTCGTAAAGCGTCGCTGATGACAGCCGGTGCTCAATCAGTTCGGTGGGCTGGCTGGCTGCCATCTGGCTGGCGAGCATCTGGGAGAACGCTGCGTTTCCCTCATCAATGAACTTTTCCCAACCCGCGCTGTCTTCTGGATCAGGCTCCAGCGCCGCAGCACCGGGACTTGGCCATGCCAGTACAGCCTGCGCCTCCACACTGATGGTGGTGGGAATGGGAATGCGTCTGGCAGGCAGACTAATCCCCGGTGCACCGGGAGTATCCACTGCCGACGTGCGGCTTTTCTCCATTGCCTTTCCCTGACTGGCGACGGTTCCGCCCACGGCTTCTGGCTCAAGATCACGACCCGTGGCATTCATCAAACAGCCTCTTTCTTCTTAGAGCATCATGCGAAAAAGTCGGAACCAGCCTTGGCTTTAGGCAATACGAAAACAATCGCGCTGACTGTGACGACCCTGGTGGGAGCCGTCACAGTCAGCTGAGCGGGATATTCCCTTAACTTATTGGCCTTCGCCAAACCGCCACATTGCGCGAATGCCGTACATCCTAGGGCGCCCCAGATAGCGGGTATCGAAGCCGAAGCTGTTGAACAGCGGCGTGATAGTCGTTGCCGTGAACTGGTTGGTAATGTTCGAACCGAACAGCGCGACGTCGATGGGCATTCCCAAGACATTCCGCCAATCGAGATTCAAATCGAGTTGGCTGACGGCTGTCGCCTTTATGCTGGAAGTGCCGGATGCCGCAGTCAGATAGGCGGAATTGTAGCGATAGGTTGCCGAAAGCTCGAACCGTCCGATATTTTCCGGAACAGGAAGGGTGAAGACCCCCGTGCCATTCACACCCCATTTGGGGGTGAATGGCAGCGGGTCACCAGCTTGCGCTGACGGCAGAATAACGTCGAATCCCGGTATGCTTGCCGGCACGTCAAACGTTATCAGCTTGCTGTTCACATAGTTTACAGAGCCGTCAACGCGGAAAAGCGGCGAGAAACGAACCGATCCATCGACGTCAAATCCGTAAACCCTGGATTTGCCAGCATTGTAGATGGCTGTTGCGGTATTTCCGGTCGTTGTACTGAGTGCGCCAATCAGAAGCTGCTGATCCTTGAGATTGGAATAATATACCGCCGTGTTTAGGTATCCCGAGATATCGCCGCGAAAGGAGAGCTTCGCCCCAGCCTCGAAATTGTCGACTTTTTCCGGGCCAAAAGTGGAAGTGCCGCCGGGAAAAAATGGTGCCGCGGCGCCCTGGCGATAGCCACGCGAATAGCTGCCATAGACCATGAGGTCGTCGGTTGGACTGTAGGTGGCGTTCAGGGTCCAGGTCGGTCGTTTGGTCGATGTCTTCGGGGTCTGCGTGCAATTTGCGAACGCCGCGAAGGTCGCCTGGCAGCCAGCCAATACGGCTGAACCGGGCAGGAAGGGATTGGCGCTGACAAACACATAGCTGAGACCGGTGCCAACCCCGTTCGAGCGGTCATAAGTATAGCGCAGACCGCCGGTGAGCTTGAGCTTATCGGTAACCGCATAAGTCGCTTGGCCATAGGCGGCCATGTTGATGAACTCCAGCGAACCTGTCGCTGACGTCATCGTACCTGCGCCGGTCAGGAGGCCGGGAGGGTAGCAGCGGATGTCCGCGATGGTGTCAAACGGACCGACTGCGCATATGGTGCCAATCGAAGGAAGCTTCGTACCGGATAGCCCCCCGGGCGTGCTGTGCTCGTAATAGAGCCCCGCCTGATATTTGAGGCGACCGTCTGCTCCATTGCCCTGGAACTGAAGCTCCTCCGTAAAATTCTTCTGGTCAGCATTTTTAATACCATCCCCATTGAAAATAAGAGATGTTGAAATATACCCAAAATTGGGTATTTGGAAATTTGTCGAAAAGAGATCTTGCCTCAATATCTGCTGATATGTTGAGTAAGATGCTATATTTTTGATTGTAACATTGTCTGAAGCCTGCAAGGTCGTCGTGTTGATGATCTGCAACTGTTTGGTGAGATTGCGCGGATTGCTGAGATTTTGTTCGACCTGATAGTTTTCGCCGCTGGCATTGAGTCGCGTGACCTGGGGAACAGCAAACGAGCCGAACACCGAGAGGGGATTTGCGCGGAAGAGTTGCGCAATCTGCCCGTTGTTGTCCGAATGCAGGTACGAAACGATCGCGTAGTTCTCAAGATCCGACGACAGATCCAGGACAAGGCTTCCTCGAACGGCGACATAATCAGCATTGTAGAAATCGCTCGGCCCAATCCCGGAGACGTTGTGAACATAGCCGTCGCGCTTGAGACGATCGACGCCGATACGAAGTCTGGCCCAGGATGCCAGCGGGGCGTTCACCACGCCCTGCAACCGCATCATGTTATAATTGCCATAGGAACCTTCGAGGTACCCTTCAAACCGATCAGTCGGCTTGCGCGGCGTCAGCAACACGGCCCCGCCGGTTGTGTTGCGACCAAACAAAGTACCTTGGGGACCTTTCAGAACCTGGACATTTTGCAAGTCGAACAGCGAGCCTGGCCCGGCTCCTTCACCCTGGACGCTCGTTCCGCCGCTTCGAGGTGACACGACATCTGCGAAATAGGTGCCTACCGATGCCGAAGTCTGCAACTCTTGCGAGAAACCGCGGATGGAAAAGGTGGCATTCTCCGCCGAGTAGCGTGACTGGACATTGAGACCGGGAACTACCTTCGCAAGGTCCTCACCCGAAGTCACGTTCGCCTGGGAAATCCGGTCCTGACTCACGACGGCGATTGAGATCGGCACGTCTTGCAGACGCTCCTCAACGCGCCGAGCCGTCACGACTATGGTATCGTCCGATACCGCACCCTCTCTAGTTTGAGCATAGGCGTATCCAGGCGCAAGAATTTGAGCAAAAGAACTCATCAATATGACTATTTTATAGTTCTTGTTCATACTATCTCCCAATATTTTTTTATTATTATAGAAAAATTAAGTATATAAAACTTGGAAAAATACCAATAAATAAGCAACTAATCAATATTAGTTCATATTATTTTTATATATCAATTATAAAAATGTTTATTTTCTAGCATTTCCTGTACCGAATTTATATTACTAAAAGTTCGCAAAGCACGGAAATTTCAAGATCGGGAAATTGTCTCAACTTCGGCATTTTTGAAAAACCTTCATTGTGACAGAACTCTCCTAATCGTATTCCGGGTATCATTTAGGAGTCAACCTCTATTTTTTATATCCACGATTCCACATGTCTGTTTGAGGATCGAAGGGTGCCTTCAGCCCAATCGCAAATAGCGGCGGACGCGGGAGGGACACGGGAGGGATGCTGGCGGTGATGGGCGAGGCGATCCGGACGCCAGTGGGCAACGATGTCGAGGATACCGATGTGCATGGCGCTTGGTCATCGTGCGGATTGGCCACGGCACTGATCTGGCCTGAAATGCAGAAAGGGAGCGGGTTGGCGCGCCAGTGAGGATCACGCATCCGCCGCGCAATCCCAGATCAGTGCCATCATGGCGGAGGCGCGAAACTATCCGCGGCGGTCGCATGTCGGTTTTCTGGCCGACGGTTACCGAATATGTGATGATGCTAGGCAAATGGTACTAAGGAGAGAATTCATGGCTATTGCAAAGAAGCGCGCGGAAGTGACGATCAACCGAACGGCCAGCGATGTATGGGCCCGGATCGGTGACTTTGCTGACCTCAGCTGGTTTCCCGGAATGAAGGTGGAGCTTTGCGATTCCGAAAACCGGATTCGCTCAGTAACGCAGGATGCATGGGGCTTCTGCATCAGGCAGAGATTGATCGAACATGACGATACGCGACGCACATGCAGCTATGAACTTCCCGAACCGCTTGACCTCGAAGCCGTCGCCGGACCTGGCAAGATCGTCCATGTTCTCAACGGACACCTCACGGTCACGCCGAAAGGAGAGTCGCAATCTGACGTTACCTGGGATCTGGAGACCGAGGATTTTCTTATCGGCGGTTCCCACGCCCAGCATCAGAACGTGCTCGATACATTGAAGGTCGAAATGGAAGGTTGAGGGTCTCGTTCGCAACGGCTCGATTAAACGATTTGCGCCAAAGCAGATATGGTGGAATGATCCGCTGCCGCCTGAAAACGAGCTACATTTCAGTGGCTCCGCAAAGCCCGCAAATGCATGTCAGACTTGCCCAAATCGGCTGTTGAGCGGCGATGTTGATGCGCAATTTTGCGATGGAATGCAGGTATAGCATCCGTTCGAACGCTATTTATCCCGGCGTGATCTTGACCGAAAGTATGGGCGTGGCTGGGCTGCGAATCGCAGCCCAGCCACGCAACGATCAATCCGCTTGGCGGCCTGGCGCGGCCGAAAATGCCGGCGAACTTGCCGCTTTCCTCGCTTCGGACAGCGAATTTCATCAATGGCGTGCTCAGTTTCGCGCGATGGCGGCCGGGCTTTGTCGCTTGCCTGAGGCGCTTAACCGCAGAGGCTCATCCCGGCTATCAGTTCGAGCGAGCGGATGCGCGCAGCAGGATCGAAAAAGTTGCCGGCAATCATGATTTCGTCCGCACCGGTCGCGGCAATGAAGGCGCACAAGCGTTCTTGCACAGTTGCAGCCGATCCGACGATCGTATGGTGGTGCATGTGCATGATCGTCGCCTTTTCCTGCGGGGTCCACAAAGCTTCAATATTGTCGACCGGGGGCAGGATCGGTCCCATTCGACCGCGAAAGAAATTCATCATGCCAAGCAACGCCGAGGAGAAATGACGGTGCGCAGCTTCATCAGTGTCTGCGGCGAAGATGTTGATGCAGGGCATGAAGTGAGGCTTTTCCGCCAGACTTGAGGGCCTGAAGCTGGATCGGTAGGTCTCAATCGCTTCGAACAACCCATTGGGAGTTACATGGGCGGCAAAGGCAAACGACATGCCTTTTTCCGCCGCGAGCTTGGCGCTCGATGGGCTCGATCCGAGAAGCCAGATCGGGACGTCAGTTTCCTGGCCCGGTATCGCACGGACCGTCTGATCGGGTGCGGCCTTGCCCAGAAACAGCTGAAGTTCAGCAAGATCGCGGGCGAAATTTTCAGCTCCGCGCGGATCGCGTCGCAGCGCCCGAACCGTCATCTGGTCGGTTCCGGGCGAGCGGCCAAGTCCAAGGTCGATGCGGCCTGGGTAAAGGGCCGCGAGTGTGCCGAACTGTTCGGCGACAACCAGTGGTGCGTGGTTAGGCAGCATCACACCACCTGACCCGATCCGCATGCTTTGCGTTGCCGCGGCCAGATGGCTGATCACCACGGCAGTAGCTGCACTGGCAGTACCCGGCATGTTATGGTGTTCGGAAATCCAATAGCGATGAAAGCCCAGTTTTTCTGCTGCCTGCGCGAGCTCTCGCGTGCGGTTGAGGGCATCGGTTGGCGCGTCGCTCCCGATAATCGGGCAGACGTCCAGGATCGAAAGGGGTGTCATGGTTTTCCAGTCTGCAGGGCGCCTGTAAGATCTCGCAGGGCGATGACAAAGTGCCTGATTGGTGGCGATCACGTGATCTGGTAGTCAGAAAAATTCCAGTAGTCTAGTAATAAGTGGTGGTCCACACACAAAATGCACGCTACACTCTTGTTATGTGCAGATCGCGATTCGGGTGATCCTTGTGCAACGGCGATGAGAGGACAGAACAATGGCGAGTACGGTGCTTGATGGGCTGAAAATGCCTTTTTCCCGCGAAAATGTGCTCGATATTTCGCCAGTCTATGCCGAGCTACGTGTCAAGGCTCCGATCGTTTCGGTCACCACGCCTACTGGCGATCCGGCATGGGTGGTTGTAGCCTATGACGAAGCCAAGACGGTCTTCTCGGATCGCCGCTTTGGTTATTACACGCACCATGATCCCAAGAACGCTGCCCGCATGTCGGAGGCGGCGATGCATTCCCACCCCATGGGGGGGATGGATTTCGAAGATCAGATGGTGCGCATGCGCAAGCTTTTGGCGCCCGGCTTTACGCCGCGGCGGCTGGCACTGCTCAAGGAATGGGTGCAAAGCCTTACTGACAGCTGCCTCGATGCCATGGAGGCCGAGCACGACGCCAATCCGGGTAAGCCGGTTGATTTTCACGAGTATCTCGGTTTCCGCTTGCCTGTCTTGGTGATCACCGCACTGCTGGGTTTCCCGATCAAGGATGGCGATTACATCATCCCGCTGTCACACCGCATGGGCGCGACCAACAATGGTGCCGACGCTCAGGTGGCCGCCGCCGAGCTCACTGAATACATGCGCAAGCTGGTCGAGGTGAAGCGCACGAATCTCGGGCAGGACCTGATTTCCGACTTTATTCGCGCGCAGGAGGAAGACCCCGATTTCTTTGCCTCCCGTTCGCTTGAATCCTTTGCCGCCGGGCTCGTGTTTCCCGGGCATGAGACGACCGCCGTGCGCATGGATTTTGGCGTACTCTATCTGCTCAGCGATCTTTCCCGCCGTAACTGGCTCATGGAAGATCCCGAAGGACGCATCGATCAGGTGGTGGAGGAAGTCATTCGCACCACCTCGGCGCACAATTTCGGCCTGATGCGCTATGCCAACGAGGATATCGAGATTGGCGGTGTTACCATCAAGCGGGGTGATCTGGTGATCATCGCCGAAAGCGCCGCCAACCGCGATCCGGCAGTCTTCGAACGGCCCGAGGAATTCGATCCTGCCCGCAAGAACACCGGCCATCTATCATTCGGCCACGGCAGTCACCGCTGCCTGGGCATGAGCTTGGCGCGCATGGAGCTCAAGTCGGTGTTCCTCTCGTTGTTTAGCCGATTCCCCAATGTGCGCCTGGCGGTAGACCCGTCAGAGCTGCGGATCGATAACACCCGCGTCGGCGGCGGCGTCGATCATGTAATGCTGACCTGGTGAGGCCATTCACTGTTTGACTTTCTGGCCGGCAAGCACGGCAGTTTCGTTTTTACCTTCCGGCATGACTAAGGAGTATGAGATAATGTCCGCGATTATAGCCAAGGACCTGACCCCAGCGTTCGGTTCCGAAGTATCCGGCCTTGAGCCTCAGATCCCGCTCGACGCAGAAACCATCGCCACACTGCGTAGACTCTTCGACGAATGCGGTCTGCTGGTGTTCCGCAACACGCCGGTGGACATCAAGTTCCAGACCTATCTCTCCGAACTGCTGATCGGCAATGACGTGCCTGATCCCGACGCGCTATACATCAACGACAAGTTCATGATTTCCAATCGTGAACCCAAGGGTGCCGCACCCCGCGGCCGGCTGCTATTTCATTCCGACCAGATGTGGTCCGCGAAGGACCGGGTCGATCTGATTTCTCTCTATGGCAAGGATGTCGGTCAGCCGGCGACGCCGACAATCTTCGTCAGTGCAGTCGATGCCTGGGAAACCCTGCCCGAGGATTTGCGCAAGAAGGTCGAGCATCGATCGGCTATCCAGCACTATGATCCTGAAGTCTATCGCAAGCGCGCCGCAGGCGATACCGACGTGCTGGTTTCAACCTATGATACCGGTGAAGACTTCACCACCACGCCGATTGCCTACACGCATCCGCGCACCGGCAAGACGATCCTCTACGTTTGCCAACAGACCACACAGAAGATCGCCGACATGCCCGAGGAAGAAGGCGAGCCGCTGCTGGAAGCCCTGCTCGATCACCTCTATGCCAGTGGCAAGGAGTTTGCCCACAAGTGGCAGGAAGGCGACTTTATCGTCTGGGACAACCTCGCAATGCACCATGCCCGGCCCAACGTGGAGATCGAAGGCCCGGCGCGCACTCTGCGCAAGACCATCGCGCCGTTCCCCAAGTCGGCCATCAAGGGGCCGAAATACGACAGCATCGTTGAGGCTTGAACGGCTCCACGACCGCTCTTCGGCTGGAAGCGCCTGGATGACGGACTTGGCCCAATTGGCCGTGCCCAGCTGAAGCAACTCTTGGAGAAGATATGTCAGAAAGGGCCTGTCCACTGAAAGGTCAGCAATGACTTTGCTTGAAGAAGTCTACGGCAAAGCTTTGAAACCTTGTGGGGATTCATTTTTGGTAGGGGGCCTGTTGGCGCGTGCGGAAGTAGTGACCCGCCTTGGTGACTGGGGCGGGGAGAAGTGGGGGGAGAGCTGTTTCCGTGCCCGTCTCGATGCACTGTGTCGCGGGCTTGAAGCTGAAGCTAAGCTTCACGAAACTGGACGCTCCCGCGCGCATTCACGCCTGCACGTGCTGCTTTGTTCGCGCCTGCTCCAGGTCGATTATCACGGGCGCATGGAGACTGCACCGGCGCTTGTCGCGCCCCTAGTTGGCACCGGCCTGCCGCGCGCCGGGACAACATTCTTGCATGGTTTGCTTGCGAATGACCCGGCCAATCGCGTGGCAACTGCAGCGCAGGCGGCGATACCCATTCCTCTGTCCGGTAAGGGAAACTTCAACGAAATGGAGCGAACTGCGCTGTACGACCTACTTTCCCGGGAAGCACGGGGCGAACCCGTTCCCACTGCTCGTCGCTTAATCCGTGTCGATCCAAGATCGTGCTCCCTTCGCCAGTCTTGAATCCGATCCGCGCGAAAAAGGGAATCTGGAGGGTTCTGTGAGGTCGCGCGGCGCTGAGGGTGGGGCCTGGCGCTGTGCGCGACCTCATTGAAGCCGGATTGAGCTAACCCGCTGACGCGCGCGCGACCTCACAGAACCCTCCAGATTCCTATTTGATCGAAGATGTGATTCACACTTGTGATGGACCGCTTCGTATTGACCGATGCCCAATGGGCAAAGATGGAACCGTATTGTCTGGGTAAGCCGAGTGACCCTGGGCGCAGTGGCAGGAACAATCGCTTGTTTTTGGAGGGCGTGCTTTGGATTGTGCGGACGGGCAGTCCATGGCGCGACTTGCCTGCCATGTTCGGCAACTGGAGCACGGCCTTTCGGCGGTTTCGCGATTGGCGCGAAGCCGATGTTTTCAAGCGGATTTTCGATGCCTTGTCGGAGGAGCCAGACATGGAATACGCTATGGTGGATGCGACCATCGTCAAGGTCCACCGGCACGGCCAAGGTGCAAAAGGGGGACTTCGAGCCAGGCCATTGGCCGCTCCAAAGGCGGCATGACGACCAAGATTCTGGCGCTGACGGACGCCTTGGGCAATCTCGTGCGCTTCGAACTGCTGCCGGGCAACCGCCACGACACTATCGGTGTTGCGCCGCTGATCGAGGGTACCGAGTTTGATGCTCTTCTGGGCGACAAAGCCTTTGACGCCAACTGGATCGTCGATGAACTCGATCAGCGCGGGGCAAAGATTGTCATCTCGCAGCATCCAGGCCGCGCCAAGAAACTCAAGATCGACGCCGAAATGTACAAATGGCGCCATCTCATCGAAAACTTTTTCGGTAAACTCAAAGAGTTCAAGCGCATCGCCATGCGTGCCTGCAAAACTGATCAGAGCTTTGCCGCCATGATCTACCTCGCCGCAGCCGTCATCAATTCACGATGAATCCCCACGGACCCTAGCCCTGCGATTGTGGAAGGCTGCATTCGGCTTTGCGGTGCCGCCTCCCGACCACAGCTGTTTGAAAAATCAAAAATGAAAACGAGTGGTCAATTATTGAATTTGTTTGCCGGCCCTGCCGAGATTGAGATCGCCGCTCCGCCAACGCAGGGTGATAATGCGATCAATCAAGGAACAGGCGCAGCCACGGCAAAGCGACCTGTTCTCCTTTAGGAGGGGATCATATGCTGAGGAAAGCACATCTGATGGTTTCGGCCTGCCTGGCTGTTGGCATGGCGGCGCCGGAATTGGCTTGGGCGAGCGTGGGACAGGCGACCGCCAGCGACCAGGCTGCCGGGCCCAATGCGACACCCAACGCGGTAGCGGACGATGACGCCATGACGATCGTGGTCACCGCGCGTCGCCGGGCCGAGAATATCCAGAATGTGCCCATCTCGATCACCGCGGTTACCGGCGATACGCTCAAGTCGCAGGGCATCCAGGATCTCAAGCAGTTCTCCAGCTTCGTGCCCGGCGTCAGCATCAACAACGGCCGCGCCGACGGCGGCGGCACCACGGCGCAGATATTCATCCGCGGCGTCGGCCAGAACGACTTCCTCATCCCGAACGAACCGGGCGTGGGCCTCTACGTGGACGACGTTTACGTGGCGAGTTCCAGTGGCGCGCTCAACAGCCTGGGCGACATCCAGGCCATCGAAGTGCTGCGCGGGCCGCAGGGCACGCTGTACGGCAAGAACACCATCGGCGGGGCCATCCGCATCACCACGGTCAAGCCCGATCTCGACGTGCTCAGCGGCAACGCGTCCGTGGCTGTCGGATCGTTCAACCGGCTCGACATCACGGCCGGGATGAACATCCCCCTGGGCCAGAATGTCGCGGTCCGGCTTTCGGCCATCAGCCGCAAGGCCGATGATCTGCAGAAGCGGCTTCTCGATCCGTCCGGCAACGGACAGGGCAATATCAATCAGGATGCGGTTCGGGCAGTGCTGCTGTGGAAGCCCGGCAGCACTACCGAAGTGACCCTTTCGGGCGATTACACGCGGATCCGGCAACATGCGCCCTACGGCGGCAATATCGCCTATGTCCCGGGTGGCAGCCCGCTCGTGGATGCCCTGAACAACGAATACTATCCGACGATCAACGCCCAACTTGGCCTTCCCGCAAATTCGCGTTTCGACAGCCGCTGGGCAACCGCGCCGGGGGATCTGTATGCGACCGGGCCAAACGCCGACCACTATGACGTCTGGGGCGTTTCGATGGTCATCAACCAGGAACTTGGCGCCAACACCTCGCTGAAATCGATTACCGCATACCGCAAGGTCACCGGGTTCGCCGGCCGCGACGGCGACAGTTCGCCCTATGCGATCACCGAGACGATCAGCAACGATCACAATTCCCAGTTCTCGCAAGAACTCCAGCTTAACGGGTCGTCGTTCGACAACCGCTTCAAATGGACCACCGGCCTCTACTTCATGCATCAAAAGATGCGGAACAACATCGTCACCAAGCTGTGGGACGGTCTGGTCAACACATCGATCCCCATTGATTTCAACGCCTTGTCTGACAGTCGCCTGTCCGGCAATTCCTATGCTGTCTTCGGGCAGGGCACGTTCGACATCACCAGGAGCCTGCACCTGACCGTGGGCGGCCGCTACAATCGCGAAACGCGGGACTTCACCAACAGGTGGTACTTCCTGGTGCAGCCACGTCAGTTCACGTGCCCCGGGGTCGACGTGACGGGCACGTTTATCTACTGCAAGTCCACCGACGACGTCTTCACCCCTGCCGCCTCGCTGGCTTATGACCTGACGCCCGACGCCATGGTCTATGCGTCCTATTCGGACGGGTTCAAGGTTGGCGGATGGACCCCGCGCCTGTTCAGCCAGCAATCGCTGAAGCGCTATCTGCCCGAACGCCTGAAGGCTTACGAGCTTGGTCTCAAGACAAGCTGGTTCAACCGGCGGCTCACCTTCAACATTGACGTGTTCCAGAGCGATTACAGCAACCTCCAGCTGACCTCGGTGCTGGCGGACAGCAACGGATCTCCTCAGCCGGTGGTCCAGAATGCCGGTGCAGCCCGCATTCGCGGCGTGGAGTCCGAAATGACGTTGCGGCTCGGCGGTACGCATATCCAGGCCGGTCTCAGCTATCTTGACGGGAAGTACCTCCAGCTTGATTCGGGGGTATCGTTCCCGCTCACAGCCAAGCTGCCGGAAACGCCGAGGTTGTCGCTCAATGCTTCCATCGAGCACACGGTCAACCTCGCATCGGGCGGACGGATCCTGCTGCGTGCGGACGGGACATATCGGTCCAAGACCTACAAGGACCCCAATAACGTCGAGGCAATCGCGCAGCGGCCCTATGCCCTGCTCAACGGGCGCATTGCCTACACCCTTCCCGGCGACAAGGTCACTTTCGCTGGCTACGTCACCAACCTGACGGACAAGCGCTACATCGTCAGCGGCCTCGACATTTCCACCACATTCTCGATGTACGAAGCCTACTTCGGGCGGCCGCGGGAATGGGGGGTCGAGGTCTCGGCCCGGTTCTGATCCGGGGCGAACCGCACAGTGCTGGGATGGACGGCTATGATGATCGACGCAAGACGGGCACCCGAACCCATGGCAATCTCCGGCTGGATGACGACGTCCGACGGCGCGCGGGTCCCGTACCGGATCAAGGGCGAGGGCCCGCCCTTGCTCATGATCCATGGCTGGTCCCAGTCAGGGGCAATGTTTCAGCATCAACTGGATACCCTTTCGGACCGGTACAGGGTCATCGTCCCCGATTTGCGCGGCCATGGCCAATCGCCGGCACCGGCCGGCGGACTGAGGATATCGCGGCTTGCTCGCGATATTCACGAGCTGCTCGCGATATTGGGGATCGAGCGGGCGGCCCTGCTCGGCTGGTCGATGGGGGTCTCGGTCATCCTTTCGTTTATCGACCTGTTCGGGACTGACCAGATCGACCGTTTGGTACTGGTCGACCAGCCCAGTTCGCTCATGATCGCCAGCGGAATGCCGGAACAAGAACGCGTGACGAGCGGGGCCTTGTTCGGTTTCGGAGAGCTTGGCGATCTGGCGGCATCCCTGTCCGGCCCTGCCGGGGAAGAGGTGAGGGCAGGTTTCGTCCGCGGGATGGTCAGCCCGGCCATCTCCGACGAACTTCTGGACTGGATATTGAAAGAGAACGCCCGCACCGCGCCGGATCTGGCGGCAAGGTTGCTGGTCAACCATTGCATGCAGGACTGGCGTGACGTGCTGCGGCGGATCGATCGTCCCACGCTGGTGACCGGGGGCGCGGTGAGTCATGTCGATCCCCGTTCGCAGCGGTTCCTTCACGAGCAGATCCCGCAGTCTCGCTATTACGAATTCGGCGCGGACGAAGGTGGCGCACACTTCCCGTTTCTGGAAGCGCCGGACCGGTTCAACGATGTGATCTCCTCGTTCCTGGTCGAGTGAGGCTCTCTCGTTTCATCGGCAACACAGGAAAGCGGTCGCATGCATGAGCGTGAGCCCATCAAGAGCAATCGGTTGGCTGGTGCCGTGGCCGTCGTCTTCGGAGGGGGGAACCCGGGCGGCGGCGTCAATGTAGGGCAGGCTGCGGCCGTTGCATATTCGGCAGCGGGAGCACAGGTGGTTGTGGTCGACGCAATTCTGGCCAATGCCGAGCGTACGGCCCAACTGCTGCCCGGTTGCCGAATCCTGCAGGCGGACATCACGTCCGAGTCCTCGGTCAGCATGGCAATCGGGGACATTGTCGAGCGGCTTGGCCGGATCGACGTCCTGCACAACAATGTCGGTGTGCCCATTGCGGGAGACTTCGAGAGCCTTGGTCAAGCGATCTGGCAACGCGGCTTTGCCCTGAACTGCGTTGGCGCTGCCACCACGATGCGACTGGCCATGCCGCATCTGGTTGCCTCGCAGGGGGCCATAGTCAATGTTTCGAGCATTGCATCGATCCGCCATACGGGCATGAACTATGCGGTGTACAATGCCTCCAAGGCGGCGCTCGACCAACTGACTGTGGCTGTCGCGATCGAATACGCCGGGCGCGGGGTGAGGGCCAATGCCATCCTGCCCGGCCTGATCGACAGCGACATGGGGCGGGGCCTCAGCAACGTCGAGGAGCGCAACAGGCGTTCGCCGTCGGGGCAGCAAGGCGATGTGTGGGACGTGGCGAATGCCGCCGTATTCCTTGCCTCGCCCGAAGCACGCTACATAAACGGGCATCTGCTGGTCGTCGATGGAGGCCTGTCGCGTCGGTGCTGAGTTTGCTACCCAGGCGGCGTGGAATTCGTCCACGCCGCCTAACATTACAGTTGCACATTGAGTGAAACTCTGAATCAATAGGTCTCCATGGTAAGGAGGCCGTGGATGACGGGTGCATCGATCGAAACGACGTTGGAGCTTTGGGCATCGTCGCTGCGCGACGTGAAGGCTCGTATGCGTGGGCTGTTCACGCAGGAGCGAGTTGCCGCGTCGGCGAACCTCTTTCTTGACGGATTGCTGGGTGACGAGCGCCGCAAGACCGGTTGGATGCGAGCTGAGGCGGCCGGTGATCCCGGTCCATGGCGGCAGCAGGCGATTTTAGGCCGTGGCCGGTGGGACGCAGAGGCCTTGCGCGACATCGTGCGGGATTACGTTGTTGAAAACCTCGCCACAAACGATGCGGTCCTGGTCAT
>NZ_FOOR01000022.1 GCF_900113255.1 Novosphingobium sp. CF614
TATCCATCGCAACATATGCCATAGAATGTTCCACGGCTCGTCTCCCATGCATGAGGATAGGACCAGTTACAGGTCAACCCTCGATACTGCATGCCGGAGACGAGCTACCTACTGCGAACATGGCGTCTCAGCTATTCTCGTCCGGTCGCATGAGTTCGCGCACGAAGCCGATCAGTCCGGTCTGGCGTGCGCGGCGCATCCGTTCGGCCTCGAGGATCTTGGTCACTTTTTCGAAGCAGGTCCGGATATCGTCATTGACCACCACATAGTCGTAGCCGTCCCAGTGGCTGATCTCCGAACGGGCGCGTTCCATGCGTCCGGCGATCACTTCGGGGCTGTCGGTGCCGCGCCCGGTCAGGCGGCGGCGCAGTTCATCGATGCTGGGGGGCAGCAGGAATACGCGCACCACGTCGCGTTCCAGCTTCTGGTAGAGCTGCTGGGTGCCTTGCCAGTCGATGTCGAAGAGATAGTCCAGTCCCTCCTTGAGGCCGGCCTTCACTTGCGCCTTGGGCGTGCCGTAGCAATGGCCGAAGACTTGCGCCCATTCGAGGAATTCTTCCTCCCCCACCATGCGATCGAATTCGGCCTGGCTGACGAAGTGATAGTCCTTGCCGTCAACTTCGCCCGGGCGCGGCGGGCGGGTCGTCACGGAAACCGAGATGCAGATATGCGGATCATGCTCGAGCAGCATGCGCGAGATCGTCGTCTTGCCCGCGCCCGAGGGGGAGGACATGATGAACATCAGGCCGCGCCGGGCGAGCGTGCCGGTGGCTTCCGGCGAAGGGCCCTGCGAAGGAACGGGCGAGGGGGCGGACTTGGGCATGCATACCCGATGGCGGGCCGGGCCGATCAAATCAACCCGGACCCACTCGCGGCATGTGGGAAAATAGCGGTCGAAGCGGCCGGTTCAGTCCGCTTCGCCCTTCCTGGCCATGTCATCGAGCCTGGCCTCGCCCTCGCGCTTGGCGTCGCGCGCCTTGGCGCGGTCATAGAGCGTCTTGGCGACGAGCGCCCCGCCGACCAGGATGGCGCCGGGCACGGAGCGCAGCGCCATGCGCGCGAGCGCGCCGTGTACCAGGGTTTCGCTCCAGGTGCGGCCCTTCAGGATCTTGCGGGCCTTGTTGGGTGCGTAAGTGCGCCCGAGGAATGCCCGTTCGACCGCGTGGCGGGCAAGGATGGACCCGCCGCGCAGGGCAATGTCGGCGATGGCGAGATTGGTCGCGATGTTGGGGCTGGGGCCGTGCAATTGATCCGCCAGGGCCTGGGTCCCGGCCTTTTTCCCGGCTTGCTTCGCGGGCAAATCGTCCCCCGGGCCGGATTCGTCGGGGCCAAATTCGTCAGGGCTGGGCCCGGTCACTTCTTCTTGCCGAAATCCACCGAGACGACGTTCGAGCCGTCTTCGCTGGGAACGACGCGCGAAGCCAGGTCCCGATCCACCTGGTCGTTGCCGACGGGCCCTGCGATCTCATCTTCCCCATCGTCGGCCATGGCCTGGAACTGCAGGCCGAAGTCGACCGCCGGATCGACGAAGGCGGTGATCGCGGAGAACGGAATGTTCAGTTTTGCCGGCATTTGGTTGAAGCTGAGACCGACCGAGAAACCTTGATCCGATACCGAGAGATCCCAGAACTTGTTCTGCAGGACGATCGTCATCTCATCGGGAAAACGGGCCTTCAGGTCCGCCGGAATGTTCACGCCGGGGGCGGCGGTCTTGAAGGTTATATAGAAGTGATGGCTTCCCGGAAGCACGCCGTTGGCGGCTTCCACTTGGCCGAGCACGCGCCCGACCACGGCGCGCAAGGCTTCCTGCACGATTTCATCGTAGGGGATCAGGCTGTCTGGCGTTGTATCGTTCATCGCGCCCTAGGTGCGCATCGTTCAAGGGACGGTCAAGCCGTTACGGCAGTGAATTTACGTCGTTTCGATCGTTTTACCAAGGAAATCGACGTGCGTTCACCAGGCACGCCTGCTTGCGAGCCCCAGACCGAGCATGGACCAAGCATGGACCAAGCATGGACCAAGCATGGACCAAGCATGGACCGCGCGCGATTGATTCCCGCACGCACAGGTCTATAGGCGCTTGCCATGCGTACCGCTTCGATCGCCCGCAAGACTCATGAAACCGACATTTCCGTCGAAGTGAACCTCGATGGTTGCGGGACTTACGACGTCTCCACCGGCATCGGCTTCCTCGATCACATGATCGAGCAGTTCTCGCGCCATTCGCTGATCGACATCCGCTGCCGGATCGTCGGCGACCTGCACGTAGACCAGCATCACACCACCGAGGACAGCGCCATCGCCATCGGCCAGGCCATAGCCCAGGCGCTGGGCGACAAGGCGGGGATCGGCCGCTACGGTTCCGCCTATTCGCCGATGGACGAGGCGCTCGTGCGCGTTGCGCTCGATATTTCCGGGCGGCCCTATTTCGTGTGGAAGGCCGATTTCACCCAGGAGAAACTGGGCGAGCTCGATACCGAGCTGGTCGAGCATTGGTTCCATTCCATCGGCCAGGCGGTGGGCATCACGCTGCACGTCGAGCTGCTCTACGGCACCAACAACCATCACGTCTGCGAGGCGATCTTCAAGGGCTTTGCCCGCGCCATGCGCAGTGCGGTCGAACGCGATCCGCGCAAGGGCGGGGCGATCCCTTCGACCAAGGGCCAACTCGGGGGCTGAGGCGCGCAGCATGGCGGAAGTCCTGGCCTTGATCGACTACGGCGCCGGCAACCTCCATTCGGTTGCCAACGCGCTCAAGGCGGCGGGCGCGCCCGATGTGGCGGTGACGGCCGATCCCGAGGTGGTGCGCGCGGCGGACCGCATCGTCCTTCCCGGCGTCGGCTCGTTCAAGGCCTGTGCTGAGGGGCTCTGGAGCATTCCCGGGATGGTCGCGGCGATGACCGAACGCGTCCACGTCGGCGGCGCGCCGTTCCTGGGCATTTGCGTCGGCATGCAACTGCTCGCCACGCGCGGGCTGGAACATGGCGTGACCGAGGGCCTGGACTGGATCGCGGGCGAAGTGCGGCTGATCGAGCGTACCGATCCCGCCATCAAGATCCCGCACATGGGTTGGAACGATGTCGCGCTCGGCCGCAATGATCCGGCCTGCGGCCTGGTCGAGCCGGGCGAGGCCTATTTCCTGCATTCCTACCACTTCGCGCCGGAGGATGGCCGCACCGTGGCGGCGATGACCGACCACGGCGGCGGCTTGGTCGCGGCGGTGGGCCGGGACAACGTGGTGGGCGTGCAGTTCCACCCGGAGAAGAGCCAGGCCTACGGCCTTTCGCTGTTGGCGCGGTTTCTGGAGTGGAAGCCGTGATCGCCACGCGGCCCCGCAATCCCAAACTCCGTCGCCATCCCGGTGATGGGAATCTGGAATGGGAGATTTTCGCAATGACCCTCTGCGCCGGGCCGGCCCTGGCATGATCGTATTTCCCGCCATCGACCTCAAGCAGGGCCAGGTCGTGCGTCTTGCCGAAGGCGACATGGCGCGGGCCACCGTCTATGGCGACAACCCGGCCGCGCAGGCCCTGCTGTTCGCCGAAGCCGGCTCGCAGTTCCTCCACGTCGTCGATCTGGATGGCTCCTTCGCGGGACGGGCCGAGAACCGCGAGGCGGTGGAGGCGATTATCGAGGTCTTCCCCGGCCATGTGCAGCTTGGCGGCGGCATCCGCACGCCGGAGGCGGTCGCGGGCTGGTTCGATCTGGGGGTGTCGCGCATCGTCATGGGCACCGCCGCGCTCAAGGACCCGCGGTTCGTCAAGGACATGGCGCGCGAATATCCCGGCGGCATCGTCGTTGCGGTGGACGCGCGCGACGGCATGGTCGCGACCGAGGGCTGGGCGGAAGTGTCGGACGTCTCGATCGTCGACATGGCGCGCCGGTTCGAGGACGCGGGCGTCGCCAGCCTGCTGTTCACCGACATCGGCCGCGACGGCCTGCTCAAGGGCTGCAACATCGATGCGACCGTGGAACTGGCCCGCCGGACCGACCTGCCGGTGATCGCCTCGGGCGGGGTGAAGGGCCTGGACGACATCCGCATGCTGGCGCTCCATGCCCAGGACGGGATTGAGGGCGTGATTACCGGGCGGGCGCTTTACGACGGGCGGCTTGACCTTGCCGCCGCGATCGCGATGGCGGCGAAATCATGACCGTCCGCGTCCGCGTCATTCCCTGTCTCGACGTTGCCAATGGCCGCGTCGTCAAGGGCGTGAACTTCGTCGACCTCAAGGATGCCGGCGATCCGGTCGAACAGGCGCGGGCCTATGATGCGGCTGGGGCGGACGAGCTGTGTTTCCTCGACATCTCGGCCAGCCACGAAGGGCGCGGAACCCTGCTCGATATCGTCCAGCGTACCGCCGAGGTCTGCTTCATGCCGCTCACCGTCGGCGGCGGGGTGCGGACGGTGGAAGACGCGCGGGCGCTGCTGCTGGCCGGGGCCGACAAGGTCGCGGTCAATTCGGCCGCGGTCTCGCGCCCGGAAGTGGTGGCGGACATTGCCGGGAAATTCGGCTCTCAGTGTATCGTCGCCTCGGTCGATGCGCGGCGCACGGCGCCGGGCAAGTGGGAAATCTTCACCCACGGCGGCCGCAAGGCGACCGGGATCGACGCGCTGGAGCATGCGGTGAAACTGGCCGCTTACGGGGCCGGAGAACTGCTTGTCACCTCGATGGATGGCGACGGCACCCAGAACGGCTACGACCTTGAGCTCACGCGCGCGATCGCCGATGCGGTTTCGGTTCCGGTGATCGCCTCGGGCGGGGTCGGCACGCTCGATCACCTTGTCGCCGGTGTCACCCGGGGGCACGCCAGCGCGGTGCTGGCCGCCTCGATCTTCCACTTCGGCAAGCATTCGATCGCAGAGGCGCATTCGGCCTTGCGCGCCGCCGGATTGCCCGCGCGGGGATAGGCTCCCGGGAACAGGCGGAGTCCCGAGGGAAACGATCGGCGATCCATCTGATCCGTATCGGGACACTCGCGTAACCGCCCTTGCCGCGGTGCGGCGATCGGTCGATCGTTCATGCGAAGCCTCGATTCGCAGGAGATCCCCTTGCTCCTCCTCAGATATCTGCCGGCCATGGTGCCGGCCCTCCTCGTGGCTGTCCCGGCTCATGCGTCGGGAGGCACGCCACTTCCCGAACCCAGCAGCTTGTTCCTGCTGGGCATGGGTATCGTCGGTGTGATCGTCGGCCGCCGGTTCTCGTCCAAGGACAGCCAGGACTGATTCGATAGGTTCCCTTGACCGGAACCCACGCCCTCGCCCTTCCATGGGCCCGGGGCGCGCGGCATGGTTCGCACTTTCTAGCGCGGGATGTGCCCAGGCAGAGGCGGATCCCGCTCTATTTGTTATTTGTTTTCCGCATTTTGCGAGTTGTCCGGTGATGCCACCCGACTTCAGAATGCTCTAGCCGCGCCGTTTCCTCAGCCACAGGATCGACCAGTCGCCGTTGACCATGCGCGCGGCCAGTCGCATGCCCGCCTTGCGGCAGGCGGCACGCACTGCCGCTTCCTGCGTCTCCAGCAAGCCGGCCAGCAGCAGGTGCCCGCCTGGAACCAGCGCCGCGCCGAAGTCCGCCGCCAGCGCGACGAGCGGGGCGGCCAGGATGTTCGCCATGATGAGGTCATAGGGTCCGCGCGCGGTGAGCAGCGGGTGGTCCATGCCATCGGCCACCGTCATCACCAGCTCTCCGCCGCGCGGCCCCATGGCGACGTTGTTGGCCTTGGCATTGGCTTCGACGACTCCGGGGCAGACGGCGTCGATGTCGCTCGCGGTCGCCAGCGCGCGCGGCCATAGCGCCAGCGCCGCGAAGGCCAGCAGCCCGGTGCCGGTGCCGATATCGGCGCAATTGCGCACCATCACGCCGCGCGCCTTCATATGGGTGAGCATGGCAAGGCATCCGGCGGTGGTCGCATGCTGGCCGGTGCCGAAGGCCTGGCTGGCGGGAATCGCGAAATCGATCACGCCCGGCTCGTCGCTGGCGGGATGATCGGGCGTATGGACATGGAAACGACCGGCGCGAATCGGTTCGAGTCCCTGCTGGCTTACGACCAGCCAGTCCGCCTCGGGCAGTTCCTCGATCTCGAAGCGCGGAGGCGCGCCGGCGAACAGCGCGGCGATCGCCGCCTCGTCGGTTGGTGTCGGCTCGTGGGTGAGCCAGGCTTCCAGCCGCCAGTCCTCGGGGCGATTCTCGGCGATCTCGCTGCCCGACAGGACGATCTCGGGATCCCAGTCGAGCGCGTCCTCGTGCGCGACCAGCGCGGCCTGGATCACCGGGCGCGGCGCCAGGGCGGTCATTTTCCAGCTCACGGGCGCGGTTCCGTCGCTTCAAGATCGAGCCGGGCGGCGAAGCGCTGCCGCGCCGCTTCGGCATAGTCGCGGCAGGCCGAGGCATTGACGAGGGGGGCCTTGCCGGCGAAGCGATCCATCATGTCGCTGGCGGCCGGGTGCGGCGTCAGCAGCAGGTCGCACGGAAGTGCGCCGATTCGCACCAGGCCCAGGCGTACCTGGGCGATGCGGTCCCGGTGGTCGGAAAAACGGTAGGCGTCGGCCGAGATCGTGGACGCGCTGTCGGCATAGGCGATCATCCGGCAGCTGAAGTCCGGGGTGCAGGACTGCCAGGTCCAGCTGGTCGAGCCGGGGGCATGGACGGGGGTGGCGTGGACGGTGATGGCGATGCGCCCGACAACGAGGCTGTTGCCCTCGGCCAGTACGCGGTCGACCACAGTGGGCTCGAACCCGTGGATGGAGCCGTATTGCGGATCGGCGGGGTCTGGCTGCCCGGATCGCAGGACCGCCGCCGCCGGGACGAGCGCGGCGACTTTGGCGCCTGTCGCGCGCCGCAGCGCGGCCAGCGCGCCGACATGGTCGAAATGCTCGTGGCTGGAGACGATCCAGCGCACGTCCTCGGGCCGGAAGCCCAGCTTGCGGATATTGTCCAGCACCAGTCCAGCCGCCTCGGCCGGGCCGCCGTCGATCAGCACGTGGCCGTCGTCCCCGGTAATCAGGATCGCCGTGATGCCGCAGGTGCCGACATACCATGTATTGCCGAATATCTGCGCGGGCGGCGCCGGGTCGGACCATCCGTCATGGCCAGCGCAGGCTTCCGCAAGCTGCCGGCTGGAAGGCGGGGCGGCGGCTGGGGCGGGGGTCGGGGCAGCGGTTGGGGCAGGGGGCGGAGTGGTGTCGGCCGCCGTGGGCCCCGCGGTCAGCAAGGCGGCCAGGAACATGGTCCGGAATATGCGAGTCATGTCTCCGCTTTAGTCCTGGCCGGCAAGATAGGCCAGCAGTGCCGCACGATCTCGCGTTGCGGAACTTGCACCAGTCGGCGATTTGGCTAAGGGGACTTCGACGAGGGCAGTCTGCCGCGCTGCCGCAGGCAAGGGATTCGCAAGAGCATGGCAACCGCTAGCACCAGGAACCGACCGCTTTCGCCCCACCTCCAGATCTGGCGCTGGGGCCCGCACATGTTCGTTTCGATCCTGCACCGCTTGACCGGTGACGGCATGGCCTTCGCCGGGCTCGGTGTGCTGCTGTGGTGGCTTGGCGCTCTCGCCGGCGGCCCCAAGTCCTACGAGACTTTCGCCTGGGCGATGACGACGCCGGTCGGCTATATCGTCCTGGTCGGTATTTCCTGGGCTTTCTTCACGCATATGATGAGCGGCCTCAGGCACTTCGCGCTGGACGTTGGCGCCGGCTTCGAGTTGAACACCAACCGCTTCTGGTCGATCCTCTCGCCGATCCTGGGCGTGGCGCTCACCGCCGCGTTCTGGGCGCTGCTGCTGCTTCGCTGAAGGTAAGGGAAACATGGGTAACGGAACTTCGATCGGCCGCGTGCGCGGCCTCGGCTCGGCGAAGACGGGCGCGCACCACTGGCTGCTCCAGCGCTTCACCGCCATCGGCAACCTGCTGCTGGTGCTGTGGCTGGCGGTCTCGCTCGTGCTTCTGCCCGACTTCGGCTATGCCTCCGTCGCCGAATGGATCGCCCGGCCGATTCCGGCCACGGCGATGGCGCTGCTCGTCGTCTCCACGTTCTGGCACGCTCGGCTCGGCCTGCAAGTGCTGATCGAGGACTATGTTCACGAACATGGCAACAAGTTCGCCTGCATCGCCGCGCTGAACCTTGCCGCCTTCGCCGGCGCCGCCTTCGGCGTCTTCTGCGTCGTCCGCCTCGCGCTGGGAGCCCACGCCTGATGTCCCAAAATTCCTCGGGCCCTGCCTACAAGATCATCGATCACACTTATGATACCGTCGTCGTCGGCGCCGGCGGCTCGGGCCTGCGCGCGACGATGGGCTCGGCCGAAGCCGGCCTGAAGACCGCGTGCATCACCAAGGTCTTCCCGACGCGGTCGCACACGGTGGCGGCGCAGGGCGGCATCGCGGCTTCGCTGTGCAACAACACGCCCGATCACTGGACCTGGCACATGTACGACACCGTCAAGGGGTCCGACTGGCTGGGCGACCAGGACGCCATCGAATACATGGTGCGCGAAGCCCCGCAGGCGGTCTACGAACTGGAGCACGCCGGCGTGCCCTTCAGCCGCAATGCCGACGGCACGATCTATCAGCGCCCGTTCGGCGGCCACATGCAGAACATGGGTGAAGGCCCGCCGGTGCAGCGCACTTGCGCGGCGGCGGACCGTACTGGCCATGCCATGCTGCACGCGCTCTACCAGCAGAGCCTGAAGTACGCCGCGGACTTCTACATCGAATACTTCGCGATCGATCTCATCATGGAAGGCGGCAAGTGCGTCGGCGTGATCGCGCTGTGCCTTGACGACGGCTCGATCCACCGCTTCCGCTCGCAGGCCGTGGTGCTGGCGACCGGCGGCTACGGGCGCTGCTACTTCACCGCCACTTCGGCGCATACCTGCACTGGCGACGGCGGCGGCATGGTGCTGCGCGCGGGGCTGCCGCTGCAGGACATGGAGTTCGTGCAGTTCCACCCCACCGGCATCTACGGCGCCGGCGTGCTCATCACCGAAGGCGCGCGCGGGGAGGGCGGCTACCTCACCAATTCCGAGGGCGAGCGTTTCATGGAACGCTATGCGCCCTCCGCGAAGGACCTCGCCTCGCGCGATGTCGTCAGCCGCTCGATGGCCATGGAAATCCGTGAAGGTCGCGGCGTCGGCCCGAACAAGGACCATATCTACCTGCACCTCGATCACATCGATCCCAAGGTGCTGGCCGAGCGCCTGCCGGGCATTACCGAAAGCGGCAAGATCTTCGCCGGCGTCGACCTGACCCGCCAGCCGCTGCCGGTGGTCCCCACCGTCCACTACAACATGGGCGGCATTCCGACGAACTACCACGGCGAAGTCGTCACCATCGGGGCAGACGGCAATCCGGAAACGGTCGTCCCTGGCCTGTTCGCGGTTGGCGAGGCGGCCTGCGTTTCGGTTCACGGCGCCAACCGCCTCGGCTCGAACTCGCTGATCGACCTCGTGGTGTTCGGCCGCGCCACCGGCCACCGTCTCAAGGAACTGCTCGAACCCGGCGCCAAGCAGCCCGAACTGCCGAAGGATTCGGCCGACCTGGCGCTTACCCGCCTCGATCATTTCCGTAATGCGAAGGGCGGCTCGCCCACGGCCGAGGTCCGCGTCGAGATGCAGCGCACGATGTCGCAGCATGCCGCCGTATTCCGCACCGACGAGCTTATGGTCGAAGGCAAGGACAAGCTCGCCAGGACTTATGCGCGCATGCAGGACATCAACGTGTCCGATCGCGGCCTGATCTGGAACTCCGACCTCATCGAGACGATGGAGCTGGACAACCTCATCTCGCAGGCCAGCGTCACCCTGCACGGCGCCCAGAACCGCAAGGAAAGCCGCGGCGCCCACGCGCACGAGGACTTCCCGAGCCGCGACGACACGAACTGGATGAAGCACACCGCCGCGTGGTTCAACGGCTGGGGCGGCAAGGGCGGCGAAGTGCGCCTGGACTACCGCCCGGTGCACGAATACACGCTGACGGACGATGTGGAGTACATCAAGCCGAAGGCGCGGGTCTATTGAGGCGGCGAGGCCAAGCGTGTCCGGCGCCTTGGCCTCGCATCATGGTCCTGCAAGGTAATTATCGTCTCCCTGTCGGCAACATTACGTCTTCGCTCTGCATCGATCTTACTCTAGACATGTCTGGAGCAGAGGACGGCAGCCAGGGAAGGACATGCGATGCGCGCCACCCCCCCATTCGATTTCGCGCTGGGCGAATCCGCGGAAATGATCCGCGAGACCGTGTCGCGCTTTGCCGACGAGCGGATCGCGCCGCTGGCCGCCAGGGTCGATGCCGAGGACTGGTTCCCGCGCGCGCTGTGGCCGGCGATGGGCGAACTGGGGCTGCACGGGATTACCGTGGAGGAGGAATGGGGCGGTATCGGCCTCGGCTATCTTGAACACGTCATCGCCGTGGAGGAGGTCAGCCGCGTCTCGGCCTCGGTGGGCCTCAGCTATGGGGCGCATTCGAACTTGTGCGTCAACCAGATCCGCCGCTGGGGCAGCGATGCGCAGAAGGCCAAGTACCTTCCCCGGCTGATCTCGGGCGAACATCTCGGCAGCCTCGCGATGTCGGAGGCGGGGGCGGGCTCGGACGTGGTGGGCATGAAGCTGAAGGCCGATGGGGTTGCCGGCGGCTTCCGCCTCGACGGCACCAAGTTCTGGATCACCAACGGGACTTATGCCGATACCCTGGTGGTCTACGCTAGGACCGGAGAAGGCTCGAAAGGGATCACCGCCTTCCTGATCGAGAAAGGCATGGCGGGATTCTCGATCGGCCAGAAGATCGACAAGATGGGCATGCGCGGCTCGCCCACGTGCGAGCTGGTGTTCGACGATTGCTTCGTGCCGGAAGAAAACGTCATGGGCCCGCTGCACGGCGGCGTGGGCGTGCTGATGAGTGGGCTCGACTATGAGCGGGTGGTGCTGGCCGGGCTGCAGCTGGGGATCATGCAGGCCTGCCTCGACACGGTGATTCCCTATGTTCGCGAGCGGAAGCAGTTCGGCCGGCCCATCGGCGGATTCCAGCTGATGCAGGCCAAGGTCGCGGACATGTACGTCGCGCTGCAATCGGCGCGTGCCTATGTCTATGCGGTGGCCCGGGCCTGCGATGCCGGACGGACCACACGCTTCGACGCCGCCGGCGCGATCCTGCTCGCCAGCGAAAGCGCCTTTCGCGTCGCGGGAGAGGCCGTGCAGGCGCTGGGCGGCGCCGGGTATACCAAGGACTGGCCGGTCGAGCGCTATTTGCGCGATGCCAAGCTGCTGGATATCGGCGCGGGCACCAACGAGATCCGCCGCATGCTGATCGGGCGGGAACTCATCGGCGCCGGCTGAGCACGCTCAGGCCTGGATCGCCGTGCTGCCGTCGCGATCAGAGTGGCCTGCCGCAGGCTTGGTTTGGAAGAGCAAGGCCGGGTTCGGCAAGAAAGCTCTGATCCGTCAGCGTTTCCATGAATGCCCCGAGCGTGTCGACATCGGATGTCCGTATCGCGGCGAAGGCTGCGTGCGCCTGGATGGCATCGCTGATCGTGGTGGCCGAACCGTCGTGCAGGTAGGGCGCTGTCACGCCGAGGTTGCGCAAGCTCGGCGTGCGGAACTTGCCTGTGTCGGAACGGTCGCCCGAGACTTCGGCGAGGCCGGCATCGGTGGACGGCGGCACATTCTCCGGCGCGATCCGGTGATAGGCTGCGTCGGTCAAATCGGGGCCGGCATGGCAGGAAGCGCAATCCCGCTGGAAGATCTGCAGACCTTGCCGAGCCAGCGGTGTCATCGCGTCGACGTTGCCGCGAACGAACCGATCGTAGGGTGAGTCCCGCGAGACCAGGGTTCGCTCGAAGGCGGCAATCGCCTTGGCGACATGGAGATAGTCGATCATGCCGCGATCGCCGGGGAAGGCGCGGCGGAACATCTCGACATAGCAGGGATCGCGCTCCAGCCGCCGGGCGATCTCGGCCTCGTGGTCTTTCATGCCCATCTCGATCGGATGTTCGCCAAACACCGGTACGGCGATCTGCGCTTCCAGGCTGGTCTGGCGCGGATCGGCCCAGGTCAGTCTGGGAAACCACGCGACATTGGCAAGGCCCGGCACATTGCGACGTCCGGGATCGTCGAGCGCGCCAGGATGCGCGCGGTTGCCGTCGGCAAAGCCGTGCTTCTGCTCGTGGCAGGTAGCGCAGGACATGGTGCCGTTCACGGAAAGATCGGCATCGTAGAACAGCCGGCGGCCCAACTCGACCTTGTCCCGCATCATCGGATTGTCCGTTGGGACCGGCGGATTGCCGTGCAAGGTTCCAGCCGCCGCCGCGATACCGAAGAGCACGACGGCGATACCGGCAAGAACCGCAATGCAGCGTTTCATGCGCCGGTCAGGGAAGTCGGGTTACGAGCAGCGGCATGCTGTTCGAAGCATTCGCCGAGATCTGCAGGACATAGCGCCCCGGTGTGAGAGCGAAGTCCACCATCTTGCGAATGCCCGAGCAATCCGGACCATGGCCATGCGCGCTGGAGGGGACGGCCTTGCCGCCATGCGCCAGATCGATCCAGGCCGCCGATCCCAGCGCGATCCGATAGGTTCCCGGTTCCTTGATGTTCAATGCATAGAGGCCGCCGAAACTGACCGATCCGCCCGGCTTTTCAGGTCGAAAAGCATAGCGGATATCGGGCGTGGGAGAAAGGCCGGCATCGATCGCATGGCCGGGGGCAATCCGCGCACCCCCGAGTTTGGAGAAATCGGTTCCCGCTTTCAATCCGGTGCGGTCCGGCCATGCCGCGAGTTCCGCAGGCAAGGCGGCCGCGCCGTTCGGACATGCGGATTGATCTTGGTTTTCCAGTGCCTGCACATCCGCGCCCGGCACCGTCATGGTGAGCGCGACAAGCCCCATTGCCACTGACAATCGCAAACTGATTACCCCCCTTTTCGGGATTCGAGACAAACTATATACAAAGAAATATAGTGAGTCGCCAGACCGGTGATCGCATAAATTTCAGGGGGTAGTTCATGCGTCTATCGACCGCACTTGCGGCCAGTCTTTCCTGCATCCTCGCAACGCCGGCATTGGCGCAGGATGACGGTGCACCGGGCAAAAGCGATACGTTCACCCTGGGCCAGATCATCGTCACGACGCCATCTGAAAAGGGGCCGACGATCAGCACCTCGACGCTCGATGCAGAGGCCATCCGCCTGTTCCAGCGAGGCAGCCTGGACGATGCCGCGAACCTCATGCCGGGCGTTTCGGCCTCCAACAGCGGCGGGTCGCGCAACGAGCGACTGATCTACGTGCGCGGGTTCGACCGTTTCCAGGTGCCGCTCTCGATCGATGGCATCCGCGTCTACCTGCCTGCCGACGGCCGGCTCGACTACGGCCGCTTTCTTACCGCCGACATCGCGCAAGTGCAGGTCGCGAAAGGCTATGCCTCCGTGCTCGATGGCCCAGGCGCGATGGGCGGCGCGGTGAACCTCGTGACTCGCAAGCCGACGGAACCGCTGGAAGCCGAAGCGCGCGGCACGCTGACCCTCGGCCGGGATGCCGAATACACCGGCTACAACCTCTTCGCTCTGCTCGGAACCCGGCACGACGCGTGGTACGCGCAGGCTAGCTACACCCGCAATTTCCAGGATCACTGGGATCTGCCGGACGGCTACACCCCCGTGACCGGATCGGCCGAGGACGGTGGGCATCGCGGTTTCTCGCGCGCGGGCGATTGGCGTCTCAATGCCAAGCTAGGCTTCACCCCCAACGCCACCGACGAATATTCGCTCAGCTACACCCGGCAGGAAGGTTCCAAGAACGCGCCCTTGCACGTCATCGACAGTGCCTCCACCCAGCGCAACTGGACCTGGCCTTACTGGAACATAGACAGCATCTATTTCCTGTCGACCACCGCACTCGGCGACCAGGCCACACTCAAGACGCGCGTTTACCGCAACGGCTTCGACAATCTGCTGCGGGCGTTCGACGATGCCGCTCAGACGACGCAGACGAAGGGCCGCGCCTTCAACAGTTATTATGCCGACACCGCCTGGGGCGGATCGGCGCAGTTGGAGGTGAAAGTGAGCGATGCCGATCAGCTTAGCCTCGCCGCGCATTACCGGCGCGACAAACACACTGAATGGCAGCAGAGCTTCCCCTCCGGCTCCACCGAACCGAAGCAGACCAGCATCGAGGACACTTACAGCATCGCCGCCGAAAACCGCCTGACGCTGACGCCTGAGCTTTCGCTGGCCGCCGGGGCCAGTTTCGACTGGCGCGATCTAAAGCGGGCCGAAGACTACGCCAGCGGGGCACTCATCGCATATCCGCTGTACAACGGTAGCGCCTTCAATGCGCAAGGCCAACTGGTCTGGAGGCCCGATGCCGAAATCAGCCTGCACGCCGGCATCTCGTCACGCGCGCGCTTTCCGACCCTGTTCGAGCGGTTCAGCTCGCGCTTCGGCGGCGCGGTCTCCAATCCGGCGCTCAAGGCCGAGCGGGCGACGAATTACGAAATCGGTGGCACGCACGATTTTGGGCCGCTCCATGCCGAAGCTACGGTATTCTATTCGCACCTGGACGACGTGATCGTGTCCTTCCCGTTCCTTTACCAGGGGCAGTCGGTCAGCCAGAGTCGCAATCTCGGCAGCGGCGACTATTACGGTGCGGAACTCTCGCTGACGGTGCGGGTCGGCAACTCGCTGAATCTTGGCGGCAATTACACTTATACCCATCGTGATCTCAAGGATCCCTCCAACACCGCCTTCGAGCCGACCGGAGTGCCGACGCACAAGGCGTTCGTCTGGGCCGACTGGGCGCCCATGGATGGACTGCACATCCTGCCCAATGCCGACATCGCCTCAAGCCGCTGGACGGTGAACACGGCGGGCACGCTCTACTACCGCACGGGCAGCTATGTGCTGGCCAACCTGACCGTGAACTACGAACTGCGCGAAGGGATCGAGGTCGGCGCGGGCGCGCGCAACCTGTTTGACGACTATTACGTGCTCGCGGACGGCTTCCCTGAGCCTGGGCGCAGCTTCTTCCTGAGCTTCCGGTACGGATTCTGACAGCAGCAAGCGGGGCTCTGGTTCCCTTCTCTACGTCATCAATTGCGCGCCGTCGAAGGCGCAAGCACAACCGCCCTGGATTGCCGCACCGCCCACGGCGGCTCACAATGACGAAAGGAACGGATCTATCTTAGGAACCGTCGTGCGGGGATGAGCCGCTATGCACTATCCTTCGACGTTAAAATCCTTGAACGCCCTGGCCTCGGGGGCAGGCCCGTTTCACCAGGAGAAGCGGGCTCGTCACACCAGCTTGCCGGGATTGAGCAGCCCCTGCGGATCGAGCGCGTGCTTGACGGCGCGCAGCATCGAGAGCGCGACCGGATCGCCGAGCCGCGCCAGTTCCTCGCGTTTGAGCTGGCCGATGCCGTGCTCGGCGGAGATCGAACCACCCCATTGGGTGACGAGGTCATGCACGCGCCGGCTGATCGCCTTGCCTTCGTTCTGCTGCCAGGCAAGCCCGTCGGCCACGTCCGGGGCGATGATATGGTAGTGGACGTTGCCGTCGCCCAGGTGCCCGAACGCGACCGCTTCGGTGCCCGGCCACTCCGCCTCGATCATCGGTGCGGTGGCCTCGACGAATTCCGGCATCTTCTCGACCGGGACGGAGATGTCGTGCTGGACCGCCGGTCCACGCTCGCGTTCGGCGGGGGCCACCGATTCCCGCAGCAGCCAGAAGGCCTCGGCCTGCGCCTCGCTGGCGGACATCGCCGCGTCTTCGAGCAGGCCCTTCTCGAAGGCTTCCGCCATCATCGCCTCGCAGCGCTCGCGCAAGGTGGCGACCGTGGAACGATCGGCGACGACTTCGATCAGGGCATACCACGCGTGGCTTCCCGCCAGCGGCGATCGCGCCGCGGGCAAGTGATGCAGGACGGCTTCGAGGCTGGCCCGCGGCATCACCTCGAAGCCTTCGAGCGCATCGCCCGCCATATCCTCGCAGTGGAGCAACAGGGCGCGGGCCGCTCCGAGCGAGGGGATGCCCGCCCAGATCACCACCCGCTCGGCGACCGCCGGCAGCAGCTTGAGCGTGGCGGCGGTGACGATGCCCAGGGTGCCTTCCGAGCCGATCAGCAATTGCTTGAGGTCGAAGCCGCGATTGTCCTTCTTGAGCGGGGTCAGCGTCGAGAACACCTGCCCGTCGGCCAGCACTGCCTCCAGCCCGAGCACGAGCGCGCGCATCGAGCCGTGGCGCAGGACCTGCGAGCCGCCGGCATTGGTGGAGATGAGCCCGCCCACGGTCGCCGAACCCTTGCCGCCCAGGGTCAGCGGAAAGCGCAGATCCCGGGCTTCGACCGCTTCGTGCAGGGTCTGGAGGACCACGCCGGCCTCGCAAGTGACCCGGCGCGCCTCGCCGTCGATCTCGCGGATCGCGTTCATCCGCCGCAGGGAGAGCAGCACCGCATCGCCCGATTCGTCGGGCGTCGCTCCGCCGGACATGCCGCTGTTGCCGCCCTGGGGGACGATCGGCACGCCGTGCGCGGCGCAGAGGCGGACGAGCTCGGCGAGTTCCCCGGTGCTGCCCGGCGATGCCATGGCGCAGGCGCGCCCGGTGAAGCGGCCGCGCCAATCGGTGAGCCAGGGGGCGATCAGGTCGGGATCGCGCGTCAGGCCGCGCGGCCCGAGGCGAGCGGCGGCTTCGTCGAGAAAGGCGGCGGAAGTGGTCATCCCCGAAGCTATGGCACAGCCGGCGACCGGTTTCATCCTCCAGCTTCAGAATTGGAGGCTGGCAATAGCAGGCCGGCAGGCGCAGGCCGGCAGGCGCGGGTGGGCGGTTTGCCGAGTTAAGCGGTGGTTCAAGGTCTTGCGGTAAGGGAACAGGTTCGCCATGGCTGCGTTCCGGGGAACCGCTCCAGTATGAATTTCGTTTCGGCATTGCTCTATCCGATTGCCCTGCTGCTTCCGGCGGCGAGCGGGATCGAGAGCGATTCGAGGGCGGACGCGGCGATGGAACGGGCCGGGGCGCCGCAAGCCTATGCCTGGCCCGCGATGCCGCCGCGGGTGCCGATGCCGGGCTGGCCTGTCGCGACAGGAGCATTCCAGAACGGGGAGCCCGAGGCGGGTTGGCAAGTGCGCATCGAACAGCGCATGCAGATTCGCATTACGCCGCGCGCCTCGTTGCCGATGCCGCCGGACATGTTCGTCGGCATACCCGATGACGACTTCGGCGTGCACTTCAGCGAGCGCAAGATCGGGAACTGCCTGTCGATCGCGGAGATCGGCGGTGTCCAGCCCGATCGCGGCACGCGCCTGTTGCTCTACATGCGGGACCGGCGGCTGGTGGCCGCCGAACTGGAGCGTTCATGCCGCGCGCGGGATTTCTATTCCGGGTTCTACCTCGCGCGGACCCCGGACGGGCAGCTGTGCATCGATCGCGACACCCTGCTTTCGCGCAGCGGAATGAACTGCAAGCTGACGCGTATCCGCCAGCTTGTCGAAAGCGATCGCTGAGCGGTTGATCGCCGGCAGGGCGAGCCGGGCCGGAATTCCTTGACTTTGGCGCCCTTTCGCGCAAAGGGCGCGCTGTCGCGCAAACGGTAAGCGACGGGGCGTCAAGTCCCGTCCCGGACCAGTTTGGCGCAGATACCCTGAATCTTCCGGAAAATCTTTCGCCTATGAGCTTTGCCGACCTCGGCCTGTCTGATGAATTGCTGCAAGCGGTCGAGACCGCGGGCTATACGGAGCCGACTCCGATCCAGGAGCAGGCGATCCCGTCGGTCCTGATGATGAAGGACCTTATCGGCATCGCCCAGACCGGCACCGGTAAGACCGCCAGCTTCGTGCTGCCGATGATCGATATCCTTGCGCACGGCCGCCGGCGGGCGCTGATGCCGCGTTCGCTGATCCTGGAGCCGACTCGCGAACTGGCGGCGCAAGTCGCCGAGAATTTCGAGAAGTACGGCAAGAACCACGATCTGAAGATGGTGCTGCTGATCGGCGGCGTGCAGATGGGCGATCAGCTCAAGGCCTTGTCCGAGGGCGTCGACGTGCTGATCGCCACGCCGGGCCGCCTGATGGACCTGTTCGAGCGCGGCAAGATCCTGCTCACCGGCTGCGAGATGCTCGTCATCGACGAAGCGGACCGCATGCTCGACATGGGCTTCATTCCGGACATCGAGAACATCTGCTCGAAGCTGCCGACCAATCGGCAGACGCTGCTGTTTTCGGCGACGATGCCGCCGCCGATCAAGAAGCTGGCCGACCGCTTCCTTTCGAACCCGAAATACATCGAGGCTGCACGGCCGGCGACGGCCAATGTCAACATCGCCCAGCACAAGGTCGCGGTGCCGGCCAGGAAGAAGCGCGAGGTGCTGCGTCAGTTGCTGCGCACCGACAACGTGTCGACCGCGATCGTCTTCTGCAATCGCAAGACCACCGTGCGCGAACTGGCCAAGAGCCTCAAGGGCCACGGTTTTGCCGCCGGCGAGATTCACGGCGACATGGACCAGTCCTCGCGCATTGCCGAGCTTGACCGCTTCAAGGCCGGCGACATCAACATCCTGGTCGCGTCCGACGTCGCTGCGCGCGGGCTCGACGTGAAGGGCGTGTCCCACGTCTTCAACTTCGACACGCCCTGGCACCCGGACGACTACATCCACCGCATCGGCCGCACCGGGCGTGCCGGCGCCACCGGCCGCGCGTTCACTTTCGTCGCGCCCGAGGATGCCGAGGCGATCGCCAATGTCGAGAAGCTGACCGGCGGCAAGATCCCGGTCTATGCCCTGGCGCTCGATGATGCCGGTGAGGAGCGGATCGAACGGCCGGGCCGGGAAGACGAGCCCCAACCCAGACGGGGAGGGCGCGAAAAGCGACAGGAGCGCACCGAACGCGCGCCCCGCCGCGAAGCGCCCGTCAAAGAATCACCCCGCGAAGCGCGAGTCGAGGAACCACGCAGCGAAGCGCGCGTCGAAGAGCCGCGCCGCGAGACGCGTGCCGAAGAGCCACGTCGCGAACGCCGCCCGCGCCGGTCCGAACCGGCGCCTGTAGGCGAGGGCTGGAACGGTCCGGTTCCCGACTTCCTGAGTGTTTCCGCGCTTGCCTGAATTCGGGGGCCTGAATTCGGGGGCCTGAATTTAGGGGCCTGAATTCGGGCGCGCTCAAATCCGCTGGCGTCGCTGGGCAGGACGCGGCGCGGCGGCCGCGCGCCGGGCGGAGGTGGGTTGTGCGGTAAGCGGAATTCCATGCGGATTGGTCGCGGCGTGCCGCATCAGCAGGTGCGCCACCGCGCCGCGATCCACCCCGCGCGAGAAATGGAAGCCCTGGCCAAGTTCGCATCCCAGTTTCCGCAGCCGGGCAGCCTGCTCGGCCGTCTCCACGCCCTCCGCCGTGACCGCCGCGCCAAGCTTGCGGGCGATGGCGACCAGGCCGGCAATGATCGTCCCGCTGACATCGTCTTCGGGGAGCCTGGCGGTGAAGGACTGGTCGATCTTGATGAAGTCGACCGGAAGGTCCAGCAGATGGGTCAGCGATGCGAAGCCGGTGCCGAAGTCGTCGAGCGCGATGCGCACGCCGTTTTCCCGGAGCGCCGTCACCGCGTCGATCACCGGCCTGTCGCGATGGCCGATGTAGACGGTCTCGGTCACTTCCAGGACGAGGCGGTCGAACAGCGAGTCATCGACGAATATTTCGTTCAACGCGGCCTGCAACCGCCCGCCTCGCAAGTCCACGGCGGTGACGTTGACGCTGACGTGGCCGAAATCGATTCCCAGGTTGAGCCAGCTTCGCATGTCGTCACAGACTACCGAGAACATGCGGTGCGTCAGTACGGACGCGATGCGCGCATCGCTCGTCGCTTCGGCGAAGGTGGCGGCGGACAGGATGTCTCCAGTGGGCGAAGTCATCCGGCAGAGCGCTTCCAGGCCGACGATCCGCTGATCGTCCAGGCGAACGATCGGCTGATACCAGGCATCGATGCGACCTTCCTTGAGCGCCGCGTCGAGGCTTTCTATCGATGAGAGCCGGGCGGCCATCCGCGTATCGATGCCGGGCCGATAACGCATGAAGCCGCCGCGATTGGTTTCCTTGGCATGGTAGAGTGCAAGATCGGCGTAGCGGTGCACGAGGTTGGGACTGTTTTCACCTCCCGCCACCACCGCCGCGCCCATGGTGGCTTCGGGGACGATCGAAAAAAGCTTGAAATCGATCGGGGGGGCAAGGACATCGTATACCGCGTGGGCCGTCCGCGTAAGGTCCCGCAGCCGCTCGGGATCCTTTATCAGGATGACGAATTCGTCTCCGCCGATACGGAACGCGCTGTCCGGGATGGCGAACCGGGCAAGGCGGGAGGCCACTTCCTGCAGCAGCCTGTCGCCCGCGCTGTGACCGAAAGTGTCGTTGATCGTCTTCAGATTGTCGAGATCGATCACCAGCAGCGCCCAACTGCCGGGTTCCTCGCAGTTCAAGTGGGCCAGGGCCCTGGCGAAGCTGCCGCGGTTGGGCAATCGCGTCAGCGCGTCGGTATTCGCGCGGTGCTCGCGATCGGTCACGCGCTGGTGGCGCGCGAATGCCAGATCGGACAAGTGAAGGCATATGTCCACCATCTGGCGCTCTTCGTCCGTGGGGCCGCGCGGCTCCCGGAAATAAAGCGCGAACGTGGCAAGGACGATGCCCGATGCGTCGACCAGCGGCGATGACCAGCAAGCCTTGAGCCCCTGGGCGAGCACCGCTTGCTGGAAGGCGGGGAATGGCGTCCAGCGCGGATCGGTCGCTATGTCGGTTACCGCGACGGGCTGGCCGATATAGGCGGCCGTTCCGCAGGAACCGACGTTGGGGCCGATCGCCAGGTTGTCCAGCGATCGCGAATAGGCTTCGGACAAGCTTGGCGCGGACAGGGAACGAACCGTGCCGCTTCGATCGACGGTCAGGACCGAGCAGACAACGCCCTGAAAGCGCGCTTCGATCTGCAGGCAGATGTGATCCATCACTTCTGCCAGAGATGCGCCTTTCGCAATCAATTCAAGTATCGCTACCTTGAATTTGAGCACGCCTCATCCAATCCGTTTTGACGGTATAGGCGATGCATCCTAAAGGACCGAGGTTAATCGACTCCTTAGATAGTCCCGTATCTTTGAACGATACGGCGCGAAAAAGCATGTCGTCTGACGATTCCCACCAGCCTGGCAGCGGTTGTATCGTGGGTGGACGCCCGTCCGATCAGGCCGGGCGTCCTAATTTCAGGCCGGGTTCACGGCCCGCCGCCGGTCAGAATCCGGCGGAAAGCGAGAACAGCACCGTCGATCCCGCGATCGAGGAGCCGTCCTTGGTCGAGGAGAAGTTGGGCTGCAGGTAAGCGGCATCCGACTTCGAGATATCGGTGTCCACATAGGCCACGCCCAGCGTCACCGGCCCAAGCGCGAGATCGGCGCCGAGCATCCAGTCCAGGTATTCGCCGGTCGGCGCGACGCTGGTGCCGTTGGGGCCCAGGCCCGGGTTGCCGTTCGAATAGCCGAGGTGCGCCTTCAACGTGATCGGAGTGCTCGGCACCCCGCCGCTGAGGTCGGTCCACAAGTAGAGGTTGTCCTGCTTCTGGCCTGCGCTCTCGGGAGTGTTAGAGAAGTTGCCCAGCGCTTCCTGCTTGGGGGCGTAGGCGACGCCGACCAGCGCCTTGACCGGGCCCAGGGTGCCGGATGCCTTCACGTAGGGCTCGGCGAAGTCGGTGGTGTCGGCACCGCCCGGATACATATACCAGGTCAGGCCCACGTCGAGCGTCACGCCGCTCGCCACTTCGGTGGAATAGCCGCCGTAGAGGTCGAGTTCCATGTTGGAGCCGCCGAACGTGCCCCAGCCGGCAAGGTTCGAGGCCCAGGTGCCGGCATAGAAGCCGCTGGCGTGCGTGACGGAGAGGCCGGCCTGCACGGCCATTTCCTTGTCGGACTGCGAAACGCCGCGAAAGCGGTAGTCGGAAACCAGGGCTGCACTGCCCGCGACGGTGAATTCGTCCGGTGCTTCCTCCTGCGCCAGCGCGGGGCTGGAAAAGGCGAGGCACATGGCGGCAAGTCCGGCCCCAAGACAGGAACGGCCGGAGAGAAGACGAGTTTTCATTATCGGAACACCCTCATGATGCTGTGGCAAGTTGTCGTGCCGTGTTGCTGTGGTTGTCTGTTCCGTCCTGCGGCCGGAATGCCGGGCGCCGCTGCGTGGCGCGCCCGTTTCATGCCGGCCTTCACCCGATACGGACGCCACTTGTCCGCGGGCTTGCGGCTTGGTGACGAAGTGTTGCCGAAAGTCGAAGATGCCGCCGATACAAGGCCGGGCGGATGCGCAAGGCATCCGCCCGGCAGGTGCGGAAACCGGATGTGAGGGTATCCGGCTTCCAGGCGAAGTTGTCAGTCGATCGCAGGCAAGGCGCGCAGGATCGTCTCGGACCCGGTGACGCGATCCCGGCGCCCCGATTGGCGGCGGCGTGCGATCCACTCGGAAAGGGTTTCCGCGGTGGTGTGGTCCATCGCCTTGACGCGGTTGAGGTCGAGGTGGACCGGCCGGTGGTCGGGCTGCTTTTCCAGCACCGCGTTCAACCGCGTGAGGCCGACGAAAGTCGCGGCCCCGTCCAGCTCGACGCGGGTTTCCTCGTCCTCTTGATGTTCACGCACCTTGAGGCGCAAGTGCCTGAAGTGCGGCAGCAGTTCCACCACCGAGAGCGCCAGGCCGACGAGAACGCCGGTCAGCAGGTCGGCCGTAAGCACCAGCACGAAAGTCACCGCCCAGATTATCGCCGGCAAGTGGCCATGCGCCTTGAACAGGTGCCGAACGTGCTTGAGGCTGACCAGGCGCCAGCCGGTCACCACCAGGACGCCGCCCAGCGCCGCCATCGGCACTTCGCGCAGCAGCCACGGCAGCAGCGCCACGAAGCCGAGGATCCACACGCCGTGCAGGATCGTCGAGAGCCGGGTCCTGGCCCCCGCCTGCACGTTTGCAGAACTGCGCACGATGACGCCGGTCATCGGCAGGGCGCCGAACAGGCCGCACAGCAAGTTGCCGACGCCCTGCGCGCCCAGCTCCTTGTCGTACTTCGTGCGCACGCCGTCGTGCATGCGGTCGACCGCGGCGGCGGAGAGCAGTGTTTCGGCGCTGGCGATGAAAGCGATGGCGAGCGCGGCGACGATCAGCGAGGGGCTCGCCAGCGGCGCGAACCATTCCAGGCTCGTGGGCAGGGCGAAGGCGGCGCCGATCGATTCGGGCACCTGGATCCGCGCTACGTCGAGGCCGGTGCCCCAGGCGGCCACGGTCGCCGCGACGACGCCGAGCAGGGCACCGGGAACGAGCGCCATCGATTTCGGCCGCAGCTTTTCCCATCCCAGCATGACCGCGATGGTCAATACGCCGAGCGCGAGGGCGAATTCGGTCGCGGCGATATTGCCGAAGTCGAGGCCCAGGATGCGCGCGGGGATCATGGCCATATTATCGAGGCCGCTGGACAGCGGCTTCTCGTCGAACAGGATGTGGAACTGTCCGATCACGATCAGCGCGCCGATGCCCGCGAGCATGCCGTGGACCACCGCCGGGCTGATCGCGCGGAACAGGCCACCCAGCTTCAGGGCGCCGGCGATGACCTGGAACAGCCCGGCCAGCAGCAGCACCGGGCCAAGCGCCTCCAGGCCGTTTTCGCGCACGAACTCGAAGACGATGACGGCGAGACCGGCGGCGGGACCGCTGACCTGGAGCGGCGAGCCGGCCAGCAGGCCGACCACAATGCCGCCGATGATTCCGGTGACGAGCCCCTTTTCCGGCGGCACGCCAGAGGCGATGGCGATGCCCATGCATAGCGGCATCGCCACCAGGAACACGACGATGGAGGCGGTGAAGTCACGCCCGAAATGCGCGAAGGGGCCGCTTCGTTCCAGGCCCTCGGCGGCACGCGTGCTTGCGCCCGTACTTGCCATGGCCCCGCTCATTCGGCGGCCTCGGCATATTCAACGGCAATCCGGACGCGGGGGGAAACCGCGACCGGCAGATCCCGATCCTCGCGCAGCGGCACGAATTCGCCGGTGTCGCCGTGAAGTCCGAGCACCTGGCCGGCATGGATGTCCACGAACCAGCCGTGCAGTGTCATCTCACCGCGCGCGACCGCGGCGGCCACCGCCGGGTGCGTGCGCAAGTGGCTGATCTGGGTGATGATGTTCTCAAGGCTGATCGCGCGGACGCGCTCCTTGTCGCCGAGGTCGCCGTGGCAGGTGCTCACGACATGCTCGGCCGCCGCGCCGTGGCGCAGCCAGGCCGCCACGTTGGGCATGGCTTCGAGGCCGGCGGGATCGCTGAGCGCCTTCATCGCGCCGCAGTCCGAATGGCCGCAGACGATGATGTCGCGCACGCCCAATGCGATCACGGCGTATTCGACCGTGGAGGTCACGCCGCCGTTCATGGTCGAATAGGGGGGGACGATGTTGCCCGCGTTGCGGCACACGAACAGGTCGCCGGGCTGTGCCTGCATGATCTGTTCGGGCACGATGCGCGAATCCGCGCAGGAAATCATCAGCGCCTTGGGCGCCTGCCCATGCGCGGTGAGTTTGCCAAAAAGCTCACCATGGGCGGGGAAAATCGACTTCTCGAAATGGAAGACGCGGCCGATCAGCTCGTTCACCTTGGTCACCTTTCTCATGGTCTGTGTGTCCCGGCGGCTCACGGCCGCCGGGCATGACCAAGAGCTAGGTGTTCCGATTGTCCCTCGTTCGTCGCGAACGTGACGAAGTTTTGCTGCGGCGCAGCGAAACTTCAGTCCGCCGTGAGCGGCAGCCGGATCGTGGCGCGGAGGCCGCCTTGCGGCCGGTTGCGCAAGTCGAGCGTGCCGTTCTCCATGCGCACCGCCTTGCGCACGATCGGCAGGCCAAGGCCCATGCCCGCGGTATCGCGCGTCCGCGCCGTATCGAGCCGGACGAACGGCTGGAGGGCGTCGGCGATGCGGTCTTCGGGAATGCCGGGGCCGTCGTCCTCGACGATGATTTCCGCCGCGCCGCCGTCCCGGCGCACGAAGACCCTGGCATTGCCGCCGTAGTGGACCGCGTTCTCGATCAGGTTCGACAGCGCCCGGCGGATCGCAACCGGCCGGGCCCGGACTTCGAGGCTGGAAGCACCCGAATAGGCCACGTCGGCGCCGTGGTCCGCCGCGGTATCGACGAGCGTTTCGGCCATGACCGCGATGTCTATGCGTTCGGCGGGGATGTTGCGCCCGTCACTGTCGACATAGGCCTGAATCGATTCGAGCAGCATGCGCATCTCGTCGATGTCGTGCGAAAGGCCTTCGCGCACTTCGGGATCGACGCTGTCGTCGTCGAGGCGGAGGCGCATGCGCGAAAGCGGGGTCTTGAGGTCATGGCCGATCGCCAGCATGGTCTGGGTGCGGTCCACCAGCGACTGGTGGATGCGCTGCTGCATTTCGTTGAGCGCGCGGATCAGGCTGCGCAGTTCGTCGGGGCCGCGTTCGGGCACCGGTTGCGGTGGTTCGGAACCCAGGTGCCGGGTGGCGCCGATCAGGTTGCGCAAGGGCTTGAGCGTGGTGCGCAGCAGCACCCAGGCCAGCACGATCAGCAGCAGCGTGGGCAGCAGCAGGCTGGCGACGCGTCCCACCGTCAGTTTCCAGGCGGCGTTGGCATGGGTATGAAAACGCACGACGCTGCGGTCCGAAAGCCGGATCGATCCGCCGATGTTCCCCGCGCCGGGAAGCTCCTCCAGGTGCAGTTCAAGGTCGCCGAGGGCCAGTTCCGGTTCGATCTCGACCACCTGGGCGCGCAGATTGGCAAGGCCGAGCGACCCCCGCTTGCGTTCTCCTGGTGCCACCCAGTCCAGGGTGAAGCGCCTGGTGCTCAATGCCTCCGCCATGGCATCGCGCGCACGCGGTTCGGCGCGTTCCAGCGTGCGCCGGGCAAGCACCAGGTTCTCGGCAATGCGCTCGGCATCGTCACGTCGCAGTTTGAACGAATTCACGCGATCGAACAGGAACGAATTGGCTGTGACATCAACGATGATGACCAGCAGCAGCACGGCCAGCAGCCGTTCGGGCAACCCCAGGCGCCGAAACAGGGAAACAAGCCCGCCGGCAGCCATCAGGTGCGCGTCACTTCCGCCTTGAACATGTATCCGACGCCTCGCACGGTGATGATCGGCGATTCGCTGCCTTCGGCCTGCAGCTTGCGGCGCAGGCGGCTTACCAGCACATCGATGCTGCGGTCGGAACTGTCGCCGATGCGCGAACGGGATAGCTCCATCAGCCGCTCGCGCCCCAGCACGCGCTGCGGATAGCCGAGAAAGGTCGAAAGCAGATCGAATTCGGCGCCGGTAAGGTCAATGATCGCCCCGCTTGGCGAGCGCAGCTCCCGGCGCGCCAGCGAGACCTGCCAGCCCGCGAAGAATATCGCGTCCGGCGCCCGGCCGTCCGCCGCGATCTCGCCGCCGTTGTCGTAGCCGCCGCCCCGCCGCAGGACGGCACTGACACGCGCCGCCAGCTCGCGCGTGCTGAACGGCTTGGCGAGGTAGTCATCGGCGCCAAGCTCCAGCCCCAGCACGCGGTCTTCCTCGCTGCCACGCGCGCTGACGAATATCACCGGCACGTCGCTTTCGCGTCGCAGCCGGCGGAACAGATCGAAGCCGCTGGTTCCGGGAAGCATGATGTCGAGCACGACGAGCTGGACGGCGGTTTCCCGCAGGGTGACCCACATTTCCGCGCCGGTCGCGGCCGTGAGCACGTTGAAGCCGCTCTGGCGGAGGGCCCGCGCCGTGAGCGTCCGCAACGCGCCGTCGTCCTCGACAAGAAGGATAGTGGGGGGGGCGGTCATCATGTCGTGGGGGAATCTGAACCGGGGGGCGACTGTCATCGTCTCTTGGCTGTCATTGCGGTGATATAGGTACTTGGGCGCGATCCGGCAATCCAGATGGTCGCGAACGGGCGGCGTCGCGGCGCGCCGGCGGGGAATCAGCCACCGGCGAGCCGTTCGCCGCGGACTTGCGCGACCGCCTTGAGCAGTCCGGCGGCCTCGGCCGGGGCAAGGCCGCTGGTGATCGAGCCGCCGTTCACGTCCTTGAAGCGCAGCCGCCAGGGGGCGCGGCTGTCCGGCCGGTAGGCGGCGGCGATCTCCTGCATGGCGCGGTCCGGAATCTCGAACACGAAGCGCGCGTACCTGTTGCAGGATATCTCGGCGGCGTCGACGCCGGGGCAATCGTCTTGCCATTGTTCGGCAACGACGAGGCCGGCCCGCTGGAGGCGGCCGTCGACGCGGTAGTTCACGCCGACCATCTCGCGCGCGGCGCTATCGTAGACCAGCTCGTGCCAGACCTGCCAGCGCACCGCTCCGCTTTCGCGATCGACCAGCGCCCGCAGATGAACGTCGCTGGCGTGGGCGCCTTCGATCCGGCGCCCGCGATCCCAGGCCTTCTGGGTCGAGACGACGATGTGCGGTTCGAGCACCTCGTCGTCCACCCGGATGCGGTCGACCACTTCGGCGGGCGTGAGTTTCGCGAGTCCGCGCGGCAATTCGTCATAGGCGGCCGCGGAGCCGGTCCAGCCGAGGGCCAGGCAGGCCGCCACCAGTCCGCGCCAGGGCATTTTCACCGCGCCGTCTCCCGGGGCGCTGTCCCGTCGGCCTCGGTCCGGGCCAGCAGCTCGCGGCTGGTCTCATCCGCCTGGGCCTGGCGATGGCGGCAGACGCGGCCCTTGCCCGGATCAGGATGGCACGCGGCATTCGCGGTTTTGCGCGCCTGGTTTGCGGGGGCTGCGGGAAGCGAGGGATGCCCCTTGAGGTGTCTGATCGTATCGGAAGCATAGGCCGCATCCGGTGCTGCGGCCGGACCGGAAAGCGTGGCGAGGGCGAGAAGAAACGCGGAAATCATTGATGTCTCCAATCTGGCATCGTGATGTGGCTAGATTGGGGAGCCTTCGTTTCCCACCTTCTGCGAAACGGTGACGAAGTGTTGCCAGTGTCGTTGCGAGGCGGCGAACCGGGGGCAAGCGTTCCGACCGTGCAATTCGGATCGGTGGGTTGCGCGGCAAAATGGATGGACCCGGTTCGGCATGAAGAGCCTGGGGGGAAGGATCGCCTTATGCGATCGTCCGCAAAGATACGTTTGCTGACACTGCCGGGCCCTGATATTCGCGGTGGGATGAGAGGCCTGCGTCTCCAGATCCTGATTCTCTTCGCGGTGCTCTGCGCAGCGCTGCATGCGCCTGCCATGGCGCATGCCGGCCATGACGAGCATGGGGAGAGCGGCGCCCTGGTGGTGGATGCCGATCAGGCCCCAATGGATCAGGCCCCAGTGGATCAAGCCGGCGCTGACGACGGATCTTCGCGGGATTCGTCCTCCGATGCATCACAGGAATTCTTCCACCATCACCATTGCCCCATGGCGATGACCGCGGAATGCGCGCAAGGCGCCGATGATGTCCTGGCGAACCGCGACATGCTTCGCCCGGGCGAAGCGGCGGTTCTCGTCTCGCGGACCTCGGCGCCGCCGGTGGAGCCGCCCCTAGCCTGAAACGCGCCGCGTTGGCGGGAGGATGATCCCGCCACGATACCTCACGCGTTTCGGGAGCAATTTCATGTCTTTGACAATGCGCACCGGCATTCTGGCCGGGTTGCTGCTGGCCTTGCCGGCGGCTGCGGGCGCCGAATCCATAAGCCTCGAGGAGGCCGTTCGCCGGGCCGTCGCGGCATCGCCCGCGCTTGCGGCTGGAGAAGCCGGTATCCGATCGGCACGAGCGGGGCGGAGCCAGGCCGATGCCCGTCCCAATCCCGTCCTGTCGGTGGAAGCGGAGAATATCGCCGGCACCGGCGCCTATGACGTGTTCCGGCAGGCCGAAACGACGGTGACGTATTCCCAGACCATCGAGCGCGGCGGCAAGCGCGATGCGCGCATCGCCTATGCCGAACGCGATGTCGCGGTTGCCGAGGCATCGGCGCGGCAGGCCCGGCTCGACCTTGCCGAAGCGGTGCAGCGCACTTTCATCGACTTGCAGGTCGCGGGGGAAGTCCTGTGGCTGGCGCAGCGGCGCCTGGAGACGGAACGCGCGATGCAGGCCGAAGCCTTGCGCCGGGTGCGCGGCTACAAGGATCCGCTGTTCGTGGAAACCCGCGCCGATGCCCGCGTGGCCCACGCCCGGCTGGCGCTCGACGAGGCCGGCGCCCGCCGCGATGCCGTGCGGGCCAGGCTCGCCTCGTTCTGGGGCGGCAAGCCGGAAGACCTCGAGGTCCCGCGCGGGATCGAGAAGCCGGACGAGCACGATCACCAGCTGGCCAGCGCCGACAGCGCCCTGGTTTCCGCATCGGTGGAACGGGCGCGGGCCGCAGTCGCGGTGGAGCAGGCGCGCGGGGTGCAGGACTACACCGTGAGCGGCGGCGTCCGGCACTTGCGGCAGAGCGGCGACGTCGCGCTGGTGGCCGGGATTTCGATCCCGCTCGGCCGCTTCGACCGCAACCGGGGCAATATCGAGCGGGCCCAGGCCGAACGGCAGCGGATCGAACTGGCAGCCGAGGCGGCCCGTCTCGATCGCCTGCGCCAGCTGGCCTCGCTGCGGGCTGACGCGGAAGCCGCCCGGATGCGCGCCGATGGCATCATGCAGGATGTCTATCCCAAGGCTACGCACGCGCTTCAGCAGGTGCGCGAAGGCTACAATCGCGGCGGCTTCCGCTTCGCCGACGTGCAGGATGCCGCCGACGCCATCATCGAAATCCAGTCGCAGTGGGTCGAAGCGATGACCCGCTACCGCGATGTTCTGTCCCAGATCGATCGGCTGACCGGGCGCTTCGAGGCCCTCGCCGGAGAGGAAATGCCATGAGGAATATCCGTAACGCCGCCGCGATCGCGCTGCTCGCCCTTGTCGTTCCGCTGGCCGCCTGCGGGTCCGACCCGGTGCCGGCGGAGCACGGGGAAGAGGCGGCCGAAGTCGAAAAGGGCCCGCACGGCGGGCGCCTGCTCAAGGACGGCGATTTCGTCCTTGAAGTAACGATCTTCGAGACCGGGCAGGAACCGCAGTTCCGCGTCTATGCCACGCGCGGGGCCACGCGCGGGGGCGAGCCGGTCGATCCGGGGACCGTGCGGCTGGCGATGACGCTGCGGCGGCTGGGAGGCGAGGTGGATACGTTCGCGTTCAAGCCCGAGGGCAAGTTCCTGGCCGGGCAAGGCACGGTGGAGGAACCGCACAGCTTCGACGTGGAAGTCCTCGCGCTCGAGAACGGAAGGCGTCACGCCTGGAAATACGCCAGCCCCGAAGGACGCACGCGCATCGCGGCCGCAGCGGCGAAGGCGGGCGGGATCGAGATCGCGGCCGCCGGCCCGGCCACGATCGGCGAGACGCGCGAGCTGTTCGGCACCGTCGAACTGGCGCCATCGGCGCGTTCGGAAATCCGGGGGCAATTCCCGGGGCGCATCGTCAGCGTGACCAAGGCGGTGGGCGACTATGTCCGGCGCGGCGAACTGCTCGCCCGGATCGAATCGAGCGAAAGCCTGCAAGTCTACCCGGTGCACGCCACCGTCACCGGCGTGGTGGCCGAGCGCGGCGGCAATCCCGGCGACGTGACGGGCGACAGGGCACTCTACGTCATCACCGATCCCAGGCTGACTTCGGTTGTCTTCAACATCTTCCCCAAGGACCTGGCGGCGATCCGGCCCGGCATGCGGGTGGAGATCGAGGCCATGGACGGCACCCCGATCGCCGCCAGCCGGCTGGGCGACTACCTGCCCGAAGGCAATGCCGAGGCGGGGACCGCGCTGGTCCGCGCGCCGGTTTCCAATCGTGCGGGCTGGCTGCGCGCCGGCATGGCGCTGCGCGGGAAAGTGACGGTGAACGCGGTGCCGGTTCCGCTCGCGGTGCGCACCGAAGCCATCCAGTCCTTTCGCGACTTCAAGGTGGTCTTCGCCAATTACGGGCAGGACTACGAAGTGCGGATGCTCGAACTGGGCCGTTCCTCGCCCGAATGGACCGAAGTGCGGGGCGGCCTGAAACCGGGCACGCCTTATGTGACCAAGGGTTCCTTCCTGGTTCGCGCCGACATCGAAAAGTCGGGCGCGAGCCACGATCACTGAGCGGGAGGGGATAGATCATGCTTGCCCGCATCATCGGCTTTTCGATCCGCCAGCGCTGGTTCGTGCTGGCGGCGGCCACCCTGCTGTGCGCCATCGGCGTGTGGAGCGCGGTGAAGTTGCCGATCGACGCCGTGCCGGACATCACCAATGTCCAGGTCCAGATCAACACCGAGGCGGAAGGCTATTCCCCGCTCGAATCCGAACAGCGCGTCACCTTTCCGATCGAAACCGCCATCGCCGGCATCCCCGGTCTTTCCTACACCCGTTCGATCTCGCGCTATGGCCTGAGCCAGGTCACCGTGGTGTTCGACGACGGCACCGACACGTATTTCGCGCGCCAGCAGGTCAACGAGCGATTGCAGGCGGTCAGGTCGCAGCTGCCGGCCGGGATCGAGCCCCAGATGGGGCCGATCGCCACCGGGCTGGGCGAAATCTTCATGTTCGCCATCGAACCGAAGCCGGGAGGCGCCAGGCCCGACGGCAGCCCCTGGACGGCGACCGACCTCAGGACCTTGTCCGACTGGGTGGTGCGCCCGCAGATGCGCGCCATTCCCGGCGTGGCCGAAGTCAACACCATCGGCGGCTACGAACGGCAGTACCACGTCACGCCCAATCCGGCGCAGCTGGCGGCGCTCGACTTGTCGCTGAACGATCTGGTCGAGGCGCTGGAGCGCAACAACGCCAATCGCGGCGCCGGCTATGTCGAGCGTGGCGGCGAGCAGATCCTGATCCGGGTGCCGGGGCAGGCCGCCAACGAAGGCGACCTGTCGCGGATCGTGGTGGCCACGCGCGGCGACGTGCCGATCCTTGTGGGGGACCTGGCGGAAGTCGTGATCGGATCGCAGCTGCGTACCGGGGCCGCGACCGAGAACGGCAAGGAAATCGTGCTTGGCACCATTTTCATGCGCACCGGCGAAAACCCCCGGGTGGTCGCGCAGGCGGCGGCGGAAAAGCTCAGGCAGGTGACCGCTTCGCTTCCCGCCGGGGTGGTCGCGCATCCGCTCTACGATCGCACCGAACTGGTCGACCGGACGATCGCGACGGTCGAGAAGAACCTGGCCGAAGGCGCGCTGCTCGTGGTCGTGGTGCTGTTCCTCCTGCTCGGCAATTTCCACGCCGCGCTCATCACCGCGGCGGTCATCCCCATCGCGATGCTGATGACCCTGACGGGCATGCTCGCCACGCGGACGTCGGCCAACCTGATGAGCCTGGGGGCGCTCGATTTCGGGCTGATCGTGGACGGGGCGGTCATCATCGTCGAGAACTGCCTGAGGCGGCTTGGCGAGGCGCAGCATCGCGCCGGGCGCCTGCTCGACCGGGACGAGCGCTTCGGTCTGGTCGCCAAGGCCGGCGCCGAAGTCATCCGGCCCTCGATCTTCGGCATCGTCATCATCACGGCGGTCTACCTGCCGATCTTCGCCCTGGAAGGGATCGAGGGGAAGACCTTCCATCCCATGGCGATCACCGTGGTGCTGGCGCTGACGGCGGCGCTGCTGCTGTCGCTGACGCTGGTGCCGGCGGCGGTGGCACTGTTCGTCACCGGCAAGGTGGAGGAGAAGGAAAACCGCGTCATGCGCTGGATCGGCGCGGGCTATGCGCCGCTGCTCGACAAAGTGCTGACGCGGCCGAAACGGGCACTGGCGATCGCCGTGCTGCTTGTCGCGGCGAGCGGCGCCGGCGCCACGCGCCTGGGTTCGGAATTCATTCCCAACCTCGATGAAGGCGACATCGCCATGCATGCGCTGCGCATCCCGGGAACCAGCCTGAGCCAGGCGGTGCGGATGCAGGAGGCGCTGGAGAAGCGCATCCGACAATTCCCGGAAGTGGAACGGGTCTTCGCGAAGATCGGCACCGCCGATGTCGCGACCGACCCGATGCCGCCCTCGGTCGCGGACAACTTCATCATGCTCAAGGATCGGAGCCGGTGGCCCGATCCCCGCAAGCCGCGCGTCCAGCTCGTGGCCGAACTCGACAAGGCGGTATCGGAGATCCCCGGCAACAACTATGAATTCACCCAGCCGGTGCAGATGCGCATGAACGAGCTGATCGCGGGGGTCCGCGCCGACGTGGCGATCAAGCTGTTCGGCGACGATCTCGATCAGCTGCTCGAAAGCGGCGATGCCGTCAACGACGTGGCGGCGTCCATTGCGGGCGCGCAGGACGTGAAGCTGGAACAGGTCACCGGCCTGCCGATGCTCTCGGTCACGCCGCGCCGCGACATGCTGGCGCGCTACGGCATCAGCATGGCCGATGTCCAGGATGCCGTCGCCACCGCCACCGGCGGCAGCAAGGCCGGCGAGGTGTTCGAAGGCGATCGGCGTTTCGCCGTCGTCGTGCGCCTGCCCGAAGCCTTGCGCACCAATCTCGATGCGCTCGGCAACCTGCCGGTGCGGGTGGCCGGCGGCACGGCGGTGCCGCTGGCGCAGCTGGCCGATATCGCGCTCGCGGCCGGACCCAACCAGGTCAGCCGCGAGAACGGCAAGCGCCGCGCGGTCATCACCGCCAATGTGCGCGGGCGCGATCTGGGCTCGTTCATGGCCGAACTGCGCGAAAAGGTGGCTGGCGAGGTGGCGCTTCCGGCGGGGTACTACATCGAATACGGCGGCACTTTCGAACAGCTCCAGTCCGCCAGGACGCGGCTGGCGATCGTGGTGCCGCTGGTGCTGGTGCTGATCTTCGGGCTGCTGTTCACCTTGTTCGGATCGATGAAGGACGCCGCGATCGTCTTTTCCGGCGTGCCGCTCGCCCTTACCGGCGGCGTGGCGGCTTTGGCACTGCGGGGGATTCCGATGTCGATTTCGGCGGGCATAGGGTTCATCGCGCTGTCCGGGGTGGCGGTGCTCAACGGCGTGGTCATGCTGTCCTTCATTCGCGAACTGCGGGAGCGCGGCGCCGGATTGCTGGAAGCGGTGCGCGAAGGCGCGCTCACCCGCCTGAGGCCGGTCATGATGACTGCGCTGGTGGCATCGCTCGGCTTCGTGCCCATGGCGCTGAATGTCGGCGCTGGATCGGAAGTCCAGCGCCCCCTGGCGACGGTGGTGATCGGCGGCATCATCTCCTCGACGATCCTGACCCTGCTGGTGCTGCCCGCGCTATACGCGCTGGTCCACCGGCGCGAGGAGGAGGTGGAGGGGCGGCTCGAAACACCCGAAGCTAACGGTTGCTCATCCTAGCTGTCTGGTTGCGACACATCATTGGCATAATAAAGGATGCGGTCTACTTCAGCGACGAGAACCTGCTGGTTTGCGGGAGGCTTGGAGAGGCGCAATAATTGCTTGCCGGATTCTGGGCAGGCTCGGCTGTGGCGGCAGCCTGGCGATTCTTTTCCCCCCTTTGGCCTGCTTGAGCCGAAGGAACTGAAGGAAAGCAAAGGCGAGCATGGACACCAGCGCGTGTCGGTGCAGGCCTTTTCATGACCGGCCTTCGAAGTGGTCGAGGCCCAGATCTTCAAGCATGGCTTTTCGTCTTTGGAGAACCGAGCACGGCAGGAACCCCAAGGCGAGCGACCGGGCTGACTTCCTCGAACTGGTGTCAGAGTGCTTAGACGCTCTGAGAGGGAAAAAGCCGGGGAGCGGCTACGACACAGCAAGCTGGTCGATTGATTGCGCACCAATCAGTCACTTTTAGGATGGTGGGTGTTTAGAAGGGCTTGGTCGCAGCCTGAGTAGAATTTCTCGCGTTTCCAAGTGCATGGAAATGAAATTGGCTCCCCGAGTAGGATTCGAACCTACGGCCATTCGATTAACAGTCGAATGCTCTACCGCTGAGCTATCGGGGAGCAGCCTTGCGATGTCTCCACCGTTGGGCAGGGGTGCGCCTATAGCAGTGCCGCCGTGATTGGCAACCCCCGTTGCGGTGGAAAATTCCACCAAGTTCCTTCCTTCCCGTGGGCGAGGGGGTCAGACTTGGAACTGCTCGGCGAAGATGCGTTCTTCCAGCGTGAAGCCGGGGTCGAACAGCAGCGTCAGTTCCTTCTCGGGCGTGGCGACGATGCGGACCGTGGATACGTCGCGCACTTCCTTCTGGTCGGCGACGGCGGCGACCGGGCGCTTGCCGGGTTCGCGGACGCGGAATTCGACTTCCGCGCTTTCGGGCAGGATCGCCCCTTTCCACCGGCGCGGGCGGAAGGGGCTGAGCGGTGTCAGCGCCAGCATGCGGCAGCCCAGCGGCAGGATCGGCCCGTTGGCCGACAGGTTGTAGGCGGTGGAGCCGACCGGGGTGGCGATCAGGATGCCGTCGCCGGCCAGTTCCTCCATGCGCACTTTCCCGTTGATGCGCACTTCCAGCTTGGCGGTCTGGCGCGTTTCGCGCAGCAGCGAGACTTCGTTGATCGCGTAATAGCTGAATTCCCTGCCGTCCTGCGTGGTCGCGTGCATGCACAGCGGGCGGACCGGTACGCGGTGGGCTTCGGCCACGCGCCGGGCGATGGGAACGCGCCCGTGCGCCTGGGCATCATCGTGCTGCCCGTTCATCAGGAAGCCGACCGTTCCCAGATTCATGCCGTAGACCGGCTTGAGTTCCTGCCAGTCCAGCATTTCGTGCAGGACATGGAGCAGGAATCCGTCGCCGCCCAGCACCACCAGCACATCGGCATCCTGCGGCGAGACCCACGGATGCGAATCCCGCAGCACCTGCGCACCGGCCTGCGCCTTGACGCTGTCCGACACGATGAGAGCCAGCTTCGGATCGTCGCTCATCAAATCTCCGGGCCACCGTGGATCTTTTGCGGCTGGGCTGTCGAATTTTGAACGGTTTGGCAAGGCCTTTGGGCTAAAGCCCTGGGCATGGGCGCATCACAGCAAGAACATGTTCAGAGCCATCCCAAAGGGATCGAGGATCGACTGACCGGCATTCCGGGGATCGAGGCGGTGCACGATCGCATGGCCGATTGGCGATCCGATCCCGCCATCGCGCCCCGCCATGCCCATGTCCATGCGATGATGCTGGGACTGCGCCGCCTCGACACCATCAACGCGGCATATGGCGCGGCGGCCGGGGATGGCGCGCTGGAGGAAGTGGCGGCCCGTATTGCTCACTTCGCGGCGGATGAACTCGACGGGCCCTGGCAGCTCGCAAGGGCGGGCGGCGGGCGCTTCCTGCTCGTTGCCAACGAAGCCTGCAGCCGCGAGCGCTGGCAGCTGGTCGCGGATCAGCTTGCCGACCTGATCGCGCGCCCGATCGCGGTGCCTTTGGGAATACTGCGACTGTCCCCGCGCGTGGCACTGATCCGGGCGCTGACCGACGAAAGCGTGGAATCCATGCTGGATCGCCTCGGGCATGCCTTGCAGCAGGCGAGCGAGCAGCAGGGCGAGCGACTGGCCTGGGCGGACGGCGAAGTGACCCCGCCGGGGCGATCGAGCGCGCAGCTCGAGGCGGACCTGCTGGTCGCGATCGATCGCGACGAGATCGAGATCCTGTTTCAACCGCAGTTCAGCCTTGCAGACGACGCGCTGACGGGGGCAGAGGCCCTGGCGCGCTGGAATCATCCCGAACTCGGCCGGATCGGTGCCGGCGCCCTGTTCGCCATCGCCGAGCGCGCCGACCATATCGGGCCGCTTTCGCGTCACATCGCCCGCAAGGCGCTGTGGGCCGCGTGCGAGTGGCCGGGCGAACTGCGTCTTTCCATCAACGTCACCCCCGCCGATCTCGCCTTCGGCAGCTACGTGCGCCAGATGCTCGACCTCGTGCGGGAGAGCGGCTTCCCGCCGCGCCGCCTGACCTTGGAGGTGACCGAGCAGGCGCTTATCAGCGACGTCGCGCTGGCGGCGCAGACAATGGCCGAATTTTCCGCGCAGGGCATCCGCATCGCCCTCGACGACTTCGGGGCGGGGTTCTGCAACTTCCGCTACCTCAAGGTGCTGCCGATGCATTACCTCAAGCTCGACCGTTCGATGATCGAGGGGGTGGCCAGCGACAAGCGCGACGTGGCGGTGCTGCGTGCGATCGTGGCGATGGCGGCGGCGCTGGATCTCCAGGTGATCGCGGAAGGGATCGAGGACGAGGGGCAGCGCGCGGTCGCGGCCCATGAGGGCTGCGCATATTACCAGGGCTTCCTGCGCGCGCAGCCGATGAGCGCGGCGATGTTCGCCAAGCTGGCGGCGGCTTGACGGTTCAGCGCGGAACGATACGTCGGACGACACGGGGAATGCGGCCGTCGGGCCAGCATATTTTCGCCGCCTGCGCCCGCGAGGGCTTGTCCACGCGGGTGAGCCGGCCGTGCTCTTCCATGAACCGTACCGCTTCGCCAGGCGAAGGCAGTGCGAGACCATCGGCTTCGACGGTGGCCACCGCCGCCTCGTCGCACCAGGCGGGCAGGCGTTTCATGGCCGCCGCGTGCGCCCCGCTGCCGCGATAGGCGCGCATCGCCTCCCGCGTTTCCCAGTGCGAGACGGTCCAGAACGTCCATTTCCAGTTGGACGCAAGGTAGCCGCCGGTAAAGCCCGGCATGCCCTCCAGCTGCGCCGTGCTCGCATTGGCATGGCGCAGAAATGCGGGCAGGAACCAGAACCGGCGCAGCTTGAGGCGGGTAAGCGAAACGATGGCCATCTATGCTCACCTTTCAGGACGGCATTGGCGAGCCGGGGGCAATCAACTCATGCCAACCGTCTCATGCCTTGACCTTTTCCGTCGTCTATCAGCTGGCCTTGCGCGCCACAACCGATAGCCCCTTGGTCAGCTGGAACAGGCCGTTGAGGCGGCTCTTGGGGTCGCCCCAGGCGCGGGTCAGGACCAGCTTGTTGTCGGGACGCAGCTTGACGGTGCCCTGCAACCGCTCGGCATAGGCGATGAGGCCCATGGGATTGGGGAAACTGTCGTTGTGGAAGCTGACCAGCGCGCCGCGCGGGCCGACGTCGATCTTGGCGATATGCGCCTCGATCGCCTGGCGCTTGATCTCGATAAGCCTGACGAGATTGGCGGTTGCGTCGGGCAGGGGGCCGAAGCGATCGATCATCTCTGCCGATAGCGATTCTATCTCCGCCTGGCTGTCGGCGTCGTTGAGGCGGCGATAGAGCGCCATGCGCACCGCGAGGTCGGGCACGTATTCCTCGGGGATCATGATCGGAGCCTCGACCGTGATCTGCGGGGAAAGGCCCGAGGTGTTCTTCTCCAGGCCGACACCGCCGGCGCGCGCGGCCATGATCGCGTCTTCCAGCATCGACTGGTAGAGTTCGAAGCCGACTTCGCGGATATGGCCGGACTGCTCGTCGCCCAGGAGGTTGCCCGCGCCGCGAATGTCGAGGTCGTGGCTGGCGAGCTGGAACCCCGCGCCCAGCGAATCGAGATCGCCCAGCACCTTGAGCCGCTTCTCCGCGACTTCGGAAAGCTGGGTGTTGGCCGGCGTCGTCAGATAGGCATAGGCGCGCAGCTTGGCGCGACCGACGCGGCCGCGCAGCTGGTAGAGCTGGGCCAGGCCGAAGCGGTCCGCGCGGTGGATGATGATCGTGTTGGCGCGCGGGATGTCCAGGCCGGATTCGACGATCGTGGTTGAAAGCAGGACTTCGTACCGGCCTTCGTAGAAGGCGCTCATCCGCTCTTCCACTTCGCCGGCGCCCATCTGGCCGTGCGCGGTGATGACCTTCACTTCGGGCACGTGCTTGTGGAGCCACTGTTCGACGTCGGGCATGTCGGCGATGCGGGGCACGACGATGAAGCTCTGGCCGCCGCGATGGTGCTCGCGCAGCAGGGCCTCGCGCATGACCATGTCGTCCCATTCCATCACGTAAGTGCGGACGGCCAGGCGGTCTACCGGCGGGGTCTGGATGGTCGACAGTTCGCGCAGCCCCGACATCGCCATTTGCAGGGTGCGCGGGATCGGCGTGGCCGTGAGCGTCAGGACGTGGACGTCGGCGCGAAGCTGCTTGAGCCGTTCCTTGTGGTTGACGCCGAAGCGCTGCTCCTCGTCGACGATGACGAGCCCGAGGCGCTTGAAGCTGACGCTCTTGGCCAGGATCGCGTGGGTGCCGCAGACCACGTCGACGGTGCCGCTGGCAAGGCCGTCGCGCGTGGCCCTGGCTTCCTTTTCGGGGACGAGGCGCGAGAGCCGGCCGACGTTGAGCGGGAAGCTGGCGAACCGCTCGGCGAAACCGGCGTAGTGCTGGCGGGCGAGCAGGGTGGTCGGCGCGACCACGGCGACCTGCTGTCCGGCCATGGCGGCGACGAAGGCGGCGCGCAGCGCCACTTCGGTCTTGCCGAAGCCGACATCGCCGCAGACCAGGCGGTCCATCGGCTTGCCTTCGGACAAGTCGCCCAGCACATCGGAAATGGCCGCTTCCTGGTCCTCGGTTTCTTGCCAGGGGAAACGGTCGACGAACTGGTCATAGGCCGAACTTTCGGGCAGCAGCACCGGGGCCTGGCGCAAGGCGCGCGCGGCGGCGGTCTTCATCAACTCGCCGGCGATTTCGTTGATGCGCTCCTTGAGGCGGGCGCGGCGCTTCTGCCAGGCCTCGCCGCCCAGCTTGTCGAGCGCCACGCCCTCGCTCTCGGAGCCATAGCGCGAGAGGACGTCGAGGTTCTCGACCGGGATGTAGAGCTTGTCGCCGCCCGCGTATGTCAGCATCACGCAGTCGTGCGGCGACTGGCCGACCGGGATCGACTGCAAGCCTTCGTAGCGACCGATGCCGTGATCCATGTGGACGATCAGGTCGCCCGGGGTCAGCGCCGCCAGTTCGGCAAGGAAGGCGTCGGAATCCTTCTTGCGCTTCTTGCGGCGCACGAGACGGTCGCCGAGAATGTCCTGCTCGGTAAGAACCTCTATCGCGTCGTTCGCGAAACCGGTTTCGAGCGGCAATACCAGCGCGGCGGAGCGTCCCTGCACGGCCAGGCCAAGCGCTTCCTGCCAGGTATCGGCCAGGCGGGGTTCGGGTCCTTTCGCTTCCCCCAGGATCGAGACGAGCCGGGCGCGGCTACCGACGGAATAAGCGGCGAGGATCGGTTTGCGTCCGCCCTTGCCGATCGCGTGGAGGTGCTTGGCGGCGGCTTCGTAGGCATTGTCGCCGCGGGCGCGTTCCGGCGCGAAATCGCGGCCATTGGCGAAGCCGAAGTCGATGACCTTGGCGCTCTCCGGCTGGGCGAAGGGATCGGCGCGGTGGACCGGGAAGCTGGCCAGCGTCCGCTCGAACTCCTGGTCGCCGAGATACAGGGCATCGACGGCGAGCGGGCGGTAGCTGCCGGCCTTCTGACCGGAAGTCTCGACGCGCGCCTTGTGGTAGTCGGCAATATCGCCGAGCCGTTCCTGCGCCGCGCCGATGGCGGATGTGTCCGCAATGAGAAGATCGTCCTTGGCAAGGTGATCGAACAGGGTGACCAGCCGTTCCTCGAACAAGGGCAGCCAGTGTTCCATGCCGGCAAGGCGCCGCCCGTCGCTGACCGCCTGATAGATCGGATCGGCGGTGGCGCCTGCACCGAATATCTCGCGGTAGCGGCCCCGGAAGCGCTTGACCGTTTCCTCGTCGAGCAGGGCCTCGCTGGCGGGCAGCAGCAGGTGCTCGGGAATCGTGCCGGTCGAACGCTGGGTGCCGGTGTCGAACAGGCGCAGCGTTTCCAGTTCGTCTCCGAAGAAATCGAGCCGCAGGCCCGCGTCGAGGCCGGAAGGCACGATATCGAAGATCGAACCGCGCACCGCGAATTCGCCGGCATCGATGGCGGTATCGCTGCGCTGGTAGCCCTGGCGGCGCAGCAGGGCGATCAGGCTTTCGTGGCCGATCTCCATGCCCGGCTTGATGCTGCGCACCGATTCGCGGATGCGAAACGGCGTCAGGACGCGCTGAAGAATCGCGTTCGCGGTGGTGACGAGCAGTTGCGGGCCGCTTCGCTTCGCTTGCAGCCGGTACAGCGCGGCGAGCCGCTGGGCGCTGACCGACAGCGCCGGGCTCGCGCGGTCATAGGGCAGGCAGTCCCACGCCGGGAATTCGATCACGTCGAGTTCGGGCGCGAAGAACCGGGCCGCCTCGGCGATCGCGCTCATCGCGGCGTCGTTGTCGGCGATGAAGACGGCGCGGCCTTTCGCCGCGCGGGCAAGATCGGCCATGACCAGCGGCTGGCTGCCGCGTGCCACCGAAGCCAGTGTCACCGGCGTCCTGGCGGAAAGGATGCGTTGGATGGCGTTTGGGACGAAGGACATCGTCAACGCGGAATCTCCACGTAATCCAGCAATTTCATCCGCTCCATCAGGGCACCCTGGAAGCGTTCCGGCACGATCTGGGTGCCCAGCGCCCAGGCCATGACATCAACGTCCTCCTCCTCCAGCAAGTCCTCGAACCAGCGGATGTCCTCTTCGGACCAGGCTTGGTGGAAGCGGTCGAAGAAGCAGCCGATCATATAGTCGGCCTCCCGCGTGCCGCGATGCCAGGCGCGGAACTTGAGGCGGGCGAGGCGGGGAGGGAGTTCGGACATGGCCGCGCGCGGTAAGCCAGCACGCGCGGCATGGCAAGCCGCCGCCGAGCGCGCTAAGAGCCTCACCATGCGGCCCGATGCGCTCAATTCGCTGTTCGTGGAAATCGACGCGCTCGACGGTGTCGGGCCGAAACTGCGCCGGCCGCTGGAAAAGCTCGGCCTCGCGCGGATCAAGGATCTCGCCTATCACTTGCCGGACCGCTTCGTGGAACGGCGCGCCGTCGCCAACCTGGACGAAGCGAGCGTGGGCGAGAACATCATCGTGGCGCTGACGGTGCGCGAGCATCGCGCTTCTTCCGGACGCGGCCCGTTCCGCGTCGTGACCGAGGATGCGATCGGCAATTACTGCACCCTGACTTACTTCGGCCGGGCGTCCTACACCGCGAAGAAGCAGCTTCCGGCAGGCGAGCGCCGCTGGATCGCCGGACGGCTCGACCAGTACGGGCAGATGCTCCAGATCGTACATCCCGAGCATGTCTCGGAAGACGCCTCCACCCCGCTCGGGCAGCTGCGCGAGGCGGTCTATCCGCTGTCGGAGGGCCTGACCCAGGGCCGCGTCGCCGCGCTGGTGCAGCAGGCGCTCAAGGCATTGCCCGAACTTCCCGAGTGGATCGAACCAGGCCTGCTCGCGCGCATGAAGTGGCCGGACTGGCGCGAGGCCTTGCGTGAGGCGCACAAGGGCACGCATGCGGCCGCGCGCGATCGGCTCGCCTACGACGAGTTGCTCGCCAACGCGCTGGCGTTGATGCTGGTGCGCGAGAGCAACCGCTCGCAGCGCGGCACTCCGCTCTCCGGTGACGGTTCGCTGCGGGCGAAGCTGCGGCTGCCTTTCGATCTCACCGGCGCGCAGAAGCGTTCGATCGGCGAGATCGAGGGGGACATGGCGCAAGCCGCGCCGATGCTGCGGCTGCTGCAGGGCGATGTCGGTTCGGGAAAGACGGTGGTGGCGCTGTCGACGATGATGATCGCCGTCGAAGCCGGCGCGCAGGCGGCGCTGCTGGCACCGACGGAGATCCTGGCCCGCCAGCATTTCGAGACGCTCTCTCGCATCGCGCAGGGGACCGGCGCCGAGATCGCGCTGCTGACCGGACGAGACAAGGGCAGGGCGCGCGAATCGATCCTGATGGGCCTTGTCGACGGCTCGATCGACATCGTGGTGGGCACCCACGCGATCTTTCAGGATAGCGTGGCCTACAGGAACCTCGCGCTGGTGGTGATCGACGAACAGCATCGCTTCGGCGTGGGCCAGCGGCTGATGCTGGCGCGCAAGGGGCGCCGCGCACCGCATACGCTGGCGATGACGGCAACGCCCATCCCGCGCACGCTGACGCTGGCGCAGTACGGCGAGATGGACGTCTCGCGGCTTGACGAGCTGCCGCCTGGCAGGCAGGCGATCGACACACGCGTGGTCTCGGTCGAGCGCATGGGCGATGTCGTCGGCGCTCTCGCCCGCCACATCGAGGCGGGGCAGCAGGCATACTGGGTCTGCCCGATGGTGCGCGAGAGCGAGAGCGACGATCTTGCCGCCGCCGAGGCCCGCTATGCGGCGCTGAAGGAACGCTTCGGCCAGGATGTCGCGCTTGTCCACGGTCAGCTGCGGCCCGAGGCGAAGGACGCCGCGATGGAGCGTTTCGCCGCCGGTCAGGCAAAGCTGCTGGTCGCCACCACCGTGATCGAGGTGGGTGTCGATGTTCCTAACGCGACGCTGATGGTCATCGAGCAGGCCGAGCGCTTCGGCCTCGCCCAGCTGCACCAGCTGCGCGGCCGGGTCGGGCGCGGCAGCGCGAAGTCGACCTGCCTGCTGCTGCGCGGTCCCGCACTATCCGAAACCGCGCGCCAGCGCCTGGCCCTGATGCGCGAGACTCAGGACGGTTTCAGGCTGGCCGAGGAAGATCTGGAACTGCGCGGTGGCGGCGAACTGCTCGGCACGCGCCAGTCCGGCGACACGCCGTTCCGCATCGCCAGCCTGGAGCAGATCCAGAAACTGCTGCCGCTCGCCCACGATGACGCCCGGCTGCTGATCGAACGCGACGGCGGCCTCGCCGGCCCACGCGGAACGGCGGCGCGGCTGCTGCTCTATCTTTTCGAGCGGGACTGGGGCGTGCAGTTGCTGCGAGGCGGGTAAAGGTGTGGCTTGCGTGACCAGCACGAATACGCAAGGCGATCAGCGGTTTCGATCGCACGCTTGCGATCAGGGCCCGAGCTCACATTTATATTAAATCCCAAAGGTAATCCCCCGGCTATGCCGGGGAGACCATCATAGTTTGACGTATCCGGGAACCCATCGCGACATTTGCTTTCGTGAGCCGCC
>NZ_FOOR01000002.1 GCF_900113255.1 Novosphingobium sp. CF614
CAGTCTGATCAACCGTCGTCCTCAGCCGCCGCTTCCTACCATGTGCAGCGCTAAACACCCTCGCCGCTCATGCGGATCGGACAAGCTCGCCCAAAGCTCTTGACTACGAACATGACAATCAGCAATCAACGCTCCTGTCTACGACCACCCGCGCACAGGTCTCATTATAGTCTTCTCGACCGCACCAGGCAGTTTCAAGAAAGCACTGATTTTCGCCTTCGGGCACCCCCGAACCTGAAGTGGCGCGGTTGATCGGGATTCTGTCCGGGACTTGGCGAAAGACGCTCCCGGCATCCTGACCCATGGGCGCTTGTTCCCGGAATTCGCCGCTGGATTCTCCGCCAAGGCCAGCTATTTCCCGTGATCGCGCTTTCCCGCCAGGGGATGGCGGGCATTGACCAGCGCCACCAGGCGGGCGCTATCGACATGGGTGTATATCTGGGTCGTGGCGATGTCTGCATGGCCGAGCAGGAGCTGCAGCACCCTGAGGTCCGCTCCGCCCTCGAGCAGGTGCGTCGCGAAGGCGTGGCGCAGCACATGCGGTGAGACGCGCGTCGGGTCGATGCCCGCTCGCGCCGCCAGTTCCCGCAGCAGCTGGAACAGACGCACCCGCGTCAGATGGCCGCTCGCGCCGCTGGAGGGGAACAGGAATTTCGCACCGCTCCGCCGCGCCGCAAGCCAGCGCGAAAGGGCGGCGCGCGCGCGCGAACTCACCGGCACCATGCGCTGCTGCCCGCCCTTGCCGGTAACATGGAGGAACGGCGCATCTCGCGGAACCGCGGCGACCGTCAGCGAAACCAGTTCGCTGGCGCGCAAGCCCGAACCATACAGCAATTCCAGCAGCGCCAGCAGACGAACGGCCTCGGGCCGTTCGCCGGCGGTCTCCTCCTCGGCCAGGGCAAGGAACCGTTCGACCTCCTCTCGCGCCAGCAGGCGCGGCAGCGGCCGGCGTATGCGCGGCCGGGGCAAAGCGCCGGACGGATCGTCATCACGCACGCCCTCATCGACAAGGAAGCCGTAGAACTGGCGCAGCGCCGAGCACCTGCGGGCGAGGCTCGAGGCGGCCAGCCCCTCCCAGGCCTTGCCCAGCGAGGCAAGCGCGGGCCCGTCGGCCGATGCCGGATCCCCCAGCACTTCCCGCGCCGCGTCAAGATCGCGGCGGTAAGCTGACAAAGTATTCGCGGCCGCTCCGCGTTCGACCGCCAGCATCGCCAGGAAACGTTCGGCGAGGTCGTCTCCCGCCATCCGCCGATCAGGCTCTGGCGACCGCTTCCGCGGCGATCATGCGTGCTTCGGCCTCGAACCCGACCTGGCGCAGGGCCGATACGATGTGGAACAGGTAGCGCGGCGTCATCCGATGCCAATCCGATCCCTGCATGCCGAAACCGGCGAGCAGCACGACGCTGGCACCATCCCCGCGCCGCGCCGCGCCGTCGATCGCCTCGGTCCAGCGGGTATTGCTTGCAAGGCCGAGCGACATGTCGTTCGAGTAGCGTCCAGTCTCGTCCGCGCCGAGCCGCGCAAGCCCGGCAAGGCCGGCGAGCAGGAAGGCGGCCTTGCGCTTGCCGGCGCTCGCATCGTTGTCGATGAACTTGTTGAGCGCGCCGGTATCCACCGGGCTGGTCCGTCCGGACGCAGCGACCGCCAGCAGTCCCCAGGCCTCGCTGCCGGTGGGGACCACCGAGGCCCAGCGCATGGCGTTGACGTCGTAACCGGCGGATAGCATCGAGGCGATCAGCGGCGCGGCGTCGGCGGCGAGATCCTCGTTCACCGGCATGCGCGCGGCGGCCGCCGCCGTCAGCACCTGGCGCGAATAGCGCGCGGACGCGTCGCCCGCGCCGTCCCACAAGGACTGCATCGCCGCAAAGCGCGCGGCGACATCCTCTTGCGTATAGGCATCGCGCAGGCTTTCCGCGCGGTCCTGCCAATCCCCACCCACATCGGGGTCTGAATAGATCTGCGCATAAAGATCCACCATCGCCGCGTTGGAAAGCACGCCGGCGGCGCAGGCCCGGTCGGCTGCCGCGGCACGGCGTTCAAGCCCGACCATCGGCGCCAGCGCGGTCACGTATGCGTATTCGGGGCCGGCCGCGTCCATCAGGCTTGCCGGCGGTTCGAGCCCTACGCCGATCGCCAGGCCATAGCGCCAGGGCGTCATGTCCTGCACCTGGTCCCACTCGATCGTCACCGCGCGGCGCGCCTTGCCGGCGGCACCGGCATACTTCTGCGCCAGCAGCAGGTCGATCCGGGGCATCGTCCCGCGCGACATGTCGCGATCGAGCGTCGAAAGCGCGGCGGTGCTGTTGCCGCGAAAGGCCTCGCAGATGCGCTTGGCGACATCCCACTGCGAATCGTCGCGCAGGCTGCCCTGCGTGGCCATGACCGGGCACAGGCCGGTGAAATCGGCGGTCTTCTCGTACACCTCGAACGCGACATTGCCGATCGCCGGTGTATAGTTCGCGATGTCGATGTCCTGCAGCACGGCCCGGGCCGCATCGATCTCGCCCATGCGCAGCAGCAGGCCGACGCGCAGCGCCAGGAAATCCTCCGGGCTCATTCCCTGCGGCGCTTGCAGCCGGGAAGCGAGAGCACGGCGCAGCAGGATGTGCCCCCAACGCGAGACCAGCGTGCCCTTGTTGGCCGACAGCGCAAGCGCGATCAGCTTGCCGTTCTGGCCCGCCAGCGAATCCGCGCGCAGCCCTCCCTCGCTTTCGTCGAGCAGGCCCGCGCTTTCCATCGAGCGGCGCGCCTGGGGCGGCGTGTCGAACACGACGTCGCCACCGAGAATCGCTTCGAAATCGTCAGGCGACATCTTGGCAAGTTCATCGAGGCTCGGCACCCGCTTCAGCTTGCCTTCCTCCTCTCCATCCGGCGCAGCCGCCTCGCCCGGGGCCGTTTCGCCCAGACCGGGAATGGCCTGCACCACCGGGTTGGAGACCCCACGGGGCGTTCCCCCGCCGGCCGGCGGATTGGCAGGCGCCGCCGGCTTCGGAGCCGCCGGCCTGGGGTTCGCCGGCGCGGGATCATCGAACATCTTGGGAAGTAGCGATTCGGGCGTATCCTGGGCAACCGCCCAGGCCGAAGTCAGCGCCAGTACGGCCCCCGCCAGCAGATAGGCCGCCCTCATCGCGGCAGCTCCGGAACCGCGATCGTGAACGCCACGTCGCGAACCGGCTGGCGCCCGGCGTCGATCCAGGCCGCGACGCACAGGACGACGAGGGCCAGCGCAAGAGTCCAGGCAATCACGCCCCGTCGCCAGCGCCCGCGCATTTCGATCGTCACTCGCCTTCCTTCACCGATGCTTGCGCTGCGACCTAGCGCAACTATAGGCGGTGGGGCAATGGACGTTCAACAAACCCGCTTTTCCGCGCAGGAGATCGCGGCGCTGGCACGGCGCATCGATCGTCCCATAGTGCTTGTGGGCATGATGGGCGTCGGCAAGTCGAGCGTGGGAAAACGGCTGGCCTCGCTGTTGGATTGCCGCTTCGTCGATGCCGACGAGGAAATCGAACGTTCGGCGCAGATGACCATCGCGGAAATCTTCGAGACATACGGCGAGGCCTATTTCCGCGACGGAGAGCGGCGCGTGATCGCCCGGCTGATAAACCAAAGCACCGGTGAACCGGGCGGCTGCATCGTCATCGCCACCGGGGGCGGCGCCTTCTGCAATCCGGAGACGCGCGCGCTGATCCTGGACAAGGCGATCACCGTCTGGCTCGACAGCGAGATCGATACGCTCATCGAGCGCACCGCGCGCAAGGACCACCGCCCCCTGCTGAAGCAAGGAAACCCGCGCGAGATCCTGGCGCGCCTGCGTTCAGAACGCGAACCCTACTATTCGCAGGCCCCGATACATGTACTCAGTAGCAGCGGGCCGCACGTGCAGACCATCAACAAGGTCCTTCAGGGAATTTCGCAATGGCTGTGATTCCGGTAGATATCGCTGGCCGTCCCTACGAGGTACGCGTGGGCGCGGGCCTTCTTGCCGAGCTGGTCCCGCAGTGCCGCGGCCGTTTGCGCAAGCGCGGCGTGCCTATCATCACCGACGCCAATGTCCATGCCGCGTGGGGCGACATGGTCGAAACGAGCCTGCGCGACAATGGTCACGAGCCGCACTGGCGCATCCTGCCGCCCGGCGAACAGAGCAAATCGTGGGAGGAACTGGCCGCCACGGTGAACTGGCTGCTCGCGCTCGAAGTCGAGCGCGGCGATCATGTGATCGCGCTGGGAGGCGGCGTCATCGGTGACCTCACCGGCTTCTGCGCCGCTGTGCTCAAGCGCGGGTGCAAGTTCATCCAGGTGCCGACTTCGCTGCTCGCGCAAGTCGATTCGAGCGTGGGCGGCAAGACCGCGATCAACACGCCCGCGGGCAAGAACCTGGTCGGCGCGTTCCACCAGCCTTCCCTGGTCCTCGCCGATCTTTCAGTGCTCGAGACCCTGCCCGAACGGGAACTGCTCGCCGGTTATGCCGAAGTGGTGAAATACGGTCTCATCGACGATGCCGATTTCTTCGCCTGGTGCGACGGCAACGCCGCGAGGATGCTCGCCGGCGACAGCACGCTGCGCGAATACGCGGTCGCACACTCGGTTACGATGAAGGCGCGCATTGTCGCCGAGGATGAATTCGAAACCACCGGCCGCCGCGCGCTGCTGAACCTGGGGCACACTTTCGGCCATGCGCTGGAAGCCGAGACCGGCTTTTCCGCGCGATTGCTCCACGGCGAGGCAGTGGCGCTGGGAATGGTTCTCGCCGCCCGCTATTCGGCGCATCGCGGCCTGATGCCGCGCGCCAGCGCCGAGCATGTCGCGCAGCATATCGGCGAAGTCGGCCTGCCCGCGAACCTTGCCGGGCTCGGGCTCGACTGCGATGGGGCCGGCCTTGTGCGGCACATGCTGCACGACAAGAAGATGGACGCCGGCACCCTGCCCTTCCTGCTGATGAAGGGCATCGGCCATACCTACCTCGCGAAGGACGTCTCGCTGGAAGATGTCGCCGCATTCCTGGACGAGGAACTGGCCCGCGTCGCCGCCTGAACCCGGCGGCCATTAACCGGCCGAGACGATCAGAGCAGCGGCGGCGAGAGACTGCCGAAGGCGACGAGCCTCACTCCTCCCCCATCCGCAGCGCCGCGATGAACGCTTCCTGCGGGATGCTCACGTTCCCGTACTCGCGCATGCGCTTCTTGCCTTCTTTCTGCTTCTCCAGCAGCTTCTTCTTGCGCGTGATGTCGCCGCCGTAGCACTTGGCCGTCACGTCCTTGCGCATGGCGCTGATCGTCTCGCGGGCGATCACCTTGGCACCGATCGCCGCCTGGATCGGGATCTTGAACATGTGGCGCGGGATCAGCTCTTTCAGCCGCTCGACCAGCGCGCGACCGCGCGGTTCGGCCTGGCTGCGATGGACGATCATGGACAGCGCGTCGACCGGCTCGTTGTTGACGAGGATGTTCATCATCACGAGGTCGCCTTCGCGCAGGCCGATCTGCTCGTAGTCGAAGCTCGCGTAGCCGCGGCTGATCGATTTCAGGCGATCGTAGAAGTCGAACACCACTTCGTTGAGCGGCAATTCGTAAGTCACCTGCGCGCGGCCGCCGACATAAGTCAGGTCTTTCTGGATGCCGCGACGGTCCTGGCACAGCTTGAGGATCGAGCCGAGGTATTCGTCGGGCGTGTAGATCACCGCCTTGATCCACGGTTCTTCCATGTCCGCGATCTTGACCGGGTCGGGCATGTCGGAGGGATTGTGCAGTTCCTTGACGGAGCCGTCCGTCATGCTCAGGCGATAGACCACGCTGGGCGCCGTGGTGATGAGATCGAGGTCGTATTCGCGGCTGAGGCGTTCCTGGATGATCTCCAGGTGCAGCAGGCCCAGGAACCCGCAGCGGAAGCCGAAGCCGAGCGCGGCGCTCGATTCCATCTCGAAGCTGAAGGAGGCGTCGTTGAGACGCAGCTTGCCGATCGATTCGCGCAGCTTCTCGAAGTCGTTGGCGTCGACCGGAAACAGGCCGCAGAACACCACGGGCTGCACTTCCTTGTAGCCCGGCAGCGCCTGGGTGGCGCCGTTCTTGACCGTGGTGATGGTGTCGCCGACCTTGGCCTGCTCCACTTCCTTGATCTGCGCCGTGATGAAGCCGATCTCGCCGGGGCCCAGTTCGGGCAGGTCCACGCGCTTGGGGGTGAAGCAGCCGACGCGGTCGATAAGGTGCTCGGTCCCGCCTTGCATGAACTTGACGGAGAGCCCCTTGCTGATGACGCCGTCCATCACCCGCACGAGGATGACGACGCCGAGGTAAGGGTCGTACCAGGAATCGACGAGCATCGCCTTGAGCGGCTTGTCGCGCTCGCCCCTGGGCGCGGGAATGCGCCGGACGATGGCTTCCAGCGTCTCCTCGATGCCGATGCCGGACTTGGCGCTGGTAAGCACCGCCTCGCTGGCATCGATGCCGATGATTTCCTCGATCTCGGCGCGCACCTTTTCGGGTTCGGCGGCGGGGAGGTCGATCTTGTTGATGACCGGGACGATCTCGTGGTCGTGCTCGATCGACTGGTAGACGTTGGCGAGCGTCTGCGCCTCCACGCCCTGCGCCGCGTCCACCACCAGCAGCGCGCCCTCGCAAGCGGCAAGGCTGCGGCTTACCTCGTAGGCGAAGTCGACATGGCCGGGGGTATCCATGAGGTTGAGTTCGTAGGTGAGCCCGTCCTTGGCGGTATAGTTCAGGCGCACGGTCTGCGCCTTGATGGTGATCCCGCGCTCCTTCTCTATATCCATGTTGTCGAGGACCTGCGCGGACATCTCGCGCTCGGAAAGGCCCCCGGTGGTCTGGATCAGCCGGTCGGCCAGAGTCGATTTGCCATGGTCGATATGGGCAATGATGCTGAAATTGCGGATCTGCGAGAGTTCGGTCATGCACGCGCCGTTAGCAGTGCTTTTCGAAGCTGTCAGCCTGCGCCGTTCATCCCGTGCGCCGCAGCAGTGCCTGATCGCCGCGCTCGCGCTTCGAACTCGGCGGCGCGAACAGGACCGCACCGTTGGAATCGAGCTCGAGCGACTGGGCGAATTCGACTCCCATGCGGTCTTCCTTAGACCAGCGCGAAGTCGCCATCATGACGAAATCTTCGGACAGGTGCACGCCGAACGCAGTGCCGGGCGGCACGTTCCACAACCCCTCGATCATCGCCCCGCTCCGCGAGATGTTGCGGATGGTGCCGTTGTAGAAATGGTTGCCGTGCTCCAGCATGACCTTGCGCAGCATCGTCTGGCGCGCGGCACGGGCGGATCGCGGCCCGCGCGCGACGGCGATGAGCCCTTCCGCCAGACGCCGGAGCGCGTCTGCCCCGCTCAGCGGCTTTTCGTATATGTAGCCTTGGACGTGGCTGCAGCCCAGCATGCGCACCAGATCCAGTTCGTCCAGCGTCTCTACGCCCTCCGCCGTGGTTTCCATGCCCAGCGCTTCGGCTAGACTGACGATGGAGGAGATGATCGCGCCGTTACGGCTTCCTTCGATGGTCGCGCCCCGCACGAAGCCCTGATCGATCTTGATCTTGTCGAACGGCGCCTTCTTCAGGTAGCCGAGCGAGGAATAGCCGGTGCCGAAATCGTCCAGCGCCAGGCGCACGCCGATGCCCTTGAGCGCGGCGAACATCGCCTCGGTAGACTTGTCGTCACCCAGGAACACGCTTTCCGTGATTTCCAGCTCAAGCCGCGCCGGACTGATGCCGGCGGCGGCGATGGCGTTGGTGACGATTGCCGGCAAGGCCGGATTGGCGAACTGCAACGGCGATACGTTCACGGCGACGCGCACGCTCTCGGGCCAATTGGCAAGATCGCGGCAGGCGGTGCGCAGCGCCCATTCCCCGATCTGGGCGACAAGGCCGGTCTCCTCCGCCACCGGGACGAACTTGGCCGGCGACAAATAGCCGTGCCGAGGATGCTTCCAGCGCAGAAGCGCCTCGAAGCCGGTAATCTGCTCGGTCGTCGTGCGTACCTGCGGCTGATAGTACAGTTCGAACGAACCGTTGGCGATCGCATCGCGCAAGTCCTGTTCGAGCTGCTGGCGCTCCTTCGCGTCGGAATGCAGATCCTCGTCGTAGAAATGGTGCCGGCCGCGCCCGCTGCCTTTCGCCGCGTAAAGCGCGAGGTCTGCGTTGCGGATGATGTCGTCGGAATTGGTGCCGTCATCAGGACAGATCGAAATGCCGATCGAGGCGCCGATAACGACGCGCGCACCGTCTATCGAATAGGGATGGGAAAGGTTTTCGATGATCCGCCGCGCCAGATGGGCCAGCCCCTCGCGCTGGTGGCGTCCAGGCAGGATCACCTGGAATTCGTCACCACCGAGCCGTCCGACCCGACCCTTCTCGCCCACCGTGCTGGCCAGCCGCTCCGCCACCTGCTTGAGCAAGGCATCGCCGGCCGGGTGCCCCATGGTGTCGTTGACATGCTTGAAACGGTCGAGATCCAACAGCAGCACGGCGCAGACACGGCTCTCGACATGAGGGGCACCGAGAATCTTCTCGAGCCATTCCGACATCTGGAAACGGTTGGCGAGCTTAGTCAGCGAATCGAAACGCGCAAGCTGCGTGGCATGCTGCTGCGACTTGCGGGTTTCCGTCAGGTCGGTTCCGGACCCTCGAAAGCCCATGAAGTTGTTGAACTGGTCCATGACCGGGCGCCCGGTGATCGACCACCAGCGCTCTTCATCCTTGCCGGTCGCCGCCCGCACCGGAAGATCCTGGAACGAGGAGCGGGTCGAGAGATGAAAAACCAGCGTGCGCTCGCCCTGCTGTTCCCGGGCCGCCAGCATGAACAGGCTGGTGAAGGGCTTGCCCTCGATCTCGTCCGGGTCCTTGCCGAGCAACTGCGCGATACTCGGCGAGACGTAAGTCACCTGGCCCCGACGGTCGGTCTCCCAGAACCAGCCTTGCCCGGTCTGCTCGTATTCGTTGAGCAGTTCCTCCGCGCGGCGACGTTCGCGCTCTCGCTCCGCCCGCAGCCCCGATTCGGCGGCGGCGCGGCGGGCATCGCGGAAAACCAGATACAGCCCGAAAGTCGCGCCCAGCACAAGCAGCAGTGCCGAGTCCATCGTGCCCATGAAGATCGCCACACCGCCCCACATGGCAACCGTAGCCGCCACGATGGAGGTCGTGCGCCCCTCCAGCAGCGCCGTCACCAGCAGCATGACGACCACATAGGCATTGACTGTCATGTCCCAATCGAGCGGTTCCACGCGCGCCGTCCAGCGCGCCGTGCCGAAGCCGAACAGCGCCATCGGCACGGCGATACCCAGCGCCATGAGCGGATAGCGCGCCCAGCCTTCGTGATGGCATCGGCCTTCCAGCCAACTCAACAGCGGCGCGGCAAGGCAGATCGCGATCGCTCCCGCCATGCACGCGGCGGAAAACGAGCTAGGTGCCGAGCCCGATATCAGGCCCAGCAGCGCCGCCACTCCCAGGAGCCCCGGCGCCATCACCATCCATGTGCGGGGAATGAAAAAATGCAGCGGATCGCTCGACGCCTCGGAAATGAAACGTGCGACACTCCGGGCTTGCGCGCCGAGCCCGGCCGCCTCGGTTCCCGGGGCGACGGAGGATGGCTTTGGCCCGTCGGCGTTCGAATCGCGCAGGAGCGGCCGCGCGGAAGCGACGCCAGAGCGCACCTGTAAACGTTGCGGACGTGGAGCCTTTCTGGCCATCGCCGCTTTATGGCCGAAATGCCATTTCAAAACGGTTAAGTAAGCCTGTCCAATGCAAACTCGCTCATGCAAGCCTTGACCATGCCTTTTCGTCACTCCTTCCAGCGCCCATATTCTCCAGGATCGAGCCCCGACTTCATCGCGAAGGGCATAAGGCCGCGATTTCACTTGCCCGATGCCCTGCCGACATGCTTGCTTGCCCCGCAATGGGCGGCAGCCGATCCGCCTGAATGGGAGACAAATACGTGCGGCAGATAGCAATCGTCGGTTCGGGACCCGCCGGCTACTACACCGCGGAAGCGGCGCTCAAACAGTGGGGCGAAGGCGTGAGCGTCGATATGTTCGACACCCTCCCCGTCCCATTCGGCCTGATCCGCACCGGCGTCGCGCCCGATCACCAGTCGATCAAGGGCGTTTCCCGCCGCTACGAGGCGACGGCCCTGACGGAAAACGTGAGATTCGTCGGCAACGTCATGATCGGCAGGGATATTTCCGTCACCGAGCTTCAGGATTTCTATGATGCCGTGATTCTGGCGACAGGCGCCCCCAACGATCGCAAGCTGGGCCTGCCGGGCGAGGACTTGTCCAATGTCTTCGGCAGCGCCGCCTTCGTCGGCTGGTACAACGGCCACCCCAATTTCGCCGACCTCGATCCGCGATTCTCGCACGATACCGCGGTCGTGATCGGCAACGGCAACGTCGCGCTCGACGTGACGCGCATCCTCGCCAAGGCCCATGAGGAATTCACGGGTTCCGACATCGTCACCCACGCCCTCACCGCACTCGACGCCTCGCGGGTACGCCGCATCGTCGTCCTTGGCCGGCGCGGCCCGCACCAGATCGCGATGACGCCCAAGGAACTGGGCGAGCTTGCGCACCTCGCCCGCGCCCGCCCGCTGGTCGATCCCGTCGACCTGCCCGGTGAAAGCGAGGACGCCGTGCTCGATCCCGGCCAGCGCAAATCGGTCGCCCATTTGCGTGCCTTCGCAGCCGCCGAGCCGCGCGCGGATCGCGAGATCGTCATTGAATTCGATTTCTTCGCTTCGCCCAAGGCCATCATCGGCGACCAACGCGTCGAGGCAGTGGAAATCGAGCGTACCCGGCTGGTCGATGGCAAGGCCGTCGGCACCGGCGAAACCTATCGCATCCCCGCCGGCCTCGTCGTCGCCTGCATCGGCTACCAGACCTCGAAAATCCCGGATGTCCCCTTCGACGAGAAGGGCGGCCGCTTCGCCAATGTGGATGGCCGCATAAGGCCGGGCCTCTATTGCGTCGGCTGGGCCCGGCGCGGCCCCACCGGCACGATCGGCACCAACCGGCCGGACGGTTTCGCCGTGATCGAGAAGGTCGCTGAGGACATGGGCGACGGCACCGGCAAGCCCGGACGCCCCGCCTTCGACGCGCTGGCCGGGAAACGGGGCATCCACTACGTCAAGTTCACCGACTGGCAGAAGATCGACGAAGCCGAAATCGCCAACGCCCGCCAAGGCGCCCCGCGCGAAAAGTTCGTCGCGGTGGAACACATGATAGAGGCGGCCGGCAGGGGGTGAGGTTCGAAAAGTGCGCAGGACCAAGCGCGAGGCGGATCATGCCCTGTGCGCTGCCCGCCGCATCATTCCAGCGGCACGCCCGGCACGTTTTTCGCCGTGCGGATCGTCAGCGAGGTCTTGACGCTGTCCACGTTGGGCGCAGGGGTGAGCTTGCTGGTCAGGAATTCCTGGAAGCTCTGCAGGTCCCGGCTGACGATCTTGAGGATGAAGTCGATTTCACCGTTGAGCATGTGGCATTCGCGCACTTCCGGCAGGCCCTTCATGTGCTCCTCGAAGGCGCGCAGCGATTCCTCGGCCTGGCTCTTGAGACTGACGAGAGCGAAGACGGTAATCGTGAAGCCCAGCTTCGAAGCGTCGAGATCCGCGTGGTAGCCCTGGATGATGCCCGCTTCTTCAAGGCTTCGGACGCGGCGCAGGCACGGCGGCGCGGTCAGCCCGACGCGCTGGGCCAGTTCCACGTTGGTGATCCGCCCTTCCGCCTGCAGCTCGGCCAGCAACCGGCGGTCGATTTCATCGAGATTTATCATGCATGCATTCCTCGGCGGGCTTCGTCTGCGGCATTCCGATGCAATATCCACATCGAAAACACCAGCACCCTGTAATATTATTGTTCCATAGCGTAATCGTCCCGCTTTGCAACGCCCACAAAGTGAACGCTTCCGCTTGTCCGCCACTTTGGTAGGAGAGAACCTTCACCGGTCTTTTCCCGTCAATGGAAGGCGGAAAGACCTCTGGTCCGCACGGCTCGGCTGGGCTGCGCGGATCGCGCCTGGAGCCCGAATGCACTTCGACGATCGCCTGGAAACGGTGCTTCGCTTACCGGATTCCGGCGATGGCCTGGCGCGAATCCAGTATCGCCAGTTGATCGATATTCTCGGGCGCCTGCCTGGCGATGTCCACTCCGAAGCCGTGGATGCGGGACTCGCCAGGATCGAGGCGCTTTCCGCGCGGATTCCCGTGGCCGATCGCGCCCGCCTGCTGCGCCAGCCGCTGCAACCCTTGACCAACCCGCGCCTGCTCTGCCTGCTGGCGCAGGCCGAGCCAGACGTCGCCAGTGCCGCGATCGGCGCCGCGCGGCTCGGCGATGCCGAGTGGCTCGCGCTGATTCCCGAACTGCCCGTCCGCGCGCGCGGAATCCTGCGCCATCGCCGCGATCTCTCCGCGCCCGTCGAAACCCTGCTCGAAAGGCTGGGCATCCGTGACCGGGCGCTGCCGCCGATAGCCGAACCTTGCGGCGAGGCAGCCACCGGCTCCGGTCCAGCCATCAGCGCCGACCAGGAATATATTTCCGGCGATGTCCTGGAACTGCTCGACTTCGTCGACGATCCCCCGCCCCCGACCTCGCTCAGCGAATGGGCCCAGGCCAGGGCGGCCAAGGAACATGCCGCCCTGGCCGCCGCTTCAGCCGCTCCGGTATCGGCTTCCTCCGCCGATGCGGGGATCGGCGCCATCGTCCGGCGGATCGAGGAATTTCGCAAGGCGCGCGAAGCGAAAGGCGTGCCCGAGCCGGGTACGGACGCACCCCGGCTGCCGCTCGGCGATACGGCCCCTGTCCGGCTCGCGGTCGCGGTCGACTTCGCGACCGATCCGGAAGGCCGCATCACCTGGGCGGATGGACCCTGCGCGCCCGCGGTGTTCGGCCTCAATCTCACCGTGACCGGAGAGGAAGGCATTGGCGACCACGCTCTAGGCACGGCCATCCGCCACCGCCTGCCGCTGCGCGCGGCGCGCCTGCGTGTCTTCGGTGCTCCGGCAGTCAGCGGCGAATGGCAAGTCGACGCCGTTCCCCAGTTCGATCCGATGGGCGGCCGCTTCATCGGATACTGCGGCCGCATGCGCCGCTCCACCGCCGCCCCGCTCGACCTTCCCGCCTCGACATCCGGCGAGGCGGACCGCATGCGCGAGATCCTCCACGAACTGCGCACGCCGGCGAATGCCATCCAGGTCGCGGCGGAGATCATCCAGCAGCAGCTCTACGGCCCTGCCCCGCACGAATACCGCGCCCTGGCGGCGGCAATCGCCGGCGACTGCGCCCATATCCTGGCCGGTTTCGAGGAACTGGATCGACTGGTGAAGCTGGAAACGGGTGCGCTTACGCTCGACGCCGGCGAGTGCGACCTGGCGCAAGTGCTCGCCCAGACAATCACCCGTCTGCGGGCCTGGACCGATCCGCGTCGCAGCGGTTTCGCGGTAGACCCGGCGACCACTTCACCCGCCCTTCCCGTCCGCGTCGACCGTGCCGAGACCGAACACCTGGTCTGGCGCCTCTTCGCCGCCCTCGCCGGCGCGACCGCCCCCGATGAAGTGCTGTCGCTGTCCTGGACGCACGAAGGCGGCCGCGCCATGGTCCATGTCACCCTGCCTTCGGCGCTCGCCTCGCGCGAGCGGGACGACCTGTTCGGCACTCCGCCGGGCGAGCGCGGGCAGGCGCTCTCGGCCGGCATGTTCGGGATCGGTTTCACCTTGCGCCTCGCCGCCGCCGAAGCGGCCGCGGCCGGAGGAGGCCTGCGACGCGAGCATAATACGCTATGCCTATGGTTGCCCGACTTGACCCCTGCCGGCACAGGCAATAGCACAGTTGAGAATTACTCGCGCTAATCCCGTGTCTTGTGGCCTTGCTTGGTAACAACGTCGGATGCGGCGCGAACGAGAGGGAAAGTTGCTTTGCCAGGGCCCAATCTCCTGGAACCGCCAGGCAAAGGCAATCTTGCCACCTTCCGCGAAGGTTTTGGCCAACGCTTTATCGTCACTGTCGATACCGAAGAGGAATTCAACTGGGACGCTCCGCTCGATCGGTGCACGCACAGTGTCATCACGGTTCCCGCGTTGCGCAAATTCCAGCAGTTCTGCCAAGGGTTCGGCGTCGTTCCCACCTATCTGATCGACTATCCCGTCGCCTGCTCCCGCTACGCGCCCGAAGCGATCGGGGATGCCGTGTCGAAGGGTCTGGCCGAAATCGGCGTGCAGCTTCATCCCTGGGTCAGTCCCCCGTTCGAGGAAGAAGTCACCGAGTTCAACAGTTACGCCGGCAACCTTCCCTTCGCCCTGGAGCGTGAGAAATTCCGCACCCTTCGCGACCGCATCGCGCAGGCCTTCGGCACCTCGCCCCTGATATACCGCGCCGGGCGCTATGGCCTTGGCCCGCACACGGCGGAAATCCTGCGAGAATGCGGAATCGCCATCGACACTTCGGTACGCCCGCACTTCGACTATAGCGGCAACGGCGGCCCGAACTATCGCGATCACCCGCTGCGGCCCTACTGGATCGACCCCGAACGCAGCCTGCTCGAACTGCCGCTCACCACCGTTTACTGGGGGCCGCTCCGACAGGTGGGTAACGTAATCTACCCCCACCTGTGGCGCGCACCTTCCCTGCGCGGCGTGTTGGCGCGCGCCGGCCTGCTGGAGCGCATTGCGCTCACACCCGAGGGGATCACCTTGGAAGAGGCCCTGCGCGGTGTCGATATCGCGATCGACGAAGGATTGCCGGTGCTGGTGTTCTCGTTCCACAGCCCCTCGCTCGCACCCGGCCATACCCCCTATGTGCGCAGTGACGAGGATCTCGACGCATTTTACGACTGGTGGCGCGCACTCTTCCTCCAACTGGAGCGGCGCGGCGTGAAACCGACGAGCGTGGCCGACATCATGGCATCGGTGAAGCTTGCCTGATCGCTCGAGCCGAGCTAACGCGCACCCGCCCCGGTCGGTCCTTGTCCCGCCGGAGCATGGCGACTGGGGGCCTGTAGCTCAGCGGTTAGAGCTGGCCGCTCATAACGGCTAGGTCGCGGGTTCGAATCCTGCCGGGCCCACCATTTCAATCCGGGCAGCCCGCAACGGCTGCCCGGATAAAATCCCGCCCCCCGGCCACCGATTGACCCCGGCCGATGCCGGGCTCAGTGAGCTAGGAACAGCGGCAAATCGCTGTGGGCAAGCATCGAACGGGTAACGCCGCCAAAAAGCGTTTCGACGGCAGGCGAATGACCGAAGGCTCCCATGACGATATAGGTGGCCTCGACTTCGTGCGCCTTTTCGAGCAGAGCGGCGTAGATCATGCCATCGACATCGGGCCGGGCAATCTCGATCCGGGGATGGATATCGTGCCGGGAGAGATATTTCGCGGCCGACGTAGCGGCAAACGCGCCTTCCGTTTCTTCGACGTCCAGCAGGATCACATTGCCCGACAGCTTGAGCAGCGGCACGGCATCGCGCAGCGCGGCGTCGGCCTCGCTCGACCCGTCCCAGGCGACCAGCACGGTGCCGGACAAGTCCAGCCCGCCCGCGTCCTTCGGAACGGCCAGGATCGGGCGACGCGCCCTTCCCGCGACCTGGCCGACAAGCCGCCGCAGTTCCGAAGGCTGGCCGTGACCGAACGGGCTCGACAGGACGATGAGATCGGCCAGGCCCGCCGCCGCTTCGACCGATTCGCCGGGAAAGCCCACGGCCTCCTTCAGGTCCCATGAGACATTCTCATGTGCGAGCCGTGCCTCGAGGCGAGAGCAATTGGCGGTTTCACGCAGCTGTTCGTCGGCCATCAGTTCCGCCGCGACGGCACCGCTGTAGGAATCGTAGGTGAGAGCCGCGGGCGGCACCACGACATCCAGGCAGGTAAGATGCCCCTCGACGGCCCGGGTAACGTCGAGCGCCACCTGCAAGCGGGCTTCCTGACCTTCATCGTCATGGGCAAGCAGCAGAATATTTTTCATGATAGGCTCCTCGTGCTGATCCAGGCCAGCTTATGAGCGCCTCATGCTGCCGCCATCGGGAATGTTACTGATGCCACGGTCACATCCGCTCCGCCACGGATTCGAAGTCAGCGCGAAATCCAGCAGAATGTCCGGCAGAATTCAGTCGATCGCTTGAACTGCAAAAACGCATATCCGATTGCCGAATTTGGGGAATAGCCTGGCAACAACGCCGAGACGATATGGCAGGCATCCGGCTACGAGGTGATCTATGCTTCCTTCCTTGTTCGTCTCACACGGGGCGCCGACCTGAGGCGATGCGATCTTCGTTGATGCCGCCGGATGGAAGCCGGGAATCGAATCTGACGCCCACGGCATGACGGGCTCCCGAACCCGCCATGCCGCTATCGTCCTCCGGGCAAAGCCGGCGGGATGCGAACCCGCTCGCCGATCGGATATCTACGCATCCTTGCGGCTCAGGTCGCGATGACGGCGGTCTTCTCGACCGTGAACTCCATGATGTCGTCGTGGCCGTAGCCGCTGTCCTTGATGCCGCCGAAGGGCAGTTCGTAGCGGGTCTGGAGGTAGGTGTTCACCCAAACATTGCCCGATCGAATGTCGCGGATGAAGCGGTTCACCCGCGCCAGGTCCCGCGTCCACAGGCCCGAGGCGAGACCAAAGCGGCTGTCGTTGGCGATCGCGATCGCTTCTTCCTCGGTATCGAAAGGGATAACCGCCGCAACGGGTCCGAAAATCTCTTCCTGACAGATGCGCAAGGCGTTATTCGTTGTCATGAACAGCGTCGGCTCGACCCAGAACCCGCCGGGGCGCGAAGGCACCAGCTCGGGCCCATAGCGACCGCCAAAGACAAGCTGCGCCTCCTGCTTGCCGATTTCGATGTAGCCGGTGACTTTGTCGAACTGCGGCTGCGAGATCAGCGGCCCCATCGTAGTTTCGGGATCGAACGGATCGCCAATCCTGATCTGCTTGGCGATCGCCTCCATCCGCCCAAGCATCTCATCCAGGATCGGACGCTGGATCAGGATGCGCGAGCCGCCGACGCAGGCCTGGCCGGCATTGGTGGTGTAGATCGCCTGCGTGGTGACGCCCGGCGCGGCCCGATCAAGATCGGCGTCGGCAAAGACGATGTTCGGGGATTTGCCGCCCAGCTCGAAGATGCACGAAGTGAGATTGTCGGCGGCGGCGCGCTGGATCATCCGCGCGGTATCGGGCGATCCCGTCATGGTGATCTTGCGCACGTCCGGATGGCGCACCAGCGGATCGCCGACATCCGCGCCGAGACCGGACACCATGTTGACCACGCCGGGAGGCAGGATCTCGGCCAGCAACTCTCCGAAGCGCAGGATCGCGGGCGAGGCCTGTTCCGGCGGCTTGAGGACGACGGTGTTACCCGCCGCGATCGCCAGCGAAGCCTTGGACGATGCCATGCCTTGCGGCGAATTGTAGGGCACGATCGCCGCGACCACGCCGTAAGGCTCGCGCCGGGTGATACCCATCGTGTTGGCATCGAGCGGCACGCTGCGCCCGGTGACGGCATCAAGCGTCAGCCCCGCCGCCCGGTCCCAGAGAAACGACAGGCCACCGGCAGGGGTGGGCACATTGCTCTTGCGCGCCTGGCAGCCGATGCCCATCAACTCGAGCCGGGTCAGCTCGTCGCTGTGCTTGCGGAATATGTCGCCCACCTGGCGCAGATAATGCGCGCGCCCGGCAGCCGGCAGCGCCGACCACGCGGGAAACGCCTTCCGCGCCGCATCGACCGCCGCTTCGACATCGGTCCGGTCGCTGGCTGGAACCCGCGCCCACACTTCGCCGGTGGCGGGATTGATGGAATCCAGGTATTTCCCGGAGGCTGGCGCCTGGAGTTTCCCATCGATCACATTGCGATACATTGGCAAATCGGTCAAAATCGCTCTCCGTTGGCTGTTCAAGCATGTTTCGGGTCGGACCCCGAAATCGTTCTGTTCCCAAACCTTCTGGCGCTTGCGCTTCCGGTTATCAAGGCAGGCGCGCCTGTGCATGGAACTGCCCTTCCTTCATAACTATATTTTTTCTTATATAGATAATCGCGAGCTAACAAGACCCGCGACGGGAGGTCGGCGGTCGCCACAAGATTCGCCGCGGCCCCGCACAGACGCGTAAAGCTCGACGCGTGTCAGTTTGCCACTGGAAACCCCCCGCCAGCTCTGCTAACCGCCGCTCCACTGCACCCGTAGCTCAGCTGGATAGAGCGCTGCCCTCCGAAGGCAGAGGCCACAGGTTCGAATCCTGTCGGGTGCACCATCTTTTCAAATACTTGGCGGCAACCCGCCCGATCGACAAAAGACCGAGCAGATGCGCGCAACAGGCAAGGAACGCCGTCGTGGGATGCCGGGCGAACGGGACCTGCGGACAATGGTGACGCTGAAACGAAGAACGGCGCCGCAAAGGAGGTTCAGGGCGGCGGGATGAATGGCAGGCACGGCCGTTGAATGCCCGCAGGAGGGCCACTGGGGCCGCAAGGACGATCGTATCCACCTCACAGGCGTCATGGAAATTTCCAGCAAATGCGGCAGTTTGCGAGTTTGCCCCCGTGCGACCGTCATCGTCGGCGCCCTGCCCCTTGCAATTGCGGACAATCCCTTCCAAATGCGCGGGCGTTTTGAGGCGCCAACGGGCCGGACGAATCCATGAACTTGACTCACCCCTTTCGTGATGCCGACGGGGACAAGCTGCACGAAGAGTGCGGCATTTTCGGCGTTATCGGAGCACGGGATGCGGCTAATATCGCCGCGGCCGGGCTCCATTCCCTCCAGCATCGCGGGCAGGAGGCAGTGGGAATCACCAGCTTTTCGGGCAGCGAATTCCACTCGCACCGGGGCCTGGGCCATGTGGCGCAAGTGTTTTCGCAGCATGAGCTGGACACCCTGCCCGGCATGATGGCCTCCGGCCATGTGCGCTATTCGACCACGGGCGGCTCGGGCCTGCGCAATGTGCAGCCGCTCTTCGCCGACCTTGCCGCCGGCGGCTTCGCGATCGCCCACAACGGCAACATCTCCAACGCGATGACGCTCAAGCGCGATCTCGTGTCCAAGGGTTCCATCTTCCAGTCGACTTCCGACACCGAGGTTATCATCCACCTCGTCGCGACCAGTCGCTATCCCACCCTGCTCGATCGCTTCATCGATGCGCTGCGCATGGTGGAAGGGGCCTACTCGCTGATCTGCATGACGCCCGAAGGCATGATCGCCTGCCGCGATCCACTGGGTATCCGCCCGCTGGTGATGGGCCGGCTCGGCGATGCCATTGTCTTCGCCAGCGAGACGGTCGCGCTCGACGTGATCGGCGCCGAATTCACCCGCGCGGTCGAGCCGGGCGAACTGGTCCAGGTCGACCACAAGGGCACGATCTCCAGCCACCGCCCGTTCGGCTCGATTGCCCCGCGCCCCTGCATTTTCGAGCACGTCTATTTCAGCCGCCCGGATTCGGTGATGGACGGCCGCTCGGTCTATGCGGTGCGCAAGCAGATCGGCGTCGAGCTGGCCAAGGAAGCGATCGCCGATGCCGACGTGGTCATTCCCGTGCCCGACAGCGGCGTGCCGGCCGCAATCGGATATGCGCAGGAATCGGGCATTCCCTTCGAACTGGGGATCATCCGTTCGCACTACGTGGGCCGCACGTTCATCCAGCCCGGCGAGCAGGCGCGCCACGCGGACGTGAAGCGCAAGCACAATGCCAACCGCGCCATCGTGGAAGGCAAGAAGATCATCCTGATCGACGATTCGATCGTGCGCGGCACGACCTCCAAGAAGATCGTCGAGATGATGCGCGATGCCGGTGCCGTGGAAGTGCACATGCGCATCGCCAGCCCGCCGACCGAACACTCGTGCTTCTACGGCGTCGACACCCCCGAACGTTCCAAGCTGCTGGCGGCGACCATGGATACGGCGGCCATGGCCGCGTTCATCAAGGCGGACAGCCTTGCCTTCGTATCGATCGACGGGCTCTATCGCGCGGTGGGCGAAATCCAGCGCAACGCCAAATGCCCGCAGTTCTGCGACGCCTGCTTCTCGGGCGAGTACCCGACCAAGCTGACCGACTTTTCCGAGCGATTCGCCTCCGAACTCAATGCCGCGTGAGGATGAGGAGACGGGCGGCGTGACCGATAAGTCCTTCGCGGATCAGGTGGCGCTGGTCACTGGATCGAGCCGCGGCATCGGCGCGGCAACCGCCCTGGCGCTGGCGGCGGCGGGCGCCCACGTCGTGCTCACCGGGCGTGATACCAAGGCGCTCGAAGCCGTGGAGGAGCGGATCTACCAGTCGGGCGGCTCGGCCACGATCGCCCCGGTCGATCTCGTCGAGCCGGACGGCATCGCGCGCCTGGCAACGGCGGTCTCGCAGCGCTGGGACAGGCTCGACATCCTTGTCATCAACGCCGCGATCCTGCCTGAACTGACCAGCGTCGCCGACATCGACCAGAAGGCCTTCAACAAGGCGCTGACCACCAACGTGCTCGCCACGCAGGCCTTGATCGCCAATTTCGACCCGCTGCTGCGGAAGAGCGCAAACGCGCGCGTCATCGGCATGACAAGCTCGCAATCGAGCAAGCCCCGCGCCTTCTGGGGTGCCTATGCCGCCACCAAGGCCGCTTTCGAGGTTCTGCTCGACTGCTATGCGCAGGAAGTCGCCAAGGTCTCGAAAATACGCGTCGCCATCGTCAATCCCGGCGCCACCCGCACCGCCATGCGCGCCCGCGCCTATCCGGGCGAGGCGCCCGAGTCGGTCAAGCCCCCGGAAGTGGTTGCCGGTCGGCTGGTCGCCCTGCTTGGTGAACAATTCGTCACGGGCCACCGCGAGTCCGTTAACCAACCTGTTTAAGGCGGAAGTAACCGCCCGCTGACATCCTTGCCGAAAGGCCGGCGCCGTGGAGACGCCGCCAACGCTCGGGACACAAGTGACGATGGTCCACACCCAGCAGGAGAAGTACGCGGCGGCGGCACAGGAAGATCGCAGCGCCCACCGCGTCAAGATTTCGATCCCGGCAACGCTGCGTCCCTCGGGCTCGAAGGGATTCCAGACGGCGGTCCGGGACTTGTCGCTGTCCGGCTTTTCGGCCACGGCGATGACCCGGATCCATCCCGGCACTTACTGCTGGCTGACGCTGCCGGGAATGGAGTCGCTCGCCGCCAAGGTGGTGTGGTGGGACAACGGCCTGGTCGGCGGCGCATTCGAGTCGCTGCTCAGCCCGATCGTGCTGGACAACATCCTCACCCGCTGGCGCGGAGACGGCCAGTTCAATCCGGGCGTTTGATATCCTGGGCAGATGACGTCAGGAACGCGCAGAGACTTTCACGCTGTTCATCGCCCCAGCGCTGTACCCCCGCATGGGATGCCTTGTGGGCGGCCATCGCGTGGCCCATCAGGTCGATCCTGCCTTCGCCATCGAACTGCTTGCGCATCAATTCCTCGAAGATTCTCTCTATCTCGACCCGATCCGTCGTATCCAACGCGCGCATCTCGGGCGCGATCCGCGTCTGATAGTCGCGCGCCAGCCGCGTATATTCCTGCTCCAGCGCGTCGGTCCAACCGGCCGCGCGCAGGGCATCGCGCCGCGCGGCGCTACACCAGGCCTGGATCACGTCGGTAATCGCACCGGGAGCCTTGCTGGTGTCCCAGGCCATCGCTTCGACCACCTCGACATAGTCGGCGATATCCGGGCCGGGTTCCGCCGCAAGAGCAAGCCCGCGGATCGCGGCCCGCCAGGCTTCGGCAGGGACTTCGCCCACCTGGCTGTCTTTCACCAGCTGGACTACGGTGCGCGCCGGTTCATGAACCGCGCTCCCCTCCAGCCGCGTCGCGAGCGTACTTTCCCAGCGATCGATCAGCCAGGCGCAAGCGATGCCCCCGGTCGGCTTGTCGAGCGGCAACGCCTCGATGACCGTGGCCACGAACTCCGTCCGCGCCGGCGATGTCGCCATGTCCGACAGCGCCGCGATGAGACGCACCAGCACCGGATCCAGGACATATTCCTGAACGATCACTGCGAAACGCTCCTCTATCGCGGCGCTGTTCAGCCAGATCCGCGTAAGCGCGCCATTCGCCCGAATATCGCTGAGGAGTTCATCGCGCTTGCGCACGGACCCGCGAAAGGCAGGCGCGGCGGCCATCAGTTCGCCTCCTCGATATATTGCTCGAACTTGGCGAGCAGCTTGCCGCGCGAGTGCTGCCCCATCAGCCGCTCCTTCACCTCGCCGTCCTTCATCAAGATGAGAGTCGGGACGCCCCGCACCTCGAACCGTTTGGCAAGATCGGGATTGTCATCGACATCGATCTTGAGAATCCTGCCGCGCCCCGCGACAGCGGCGGCGACATCTTCAAGCGCTGGAAGTAGCGCCTTGCACGGCGCGCACCAGCTCGCCGTGAAATCGAGAAGCACTGGAAGATCGGAGCGGATCGCCTGAACTTCGAAATCGCTGTCGCTGATCGACACAAGGTTTGACACAATCATCCTCCTGAATAGATTAGAAAATCTTGAATTCCGCGTAGGCACGAGCAGCACGGACGACCGCGCCTACGGCGTGGTCGTTGCATCTGGCCCGGGCGACGGCGTTAAGCGGAGAACATCACTTCGCGCGCACTGCGCAGGATCTCCATCGACTCGGTCCCCATCAAAGCCGGTGCCCCTGCGCATCGATATGCACCGCGTCCAATCCAGCCATATGGACCGGATCGCCCACCACGACCCAGCTGTAGCGATCCGGTTCGCCCAGCAGCGCAACCACTCGCGCAAGATCGTGTGCGGTCACGGCAAGTAGTCGGGCCTCGCTCTCACCGTGCCAGTCGTCGGGCAGATCGAAGGCGATCTGCTCGATCACCGCATCCGCCACCGCCCGGTTGGACGCCCAGGTGCTCGGGAGACGGACCAGCAAGGCTCGCCGCGCATCCTCCATCTCCTCGTCGGTGATCGGCCGCTCCCGTGACAGGCCGCGCAGTTCGGCCTCGATCTCGGCGAGGGCATCGAGCGTGCGTGCCGCCTCGACTTCGGCGGCGATGCGGAAGTTTCCGATCTTGGGGCTGACGGCGATCCTGCTGGAGATCCCATAAGTCCAGCCACGACGCTCACGCAGGTTGGCGTTGAGGCGCGATCCGAAGCTGCCTCCGAACAGGTTGTTGAAGAGGTCGAGCGCGACATCGTCCTGCCGGATCGCCGGTGAAGCCATCGCGATGTTCAGCGCGGTCTGCGCGCCGCCGCGCCGCTCGATCATGAAGCGACCGGGCTGCGGGGTCCATATCGATGGAGCGCCGTCGGGCCCGCCGTCCCGCGCGGTCCAGCCGCCAAGGGCACCTTCAACCAGCGTGACCAGTTCCGCCATGGCAATGTCGCCGACGACAACCAGCGTCGCCTGCGCCGGATCGAGCCACTGGCGGTGCCGTGCCATCATCATATGGCGCGTCAACCCGGTAAGGCTGTCCGGCGTTCCGGTCGCCGATCGCCCGAAGGCATGCCCGGCTCCATAAATCAAAGGCCGCGACGCCAGGTCCGCCGCCGACGCCGGCTTGACCGTCGCGCCCAGTGCTTGCGCGATGTGCCGGTCCAGCAGCAGGCTAATCTCATTCTCCGGGAAACTGGCTTCCAACAACAGTTCCGCAAGCAGGTCCAACGCTATACCCGCCTGATCCTTGAGCGCGTTCATCGACAGGATGGCGCTGTCGTGGCGAACGTCCACGCCATATTTTATGCCCGTCTCGGCCCATGTTTCCGACAGCATGTGCTTGGTCCGCCGCGCCGTGCCCCGATCGAGCGCGGCCAGCGCCATGCGCGAGAGCCCTTCCGCTCCCACCGGATCGAGCGTCGCGCCCCCTTGCAGGTACAGCGCCATCTCCACCGATTGCGTTTGCGGGCGGCGCACGAAGCGGATTGTCAGGCCATTGGCCAGCGTCACGCGCTCGACCGCCGGAAAGCCCGGCGCGGAAGTCCGTCCGACCGGGGGCGCGACCGAGCGCATGGCAGGATCCTGCAGCGGCTGCACCGCCGCGAACGGCTGCACGTCCAGCACGACCGCCGGACGCGACAGCCAACGTTCGGCAACCGCGCGAACATCGTCCGGTGCGGCCCGCTCGCGGGCTTCGATTTGCTCCATGTAGCCATCCGGGCTTCCGAAGGTCATCATGCTCGACGCCAGCAGTTCGGTCTTCCCGCTCAGATTGTCCAGCATGCGGAGCATATTGAACCGGGTCGTCCGGCGGACGCGGTCGAGTTCGTCGGGCGTCGGGCCTGCCTTGGCGAGATGCGCCACCTCTTCCAGGATCGCGTGCTCCACCATCGCTGCGTCGACGCCGGGCGCGAGCGTCGCGACGATATAGAATTCACTGCTGAGGTAACGGGCGTCCAGCTGCGCCGCCACGCCGATGCACAGCCGGTCCCGGTCGACCAGGCGGCGCATGAGGCGGCTGTGCGAGCCTCCCGAGAGCATGGCCGCAACCGAATGGAGCAATGCCGCATCGATATCCGCGGCGGGCGGAGCGGACCAGATCATGTACAGGCGCCGATGCGGCACGCGGTCCTGCAACATTACCCGTACCGGTTCCCGGGCATCGGGCAGCCACCGGGTCACGCGTTGAACCGGAGGGCCGGGCGGCATGGCTCCGAACCAATGCTCGACCTTTTCCAGGGCCTCGTCGAAACCGATGTCGCCGGCGATCACCAGCACTGCGTTGGCGGCGCCGTACCAGCGACCGTACCAGTCGGCGACGGTAGCCATGTTCGCTTTGTCGAGATCCTCGAAGGACCCGAGCACGGTGTGGCCATAGGGGTGGTCCCGGGGATAGAGGGAAGTAGCGATCGCATCGATAACGCCGCCATAGGGCGCGCCTTCGCGCTCGCGCTTCTCGTTCTTGACCACCGACAGTTCGTCGGCAAGGGTCGCCGCGTCGATGCCGCCGAGCAAATGGCCCATCCGATCGGACTCCATCCACAACAACTGGTCGATCGCCGCGCTGGGCACGACCTGATAGTAGTTCGTCCGATCCGGGCTCGTCGTGCCGTTGATGCCGATCCCGCCCAGTTCGCGAAGCATGGCGTGCCAGCTTTTCCTGCGGTTCGCGCTTGCCTTGAACATCAGATGCTCGAAGAGATGCGCGAAACCGGTTCGTCCGGCCGGCTCGTCCTTGGACCCGACGTTGAAACGCAACTGGGTCGCGATCAGGGGATGCCGGCGATCCTCATGCACGACGAGGGTCAGCCCGTTGGGCAATGTCGCCGTCCGGAAGTCGATCGTCGGCCACCCGCCTTCATTGCAGGCTTCACGATCGGCGGAAGCGCCGATCAATGCATTCGTCGTCATGTTTCAAGCTTTCGTTTCGGCGCCGCGAAGGATCAGCGTCGTTTCACGACAGAATAGTCGATTGCGAATATGCGGGCGATCCGATCACCCCTGACACTGTCCGGGGGAGCCGGATATGGCCCTGCCCGCCGGGCGAGTTCCAGTGTTTCGGCGTCGAGCTGCGCGAACCCCATGCTCTGCTTCACCATGGCTTCGACCAGTCGTCCCTTGCGGTCCACGACCAGGCGCAGCAGGACCGTGTCCTGCTGGCCCGCACGCTGGGCCCCGGCGGGATAACGCTTGCTCCGCGCGAGCCGGGCGGCGATCCGTTCTTCCCAAGTCTGCTCGGCGTCGCTCGGCGGGGCCTCGTTTTCGCCTTCCACCGGCGCCTGGCTCTTGTTCTTTGGTGCCATGACCGTCTGCGGCGCGGTCGTCTCACGCGCTTCGTTCGCCGCGACCCTGGTTTCGACCGGCTTGGCCTGCGATTTGGGCGGGAGCACGAAGTCCGGCTTGAGCGCGGCGTTCACGAGCGGCGGCGGGTTGATCTTCATCGGTGTCGGCACTGGGGTCGGCTTCGGGGTCGCCTCGACCTGCTTGGGCCCCGGCGCGGCCTCTTCCGGCGGCGCCATGGCCGCCTCCGGCATGGCCGCGAGTTCGACCGTCATCGCGGCGGGCGGCGGCATGTCCGACGGCGCATCGCCAAACTGCCAATCGACCATCATCAAACCGGCCAACACCACGTGAAGCGCCAGCGAGGTGAGAAACGGACGGCGCCATGAGCGAGGGTGCAATTCGTGCAGCCGGCGAGGAGTGTCCCCATCAATCTCGCCTTTCAAGTGGGCTCGCTTTCGTTTCATGCGGGGAAAATCCGGCCTCGGCTCCGCCGATTCCACGCCGCGATAAGGGAATGTCGGCTCCAGGCTCGACGCCTCGGGCATGATCGGGGACGCGACAATGCTCATTGAGGCGCAGGCCCCGTTCCATCCTCGGTCACCAAGCCGACCTTCAGGTAATTGGCTTTGCGCAAGTCGTCCATCAATCCCATGATGTCGCCATAGTCGACACCCTTGTCCGCCCGCAGCAATATGCGCGCCTGCGTATCCCCCTTTGATGCACGCCCAAGTTCCGCCGCCAGCATCGACCGATCGATGGCCCGGTCGCCGATCGAGAGAGTCAGATCGTTTTGCAGGCTGAGGATGATCGGCTCCTGCGGATCGGGCTGCGCCGTCGCCGTCGACACCGGCAGATCGACCGGCACCGTGACGGTCGCCAGCGGGGCCGCGATCATGAAAATGATGAGAAGGACCAGGATAACATCGATGAAGGGAGTGATGTTGATCTCACTCATCTCCTCCATGTCGTCGCCGTCGCCTCCGAGCCTGATCGCCATGGTGTGCCCTTTCTTTTTTCTGTCTTCAGCTCGCGATCTTCAACCGGCCCACCTGCGCACGCTCGGCCTCGTGGCTCGCAAGACACGCCACCCGGACCGAAACATGATGCACGCGCCGCCGGAACTCCGCCATTCGGCGCGAGAAGATGTTGTAGACGAGCACGGCCGGAATGGCGGCGACAAGCCCCAGCCCCGTCGCGAGCAGAGCCTCGGCGATGCCCGGTGCCACCACCGCGAGGTTGGTTGTCTGCGCATGCGAAATGCCGATGAAGCTGTTCATGATGCCCCAGACGGTCCCGAAAAGTCCGACGAATGGCCCGGTCGCGCCGATCGAGGCCAGCACGCTGAAACCAGCGCGCATCGATTGCGCCGCGCTGCCTTCCACCGCGGCCAGCCGGATCGACAGGCGCTCCGTCATGGCGTCGACCGACCTGGCGTTGGACAGGTCGACGCAGCCCTTCACTTCCTCGCGGGCGGCGGCCAGCAATTCGGCGCTCGCAGCGCATCCCAGCGGCTCGACGCCATCCAGCGTCGCGGCTTCCGCCAGCGTCGCCTCGTCCATCGCGAGCGTGCGCGAGGCGCGGCGAAAGTCGTTGTGACGGGCGATGCAGATCGCCCAGGTGGTAATCGAGGCGCAGACAAGGAGCAGCATCACAGCCTTCACCACCCAGTCCGCGCCCAGGAACATCGACCAGGCCGTCATATCATTCGGCGTGACCGGCGCCTGGGTTGCCGCCAATGCCGGTACGGCAAGGAAGCCCGCGTTGGCCACGGCAACGACTGCGATCAAATATCTGCGCATCTCGACCTCGCTCGGATGGCGGCACCGCAGATGCGAGGCCGCCTTTCATATTCCAGTCAAACGAGCGGGGGCGATCGGAATCGCAAGCCATTGCAAATCTCTTGGCGCTAGGCTCGCCTTCTCTCTCCATGCGAGCAGCCAAAGGCAACACGGCAATCCAGGACGTTGGCCAAAAGCGGTTGGCTGGGTGGCTCGGTGCCGCCCTGGATTGCTTCGCTGGCTTCGCCGCCTGGCAACGACGATGGGATGGGGAAGTTCCGTAACGGTCAATGGAACTGGCATCAACGCATGCACGAATGCCGTGCATTCGATCGGGAAACCGCACCTTCGATCGGAATCGCCGCAATTGGATGATCCGGGAGAGATCGACGGGTCAGCGCAGGATGACGACCGGCCCCAGCCGGTTGAGCTTCAGCCCCTGCGACGATGCCAGGACATCGAGCCAGCTGTCGGTCCGCTCCAGGTCAATCACGGCGTTGATCCGCCGCTGCCCCGCCTCGCCGTTCAGAAGCACGGTACGCCCCTCGCGATAGCGGTCGAGTTCGGCCAGTACTTCCGCAAGCGGCCTGTCCTCCATGATGAGGCGGCCCCGCATCCAGGCCGTTGCCAGCGATGCCTCCACGGCGTGAATGCGCCCGAGGCCCTCGGTGCCGAACGATACCTGGTGATCCGGTGTCAGGAAGACGCTACGCGCACCCGAGGTGACCTCGACCCGGCCTCGCGTGACGGTAACGGTTGTCGCGCCGCCGCCATCGCGGCGCACGGAAAAGGCGGTTCCCAAGACACGCACGACACCGACATCCGTAGATACCACAAAGGGATGCGCGGGATCATGACGCACATCGAAATAAGCCTCGCCGCGTGCCAGTGTAACGTGCCGGACGCCATGGGCGAAATCAGTGTCGAGGGCAGTTCCAGGCCCCATCGTGATCCGGGTGCCGTCGGCAAGCGCAAGGTCGGTCGCTACGGTTCCCGCGCTCACATGGTCATATTGCCAGACCCGCACATATTGGGCGCCAATGCCCGCAAGGATCGCGAGCGAGGCCGCCATGGCCGCACGGCGATACGATCGAAAACGGCCCTGACGGGGCGGGGCAACGCCTTCTTCGCATGGCGGAACGGCGCCGGGCGATGCCGGCTCGGCCAGATCCTCGTCTGTCGACTGGGGCCAGCCGCTCGCCTCCTGCTGCGCGAGAATGGGCCCCAGGCCCGTCCACAGCCGCTGGGCGCGCTCATAGCTGACCGCGTTCTCGGAATCGGCTTGCCAATGGTCGAACTCGCGTCGATCCGCTTCGGTCGCATCGCCGGACGAGAAACGCACGACCCATCCCAGCGCCTCCTCCTCGGGATCGCGATTGGCGACACCGCGCCGATAGTTGTCGGAAGGGAAGAAGCCCATGGCACCTACACGATCCAGCGTTGCCGAAGTATCAATCGAGCATATCCAGCCCCCCTAGGGCGTCACGGCATCGTAAAAGCGCCTGCCGGACATATTTGTCAACCAGGCTCTTCGAAACACCAAGGTGCTGGGCGACTTCGACATGCGTCATGCCGTGCAACCGCACCAACACGAACATCTCGCGCGTAAGCTTGGGCAAACCGACAAGTACGGCCTCGATCTGCCGGGCCTTGTCGCTTGCCAATGCGTAAGCCTCGGGCGAGGTCGCCTGCTTGTCGAAGCTTTCGTAAACCGGCGCGAGATCGCCCAGGATGACCGTGCGACGCCCCTCCACGCGGACGTGATCGATCGCGAGATTGGACGCCATCCGCAAAAGATAGGCACGGGCATCCTGGCGATCCGGAAATTCGATCCCGTTCCGGCGACATTTGAGATAGACATCGTGGACCAGATCCGCGGCAAGATCGGATGACCCGACCCGGCGACGCATCACCCGTTCGACATCGCCGCGCGCTTCCAGGAACACGCTTTCAAGGCTGACGCGCCCAGCGGGCCTCAAGGCAGCCGCCCGAGGTTGAGCCAAGGTCTGTCAGGATATCGGTCCAATGCTACCCCCTGATGACAGTCGCCGGCGGTTGACGATTGCATGACGATGCTGCGCCGCACCAAAGCTTGTCAACGGGTATATTTTCGATTTCGATTTGCTACCTGCACCCCTTCCCAGTCGTTGGAAGAATGGACGCGCATTCGTTCTCGCTGCGTGACGGCGTCCGCAGGGAGTGGAAGCATGGAAAAATCCTTTTTGCGGATGGTCGGCGCTGCCTTCGTCTCGGTGACGCTGGCCACGTGCGGCCCCGCGAATCACGAAATCGTGCGCACGGAGCCGACGTTCGATCTCAGCGAAATCCAGGCGCTCTCGGCACCCGTACGCGCCGGGACGCCCCCCACAACGACACCCCGGGCCCTGCGCAAGGATGCCCCGAAGCTTGCCCGGACTTACGCGGAAATGCTGCATCGCTTCGATAGCATCTATGGCGACGGGGTGGGTCCGGCCAAGCGCGCACCCAGCTATATCGCCTGCAAGCAGGCATTCGAGACCGTGCAAAAACGCATCGAAGCGGTTCCGGCAGCAGTGTCCGACGCCGACCTGGACACCGCTTGGGGATCGCTCATGTCGTGCCGGCACTTTGCCGATCGATGGTCCCGCGCGACGGAGATGGCCACGTTCGGAGAGGACTTGAAGACCCTCACATACGGGTCGATGCTGGTGCTGGGCTATGTCGCGAGCGCGAGCGGATCGACGCTGGGGCCGCGCTTCTTCACCGAAGCAGACAAAGGCAGCCAAGCACCGGGCGATACGGAACATGGGGAAAGCGGGCCGGCTGCGGGGCCGTGAACGACTGCATCCGACCGTTCTCGGCCTCGGGGGGAATCTTTCATCGTTAAGAAGCGGTGAAGCCGGCGAAGCGATCCTGGGCAAACCAACAGCTTGGGCCAACGCCCCGAATTCACGCCCCCGCGTGAACCGGCAATAGCCCGCTTTCGAGATCGACCCTGCGTGCCTTGCCGAGCGGCTCGATCGTGCTCGTCTCGACCGTTTCGGCATTCAGCAATTCCCACTCCCCGCCAGGCAGGAGCCGCAGCGCCCGATCGTGAAACTGGAGAATCGTCTCCCGATGGCCGACGCTGATGAAGGTGGTGCCGGTCTCGATCAGTGTCCGATAGAGTTTCGCCTCGGTCGGCACGTCGACCGCGCTCGTCGATTCGTCCAGAAAGACGAAACGCGGTTTCGATATCAGGATACGCGCGAACGAGATGCGCTGCTGCTCGCCCAGCGAGAACAGCTTGCCCCAGTCGCGCTGCGCGTCCAGTCCTCCCGCCTTCTCGATCAGGTCGGGCAGGCATACCCGCTCCAGCACGGACTGCAATTCCGTCTCGGTCAGGGACGCGCTGCCATGCGGATAGAGCAGTTGCGCGCGCAGGTCGCCCAGCATCATGTAGGGCTTCTGCGGCACGAACATCATGTCGTCGACATTCGGCATCGTCATGGCGCCCGATCCGCGCGTCCACAATCCCGCCATGGATCGCAGGATAGAGCTTTTGCCGACCCCGGTCTGGCCGATGATGATAAGGCTCTCCCCCGGATTGATCGAGAGCGAGACATCCTGTGCCAGCTTCTGCTCGCCGCCCGGCGTTTCGAAACAGGTCCTGTCGAGCGCGATGCGATCGCCGCGATGGATGCGGATCTGCCCCTCGTGCCGCGCCGCGTCGGCGTCCATCGCATCGAACCGCTCGACGATCTGCGCCAGCCGCACCACCCGCGGCGCGACGCCGGCAATGAACGGAATATAGTCCTGCAGCGACATGATCGAGGTGCGCATCTGCATCGCCGCGCCCGTGGCAAGCGCGATGACGCCGAATTCGATCTTGCCCGAAAAATACAGCGGATAGATGAGAAACAACGGCGCCAGAGTCCACAAGTCACCGAACAGGCGGGTGACGAAGCTGGTCTTGAACTGATAGTAATAGATGTCCATCTTGTTATGGACGACCCGTCGCAATCGCCCTTTGACCTGCTGCTCTTCCATGCCCTCGCCGCGGAAAAAGGCTATCGTCTCCGCATTGTCGCGCACGCGCAGCAAACCGAAGCGAAAGTCCGCCGCCGCCGCGACGGCATCGAAATTCTTGCGGATCAACGGCCAGTAGATGGCAGTCTGGATCGCGATGCCGGCCAGCGAATAAGTCAGCACGAAGGCGGTCATCGCCGTCGTCACCTGTGTCAGCAGCAAGCCATTGGTGACGACGCCCAGTATCGTGGCGAGCACGCGGGTAGGAAAGCTGAGAACGCCTTCGACGAACGGTTCGACATTGTCCTGGATGCGCTCATCCGGGTTATCGATGTCTTCCCGCGCGGCGATGTCATAATAGGTCTTGTTCGTCAGATACCGCGCGACCACCCATTCGGTGAGCCAGCGATACCACTGCATCTTCATCAGCATTTCGAGCAGGGCGAGGACCGTATCGTAGAGCCACTTGCCCAGCGCCAGGAAAAACAGCAGCCAGAACAGCGCGTGCCACTGTGCCTCGTCCCTGGCGACCAGCAGGTTCGCCTGCTGCGCAGTGATTTGCGCCACGCGATAATTGTAGAAGGCCCATAGCGGCCCGATCAGCAGCCCGAAGGCCAGCAGCACCCAGCTCTTCCAGTGGGCCTTGTCGGTCCAGTACGGCTTGGACAGGCGCCAGATGCGCCGCGCGAGGCGCGCGTCGAGGCGATAGTCTCGGGGATCGATCTTGATCGTCGCGGCGTCGGTCATGAAAGAGTGTGCATCCGGGCTGGGCTATGGATGTCCGAAAAACGAGTCCGCTGGGCGCGGATTGCAGGCCTTGACCGTCGGTCAGTAGCCATAGAAAGCCTTGGCATTGAGCTGGAAGCCGGGCTGGTCCTTCGCCACCAGCTCGTTGCCCTGCCGCCAGACGGAGAGGCCGGCCGCCTCCTCGCCCCGCCCGACTACGGCCATGCCCACCAGGACCACGCCGGCCGACGCGAAACGGCTGAGCGTGGCGGCCGCCTCCTTGTCCTTTCCTTCCGCGATGCGTCGCTGCATCGCGTCCCGGCACGCGGTCAGCGCACTGGCGACATCTCCGGCGGCAGCGGCGTTCGATCCGGCCGGGCGCGCCTGGAAGTCGCTGGCGGCGGCGAAAGCCGTGCGGCACCGGTCGCGGAGCGCCGCGGCATCGCCCGCCATCGCCGCCACGGCCTTGTCACCGTCCAGCTTCTTGCGCAGCCCGTCATACGTCGCGCGGTAAGTGCCCGACTGGCCCGCCGCCCAATCACGCCGGACATCCTTGTCGCGACGGACGTAGAACGACTGACTGGGAAGGCCGCTTTCGAGCGTGGCATAAGGATCGCCCGCCTTGGCCGCCTCGCGATCCTTGACCTGCTGCTCGAAATCGGCGCTCGGCGTGCTGTCGCAAGCCCCCAGACAAAGCGACAGCACGCCGAGCACCGCTCCACGAAGTCCATTCACGTTCGATCTCTCCGCTTGAAACATGGGCGATGGCGCAAGGTCCGCCGCCCCATGTGTCAAACGAGCCGGGCCGGACGATATAGCAAGACGGGAACCGGCGGTGGCGACCCTGCAGCCGCCGGCCCCCGCCCCGCGTCACCACTTGCCGCGCAGGGACACCAGCACGGATCGTGGAGCACCATACCAGTTTCCGCGGATCGTGGCCGCCCCAACCGACTGGTAATAAGTCTTGTCGAAGATATTATCGAGGTTGACCGAGGCGCTCCACTCATCGGACAATTGATAGTCAATCCGGCCGGAGACAACGGCGTAGGCCGGCACGGTAAACTCGTAGGGCACGTAATTGGGAAGGGCGTACGTCGCGCAGCGGCTGACGCCCAGCGCATTGGGCGCAAGCAGGTTGATGCAGGAATAACCTGATCGATAGGCGGACGATTGGCCGCTGACGCCGCCCGAAAGCGTCAGGCGAGACAGGATCCCATTGTAGCCTGAAGCTCCGAAATCATAGCTGGCCCAGACCTTGTAGACATTCTTCGGCTGGATCGACACACTCGGCTTGCCATTCGCCGTACCAAACGTGGTACCGACCTGGTTCGAACGGTTGTATGCATAGCTGGCGGCGATCTGCAGGCCGGTGATCGGTTCACCTGTCACTTCGGCTTCAAACCCCTTGTTAATAGAGGTTCTTTCCGGATCGACATAATAGCAGCAGTTGTTGCCATTACCCACATCCACTTCGTCACCGTCTAGGATGCCCCATCCCGTCTTGCGGGTGCGATAGACGGATATCGTTGCATTCAGCTTGCCATCGCGCGCCTGCCACTTGAAGCCGGCCTCGATATTGGAGCCGGTGATAGGCGGCAAAGGCACGCCGCTGGCAGTTTCCAGGTTTGCCTGGTTGTCGTAGATATCGGAGTAACCGGCATAGGCGACCAGTGTCCGGGTCAGATCGAACGACAGTGATGCCGTCGGCGGCCAAGCGAAGCGGGACTGGCTATTGGCGCTTTTCGAGGAGGCAATGACATCGCCGAGACTGTAGCCGTACGCGGTGCACCATGCCGCGCCGTCGCACAACGATTCAAAGACGCTATCGCTCTCAAACCGCGTCCAACGCAGGACGGTATTCAGATGTATCCGATCGAATGCCGTCAGGCGCAAGTTGGCATAAGCCGTGGTTTGGACAGTGTTGCTGGGGTCGAGACGGTTAATGGCAAACGGAGTTGCGGGCTCGCTATACCGTGGATCGGACGGATCGAAGTTGAACACATCAATGGGCGGATATGCGCCATTGACCGACCCGGAATAATAAGCCGGTCCGCCCGGATAGGGCACATAAGGAGACGCCGCAGTCGCGTATCCCATCAGAATGCCATAGTTGGTCCTGCCCGCCTGGTCCCGCTTTGTCCGGTTGAGGCCAAAGGTGACCTCCTGACGCTGCCCCAGAACCTCAAACGCCCCGTCGACAGTCAGTTCGTAGGAATATTGCTTGCTGGGAAAATTGTTATAGAGGCCTTGCATCGTTGCTCCGGCATCCGTCAACGGATTGACCGATCCATTACTATAGCCAAGCTTGCGAACTGAATTCTGCTGATTGTAAGTGACATTCAGTTTGGCCGACCAGTCATCGCCAAGCTTTTGATTTACGCTCCCGAAAATCTCGGTCGTTCTAAAATTCCAGCGATTCCATGGAAAAACAAAGGAGGTCGATCGCGGCAGATTGAGATCCGCACCTGTGATATAGCGCGGCAGGCCATGGAGCCACGGCACGCTGTTCTGGCGCGTGTAACTGCCACCCATGGTCACCAATGTCGTCGGCGTTGCGTCCAGCTCGACGATGCCGTAAATCAGCGCCTTGTTGTCTTTCGCGGTATTATAGAAAAAGTGACGGTCCTGGTAAGTGCTGACCAGGCGCCCCCGCAACTTTCCGTCGAAGCCGAGCGGCGAACTGATATCGGCGACAATTCGGTAGTTCTGCCAGCTGCCGGCCTGGAGCTCAACCGCGACCTGCTGATGATCGAGCGGCTTCTTACGCGCCAGGTTCACGGTGCCGGATGGATCGCCATAGCCGTTGAAGGTGGCCGCGCCGCGAAGCAGCTCGATATGATCGTACATCGACATGTCGATCTGCGCGAATATGCCGTCACTGACCTTGAGCGGTGCCCCCCCGTCAACTTGGACCGAATTTACCGCAAAGCCACGCGAATAGAACGTCGTCTCGATGCTCGAGTCGCCCTGGGCCGACGAAATGCCCGGCAGGACCTTCAACGCCTCGTTGTAGGTGGTGATGGCCTGCTGCTCCAGCCGCTCGGAGGTCATCACGCTCACCGATTGCGGCGTATCCTTGATCGACTGGACCGACTTGCCGCCGACCGTCAGCGCGCCCGAAGTGAAGCTTTTCGTGCCCTCAGTCGCGGTGATATCGCGAGAGCCGTTGACGCCGTTTACGCCCGCCGCCTGTCCGGCGCCGCCATTGTAGGGGCTGCCCTGCACGCCTTCCACGCGCACCGTGCCGGCTACGCGTTCGCCATCGGCGGCCACCGTCTCATGAAGGGTCGCGTTCCGGCCGGTCAGCGTTGCGGTGATGCCGGTTCCCGCCAGCAGGCGCGCCAATGCTTCCGGGACCGTCGCCTTGCCGTGCACGGCGCTCGAAGTCTTGCCTGCGACCAGCGCCGTCGAATATCCGAGCTGCACGCCCGTGGCCTCGGCGAAGCGACGAAGCGCATCGCCCAGCGGCTGGGCGGGAATGTCGATCTCCAGCGTCGCCGCTTGTCCATCCGTCGAAGCCGACGACGAAGTCTGCGCCATGCCCGCCGCTGGAGTCCCCAACAGCATCAGCGCGATCGCCGCCGTGGAAACATTACCCAACGTCACGCGCCTGCTCGTCCACACCTTGCTCATGAAACCCCCTTGCCTTGATCCCCGGGGCCGCGCCGTTCACTTGCGCACTTCCGGATCGCTTTACCAAACGATTGGGGGGAAACATTTGTGTAAGCGTAAAATGCGGGCGCCTCCCTTGCCGACCGCTACGAGTCCGGCGGCGGCAAGGTCATCGCGCATCGACCGCCCATGGGCCGCGCCCGGAAACCGTTTCGACGGACATCATTCCGAAAGGGGCAAAGCCGTCGTCGACTTGATCTCCTGCATCGCGAAGGAGGAACTGACATCGTGCAGTTCGGCCACCTTGGTCAGCTTGCGATAGATACGGTCATAGTCGGCGATATCGCGCACCACCACCTTGAGCAGATAATCGATCTCTCCGCTCATCCGGTAGAATTCCACCACTTCCGGAATCCGCGCCACGCCTTCGGAAAAAGCCTCCAGCCAGACATCGCTGTGCCTCGCCGTGCGGACGGCGACGAAGACGGTCACGCCAAGGCCGAGCCGCTCGCGGTTGACGATCGCGACCCGCCTTTCGATCAGCCCTTCCCGTTCCAGTCGCTTGATCCGCTTCCAGCAGGGCGTCGCCGACAGCCCCACCGCTTCGCCGATCTCCGATATGGGCACGGTGCAGTCCGCCTGCAGCAAAGCCAGGATCTTGCGATCGATCCGATCGAGAGAAATTTTCTCCATCATCGCCCAATGTGTAGAACAAGATATTCGCCTTATCCGCGAACTAGGAAAAGATTGGAACAAATTTCTCCAACGCCTCCTCTATCCTCGTGGCCTGTCACGGAGGATCTGGACGATGCGGCTGTTCACCGAGCATCCCGAAAGCGTGGATGAAACCTATTTCGAGCACATGGGGGTGGCACTCACCTTCGGACGCGCCATGTTCGGGGCGGCGCTGGCCTGCATCGTCCATGCTTTCCTGCCTTTCCTGTTCGAGCGCACGGGCAGCCAGTGCGTGACCCGCCTGCATGACCGGATGGTGACCCATCGGCGCCGCAACGCGGCCGTCCCATCCGCCGCCCCGAGCCCCGCATCGACCGTGGAATGACGAGCCCGCTGCCCCGCGCGGCCGATCTATATTGCGACATCGAGCCGCCCGTTCGGACGGGGTGGCGAAAACGGCTCTACGGGCTGACCGTGGTTGCCGCCGCCACGCTTGCCGCCGCCTATATCGCGGACCGCTATGGCGCACCGCTGACCCTGATCGCCCTGCTCGTGGGGTTGGCGCTCAATTTTCTCGGCGAGGACCCGCGGCTGGACCCCGGTCTCGCCCTGGTCGCCGGCCCCGGTCTCCGGCTCGGCATCGTGCTGCTCGGCGCCCGTGTCTCCATCACGCAGGTGATCGCGCTCGGCCCGCAAGCGCTGCTGGTGCTGACCGGCATTGCCTGCCTGACCATCCTGACCGGCCTGCTCGCCGCGCGCCGGGCCGGTAGGTCGGACGATTTCGGGCTGCTCGCGGGCGCCGCGGTCGCGATCTGCGGCGCGTCGGCGGCCCTGGCCGTGGCCGCCCGGCTGGGCGAGCGACGCCTTGGCAAGGCCGAACTGGCGCAAGTGCTGGTCGGGATCGCGGTGGTCAGCGCCGCCGCCATGTTCCTCTATCCGATCCTGGCGCATTTCCTGCACCTCAGCGATCGCCAGGCGGGCTTCGTGCTCGGCGCCTCGATCCACGATGTCGCCCAGGCGCTGGGCGCCGGCTATTCCTTCTCGCGCGAGGCCGGCGATACTTCGGCAATCGTCAAATTGAGCCGGGTGGCGCTGCTGGTGCCCGTCCTGATGCTCATCGGCCTGCGGCTGAATGGCGGCGCGACGGGCAAGGCCGCACCCCGCCCCTGGTTCGTCGCCGGCTTCTTCGCGATGATGATCCTGTCGTCGTTCCTGCACCTGCCGGCGCCGCTTGCCGGCGGCATCCAGCTCGTCTCGGCCATGCTGCTCGCCGCCGCCGTCACGGCAACGGGCATCCGCGCGCCGCTCTCTGCCATGCGTGAGCGCGGATGGAGGGCGCCGCTGGCGATCATCCTCGCGTCCAGCATGGTGGCGCTGGCATTGGCGCTGATCGCCTCCCTGGTCATCTGGCGCTGAAGGCCGAAGCCAATTGCAAGCAGCCGCCAATTGCAAGCAGCCAAGGACGGCGCGGCAATCCAAGGCAGTGGCCAAAGCGGTTTTGGCCCGGGACGGCCTCCATCTCCTTGCCGAGCCGCGACGACGAGTCCATAATCCGACCCGCATCAGGCTGATGAAGAAATCGCGGTCAAGCTGATAACAAGAAATCGACGTAGGAGAGCGACATGGAAAAGCTTGTCATAGCCTCGGCCGACAGCCACGCCGGAATGCCGCCCGAATTGTGGGCGGAATATCTTGAGCCGAAATACCACAAGTATCTGGCGCGCCTGCGCGACGAGCACCGGCTGTTCGGCGATACGATGCAGATGCTTTGCGATTTGCGCACGCCCGATGCGGCGCGGCCGATCTTCGACCGGGACGGATGCTTCGAACGGGGCCACCTGGGGCTGTGGGATCTCGATGTCCGCCTGGCGCAGATGGACCGCGAAGGGATCGCCGCGGAACTCGTGTTCCCCGGCGATTTCCGGTCGTTCGACATGTTCTGGAACACGGTCAACGGCACTTATTCGCTCGCGGCCGTCGACGCCGGCGCGCGCGGATTCAACCGCTGGTGTGCCGACGCCTTCGGCAGCGCCGGCGATCGGCTGCTGCTGATCGGCGCGCCGCTTTCCGGACTCGATCGGCAGGCGGTGCTCGACGAGGCCGACTTCATGGCCGGCCACGGCTTTGCCGGCGTGTTTACGCCCGGCTATTGCGCGTTGCCGACCCAGATCCCGGTTTTCGAGGCCGAGTGGGATCCGGTGTTCGCCGCCTATGCCGAACGCAACCTGACGCTCATCACCCATGCCGGCTACGGCATACCCCAAGGCTTCATGTTCTCCGAAGTCGAAGCGGCAGCGGCGGAAGTGAAGGCCGAGGACGGCGGCCCGCAGGATCTGATCCGCAAACTCACCACCACGGTGTTCAACGACAGCGGCGTCTTCGCTGATCTGCGTTCGCGGCAGGGGCTGTGGCAATTCATGCTGGGCGGCGTCTTCGATCGTCATCCCGCGCTGAAAATGATGGTGACCGAAATCCGCGCCGACTGGATTCCAGCGACGCTGGCGCTGCTCGACCGGGTCTGGGAAAGGAACCGCGACAGGTTGCCGGCCAGGCGGGCGCCAAGCGAGTACTGGGGCACCAACTGCATCGCCGGCCTCTCGTTCATGAACAAGGCCGAACTGGCGATGCGACACGAGATCGGCGTCGAGACCATGGCTTTCGGACGCGACTATCCCCATGGCGAAGGCACCTGGCCCAATACGATCGACTACTTCGCCGACATTTTCCAGGGCGTACCGGAAAAGGAAGTGCGCGCGATCCTTGGCGGGAACATGATCCGCTTCCTTGGCCTCGATCCGGCGCATCTGGCAGCCATCGCCGAGCGCATCGATGCGCCGACTTACCGGGAAATCGCCGAAAAGGGATCGCTGTCGCAAGACCTCGCGGCACATCTGGCCATGCGCTGCGGCTATGCAAAACCCTCGGAAGGCGATCGCCGTGTCGCGGAAATGGAGCCCCTGCTTGAACGCGATATTCCGCGCCTGGCTGCGGCTGGCTCCGCCTGGCGGTGAAGCGTGGAGCGAGCCGCCCACTTCAGGGAAAGGCGCGATGAAACCGACGGCGCCGTCGCGCGGGCTCAGCGCTTGGCGTAATAGGCCGCGGTGGCCGCGAAGGCGCTGACGTCGAGGCCCGACTCCTCGGCCGCAGCGAGCGCTACGGCGACATCCTTCTCCAGGTAGTGGCGCGATGCGTCCATGATCTTGGCAACGGGCTGGTTCTGGAACAGGCGCATGGCGTAGCTGGCGCCGCTGGAGGCCTGGATGATCCGGGCCACTGTGGTGGTATCGAAGCCGAGTCCTTCAGCCATCCGCAAGAGTTCGACCGCGTTCATCATATTGGCGCCGAGCAGCAGGTTGTTCATCAGCTTCACCAACTGGCCCTGGCCGAGCGCCCCGACCCGGTAAATCCGGGCGGCATAAGTATCGAAAACCGCCCGCGTTCGCTCAAGCGCGTCGGCATCGCCACCGACCATCAGGGTCAGGCCGCCCACTTCGACATCGGCCGGGCCGCCGCTGAATGTGACGTCCAGCACCTGCACACCCGGCGGCGCTTTTTCTCCCAGTTCGCGCATCAGTCCCGGCGAACCGGTAGTATGCAATGCCAGCACCGAACCCGGCCGCATGGCGGCGAGCGCACCGTTATCGAACAACACGCTGCGCACCTGCGCGTCGTCATAGACGCAGACCACCAACAGGTCGCTGTCGCTGCCGAGCCGGGCGTATTCGGGCTGCAGCTTCGCGCCGCCGGTGGTCACATCGTCAAGTCCGCCGCCGCGCGGGTAGACGGTTACCGGATAGCCGGCCGCCAGCAGCCGCTTGACCATCCGCGTGCCGATGTCTCCAAGGCCGATCCACCCGATCTTCGTGGTTACATCGCCTTGCGTTCGATCGTTGGTCATCCTGCACAAACCTCAAGCCAGCTTTTCAGCGCCCTGCTCGACCAGCAGACGGGTAAGGTGGTGCTCCTTGATTACCCAACGGCCGGCGATCTTCTTCAGCGTCTGGCGATAATGGCCATAGGCCCTCATCCAGCGGCGCTCCCCGTCCTTCTCCCAGGACAGGATGTCGTTGAGCGGCCAGATACCCTTGGCGGTGTCGTCGGCCAGGAACTCGATCTCGGGTGCATGCACTTGATGGACCGTGGTGATCCCGCTGAGCGCCTTGGCGAGCCAATCGGCGATCTGGCGGTTGCCCACGACCTTGCCGCCAGGCGCGGAACTCATGGAGAAGGACTCCGCATCCTCGGCATAGCACGAAGCAAAGCCGGCCCAGTCCTTCTCATCGATGCACCGGACCCGGCGCGCCATCAGCGCCTTGATGTCCTCGAGCGCGATCAGCCTTTCCACGTCGTCCATGCCGCCTCCCCGCTACATGTCGTTTCTGTCGGCGGATCATGCGAGGTATCCTGGCGATCCGGCTCTTACCCCCTATGCCCTGCCCCGGATCGGTGTCAACATAGCCAGAGGACCATGCCGGGGAATCGCTTGAACGGCGTAAGCTTGCCATCGGCGCCGCGGTGGGGTCATGGCCATATTTCGGAATCCGCCCCCTTTTCCGAGAGCCGGTCACGAGGCCCGGAAGCCATTGTGTCCTGCTCGAAGATGGACAGTGTCCAGCGTGCATTGCCGTGCCGATCGTCCACCGACAGCGGAAAACCGGGCAATACCGCCGGGTGGTCCGCGACATTCAGGCATATCGGTTGCAGGAACCGGCATGCGCTGCCATAGGCGCCGACCGCCTGTGGCATAGAAGGAACTCCCGCATGCCGGCCGCTCAGGCCCCCGTCCGCTCAATCGGCATCGACTTCGGCACGACCAATTCGGTGGTCGCGTGTGCTGGCGGAAACGATACGGCTCACCTTGTCGAATTCGCTGCCCCGAACGGAGCGACCGGCATATTTCGCTCAGCGCTGTGTTTCTGGCAGGACGAGGCAGTGCGCGGCGGACTTGCGCATGAGGCCGGGCCCTGGGCGATCGCCGAGTTCCTCGAGTTTCCGCAAGGCTCGCGCTTCCTGCAATCATTCAAGTCGGTCGTGGCCAGCCCGTCGTTCGAGCAGGCCAGTCTGTTCGAGAAACGGCTGCGTTTCGAGGAACTGGGCCAGGTATTCCTGGGCCACCTGCTTGGCCACGGCGGCGCGATGCTGCGCGACCTGCCCGAGCGCATCGTCGTGGGACGGCCGGTACGTTATGCCGGCGCCCACCCCGATGAGGCGCTCGCGCGAATGCGTTACGACGCCATGTTCGCGTCGCTCGGAAGGCCGGTCCACTACGTCTACGAACCGCTGGGAGCGGCCTACAGTTTTGCCCAGCGGCTGACGGAGCCCGCGACGCTGCTGGTCGCGGACTTCGGCGGCGGCACCAGCGACTTTTCGATCGTGCGCATCGAAGCCCCGGGGGCACCGCGGCGCTCCGTACCGCTCGGTTCGGCCGGCGTCGGTATTGCCGGCGACCGCTTCGACTACCGGATCATGGATCATCTTGTCCTGCCGCTTCTCGGCAAGGGCGGAACCTATCGCTCGTTCGACAAGGTGCTGGAGATCCCCGCCGGTCACTTCGCCGGCTTCGGCGACTGGTCCCGGCTCGCCCTGATGCGCAATCGAAAGACGCTGGAAGAACTGGCGCGGCTGCAGCGCGCCGCCACCGATCCGCAGGCGATCGGCCGCATGATCGCGGTCGTTGAACACGAGCTCGGTCACGGCCTCTACGAGGCAGTCGGCCGGTTGAAGCGCACACTTTCCGCCGAGGAACGCGGCGTCTTCCACTTCGAGAGTGCCGGCCTGACCATTGCGGCGGACGTGGCGCGGGCGGACTTCGAACGCTGGATCGCGCCCGATCTCGATCGCATAGCCGCCACGGTCGGCGATGCGCTGGATCGCGCGGGCCTCGCCCCCGAACAGATCGACCATGTGTTCCTGACCGGCGGCTCGTCGCTGATCCCCGCGGTGCGCCGGCTGTTCGAGCAGCGTTTCAGTGAAGATCGCATCGCCGGCGGTGACGAACTGACCTCGATCGCGCACGGGCTTGCGCTGATCGGCCAGGCGTCCGACCTTGCCGACTGGATCGTGCCTGAAGAGGACATGCCATGAGCGTCGCATTTCGCCGAGACAGCGACGAGGAGCACCTGGAGCCGACCTTCGAACTGCCGATCCCTCCGGGACCAAATCTGGTCACCGCGCGAGGGCTTGCGCGGATACGAGCCAGGGTGGCCGAACTGGAAGACCTGATGCAAGGCCTCCATGATGAGAATGCCGTCAAAGCGGCGCGGCGCGAGCTGCGGTACTGGAGCACCCGGCAAGCAACCGCCAGGCTGATGGACAAGCCCGACGGCTCTTGCGTCGCGTTCGGCTGCAAGGTCACCTTTGCGATGAACGGCAAGCAGCGCACGATCACCATCGTGGGTGATGACGAAGCCGATCCTGCGGCCGGCCTGCTGTCGTTCTCGGCCCCGCTGAGCCGGGCAATGATGAACGCTGAAGTCGCGGACAAGCTGGACTTCACGGGAAAGCCCGAAGCGATCGAAATCATCGAGATCGGCATCCCGGCCGACTGAAGGACCACATTTCGGCCGTTCGCCAGCCATTGAGCCGCTTCCACCGGCAGTCGTGCATTCATGTCCAGACCCGCTGCGTTCCTTGGGGCCTTTGCCCGATATCCCGACGCTTGCGCCGCCGCCCATGCCGGCTATCGTGCGTCCATGACCCGCGCCCGCCTCATTGCCCTCTCGTTCCTCCTGTTCTCCACGCCGGCCTTCGCCAAACTCTCCACTCCCGAGCGGAAGATCGTTGCAGCGGCTGATGAAGGCCTGGACCGCGACATCGCGCTCCTCGAAAAGCTCGTCGCGCAGAACAGCGGCACGCGCAACGTCGAAGGCGTCAGGAAGGTTCGTGACATGGTGGCGCCGGAACTGCAGGCACTCGGCTTTTCGACCAGATGGGTGCCGATGGACGCGGTCGGCCGCGCCGGACACCTGATCGCGATGCATGAAGGCAAGCCGGGCACGACGCGCATGCTGCTCATCGGCCATCTCGACACGGTGTTCGAGCCGAGCTCGCCGTTCCAGGCGGCCACGCGCGAAGACGACAGGATGCACGGTCCCGGAGCGGGGGACGACAAGGGCGGTATTGTCGTGATGCTCGCGGCACTGCGCGCGATGAAAGCGGCGGGCACGCTGCGTGACGCCAATGTCGACATGGTGCTCACCGGCGATGAGGAGGCGGTGGGAGAGCCGGTCGGCACTGCGCGCGCGGATCTGATCGCGGCGGCCAAGCGTGCCGACGTGGCGCTCGATTTCGAAGGGTTGATCGTCATCGACGGACAGGATTACGGCTCGATCGCACGGCGCTCAGCAGGTGAATACACGATCACCGCCATTGGCAAGACGGCGCATTCGAGCGGCATCTTCTCGACGCAGGTGGGCGACGGTGCGGTCTACGAGTTGGCACGGATCATCGACAGCTTCCGGGAGCAGCTGCCAGAACCCAACCTCACATTCAACATCGGGCTCGTGGCCGGCGGCGCGACGACCGTACTGAGCCCGGATGAGGCCGAGATCGAAGCGACAGGCAAGACCAACATCATTCCGCCCATCGCGATCGCCAAGGGTGACTTTCGCGCGCTGAATCAGGAGCAGATCGACCGAGTGAAAGCGAAGATGGAGGCCATCGTCGCCGGGCATTTATCGCAGACCGACGCCAGGATCGTCTTCAAGGAAGGCTATCCGCCGATGGCGCCAACGCCTGGCAATCAAGCGTTGCTCGATAAGCTCAACGCGATCAACGCCAATCTCGGGCTGTCCACGATGCCGGCACTTGATCCCCTGAAGCGCGGCGCCGGGGATATCGGCTTCGTCGCGCAATATCTCGACGGACTTGCCGGGCTGGGACCCAGCAGCAGCGGCGACCATACGCCCGAGGAACGCGTCGACCTCTCCAGCTTCCCGCGCCAGATCAAACGCGCGGCGCTCCTGATGACCCGGCTGAGCCAGGAGAATACACGGCACTGATCGGCCGCGAGAGGGGTCACGTAGCCGGAACCATGAGAAGACGCGCAAGCTCACTGCCCAACGCCGCCGCTTCCGCTAACGGGCGCCATGCTGGCGTGCAAGGCTATTGGCCATGCCTTCACGGCGCACCGATATGCACCACGCACCGTTGACAGCCTCATCGCCCGCCGACATAATCTATGAGAACCATACTACTAGATTATGGATAGCCCGTCAGGCGGCCAAGTGGAGAGGCAACGGTGAACGAGATTTTTTCCCTCGAAGGCAAAGTCGCGCTCGTTACCGGCAGCAGCCGCGGCATCGGCAAGGGCATCGCGCGGATGTTCGCCAAGGCCGGCGCCGCCGTCGCGATCACCGGACGCTCCGCCTCCGAGGTCGAAGCAACGGCGGCGGAAATCCGCGAGGCCGGTGGACGTGCGGTCGGCCTTCCCGTCGATATCGGCGACGCCGCACAACTGCCCGGCTTGATCGACGCCATCGTCGCGGAATTCGGCGGGCTCGACATCCTGGTGAACAATGCCGGCGGCGGAACGTCCTCGGCCTTCGTCGATACGACGATCGAAGAGCTCGAGGGACATTTCCACCTGCTCGTCTCGATATCGTTCGAACTGGCACGGCTGGCGCTGCCCCAGCTGCTGGCGCGTCCAGGCGCATCGATCATCAACATCCTCTCGCCAGGTTCGTACAAGGCGACGCGCGGCAACCTGTCGTACTATGTCGCCAAGTCCGCGCTCCAGCACCTGACCAAGCTGATGGCTGCCGATCTCGGTCCCAGGGTGCGCGTCAACGCGATCATTCCCGGCCCGATCGAGACCCCCGCGCTGCAACGCGTCTTCGCCGCGCGGCCCGAGATCCTGGGCGTCGCGGTGAATTCCACGCGGCTCAAGCGGATCGGCAAACCGGACGAGATCGGCTACGGCGCGGTCTACCTCGCCTCCGAGGCGGCCAGCTTCGTCACTGGCGCGATCCTGCCGATCCATGGCGGCGACGTCGAAGAGCTTCGCCAGATCTCCCCCGATCTCTGATCCATTCGAAAACAGGAGAGCGCCGTGGACACCGCGACCGCCCCCATCGCGCATCCGGACCGGTTCTTCGTCGGCGGCGAATGGATCGCCCCCTCGACCGCGAAAACGATCGACGTCCTCAACAGCGGGACGGAGAACTTGTTCGTCAAGGTCGCCGAAGCGCAGGAGAAGGACGTCGAGCGCACCGTCGCGGCGGCGCGCGAAGCCTTCGACAATGGCCCCTGGCCCCGGCTGACCCATGCCGAGCGAGCCGACTACCTGCGCGCGCTGGCCGATGCGATCGAAGTGCGCGCCGAGGCTACGGCGCTGACCTGGACCGTCGAATCGGGCTTCCTGCACAGCCATGCGACGATGGCCGGGCGGCATGGCGGCGCCACTTACCGATGGTACGCGGATCTCGCCGAGACTTACCCCTTCGTGCAGGAGCATCCCACGAAGGCCGCGAAAGTCGCGCTGCTGGTACGCGAACCCGTTGGAGTTGTCGCCGCGATCATTCCCTGGAACGGGCCGCCTTCAACGATCGCGTACAAGATCGCGCCGGCGCTGCTCGCCGGCTGCACGGTGATCGTGAAGCCCGCGCCCGAGGCGCCGTCGGCAGCCTATATCCTCGCCGAAGCCTGCGAGGAGATCGGCCTGCCGCCCGGCGTCGTGAACTTCATCACCGCCGAACGCGAGGTATCGGAAATGCTCGTCCGCCATCCGGGCGTGGACAAGGTCACCTTCACCGGATCGACCGCGGCCGGCAAACGCATCGGAGCGGCCTGCGGCGAGCGCATCGCGCGCTGCACGCTCGAACTCGGCGGCAAGTCGGCAGCGGTGATCCTGGACGACTACGACGTGGAAACGGCAGCCCGGACCATCGCCCGCCTAGCCCCGGTGATGGCCGGCCAGGTATGCTCCTCGCTCACGCGGATCGTGGTGACGCGCGACCGTCACGACAGGCTGGTCGAGGCGCTGGCTCAGTCATTCGGTGCCACCAGGGTGGGCGATCCGTTCGATGGGGAGAGCCAGATGGGCCCACTGGCGATGGCGCGCCAGCGCGACCGCGTCGAAGGATATATCGCCAAGGGCAAGTCCGAAGGCGCCACGCTCGCGACCGGCGGCGGCCGGCCGAAGCACATGAACCGAGGCTATTATATCGAGCCGACCGTGTTCGGGAACGTCGACAACCATTCGACCATCGCGCGCGAGGAGATCTTTGGCCCGGTCCTCAGCGTGATCCCCGCCGACAGCGAAGCGCAGGCCATCGCGATCGCCAACGACACGATCTACGGCCTCAACGCATCGGTTTTCACCAACGACGTCGATCGCGCCTACGCCGCCTCGCGCGCGCTACGCACCGGCAACGTGGGCCACAACGCGCTGCGGTGGGATCAGAACATCGTGTTCGGCGGCTTCAAGCAGTCGGGCATCGGCCGCGAGGGCGGAGTGGAAGGCCTGCTGCCGTTCCTGGAAGCCAAGCTGGTGCTCCTGGATGGGATGCCGAGCAAGCTCCAGGCCTGACGGCAGCCAAAGCAAGGGCCGCCCGGGCGATCGCCCCATTTCATGCGCGATGGCAAGGAACCCGAAATCCGAATCAAGGTCCTGCACGTCCTGATCTCGACGAAAGACGCTGGCGCGGCGCTGGGCCAATACCCTTCGATGAGCTCAGGGTGAGCGGCAGGGCACCGGGGTGAAGCGGTTTTTCCGTATCACGGCGTCAGGCGGCCTTCGGCGCCGGCTGGCGACCACGGATGAGGCGGCCCGGCAACTTGCCCGTTTCCTTGTCGTCACGCCGCGTGACCTCGCCGCTGACGATGGTTGCACGGTAACCCTTGGTCGGCATGATTACGCGGCCGGCATTGGCCGGCATGTTCTTTATCAACAGCGGGCGATAGAGCGTGAAATTCTCAAGGTCGATCACGTTGAGATCACCCTTGTAGCCGACCTTGACGACACCGCGATCGAGCATGCCGGCGGCAATGGCGGGGTCGAGCGTGATCGCCTTGATTCCCTCGGCCAACGGAATCGAGCGTCCGTGACGTCCCTTGATCCAGCGTGTAATCATGTAGGACTGCGCGCTGGCATCGCAGATCTGCGTCGAATGCGCCCCGCCGTCGCCGAGTGCGAGCACGGTGTTGGGGTGCTTCATCATGCGCTCGATGGCATCCATCGCCACGTCCACCATCGCCGTCGAAGGTTTCATGAACATGGTCATGCCGCCCTCGTCGATCAGCCGATCGTAGGCGTAGTCCTTGGCGGGAACGCCCAGTTTTTCCGCCATCGCCGCCAGGCTGTTCTCCGGGAACGGCTCGAGCTCGGGTTCGACTTCCTTGAGTTCGTAAATGGTCTCGAGCATCGTATAGGCCTTCGAGGCACGATGCTCGGTGATGGTCGGGAACTCGTCGAGGATCGCCTTGCGCACTTCAGGCTTCTTCATCTCGGCCACCCGCTCCGCCAGCGGCAGATGGGCGATCGCTTGGTAGCTGGGCGAAAAGGCGAAGGGATGCCCGAACACCGACAGGCCGAAGATCGTGGTGGTCGGCCGGCTCAGCACCTGGCCGCGGATCTCGAGCCCCTCCTCGTTGGCCTTCTCGATCATCTCCATCGTCTTGACGTGACGCAGCAGGTTATCGTCCTTCTGCGTCATCGTGAACGAGACCGAGCAGCCGGATTCGCGCGCCATCTCCTCGATCAGGCCGAACTCACCTTCATGGTCGATGAAATCGGTGATGAGCTGGATCGCACCGCCGCCGCCGCGCTGCACCCCCTTGGCTATGCTCACGAGTTCCTCGCGCGTGGCGTTGAGGCAGGCGGGCTTCCAACCGTCGCGGCTCTGGTGGTGCGAGGTGCGCGAGGTGGAAAAACCGATCGCTCCGGCACGGACCGCATCCTCAGCGATCTTACCCATCATCTCGATCTCTTCGGGGCTCGCCGGTTCGCGATGGATGCCGCGCTCACCCATGACATAGGCACGCAGGGGAATGTGACCGATGTGCGCGGCGACATCCATGTCGAGTTTCCGCTCCGCAACCGCGTCGAGATACTGCGGGAAAGTCTCCCAGGTCCACGGCAGGCCCTCCTCCATGACTTCCTTGGGAATGTCCTCGACACCTTCCATGAAGTTCAGCATCGCGGCGCGGGTCTCGGGCTTGCAGGGTGCGAAGCCGACGCCGCAATTGCCCGTAAGCGCGGTGGTAACGCCGTGGTTCGATGAGGGCTGGAGGTGCGTGTCCCACAGCACGTGACCATCATAATGTGTATGCAAATCGACAAAGCCTGGCGTGACGATGCAGCCCTCGGCGTCGATCTCCTCCTTGCCTGGCAGGATGACCTTGCCGATCTCGACGATCTTGCCGTCGCGAATGGCGACATCGGCCTGGTAGGGCTCGCCCCCGGTGCCGTCGACGATCAGGCCGTTGCGCACGATGAGATCGGCGGTGCTAGACATGGGAAATCTCCTCTATCCTGATCTGTTCGGAGCCATTCCGAGGCTCCTTGCGGGTAAACTCGGCCGGCTGCGTCATGACATGGTATCGACCTGCGGGTGGTCAGGCCCCCACATGCGCGTTGAGGAATTGCACCGTCTTGGCCCAGGCCACCTTCGACGAGGCTTCGTGATACGAACCGCGGTCGTTGCAGTGGAAGCCATGATCGGCTTCGGGATAGCGGTTGACCTCGGTGGGAACGCTGGCCTTCGAAGCCGCCGCGCGAAGCGCGTTGACCTCGGCGACGGGAATGCTCTGATCGAGATCGCCGAATTCGCCCAACCAGGGTGTCTTGAGCGAAGGGGCCCGCTCGGCCATCGCGGGCAGACCGAAACGGCCCTGGGTAATGCCGCCGCCGTAGAACGTGATCGCCGCACCCAGGGCCCATTCCGCACCGGCGTGGAACGCGATCGTCCCGCCCATGCAGAAGCCGATGATCGCGACTTGCTTGCCCGAAAAGCCCGCCACCGACAAATGGCCCAACGTGGTCTTGAGATCGGCTTCGATGTCACCGCGATTGAGCTTCGAGATGTGGGGCATCACCTCCTGCATATTATCATAGCCGATCACCGGATCGCCGGTGCGGTGGAACAGGTGCGGCGCGACCGCGAAGTATCCTTCGGCTGCCAGACGATGGCAGATGGTCTTGATGTGGTCGGTGATGCCGAAGGCTTCCTGGATGACGATGACCGCACCTTTGGCGTCACCTTGCGGCTTTGCTTCGAAAATCTTCATGGGGACACTCTCCGAATGGCTCGAACTCGATGATCTGGGTTTCTGCTCGGGCCGGATGGTGCGAATTACACCGTCCTTTTCGAGCCGCCCTTGCTCCGCAGGGCCGAGATCGACGCGCGCGAGGATCTCGGCGGTGTCCTGACCGATCCACGGCGCCACGCGCGGCGCGGCGAGAGGCGGATTGCTGCGCACGGGAATTTTCATCGTGACGGTCGACTGATCCGCCTCCAGCCACTCGATCCGCGCCTTCATCTGCGGGTTGTCGGCGACCTCGGCGCTTTCGTTGACCGGCACGACCGGCACGTCGGCGCTCGCGAGGATCTCCATCCAATCGTCGATATCCTTGGTGGCGATCACCTCGACGAGCACGTCGTCGATCTCCTTGGAACCGCGCACCAAGTGCCCCTCACCCGCATGCGCCAGAAGATCCATGCGCCCCGTGGCTTCAGCCAGCCGCACGAAGAACTTGCGCTCCAGCGCCATCAACATCAGCGGCTTGCCGTCACGCGTGCGATAGGCCTGGATCGTCGGCGCGTGCGCGGCGGGGGCCGCGTCGGCGGCCGGCGCCTGAGTGACGCCCGCGGCGATCGCACGCTGCGAAGCGGCGCGCTCCTCGACCTCGTAGTTGGCGAAAGCCGCGACATCGGCCTGAGCAACGTCGAGGAACACCGGCTTGCCCTCGCGGCGGCTCCAAGCCAGCGCGGCGAGCGCCGACGAGACGCCGATCAGCGGCGCGATCACCGCGCCGTGATAGACGTGCCGACCCGGCACGCGCGGTCGACCTTGCCCGTCCTCCTCCACGCCGGCGAGGCCCGCGATGGCATCGAAGCCGACGCCGTGGCTCGGCAGGTCGCGATAGGGACCCGTCTGCCCGTAGCCCGAAAGCGCGATCATCACGAGGCGCGGATTGAGCGCGGTGAGAACGTCCCAGGTCAGCCCCATCTTGGCGAGCGCACCCGGGCGCAGACCTTCAACCAGGATATCGACGGTCGGGACCAGCCGCTTGATGACTTCCAGCCCGTCCGGAGTGCGCGTATCGAGCGCGAGGCTGTGCTTGCCCCGGTTCCAGCGGCGATGGAGACCAGAATCGGTAAAGCCGGGGCGGGTGCCCATGACGCGGGTGGTATCCCCGCGGATCGGCTCCACCTTGATGACCTCGGCACCAAGGTCCGCTAGGTACATGCCGAACTGGGTGGGCGACAAGCTGGCGATCTCCAGGACACGCACATCGTCGAGAAAGCGGACTCCCTGGGTATCGGGCTGGTCTTCGGTCTGGGTTGAGCTCACGTCAGGTCCTCGTCACATCCTCGGCATGGGGTGGTCGCGCAATACGACGGGGCCGGTCCCCACGCCAGTACGAACCCAATACCGGCATTCGCCATCGATCGTGTTAATATTTGCCGTACAGAACTCGATCTTGCAGTCCGAATTACGCTCTTCGACTTTCCAGCAAAGTTCTGCGAAAATATACGGCGATTTAACGACCCGGTTGACGAACTGCACGTCAGGCCAGTGACACCTCGTAAGTTGGCCCGCCGTACCGGCGGGCCGTTCGTCCAAAATACCGTCGACGCCGACAAGTCGCCGGCGTGTTTCGCCGGACAAGCGTGCGTGATCGCGTCCTCGTTCAGCACTGTGCGCTCGCAGTAACCACTAGGCAATTTCTCTCACCGATTGGATTGGCAACGGCCGACGCGAGACATCGGTGCCGCTGCAAGCAGCGGCACCGATGTCTCGCGCGGTGTCGCAGGCTTCAGTCGCCAACCTTGCTGTACGTCGCCAGCCCCGTCGCGAACTTGGTCGGATTGGGGATCATGACCTTGCGAAGCGTGCGCGCCGGCCCCTGCATCGAGACGTTTGGCCGGGCATGCTGGAGGGCGATATTATCCCAGACCACCAGGTCTCCTTCGCGCCAGTGATGCTCGAGGATCTGGTCCGGGGCATAATAGTGATCGAACAGGGCCTCAAGCAGGGCTTCGCTCTCTTCATGATCGAGCCCTTCGATGTGGTGGGTCATCTGCGGGCAGATGTAGAGCAGCGTCTCGCCCGTCCGCGGATGGCTGTATCCGATGGGCAGGGTCAGAAGCACTTCCTCCTCGAAGGTCGACACCAGTACATCGTCGGGAATGCTGCCGCCCCGCTGCGCCGTCGCATCCTGGCAGGTGACGGCGGACAGACCCTCGACGCGTGCGCGCAGGTCGGCCGGCAAGCTAGCCCATCCATGAGCCGCGCTGACGAACAGCGTCGGGATCGCCGGCTGCGCGATCGTCTGGCCGAACAGTGACAGGACCGTGCATCCGCTTTCGATCCACATCATGTCCGAATGGAAAAGCAGCCGCCCAAACGGTGCGCCGCCGCGTTCCTCACGATTGGAAACCAGCATCTCGAATATGGACAGATCGTCGGGGTCGACGGCGCCGCCGCCGAGGATCTCCGAAATATAGGTCTGAACCTTGATGTCAGCAGCACCGAAGTCCCGAAATACCAATATGCCGCGCGTATCGAACAACGCTTGCAGTTTCTGGCGTGTTTGCGGGTCGAGCGGGATCGATGGATCCAGCCCGATCACTTCCGAACCGAATTCGGGCCGCAGATCGCGAACGATCAATTCAGTCATCGCCTTACCTCTCGTGTCGATTGTCAGGAAAAACTCCGGCTCTCCATTCTCGCAGGCAGTTCCTTGCCATCGCGTGCCGCCAGTTGGTCGGCGATTTCGCGAAGTTCATCATAGATCGAATTGGGCACGAGGAAAGAACTTCGATCCTCGATCTCATCAAGGTGCTCGGCGATGTCTTCGGCGGTAGGAATCGAGTCGGTTTCACTGAGCCAACCGCTGGTGACGCCGACGAAGACCCGCGCATAACGCCCGCCCCCGCCGGAAAACGATTCGCCCGAGACCGTGCAGGCGCTGCTCGCTAGATAGGTCGGCAGAGGTACGAGCCTCTCGGTGGTGGCCTCTTCAGGAATCGGGCGCGGAAGCCCGGTCACCTTGTAGTCTTCCAGCATCTCCTTGGGCGGCATGTAGGGATACTTCTGCACCGGCGAACGCGCGATCGGCATGAGACAATTGGTGAAAACGCCATGCTCGCGCCCTTCGAGCGAAAGCGTTCGGCCAAGGCCGATGAGCCCAGCCTTGGCGGCCGAATAATTGCTCCCGAAGCGGCGTCCGAACACTCCGGTGCTGGAACTGCACAGGACGATGCGACCGTAACCCTTGGCCTTCATGACCGCCCAGGCCGGCCCCGTGACGAAGAAGGCGCCGCGAAGGTGGACGTCGAGCACGGGATCGAGCTGATCGATGGTCATGTCGTCGAACAGGACGCTCCGCCAAGTGCCGGCGTAGTGCAGGATAGCGTCGACGGTGCCGAAATTGTCCAGCGCACACTCGATTATGGCGCGGCCGCCTTCGGGCGTCGCGACCGAATCGTAGGAGGGAACAGCCTGGCCGCCGGCAGCGCGGATCTCTGCCACGACGTCGTCCGCCGAAGGACCTTCGGGCCGATCAAGACCGCCGACGTCGTTCACCACGACCGACGCCCCCCGCCGCGCGAGTTCGAGCGCCTGCATCCGGCCGATACCGCCCCCGCCGCCGGTGACAACGGCAACCTGGCCTTCGAACGAGATCATCATGCTCCCTCCCTATTATTCGCCGGACCGCCGGCATCTCGCCGCTGACCAAGCAGATTGACGGCCGGAGCCACTGTCCGCCGAATCCCTATCTAGTGCTATTGTTCTTAATGATTGACGAGCTGAATGGAGCTGTCAACGGTGCACCGGCTTCGACGGCCCCTATTTCTGAAACCTGCCCCTTACCTATAAGTTGCCCAAAGTACCAAAATTTCGGCACTCCAGGTCCCTGGCGCATGACGGTACACCCAGATCAGGGGCGCGGGGACGGTCGTTTTCGCCAGCACAGTTGACATGGCGGCATGATGCTGAAAAACTATAGCAATAGTTAGTGTAGATTCGATGATCCACGAAGGTTTGGGACATCATCGAAATGGAGAGGTGACTTGCTGGATACCGTTAAACTGACGCCGTCGATCGGTTCGGAAGTCCGCATCGACGCGAAGGCGCTTGTGGAGGGCACTCATGCCACCGAGATTCGCGACCTGCTCATCGCGCGAGGGGTCGTGGCGATCAGGGGCGCCGAACTGAACGACGAGCAGCTCGCCGCGTTCACCGCCACCATTGGCGAGGTGCGCCGGGGTGCGCTTCATGAAGAAGAAGGCATGCTCAAGGTCGTCCATATCCCGGGCAGCTTCTTCTGGCACGTCGACGGAACTTATACGCGCATGCCGCCGTTCGCCACGGTGCTCGCCCCCCGCGTGGTAGCGCCGAAAGGCGGCGAGACCGAGTTTGCGAACATGTACGCCGCATTCGACGATCTACCCGCCGACGAGCAGAAATACCTTTCTACGCTCGAGGTCGTACACACCATGAAAGCCGCCCATAACTACGCGGTTCCCGAGCCCACGATCGAGCGCTTCCAATCCTGGCAAGGGCACCGCAGCACTCGGCCACTGGTGTGGCACCACAAGTCCGGTCGCCGCTCGCTGGTCATCGGTGCGACGGCTTCGCACATCGTCGGCATGCACTTCGCCGAAAGTCACGACCTGCTCCAGCGCCTGACAATTCACGCGACGCAGGACAAGTACGTTTATCGCCATAGCTGGAAGATGGGCGATGTGGTCATCTGGGACAACACGGGCACCATGCACCGCGTTCGTCCGTTCGATCCCGAATCTGGAAGGCGCCTGCACCGTTTCGCAGTGGAGGGGATCGAGCCTCTGGCCACGGAATCGCAGCTTTCCGCCGCATGATGTGACAGGCACCCTGCCCCGTATCATCGACACACTTCCTAGCATCCCGGAAATGCGATCGGAAACTGAAATTCTCCGATAAAATCTTAGAAAATATGAATAATTCCTTCGTGTCAAATAAACCATACAATACATCGCCATGAATTGGCGGGAACTGACGAGAGGTGACAGGATGAGACTTCTGGAAGGCAAAGTCGCGGTGATTACCGGCGCGGGCTCTGGGATGGCCAAGGCGGCGGTACGGATCTTCGTCCGCGAAGGCGCCAGTGTCGTCGCTGCGGATATCAGCGGCGCCGAGCAGGCCACCGCCGCGGAAGTCGGCGGCGATACCCTTCCCGTTCACTGCGACGTCACCAAAGAAGCCGACATCGAAGCGATGATCGCGGCGGCGCTCGACAGATTCGGGCGCATCGACGCCATGCTCAACGTGGCCGGGATCAGCCGCCCGCAATTGCTCGATGAAATGACCATCGAAGACTACGATGTGACGATGGACGTCAATCTTCGCGGTGTGCTTTTCGGTATCAAGCACGGCGCCCGTGCAATGAGCCGCAACGGCGGCGGCGCGATCGTCAACTGGTCTTCGACCGGCGGCATGAACGGATTTGGCCGCACCGGCGTCTACGTCGCCGCCAAGCACGGCGTCATCGGCGCCACCAAGACGGCAGCCATAGAATATGGCCCCCAGGGAATTCGCGTCAACGCGATCGCCCCCGGGGCCATCGTGACGGAGGGCATGGGTGCGCAGGCGGGTGCCCTGGGCGAGGCGAAAGCGACGCTCAAGCGCGCCGGCCGGCCGGACGAAGTCGCGGAAGTTGCCGCGTTCCTGGTCTCCGATCGCGCGTCCTATGTGAGCGGTGCGGTGATTCCCGTCGATGGCGGTTGGACCGCGCGCCTCGCCTGACCGATGATGAATTCGCCCCTCGCCGCGACATCCCGGCGGGCCGGATAACTGCAAGTATAGAGAAGAGCTCATGGAACTGGAATTGACAACGAAGCGGTTCGAGGACGTCGACTATTTCACCGACCGCTCGCTGCCTGACGAACCGCATTCCTACTTCGAGTTCCTCCGCGCCCAGGGACCTCTGACCCGCCTGCCGCTACGGGGCGTGGTTGCCGTCACGGGATACAACGAAGGCAACGCGATCTTTCGAAACGAAGAGCGCTTCTCCTCCTACAATGCCGCCTATGGGCCCAATCCGCTGCCGTTCACGCCCGAAGGCGAAGACATCACCGACCAGATCGAGAGCCATCGCGACGGCAACATGATCTTTCGGATGATATCGACCTTCGATCCACCCAACCATACCCGGCTGCGCATGCTGCTTCGCGGGCTTTTCTCACCCAAGCGGCTGGTGGAAAACGAGAAGTTCATGCGCCGCCTGGCCGATGGGCTGATCGACGAATTCATCGCCAACGGCACGGTGGAAATCGTGTCGCAGTTCGCCCTTCCCTTCGCGACGCTCGTGATCGCCGATCTGCTCGGGGTCCCGGAGGAGGATCACAAGCTATTTCGCAGGATCTTCTCCGCATCGGGTATGCGCACGGGCTCGCTCGATGGAGTTCCGAAGCAGGAAGACAATCCGATGCCCAAGATCGAAGGGCACTTCATCGGATATATCGAGGATCGCCGCAGCAACCCGCGCAACGACGTGCTGACCGATCTTGCGAACACCAGATATCCGGATGGGTCGCTGCCGCCGGTCAAGGACGTGGCGGCGCTCTCGGCCTTCCTGTTCGCCGCCGGCCAGGAAGCGACCGTTCGCGTGGCGGCCGCCATGTTCCACATCCTTGCCGAGGACCAGGCGCTCCAAGCACGCCTCCGCGAGGAGCGCTCGCTCATCCCCAACTTCGCCGAAGAGACCTTGCGCCTGGAAAGCGCGGTCAAGAGCGGCTTCCGCCTCGCCAAGGTTCGCGCAACGATCGGCGACGTCGAAATCGAGGCCGGCACGCCGCTGATGATGTGCATCGCCGCCATGAACCGCGATCCCGCCAAGTTCGAGGATCCCAACGCGTTCAAGCTCGACCGCAAGAACGCGCGCGATCACGTGGCGTTCGGCCGGGGCATCCACTCCTGCATCGGCGCCCCGCTGGCCCGGATCGAACTCAAGGTGACGGTGGAGCGAATGTTCGACCGGATAGCGGACATCCGCATCGATGACGCGAAGCACGGCCCGGTCGGGAACCGGACGTACCGCTATGCCCCCAGCTACATCGTGCGCGGGCTGACCGAACTGCATCTCGCCTTCACGCCCGCCTCTTGATCGCTTCCGCAAGGATAGACTCGTGAAGATCACCTACATCGAAAGCGACGGTACACCGCACACCGTCGACGCGACCATCGGCTGGTCGATCATGGAGAACGCCGTGAAGAACGGGGTTCCAGGCATCCTCGCCGAATGCGGCGGAAGCGCGACCTGCGGGACGTGCCGAATCTATGTCGAAGCCGATTGGCAGGGAAAGATGAGCCCGCCGCATCCGGATGAGACCACCTTGCTCGAATACGTTGAGGAAGAGCGCCCGGACGCGCGGTTGTCATGCCAGGTCAGCATGACCGAAAGCCTGAACGGCCTCGTGGTGCGCATGCCAGAACGACAATATTCATGAGATGAATTCCAGTAATTTTCCATAATAAATATATAAAATGGGGAGTCGAGGATACTATGAAAGGTCCACACTTGCGCGTTGCGTTGCTCGCAACGGTATCTGCCCAGTTCTTGGCCAGTGGCCCGGTACGCGCTCAGTCGGTCGACGATGCGGCAATTATCGTGACGGCGCGGCGCGTCGAGGAACGTCTGCAGGACGTGCCGATCTCGATCACCGTGGTCAGCCAGGAGAAGCTGACAAAGGCAAACATCTCGTCGGCCGAGGACCTGACCAGGGTCGTCCCCGGCCTGAACGTCCAATCGCGCTTTTCATCCGAACAGACGTCGTTTTCGATTCGCGGCTTCTCGCAGGATCTGCGTACTTCGGCCTCGGTCGGCACCTATTTCGGTGAAGTCGTCGCGCCGCGCGGCGGCGGTGCGACGCTTCCCGGGGGCGATGGCGCGGGGCCCGGCAGCCTGTTCGACCTCCAGAACGTACAAGTGCTGAAAGGCCCGCAGGGCACGCTATTCGGCCGTAACACGACCGGCGGCGCCGTGCTGCTCACGCCGCGCAAACCTGCCTACGACTTCGAAGGCTACGTCGAGGGTTCCTATGGCAACTATGACATGAGGCGCTTGCAGGCCGTGGTAAATGCACCCATCACCGATTGGGCGCGGCTGCGACTGGGCGCGGATTATCAGAAGGCCCGAGGCTACCTGCACAACGTCTCCGGGATCGGCCCCGAGCACTTCGCGGACACAGACTACATCGCGCTGCGCGGCAGCCTGGTGCTCGATCTCTCGCCCAACCTCGAGAACTACACGATCGTCAGCTACCTGCACTCGGACAACAACGGCAATCCCGGGCAGATCTTCCGGGCGAATCCGCTCGACGTGAGGCTCGCCGCGGCGGCCAGGCCACAGATCGCCCGCCTCCTTGCGAGCGGCAACCCCTGGCAGATCGAGCAGAAGCTCATCAATCCGGAAGTGAAGACCAAGTCGTTCCAGGCCATCAATACGACGACGCTGACCGTGAGCGACAGCCTCACCGTCAAGAACATCTTTTCCTATGCGACTTTCATCCAGGACGTGCGGCAGGACGCCTATGCGACGAACTTCATCATCCCTGGAACACAGGCCTATATATCGACCGGCTTCGCTTTCGCTCCCGACGGCTATCACACCAACGATCAGAACAATCTGACCGAGGAATTGCAGCTTCAGGGCCTGGGGGCGGACGGCAAGCTGAACTACCAGGTGGGCTTCTACTACGAACAGAGCACACCAGGCAGCGAAGTCGCCTCGGCCTCTCCAGGCGCTTTCGCCGAGTGCCTCATCAGTGGCTTCACGTCGCTCGAGACGTCACGCTGCCGCAGGGGCCGATCGACCCCGCAGTACGGCTCGATCAAGTTCGTCAACATGGCGACCTATGCCCAGGCGACTTACGCCCTGACCGAGCAGATCAAGACGACTGCCGGCATCCGCTACACCTATGACCGTTCATGGGGCAAATCGCGCGGCTACATCTACACCTATTCCCCGACGACACCCGGCACGTTCGTCGCGCCCACGTTGACCAGCTGCGGCGTCGGCTATGCCCTGCCGGATTGCACCTTCTCGGCGAAGACATCGAGCAAGAAGCCCACCTGGACGCTGAACCTGCAATACAATCCGAGCGACGACGCGATGGTCTATGCGACCTATTCGCGCGGCTATCGCCAGGGCGCCGTGACGCCATTTTCCGTCGCCGGCATCCCGACGTTCGATCCCGAGAAGGTCGACAACTATGAGATCGGCGCCAAGCTGAGCTTCCACGGCCCCATTTCCGGCAATCTCAACTTGGCCGGCTTCTATGCGAAGCTGGCCAATCAGCAGCTCCAGGTCGGACTGCAGAACGCATCCACCGGGCAGAATGCATCGTCGATCTACAACGCAGGCAAGTCGCGCATCTATGGCGTTGAAGCCGACGGCACGATCCGGTTCGGCAATGCGATCCGGGTGGACGGCTCGCTTGCCTATATCAACAGCAAGCTGCAATCGATCGACCTGCCGACTTCGTTCCCCGGCTTCGACGTCGTCTTCGCCGCGGCGGTAGCGGGCGACGAACTGCCGTTCACTCCGAAGTGGGGCGGCAACGTCAGCACCACGTTCACGGCGCTCGACGATGCTCTCGGCAAGCTGGAGCTGAGCGCGACCTATCGCTACAATTCATCTTATGCCACGGCCGCATCGAACGCGAGCGCCCTGCCCATCCGCGCGACACCGGTGAAGCAAGTAGACCTCAACGTCGACTGGTACGACGTGGGCGGTGCCCCGGTCGATCTTTCGCTGTTTGCGACCAACCTCACGAACCAGTTCACCCGAGGGATTGTCGTGCCGCTGATCGGCGTTCTCGGCTATGATCCGCAGTACGTCGGGCGGCCGCGGATGTACGGCGCACGGGTTCGCTACAGGTTCGGCAAGTGAGCCAGGACGAGCGGGCATGACACGAGCGCCCGCCTCTCAACGCTTGCTGCCCCGGTGCCGATCGTGCCCGGGCAGCAAGCGCAATTCCGGCGGAGTTTGCACCTGGCGCCGCGAGCGCCGCCATCGCATCGCTTCATGTTATCGCGCCCTGCGATCGGGTGGATGAAATTTACGAGGCTGTCGGAAATACGAATGAACAAGGGAGTGGGAGATGCTGGACACGCAGCGCACGAATGACGCCGATGCGCTTGGCGCGAACACGTCGCACGGCCCACCCGTGATGCGGATATCCGCCGCCAGCTGGTACGCACTGCTGATGCTCGGCCTTATCAATTGCTTCGCCTATACGGACCGCATCGGGCTTTCGATCCTGATGGAGCTCATCAAGCACGACCTGCATCTGTCAGACGCGCAGCTCGGCATCGTGTCGGGCCTGGCCTTCACGCTGTTCAACGTCATCCTTGGCATACCGCTCGCCTGGGTCGCCGATCGCTACTCGCGCGTGAAACTGATCTCCATATGTCTTGCGCTATGGAGCGGGATGACCGCCTTGAGCGGTCTGGCACAGAGCTATGCCCAGCTCTTCCTCACCCGCGTCGGCGTCGGCATCGGGGAAGCCGGCTGCCACCCACCGGCCCATTCGCTGATCGGCGACATCTTCCCGCGCGAGAAGCGAGCGCTCGGCGTCGGTCTGTTCAATGCGGGCGCCGCCGTCGGGGTCGCGGGCGGCATGGCGCTCATCGGCCTGCTCGGCGAACGCTTCGGCTGGCGCGGGGCGATGCAGATAGTCGGCCTGATGGGCCTGCCGCTGGCGCTGCTGACACTCTTCACGCTGCGAGAACCACCCCGACCGGCACTGCACAAGGAGAATGCGGAAAGTGCGCTCCGGTCCGTGAGCGCGCTGCTGCGTCGCCCCTCCTTCCTGCACCTGGTGCTTGCGCTGTCGATCGCACTGGTCGGCACCCAGGGTTTCTCGGTTTGGGCGCCGACCTTCCTCATGCGAAGTTTCGGCATGGGTATGGTCGAAGTGGGCGCATGGATCGGAGGCATCACCGCCGCCTTCGCCGTGTTCGGTACGGTGTTCGGCGGTGTCATCATCGCGTGGCTGTTCCCTCGGGATGCCCGGTGGGAGGTGTGGCTGCCGGCCGGGATGGTGACGATATGCGCACCGCTGTTCTTCCTGATGGTCCTGGCGCCGAAAGCGTGGATCGTGCTGCTGTTGAAGGCTTTCAACACGTTCTTCGGCGCGATCGGATCGAGCGTCGCGATGACAGCGGTTCAGTCTTTCGCGGAGCCGCACCGACGGGCGACGGCGGTGGCGATCGCGCTGCTGGTCACGTCGTTGCTCGGAACCGGTGCGGGCCCCTACCTGATCGGGCTCGCCAGTACGATGCTCGAGCCGACGTTCGGCAAGGAAAGCCTTCGATATGCGCTCCTGGTCACGCCAGCGATGCTCGTCTGGTCGATCGTCCATTACATGATCGCCCTGCGCACGGCAGTAAGGGACCGCGTGAACTGAGATCGAGGTACGCCGATACTGATGAAATTGCGGACAGATTGCGGGGATTGCCCGAGATAGACTTGGCGATGGCGCCTTCTGCGATGTAGATGGTCGGCCCGCTGGCGCCAACAGTCATGCGCACCAGGAGTGATGGTGGACAAATCTTCAGCAAATGACCCGAAGTCTCGGAACGCCGGACCTGGCAAGTCCTCGACAAGCGCCGACCCGGGGCGTCGTCCCGGTGGAAAGATGCGCCGGACCGAAAAGGTTTCCGAAGTGATCGCCCGCGAGATCGTCCGGGACAGCCGGGGTTTCCCCCCCGGCACGATGCTGCCGCCCGAAGCCAAGCTGCTCGAGCGGTATCGCGTCAGCAGGCAGTCGCTGCGCGAAGCGCTGCGGATGCTTGAGGTTCAGGGTCTGGTCGTCATCCGGCCCGGCCCGGGCGGCGGGCCGATGATCGCCGAGGCGGATAGCTGGCATTTCGGCCGCATGGCCTCGCTTTATTTCCATCTGGCCGGCGCGACCTACCGGGACACGCTCGAGGCCCGGCTCATCCTCGAGCCGATGGTCTGCGGCATCATCGCCCAGAAGCAAGATCCTGAGCATATCCAGGCCCTGAAGAATTATCTCGAGTCCTCGAAGACCACGATGGAAGGCAAAGTGCCGCCATCGTCCTTCGAAATCTCGAAGGAGCAGGAAACCGTCCTCGAATTCCATGCCATGCTGATGACCATGGTTGGCAATCCGGTGATTACCCTGCTCGCGCGGTCGATCCAGGACCTGCGCGTCGATCCTACGGGCAATCACGCGGGACATCTGGAAGGCGACATCCTGCTCGTTCACGACATGATCGCCCGCGCCATCATCGAAGGGCGATCGGCGCAGGCCGAGCAACTCATGCGCGAACACATCCAGGAATTTATCCAGTATGAGCTGGATAACGACCCAGCTTATCTGGAGCAGACCGTCTCCTGGCGCTGATCCGCAAACCGGCTGATCTGTCCTTCCAAGCAGGAAAGCTGGCCATGTTGATCTGGTATTCGAAGCACCGGGCTACCATCAATTCCCGGCATAGTTTCCTATCCCGCGACAGGCAGGCCGTGCCTCAACGAGAGATATTGTCGGATCTGCTTTTCGTCGTCGATGAAGCGCCGATCGGCCGAAAACCTTGCCTTGACCGACTCGGGAACGGAGGAGTCCTCGGCAAGGACGAGGACCGGTACGGACTGATGTTCCGCGCCGATCAAATCGATGATTGCCTGCCGCGGCCGCGGAAACTCGATATAGGTGATCGCCAGTTTCTCTCGCAGTTCCGGGAAGAACCCCAGCATTCCCTCGACTGAAACGGAATCGCCGCAATAGAACGGGCCGAGCCCCGCGTTCACAAAACCGGGTTTCATCAGGAAAAGCTGATCTCTCACATCGATCTCCACTGTCGTCAGAATGATCTGCGCAGACGCTGCCAGCCGATGACGACGCCCGTCACACTGAACGCAAAGCCCACCAGCATCAGCACAAGGACAAGGCTTTCCCGCAGCAGGGGACGATTCGCCAGCCCGGGGAAATTGAACGTATGCAGCCCGTAATATATCCAGGCATAGACTTTGCGGCTGCCGTCCATCACCGTGAGCATGCGCCCATCCGCGCTGTCGACGCAGATATCGGGCCGGACGCCTGCCGGATCGGTCAACAACATCGCCGTGGCCGGCCATCCTTCGGCAAGCGCATAGATATTCGAAGGCGATACGCCCAGCGCCCGGATCCCGCCACCCGCCGGCCAGGCCGAACGGGCACCCTGTTCGGCAAGTTGCAGCAACGCGGCTTCCGAAAGGGGGCGGCCATGCGAGGTAACGCGCATCAAGCTTCCATCCGCGCGCCAGGCCGTTGCCGCAGGCTGTCCAGCAATGACCGAGAAGTCGATTTCCCGGGCCTGACCCATTCCTTGCAGATCCCTGGCATCAAGTCCGACCAGTCCCCGGGCGAGCGGAAGGCCCGCGTAGCGTGCCAGTTCATCGGCGGTCGGCTGTCCGCGCGAGAACAGGCGGCCATGGTCCATCGAAAGCCAGCCGCTCAAAATCCACGTCAGCACGAAGATACTGGCAAACAGGCCCAAAAGATGATGCCAGCGCATCCACTTGAGACGATAGAACGTCAACGACGGCTTGCGCTGCTTCTGCGCGGCCAGGGTACGGACGATGCCGAGAACGGTTCCCGCGATCGCCACCAGCATGGCGACGAGCGAGAGATACCACACGGTCCTGTCCCAGGCGGTGAAATTCGAACGCACCGGCGTAAAGTAGACCCAGTGAAGCACCGCGCCGGCCCAGTTCCAGGCCCGGTCCGTTGCCGTCGTGCGTTGTACCAGTTCGCCGGTCACTGCCGACAGATAGTACTGCGTGCCCGGCCGGTCTCCTGCATCGATACGATGGAACGGGCGCAGCGGATCGAAGCGATTGTGCACGATCCATTGATCGTAGTCGAAGGCAGGGGTCGTCCGCGTCCCTTGTCCGATCGCCTGCCTGGCGATCGCCGATGCCTCTGACGGCGAAAGCCGCCGCAGGCGTTGGCCCGTTCGCGCATCGATGGCGACGACACCCTGCCCGGACGATACGATGTACGCGGGCGCGTTGCCGCGCTGCACGAGCCGCAAACCGTCCGTGCTGTCGCCCACTTTCGCCGCCGCCTGAGCCGGGGAAATCCCGACGGCCGCAAGATCGATCGGCGCTTCCAGCCTGAGCTGTTCCGGGCGCGAGAGCGAAGGGAACGGCTTGAACAGAAGCACCGCGCCGCTGGCGAACCACATGGCGAACACCAGGCATGTCGCGATCCCCAGCCAGCGATGGAACCAGGCGATCTGCTTGACCGCCTGGTTCCATCGCCGTGCCTTAGAAGCGACCAAGGAAACTTACCTCGATACGGCGAGGCTCACCCAGGACAACCTGGGTGGGATAATAGATATCCGCCCACTGCACGAAGGTCTGGTTCCATACATTGTTGACGCGTCCGGTGACCGAGATATTCGGCGACACCTCATAAGTCGCATAGACGATACCGGTCGCATAGGACTTCAGGACAAGATCGTTGGCCGTATTGCCATAGCGCTTGCCGACGTATTTGACCCCGCCGCCCATTTCCAGCGGAAGTCCGCCGACGTTGCGGTAGGAGGTCCAGACGTTGCCGACCCAGGCAGGGACATTGGGCGGCGTGTTGCCGGTCGCGGCGATGCCGTAGTTGGGATCGACGAAATCGCCGTACTCGGCATCGACGTAAGTGCCGCTCGCGATGAGGGTCCAGTCGTTGGTGACTTTGAACTGGCCCGAAAGCTCCACACCTTTCGAGGTCTGGCTTCCGACATTGCTGAGCGTGTCCGTGCCGACGAGAGTCAGGATGTTCTTGCGCTTGATGTCATAGGCACTGAGCGTGAGCGACCCGCGCCCATCCATCAGGTCTGCCTTCAGGCCGCTCTCGACTTGATGGGAAGAGCTGAGACCGAAGTTCTGGCTGGCGTTGACCAGAAAGATGTTCGAACCCACGGGATCCTTGCCGGTGCTGTACGATACATAGGCCGTGACCATTGGCGCCAGATCGTAGACCAGCCCCGCACGCCAGTTGAACAGCTTGTAGGTGCGCTTGAAGCTGCTGCCAGCGTTGAAGCTGCCGTCCACGTTATAGTTTTCGCGGGTCAGATAGAGATTTTCCGCCCGCAGGCCCGTGACCAGTTTCAATGACGGGGTCAGGCTCAGCACGTCCTCCGCGAACAGTGCAGCCTGATCCCAGCGGGTCGGACTGACGCGCTTCGCGATGGGCCCGAACAACCCTGGATCGGGGTTGCTCGGGTCCACGCTGTCGCCATCCGGGAACCCGCGGGAACGGATGAAGTCCAGATGGCTGTAATCGACGCCTGCAACGATTTTGTTTTGCAACCCGAAGAGCTGGCTGTCGAATGTCGCACTGAACTGATCGCCGATCAGATCCTGATTATGGAAGACGAAGAACCGATCCCGATCGATCAGCTTGGTCGTGCTGTTGTAGGAATAGACCTCGGCATTGACCCACTGGCGTTCGGCGTGGAACCAGTAGGCGGTATTGGACAACGTCAGGTTGTCCGACACTTTCCAGTTCAGCACCAGCTTCGGCCACACCTGCCAGCTCTTGTCGCGGCTGTCGGAGACGTTGTAATTGACGAAGCGCATCGCCCGGTCGACCACCATACCGCTCGAGGACGAGAGGATGCCCGGGATCGGATCGGTCGCATCGGCAGCCGGGACCAGCGGCGTGCCGAAATAGTTCGACAGATTGTCCTTCAGGTAATCGACGCTGAATTCGAGCGAGAAGTCCTTGGTCGGCTGGTAGAGCAGCGCCCCTGTGGCGTTGAGCGAATTGGAACCTGCGTCCTTCACGTAACCGTCGGTGGTGTGATAGCTGGCATCGAGCCGCAACGCGACATCGTCGCTCAGCACCTTGTTGCCGCCGAAGCCGGCGCTGACGGTGTTGAACGTCGCATAGGAGCCCAACGCCTGGAAGCTGTCGCCGGTGAAATCAGGATGCTTGTTGACGATGTTGACGGCGCCGCCGATCGCGCCCTGGCCGTACAGGACCGATGCGGGGCCCTTCAACACATCGATGCTGGCAATGTTGAAAGTGTTGCCCGGCCGGTTAATCATGTTGGCGGGGCCGAGATAGAGCCCGTTGTGCAGGATGGTAATCTGCTCGCCGGTGAAGCCGCGCATGGAGAAAAGCGACGGGTCGCCGGGCGAACCGCCCGATGTAACGCCGGGCAGGCTGACCGTGGCTTCCTCGACCGTGCGGAAACCACGGGTCAGGATTTCGTTGGAATCGATCTGATCGATCGTCGCCGGCGTTTCGCGCACAGACAGGCCCAGGCGGCTGCCGGTGGGAAGGGCGGCATCGAGCTTACGCAGCTTCCAGCCGGTGACGGTGATGGTGGAACCGTCCTCGGCTTCATCTTCTTTTGCCGAGGCGCTCTGGGCATGGACCTGGAGCGGAAAGAGGTAGGCGGCGGCGACCAACGACGACCCGACGGCCCAGCGGGAAATATTATTGCGCATACTTCAACCCCCTTGGTGATCGAATATCCCGTCCCGCGTTTGTCTTTATTTGTATAGTCAAATGAAAGTTGACGAGCTTTGGCAAGTGCGTCAAGAGGGTGTCGCGAAATTTTTTTGCGGTTGCGAAGGCGCGTGGGAAATTTCCTGGCGCGCCGTTGCAGGCAGTGGATTTCTATAGATATTTTCTCCCATCGCAGCGCAGGCGGTAATGGAGGCAACGATCGCTACGAAGAGGGTCAGGGAATCTGCCATCGGGCCGATCGAGGCCGCCGCGATTCCGCCGCTGGATGGCGAAGGACCGCTTTGGTTGCAGATTCGCAGGTCGATGGCGCTGGCCATTTTGAATGGCGACTGGCCAGCGGGAACCCGCCTGCCCTCCGAACTTTTCCTGACCAACCACTATGCGACGGCGCGCATGACGGTGAACAAGGCGATCCAGAGCCTTGCCACCGAAGGCTTGGTGGAACGCCGCCCGAAGATCGGCACGATCGTCACCGGCCGCGCACGCGAGCGCCCCGTACTCGAGATCTGGGATGCCGCCAATGCCGTGCGCCGCGATGGCGGGCATTACGGCTATCGGCTGCTAAGTTGCGGCATGGTGCCCGAAGGTTCGCCCATCCGCGCCGAACATGGCCTGGAGGCGCACGCACCAGCGATCCAGATGCTGTGCCTGCACCTTTCCAACGGCAAGCCGTTTCAACTTGAAGAACGGCTGGTCAATGTCGATGCCGCGCCCAGGATCACCTGCCAGCCGCTGGAGGACGTAAGCCCGGGCCAATGGCTGCTTGCCCATGTGCCATGGACGGAGGCCAAGCACCGCATCACGGCGCGCGGCGCCACGCCCATGGTCGCCGAGCATCTGGCGCTTGAGGAAGGGGAAGCCTGTCTGGTCGTCGAACGGCGCACCTGGAACGAGGATGTTCCCGTCACCTTCGGCCGCTTCTGGTATCCGGGGGACGATCACTGCCTCGAAGGCCGCTTCCGCCCTTCCTGGTGAGATCAGCCCATCGCTGCGACAGCGGCGGCGTGAAAGCCGCAAGCGTCGCCCTGGATTGCCAGTGCGGCAGCTACAGGAGTGAGGTTTCGTTTGACTTGGGTCCGTTATAGGATAGGGGGGTATGCTATGTCGCACCTCAGCAAGGATAACGATGCCCTCGTCATGCGCGTGCGCCGGCTTGTCGGGCAACTGCAGGCCGTCGAGCGCGCCCTGGTCGCGGGTGAGGATTGTTCGACGACGCTGCATCTCACCGCCGCCGCGCGCGGAGCCCTCAACGGGCTCATCGACGAACTTATCGAATCGCACGTGAGAACGCATGTCGCAGCGCCCGATCTTGAGCCGGAAGAACGTGAGCGGGGCGTCGAAGCTCTGATCGCCGCCATCCGCCGCTATGCCAAGTAGAAAGACCCCGCATGGCAACCCAGCCGGAAATTGACCGCTTCGTGCACGATCACGATTTCCTGGGCGCATCGCACGACGAGAATGCCCGCCGCACCCTCTGGGTCGTCGCGCTGACGGCCGTCATGATGGTGGGCGAGATCGTGGCCGGCTATGTCACCGGATCGATGGCGTTGCTGGCGGACGGCTTCCACATGGCGACCCATGCCGGAGCATTGAGCGTTGCCGCGACTGCCTATGCCTATGCCCGTCGCCACGCGCACAATCCCGCCTTCAGCTTCGGCACCGGCAAGGTCGGCGATCTCGCCGGCTTCGCCTCGGCCTTGGTGCTGGCATTGATTGCGCTCGGGATCGGCGTCGAATCCTTCCTGCGCTTGTTCAATCCGATCACCGTGGCTTTTGGCGAGGCGACGGTGATCGCGGTCATCGGCCTCGCCGTGAACATCGCCAGCGCGCTACTGCTGTCGGGCCATCATCATGCGCACGACCACGATCACAGCGACGGGCATCATCACGGACATGGGCATCACGGACATGGGCACGGCGACAACAATCTCCGCTCGGCCTATCTGCATGTGCTGGCCGATGCCCTGACGTCGGTGCTGGCCATCGCCGCGCTTCTGGCCGGCCGCTATCTGGGCTGGGTCTGGCTCGATCCAGTCATGGGCATGGTTGGCGGCATCGTCATTGCGCGCTGGTCGTGGTCCCTGATGAAGGATACCGCCTTCGTTCTTCTGGACCGCACCGACCCGCATATTGCCCAGGAGGTGCGCGAGGTTATCGAAGGGCCGGGCGATGCGCGCATCACCGATCTCCACATCTGGCGCGTCGGCCCTGACGCTCATGCTGCGATCATCGGCGTGGCGGCAGCGGACATCTCGATAAGCGCGATCGAACTGCGCGATCGTCTGATACCCGTGCACGAGTTGAGGCACGTTACGATAGAGCGATATTGAGACGATAGAGTGATACTGAGGCAGGGAATTTGGCCTTGATGCGGGTTCGGCACCACGCAATTCCGTGCCCATCCGCGTTCATACCCGCAGATCGCCGCCTCTCGAAACCTCCCCTCCCGCGCGATTGACGATGGCGGCAACGTGCAGCCAGGCGACGGAGTAGCCGTCAAGCGGTCCGCCCGGCCATCAGGCAGTCGACGAAGCCAACGGCCGCCGGTTCGAACCGCGCAACCCGATCTCGAGCGAAATCGTGACGCGCGCGGCCTTCGCACGAAGACATGTGAATTCCGGCGATCGACCTCCCCGGCTCCCAGCCCGTACACCGAACCCGATCGCCACCCCCTCCTCCCGATCAGGCGTTTGAAACTTTCTCGTGGGGAGTCGGGCACCTCGCGGTGTCTCAGGGTAGAAGCAAGGCCCCCGGCATCCGCTTCGCACACCCCGCAACGGCCTCAGCCCGCACCTGAGCCAATATGAAATGGATAGACGTGACGTTTCTCGTGAACGCCCTGCCGAACATCGCGGCCAACTCGATGGCCTGGGCCGTTAAGACTTCCGCATCGGGCTTCACGCCCACGATCAGCAAGACCCGGTCAGCATAATGCCCGCTTCGCACCCCTGACCTGGACTGCACGAATGGACATCAAGGAATCGGGTTCGCGCCGGCGAACGGCGCTGCCGAATATCGTCCGCTGGCAGGCAGTCATGCTCGGCAGCGCGCTCTGCCTGGGTGGTTGCGCGACAGCACCGCCGATCCGGCCGGCTTCGGTCGAGTTGCCGGCGGCCTATGACGCCGCCGGTTCTGCCCTCCCGGCGGCCACGCTCGACCGCTGGTGGATGCTGTACGACGATGCGCAATTGCAGGAACTGATCGACAGTGCACTGGAACGCGGCTTCTCGGTGCGCGAAGCCTTCGCACGGCTGACCGAAGCGCGAGCCACGCGCGCCTCCGCACTCTCGCGCTTCGGCCTGCAAGGCAATGCTCAGCTCACGGGTGAAATCCGCAAGACCGACAATCTCTCGACCAGCAATCTCGACATCTCCGGCATCCCGGGTCTCGAATCGCTTACCAGTCTCTTTGCGCCAAGCATGACGAAGACCGCCGGCGCGTCCCTGCCGATCAGCTGGGAACTGGACCTGTTCGGTCGTCGCGGCGTGAGCAGGGACGTGGCGGATGCGGACCTCGCCGCCGCGCGGTTCAACTATGAGAGCGTTCGCGCCATGCTTGCCGCCGACGTCGCGCGGGGCCTGTTCGAGGCACGCGGCTTGGCCGCGCAGCTCGACGATGCGCACGCCCATGAGCGGATACAACGCCGGCTGTCCGAACTTGTCCGCATGCGTGCGGAACGCGGGCTCGCGGCGACTTCCGAAATAGACCGGGTGGAAAGCGATCTGGCGCAGGCGCAAGCGCAGGCCGCCGACCTCGCAGGTGCCCTGGACGCGAGCCGGCGCGCGCTGCTGGTGCTGATCGGATCGGGCACAGCACCGATCGGGAGCCTGCCCATCGCCGCGACCGAAACGCGCATGCCGCAGGTGCCGCAAAGCCTTCCCGGCGATCTGCTGGTCCGGCGACCGGACATACGCGAGGCAGAAGCCCGCCTCGCCGCGCAATCCGGCAATGTGCGCCTTGCCGAGTTGGCTTTCTATCCGACGATCACGCCCCAGGTGACGCTCGGCTACAATACTCAGACGGGCGGCCTCGCGAGCACGGCGGTGTTCGGCGCGATCGGCGGCAACATCCTCTTGCCGATATTCGATCGCGGACGCCTCAAGGCCGAACTGGGAGGCGCAAGCGCACGAGCCGAACAGGCGGTGCTTGCCTATGAGCGCATCGTCCATACCGCCTATTCCGAAGTGGACCAGGCCCTCACGCGCCTTGCCGCCGATCGCCAGCGTGTCGGCACGCTCGAAGCAGGGCTCGCCCGCGCGCAGCGTGCCTACGATGCCGCCCTCCTGCGATATCGGCGAGGCCTGTCCGATCTGCAGGAGGTGCTCGACGCCGAACGAACCTTCCGTTCGGCCCGGACCGCACTCACCAGCGCGCGGGTCGATGCCCTGCAGCGCTCGGTCCAGACTTTCCAGGCACTCGGCGGCGGCTGGGCCGCAGAGCAAACGCCGCAACAATCCGGGATATGACCATGAAGACCCACCTGTCGCAAACGGTGCTCTTGCTCGCCTTCGCGCTTTCGGCCTGTTCCGGCGACACCTCAAGCACGAAACCCAAGGACACGGAGAAACTGGCGAACCCGCGCGCGGTCTCTGTCGCCCAGGTCGAGATGCGCCAAATCGGTGGAGCCCTGACCGCTTCGGGCCTCCTCGTACCGTATGAGGAAGCCGCGGTGGGATCGGAGTTGTCCGGCTTCCGGATCGCCGCGGTCATGGTCGATGAAGGCGCGGTCGTGCGTAAGGGGGAACCCCTCGCCCGCCTCGATCCGACCTTGATCGAAGCGAAGATCGCACAGGCCCGCGCGCAGCTGGCCCAGGCCAGGGTCCAGGCGGGCCAAGCCCAGGCCGAAGCGGGGCGCGTGCGAGGCCTCGATGGGTCTGGAGTCCTTTCCGACGAACAGATTGCGACCAGGCGCGCGCAGGCGGACAGCGCCGGGGCCGCGGCCACGGCGGCCGAAGCCCAGCTCAAGGATCTTCTCACGCAGCGGATGCTGATGACGATCCGCGCACCGGTCGGCGGGATCGTGCTGGAGCGTGCTGCACGTCCCGGCGCGGTAGCGAACGGAAGCGGCGATCCCCTGTTCCGGATCGCGCGGGACCGCCGCATAGAACTCGATGCCGAGATTCCCGAAGATGCGCTGATTGCGATCGGTCCCGGTACGAAGGCGCGCGTGTCGTTACCCTCGGGCATACAACTCGACGGCATGGTCCGCCGCGTATCGCCGCGCGTGGATTCCGGGACAAAGCTTGGCCGCGCGCGTATCAGCCTGCCGATCGATCCCCAGGTTCGCACTGGCGGCTTCGCCCGCGCGGAGTTTCAAAAGTTGCCTCGCATGGCCGCCGCCGTTCCGGAAAGCGCCCTGCAGTTCGAAGCCGGCGGCAGTACGGTGATGGTGATCGGTGCCGACAATCGCGCGCATTCGCTGGCGGTTCGCACGGGTGAGCGCGCCGATGGATGGGTCGAATTGCTTGACGGGCCGCCGCCGGGCACGCGCGTCGCGCTGGGCGGAGCGGCCTTCCTGCTTGACGGGGATCGGGTCGAACCGGTCAAGCCGGCGACGGGCAAATAGTCGATGCGCATTTCCGCATGGGCCATCCGCAATCCAATTCCGGTCAGCGTCCTCTTCATCCTGCTGCTGCTGGCCGGCGTGGGCGGCTATCTCACCCTGCCCGTCAAGCTGCTTCCGGACGTGTCTTTCCCGAGCGTCGAGGTGTCGGTGACGCTGAACGGCGCCGCGCCCAGCGAAGTGGAAACGCAGATCACCCGCGAGGTCGAAGCCGCAGTGTCCAACATCGCGGGGGTCGACCATGTGCAGTCGACCATCACGCTGGGCAAGTCGAGCACCACGATCGACTTCGACATCGGGGAAGATCCGCAGCGGGCGAGCGATGAGGTCCGGGCCGCTATCGAACGCATTCGTGACGCGCTGCCGCGCGAGATCGAAGAACCCGTGGTGTCCCGGCTCGAATTCGAGAGCGAACCGGTCGTCGTCTACGCCGTGTCCGCACCCACCATGTCCGATGTGGAACTGAGCTGGTTCGTCGACGAGATCGTGACCAAGCGCCTGACGGCGGCCAAGGGCGTCGGACAAGTGCGGCGACTGGGCGGCGTCGATCGCGAAATCAACGTGACGCTCGACCCCCAGAAAATCGCCGCGCTGGACCTGACCGTCCCTGCGATCAACAATGCCCTGCGCAGCTTCAACGTGGACGTGCCCGGCGGCAGCGTCGACGTGGGAGGACGCACGCAGACCGTGCGCGTCCTCGGTGCCGCCGACACGGTGGAAAAGCTGCGGGAAACGGTCATTCCCACCGGTGACGGGCGCCAGATCCGGCTTGGTAACGTCGCCACCGTGACCAGCGGAGCCGCCGAGCGAACCCAGCTTGCGCAGTTGGAGAACCAGCCGGTCGTCGCGTTCCAGGTCATGAAGACCAAAGCCGCCTCGGACGTGGCGGTGGAGGACGAGATGACGAAAGCGGTGGCCGAGATCCAGGCCGAGCATCGCGACATCGCGTTTCGCAAGCTGCTGTCGGGCGCCCAGAGCACGCGCGAAAGCTACTATGCCACGGTAGGCAGCCTGATCGAGGGCATGCTGCTGGCGGCAGTCATCGTCTTCATGTTCCTGCGCGAATGGCGCAGCACGATCATTGCCGCGATCGCCATGCCGATCTCGCTCATCCCGACCTTCGCGGCCATGGCCGCCCTGGGATTCAGCCTGAACATCATCACCCTGCTCGCGCTGACGCTGGTGATCGGCGTGCTCGTCGACGATGCCATCGTCGAGATCGAGAATATCGAGAAGCGCATCGAGGCGGGCGAAACGCCATATCAGGCGGCCTTGGAAGGCGCGGACGCGATCGGTCTGGCGGTCATCGCGACGACCATGGCGATCGTGGTCGTCTTCATGCCGGTATCGTTCATGCCGGGCATGACCGGGCGCTTCTTCCGCGAGTTCGGTCTCACGGTCGCCATATCCGTGCTGTCCTCTCTCCTGGTCGCGCGCCTGCTTACGCCGCTGCTGGCGGCCTACTTCCTGAAGAGCAGGGCAAAGCCTCACCCCCGCAAGCCTTTTGGCGGCCCCTACCGGCGGGCGGTGGAATGGGCACTGGCCCATCGCTGGCTGTCGCTGGGCGGCGGGGCCGCGCTGTTCGCCGCATCGCTGTGGCTGGCGACCACGCTGCCGACGGGCTTCACGCCCGAACGCGACAGTGGAACCTTCGATATCCAGGTCGAGGGTCCCCCCGGCGCAAAGCTCGAGGAGATGCGCCGTGCGACAGCAATACTTACCGAAACGCTTCATAGGCAGGCCGACGTAGACCTCGTCTTCACCTCCATCGGCAGCGGCGGCAGCGTTGGGTCTGGAACTGTCACGGTACTGCTCAAGAAGGATCGGGCACACACCACGCAGGAGTTCCAGGCTGCAATCCGGCCTTTGCTGCTCAAGATCCCGGACCTTCGCCTGAGCTATGGCGCCGGTGGCAACGGCGGCTCGGTCGTCCAGGTCATCCTGTCCGGGGAAGACGGCAATGCGCTCGCGGGCGCCGCGCTCGCCCTCGAACGCCAGATGCGCGCGCTGCCCGAGCTTGCCAATGTCCACCAGCTCGCGCCGCGGCCAGCCGCTGAACTGGTAGTGCGGCCCAGGCCCGACGAAGCGGCCCGGCTTGGCGTTACGGCGGAAGCGCTCGCGGCGATCATCCGCGTTTCAACCATGGGCGACGTCGATGCCAACACCGCCAAGTTCAACGACGGCGAGCAGCGGCTTGCCGTGCGGGTGCGGCTGCCCGACAGTGCTCGGGGCGATCTCGACACGATCGCCAACCTTCGTGTGCCGCTCGCAAGCGGTGAAGCGGTCCCGCTCTCAGCGGTAGCGTCATTGAGCTTCGAGCCCGGCGTCACCCGCATCGAAAGGTTCGATCGCGAACGCCGCGTCACCGTCCAGGCGGAACTGAACGGCGTGTCGATCGGCCAGGCATTGGCGAAGATCGACAGCCTGCCAATCCTCCAGCAGCTTCCCGATGGCATCACCCGCCCTGCCTTCGGGCAATCCGCGGACATGGCGGAACTGTTCGGCGGGTTCATCGGCGCCATCGTCGCGGGCGTTGCCCTGATATTCGCGGTTCTGGTGCTGCTGTTCCGCAGCTTCTTCAAGCCGATCACGATTCTCGCGGCGCTGCCACTCTCGCTGGCTGGGGCTTTCGGGGGCCTCGCGCTTGGCGGCGCCGCCCTCAATCTGCCGGCATTGATCGGCCTGCTCATGCTCATGGGACTGGCCGCCAAGAACTCGATCCTGCTCGTCGAACATGCCATCGAATCCGAACGTGCCGGCGTCAGCCAGCACGACGCGCTGATCGAGGCCTGCCGCGATCGGGCGCGCCCGATCATCATGACGACCTTTGCCATGGCTGCCGGGATGGTCCCGACAGTACTGGGTCTGGGTGAAGGGTCCGAGTTCCGCGTGCCGATGGCACTGGCCGTCATCGGCGGGCTGATCTCGTCGACGGCTTTGTCGCTGGTGCTCGTGCCCGTCGTCTACGAGGTCATCGACGACCTTGAAAGGCGGATACGGCCGCGCCTGGCCCGTCTGGTCACCGCCGTGGAAGGCCCGGTGCGGACAAGGCCCGGCTGATCCACCATGACGGGCGCTTGAGGAGATGCCTTTACGGCGAACGCCGAAACAAGATGCAATGGCGGCTCGGGACTTGCCGCCGGTTTCGGTCAATCCGGCCGGTAGGCGCGGGACCGCCTTCGAAGTACGCGTAACAGGATTTACCGGTTCACGGTATTATGAAGTATCTGTTTTTCAAGGAAAATATGGTGCCGCAGAAGGGACTCGAACCCCCGACCCCAACATTACGAATGTCGTGCTCTACCAGCTGAGCTACTGCGGCGTGCCGGCTGTCCTGCAGGTGCAATACGGACGGTGGGCGGGGGCGGCCTTTACCGGGGGGTGGGGGCTAGTGCAAGGGCCTTTGCTGCGCAGGCGCGGATTCGAATGCCTGGCGCACGTCTTTCCGGCCGGTTTCAGCGAGCCTCGGCGATGAGCTTCGATGCATCGGGGCTGCTCCAGTCGTTGCCGCCGGTGTAGCGCCATACTTCCTTGCCCTGGTTGTCGAACAGCACTGTTACCGGCAGGTTGCCGCCGTAGCGGAAGCCAAGGTCGCCCTTTTCGTCGAGCCAAGGTTCGATGTGGTCGAGCTTTCGGCGGCGCAGGATCTCCACCACCTTGTCGGCCTGACCCATGTCCTGCGAAATCGGCAGCACGGTGATGCCAAGCTCGTTTTCCCTGGCGATCAAGGCATCCAGCGTGGGCATCTCGGCGATGCAAGGCGCGCACCAGGTGGCCCAGAGGTTTATCAACAGCGGCTTGCCCTTGAACGAAGCGAGGTCGAGGGTTTCCCCTGTGTTGTCGACCAGGATGGTCGCCGGCAACAGTTCGCCCTTGTGCGAACGGTCGAGCTTGCCGGCATTGCCGTCCGGCCCGGCCTGCTCGCCTCGAGGCGCGGTTTGGGAAGCCTGCGGTTGCGCGTCCTCACCGCTTTGCCTATCGCAGCCGCCCAGCAGGGCCGATGCTCCCGCCAGCGAACACAGGACGAGCGACTTGAGCGATTTGGAAGACAGCAAGGCGGGGGGCTCCAACCAGATGTGGGGCGGACGGTTCGCGGCTGGACCGTCTGCGATCATGCGCGAGATAAATGCCTCGATCCCCTTCGACAAGGCACTGTGGCGGCAGGACATCGCCGCCAGCAAGGCACATGTCGCGATGCTGGGCGCCTGCGGCATCGTTTCGAGCGAGGACGCGGTGACGATCCGCGACGGGCTCGACCAGGTCGCCGCCGAGTACGAGGTGAACGGAGTGCCCGAGAACTGGGATCTCGAGGACATCCACATGACCACCGAATCGCGCCTGGCCGAACTGATCGGCCCGGCGGCCGGGCGCCTGCATACCGCACGCTCGCGCAACGACCAGGTGGCGACCGACTTCCGGCTTTGGGTCCGCGACGCGATCGACCAGGCCGACACCGGGCTGGAAGCACTCCAGGTCGCACTTGTCACGCGCGCCGGTGAACATGCCGATTCGATCATGCCCGGCTTCACCCACTTGCAAACCGCGCAGCCGGTCACGCTTGGCCACCACCTGATGGCCTATTACGAGATGATCGCGCGTGACCGTTCGCGGTTCGCCGATGCCCGGAAGCGTATGAACAGGAGCCCGCTCGGCTCGGCGGCGCTGGCCGGCACCGGCTTTCCGATCGACCGCGAGATGACCGCTCAGGCGCTCGGCTTCGACGCGCCGACCGCCAACAGCCTGGACGCCGTGTCCGACCGCGACTTCGCGCTCGACTACCTGATGGCCGCGAGCCAGTGCTCGCTGCACCTCTCGCGGCTGGCAGAGGAATTCATCATCTGGGCGAGCCAGCCTTTCGGGTTCGTGGCCCTGCCGGACAGCCTTTCCACCGGCAGTTCGATCATGCCGCAGAAGAAGAACCCCGACGCGGCGGAACTGGTACGCGGCCACGCCGGACGCATCGCCGGCTGCCTGACCGGGCTGATGATTACCATGAAGGGCTTGCCGCTGGCCTATTCGAAGGACATGCAGGACGACAAGCCGCCGGTCTTCGAAGCCGCGAGCCTGCTCGCCCTGTCGATCGCGGCGATGGCCGGCATGGTCGGCGAAACGCGCTTTCGCACCGATCGCATGCGCGCCGCCGCCGAACTGGGCTTCGCCACCGCCACCGACCTGGCCGACTGGCTGGTGCGCGAGGGCGACATCCCCTTCCGCGAGGCGCATCACATCACCGGCGCCGCGGTGAAGCTGGCCGAGAGCCGGGGCATGGCGCTCGACCAGTTGCCGTTGGAGGATCTCAAGGCCATCGACAGCCGCATCGACGAGCGGGTATTCAAGGCCCTCTCGGTCGAGGCATCGGTCGCCGCGCGCAAGAGCCACGGCGGCACCGCGCCCGAGCAGGTGCGCCTGCGCGTGGCCGAAGCCCGCGCCGCGCTGGGTATGGAGTGATGGACATGCGCAAGGTTTCCGCCCTGGTCCTGCTTGTGGCGCTCGCCGCCTGCGGCCAGCGCTCGGCGCTGGAGTTGAAACCGGGCCAGCAACTGCCGCCCGCGCCCTATGGCCGCGCGGACAAGCCGGGCCCGGCCGAACTGCTCGAACCGCCCACGCAGGCCATTCCCGAACGCAGCGTCGAGCTGCGCACCCGCTCCGAGCAGCGCGAGGACGATCCGTTCGATCTCCCGCCTCCCGAGCCGCCAGAACCCGAACACGACTGACAGGCTTGCCATGGATCATTTCGAATTGAAGAACGGCGAACTTTGCGCCGAACAGGTGCCGCTGGCCGAAATCGCCCGCGAGGTCGGCACGCCCGTCTATGTCTATTCGCGCGCAACGCTCAGCCGTCATGCCAGGGTCTTTCGAGAAGCGCTTTCGGCGCTGCCCAAGGTGCACATCGCCTTCGCCGTGAAGTCCAACCCGAACCTTGCCGTGCTGCGGCTGCTGGCCAAGGAAGGATACGGCGCCGACGTCGTTTCGGAAGGCGAGATGAACCGCGCGCTTGCCGCCGGGATCGCGCCGAAGGACGTCGTGTTCTCGGGCGTCGGCAAGACTCGCGCCGAACTGATCGCGGCGGTGCGCGCCGGGATCGGCCAGTTCAACCTGGAAAGCGAGGAGGAAGGCGTCGAACTCGCCGGGATCGCCGCCGCCCTGGGCAAGACCGCCGCCTGCGCACTGCGCGTCAATCCCGATGTCGATGCGCGCACGCATGCCAAGATCTCCACCGGCAAGGCGGAGAACAAGTTCGGCGTGTCCCATGACCGGGCTTCCGGCATCTATGCCCGGCTCTCGGCCTTGCCGGGCCTGGATATGCGCGGCCTTGCCGTGCACATCGGCAGCCAGATCGGCGACCTCGAACCCTCGCGGCAGGCTTTCCTCAAGATGGGCGCGCTGATGAATGCCTTGCGCGTGCAGGGCTTCAAGGTCACGCACATGGACCTAGGCGGCGGCCTTGGCGTACCTTACAAAGCGGGCGAGCAGCTGCCCACCCCCGCCGACTACGGCGCCATGGTGACCGAAGTCGCGCTCGGCTGGGGCGTCACGCTGATGTTCGAGCCGGGGCGCGTCATCACCGGCAACTCGGGCGTACTGGTGACCGAAGTGGTGCGCGTGAAGCGCGGGGCGGGCCATCCCTGGGTGGTGGTCGACGCGGCGATGAACGACCTTGCCCGGCCGGCAATGTACGATGCCTGGCACGATTTCGTGGCGGTGAAGCCAAGCGGCGAAACCATGATCGCCAACATCGTTGGCCCGATCTGCGAGAGTTCCGACACTTTCGCCCTGGCCCGAGAGATCGATGCGGTCAGGGTCGGGGATCTTGCCGTTTTCCGTACCGCCGGCGCCTATGGCGCGACGATGGCCAACACCTACAACTCGCGCGCGCTGGTGCCCGAGGTGATGGTCGATGGCGACAAGTGGGCCGTGGTCGCCAGCCGCATAGAACCGGCGACGATCCTTGCCGCCGAACAAGTGCCCGAATGGCTGGATTGAGCGACGGGGGAGGCTGAGCGTCATGATCGATCACCTTCCCTTGTTCCACCGCATCGCCGGCCGGCCGGTCGTGGTGCTGGGTTCGGGCGAAGCGGCAGAGGCCAGGCGGCGGTTGGTCGCACGCGCTGGCGGATCGGTGATCGGCGATCTGGGCGAAGGCATCGAGCGCGGCGCGCGGTTCGCTTTCATCACCCACGAGGATGATGCGGCGGCGGAAAGCGACGCGATCCGCGCGCGCGGCGCCGGTCTTCTGGTCAATGTCACGGACCGGCCGGGCCTGTGCGATTTCACCGTTCCTTCGATTCTCGATCGCTCGCCGGTTCTGGTTGCGATCGGCACTGGCGGCGTCTCGGCGGGGCTGGCCAAGCAGCTGCGCCTGCGGCTGGAACAGATCGTGCCGCAGTCGCTCGGCGCGCTGGCCACGGCGCTCGGCACGGCGCGCGAGGCCTTGCGCGCGCGTTTCCCCGATGCCGGAAATCGCCGGCGCGCGCTCGACGCCGCGCTTGCGCAAGGGGGACCGCTCGATCCGCTGGCACCCGGCGGCGCGGACCGCATGGAGGACTGGCTGGCCGGCGCGAGCACCATCGCCGGAGAAACGATCGAGATCGTCCTGCGCAGCGACGACCCGGAAGACCTGACCTTGCGCGAGGCCCGCTTGCTGGGAACCGCCGATCTTGTCGCGTTCGAGACCGGGGTCGCGCCGCAAATCCTCGATCGCGTCCGCGCTGACGCGAAGCGAGTGACTATTGCCCCCGCGCAAGTCCCGCCTGCCGGCGATGGCCTTGTGATCCTGCTGCGTGCGTCCGATTGCCCGTGTTAACCACGACGTATTTGTTGCATCCATGCCACTATCCAGCGTGAAATAGGCTCCGGCAAGGTGCGCCTTCCGCTCATTACAATATTTTAATTGAGGAGAAACTGCTGATTGAGGCAAGTTTTCGAATGCTCTTGGTGTTCGAATTGCTGCTTTGAGGGTCGTGGACGTGTCGGAAAACAAGGGGCCCAAACTGCCCGGGATCGATCGCACGGCCTTGCCCGATCTCGATGTGCTCACCGGTGTCTTCGGTAGTCTTAACGATGTTCGCCGCCGCGATGCCGACGATGACAATCACGCCGAGCTGATGCCCTGCCTCTATCCCTTCGTTTTCCCGGATTGAAACGCCGCAGATGCGGATCCACGATGCGCTGGTGACGCTCCGCCGTGGCAGTGCGGAATGGGAACGGGGACAGATGGCCCTGGCGAACGGGCTCACCACCTGGCGAGCCGATCGCACGGTTGCGCCGGTGCTCGCCGCGCTGGAACGCTTCGGTGACGGAACCGCGCTGGAACAGTGTCCGCCGCTGGCCCGGCTGTTCAGTGCCGAGAGCACGCACGCGATGGATATCGCCGGCAGCTTCGTCGCCGCCGGGCTGCCCGGTCTCGCCGCGCACCCGCTGGGCCAGATGCCGCTGCTTCACAGCAATCGGGATGCGGCACCCGCGCTGGTGCTGGCCAGTTCCGGCCGGGCAAGCCTGATGCTTGCCGTCTATGACGGGGCGGCGCTGGAAAAGCTGCCCGCGCCCAAGACCGCGAAGTTCGTGCCGCGAGAAACCTGGATTCATGTGCTTGCCGGTTCGGGAACGGCGGATCACATTCTGCTTCGCGAAGAGCAAGGGAACCGCGCGATCCTGCAATCCGGCAGGCTCGCTCTCGACCCCAGCCTGGTGCTTTACCGCTACGGCCCGCGCGAGTCCCTGCAGGTGCGCCGCGCCAGCGGGGGCCTGGTGCTACTGCGGTTGCAGCGTCAACTCGTTGAGCAGGAGCCCGCGCGCGAGTACCGCCTGCCCGACGGCATCCTGCTCCACCAGGCGGCGGCGCGGACGCGGGATACGCGCTGGGAACTGGCCCTGGCCCTGCTCGGCCGCATGGAACGCAAGGACGCGGTCGCCCGCATGGCTCGGATCGCCGCCGGCGAGGCGGAACAGTCCGTAGGTGAAGGTGCGCGCTGGCAGGCGGTGCGCGAAGTTCTCGCGCTCGATACCGGTGCTGGCCTGCAATTGCTGCAACGGCTGGCGGATCGCGCAGATGATCCGCTGTCGGGACCGGCCGTGGCCCTGCGCGCCTCATTGCTTGAAACATGGCCGGAACTGGAAGGAGCGGCGGCGTGGCCCGGGTAATCGCGGTGCGCGATCCGACACCGGCCTCGCTGGAAGAATGCATCGAGGCGCTCTCCACCTGGGGGTTCGATCCGGCCGAGGAGGAGAGCCTGTCGCACGCGGCGAACTGGCTGAAACGGCTGGGCAACAATACCCGGTTCCTGGGTGATGCGCTTGTCGACATGCTCGCCGGGCGCGGGCCGGCGGCCATGGACGCGCCGATGATGCAGGCCAGCGGCGGCAACCGCATCATGCTTGCCCCGCCCGGTCGCGGCAAGTTCATCATCAGCGCGGAGATCTGGCCTTCGATCGACGAACATGCCCTGCGCGCGAGCGGGCCGGAAGCCGTCGGCTATGGGATCGTTCGCGATCATAACTTCGACTTCCTCACCTTGGGCTATTTCGGGCCCGGCATCGCGGTGGACGATTACGAGTACGACTACCAATCGGTGACCGGGTGGCGCGGCGAGCCGGTGATGTTGCGCCCACTCGGCCGCTCCCGGCTGGAACCAGGGCGCCTGGTCCACTACCGCGCCCACCACGACATCCTTTGCCTGCACCCGCCCGAATCGCTTTCGGCAACGCTGACGCTGTCGCATACCCACGCGGTTCACGGCTGGCTGGACCACTATGTATTCGAACGCAGGAAAGGCAGTGCGGGGGCTTTCCGCGTCGCCGAAGCGCTGGGCCACGGCCCAAGCGAAACCTTCCTGCGCATCGCCGTGGCCCTGGGGGGCGAGGAGGCGAGCGACCTTGCCCGCCAATTCGGCAGGCACCACCCCAGCGATCGCATGCGCCTCACCGCCTGGCGCGCGCTCGCCGGCGTGGCCGCGAACGACGCGGCCCGCGACGAAGTCTGGCGCGAAGCGGAAGGATCGGGCAGCCGCCTGGTCAGCCAGGCAGCCAAACGGGCGCGCGGAGATCCCGCGTTCGCGGCGAAATCGCCTCGCACCGGCTCGGCGGGCGCCAATGCCGTGCCGGCGCTCACGCCGTCGGCGGGCGGCGTCGATAGCTGAGCGCTTCCGCAACATGGATGCGCCCCACCGCTTCCGACCCCGCCAGGTCGGCGATCGTGCGCGCCACCCGCAGGATCCGCGTATAACCCCGCGCCGAGAGCCGCATCGCCTCCGCCGCTTGCAGCAGCAGCTTGCGTCCGGCCTCGTCCGGCGTGGCATGCGCTTCCAGCGCGTCGCCATCCAGTTCCGCATTGGTGCGAAGCGGCGTGCCTTCGAGCCGCGCCGTCTGGACCCTGCGGGCGCGCGCCACTCTTGCGGAAACTTCGGCGCTGCCCTCCGCCGTGGGCGGCAGAGCGAGATCGGCGGCGCGTACCGGGTCGACCTCGACATGCAGGTCGATACGGTCGAGCAGCGGACCCGAAACCTTGCTCTGGTAGTCGGCGGCGCACTTCGGCGCGCGTGAGCATGCCAGCGTCGGATCGCCGAGGTGCCCGCAGCGGCAGGGGTTCATAGCACAAATTAACTGTACCCGCGCCGGGTAGGTGACGTGGGCACTGGCGCGGGCGACAGTCACTTCGCCGGTCTCCAGCGGCTGCCGCAGCGAATCGAGCACCTGGCGCTGAAATTCGGGCAGCTCGTCAAGAAACAGCACGCCCAGGTGCGCCATCGAGACTTCGCCGGGCCGCACTTTCAAGCCGCCGCCCGTCAGCGCCGCAATCGAGGCCGAGTGATGCGGCGCGCGATAAGGGCGAGCGCGGCTGATCCGCCCGTTCTCCAGCGCGCCCGCGACCGAGGCGACCATGGAAACTTCCAGCGCTTCGGCCGGGGTCAGTTCGGGCAGGACCCCGGGCAGGCAGGCGGCGAGCAGCGACTTGCCCGCACCCGGGGGACCGACCATCAGCAGGTTGTGCGCCCCGGCCGCGGCGATTTCCAGCGCGCGCCGCGCCGTTTCCTGGCCTTTCACCTGCTTCAGGTCCGGCCCGCGCTGAGGCGGATCGGCACGGCCGGGTTCGGGCGGCGGCAGCACCTGCGTGCCTTTCAAGTGGTTGAGCAGGCTGATGAGGTTGGGCGCGGCGATCACCGGGACGCCTCCGGCCCCGCCGCTTACCCAGCTCGCCTCCGAACCCTGGGCGGCGGGGCAGATCAGGCCCTTTTCGGCTTCGTGCGCGTGAAGCGCGGCAAGCAGCACGCCGGGCGACGGGATCACGCGCCCGTCGAGGGCGAGTTCGCCCACCGCCACGAAGTCCGCCATCTGCTCGGCATCGACGATCCCCATGGCGGCGAGCAGCGCCAGCGCGATCGGCAAGTCGTAATGCGATCCTTCCTTGGGCAGGTCCGCCGGTGAGAGATTGATGGTGATGCGTTTGGGCGGCAGCGCCAGGCCCATCGCGGTAAGCGCGGCCGAAACGCGTTGCCGGCTTTCGCCCACCGCCTTGTCCGGCAGGCCGACGAGCGCGAAAACCGGCATTCCGGGGGCGACCTGGCACTGCACTTCGACCGTGCGCGCCTCCAGCCCGAGATAGGCTACGGTCGAAACCAGCGCGACCATGGAACCCCCTTTTCGCAAGAATTACAGCACGCAAGTCTCGCTCTATTACCGCATTGTGTCGCAGGCGAAGGCAGCTAATTCATCCCTTACAACGTTTTAACTGCATTCCTCATCACTTGGGTAAGAGCATCGGCCGCATTTTCAGGGCATGCGCTCGTCCACTGCATTCCTCGCGTTTTTGAGCCTGATCGCCGTGTCCCCCCTGTCGGCGCAGACCATCGATTACGAGGCCGTCGAAGTGGATGCCGACCGTTTCGTCGGCGGTGGCGAGCGCACCCTCCCGCTCCAGTTGACGTCGGTGCCTTCCGCGGCGATCCCGGCGAGCCTTTCCGCCTACGGGCCCTTCCGCGTGCTCGACGAAGGCAGCGCGGCCCTGGTCGACGTCACCGACGGCGGCAGCCCGGCGCAGTTCGCCGCGATGCTGCGCGACCACCCGGGCATCGCCACGATCGAAATGATCGAATGCCCGGGCACCGAGGATGACCTCGCCAATCTCCGGCTTGGCCGCATGATCCGCGAAAGAGGCATCGCCACCCATGTCCCGGCGGGCGGCTCGGTGCGCTCGGGCGGGGTCGAGCTGTTCCTGGCCGGCGCACACCGCTCCGCCGATCCCGGCGCCGAGTTCGCGGTTCACTCTTGGATGGACAATACCGGCCTTGAACCCGGCGACTATTCCACGAATGCGCCCGAGAACCGGCGCTATATCGACTACTACCGGCAGATGGGCATGAGCCCGATCGAAGCCGAGGCTTTCTATGCCATGACCAACTCGGTTCCGTTCGAATCGGCCAAGTGGTTCGGCACCGGCGTGATGGGGTTGTGGGTCGAACTGGACCGCGATGCGACCGGAAACATGGCGCCGCGGACGGCCCCGGCGATGGCTCGGTCCTTGACTCCAGACCCCCGCTCCAGTAACGGCGCGCGTCTGTGATCGGTCGTCCCGTGCGGGCGGCCTTTTTGTTCGGGCCTTTCGGGGCCGCATGGAATTTCGAGGACTGACATGAAGCGCACTTTCCAGCCCAGCCGCCTTGTCCGCGCCCGCCGTCACGGCTTCCGCGCCCGCTTGGCGACCGCCGGTGGCCGCAAGGTGCTTCGCGCCCGCCGCGCTCGCGGCCGCAAGAAGCTTTCGGCGTAATCGGTCGGCAGCGGCAAGGGCACCCGCCCCTGCCCCGACCACATCCCGACAAATCAAGCACGGCACCGGCTCACGCCCCTGCCCCCGGCCTCCCATGAACTGTTGGCACTGGGAGCCGGAACAGGGGCGCGGGCCGGTGCCGTCTTGCGTCCCGCCGGCGGGAGAATCCGGTGATTCCGGTTCCGCCGCATCGGCAATCGCGATAGACCCTTGCGCCATGCCCGCCCCCTACACCGTTCTGACCCGCCGCTCGGACTTTCTCGCCGCCAATCGCGGCCTGCGAGTCGCGCGGCCGGGGTTCGTCCTGCTGGCAAATGCCAATCGGGGGCAAGGGCGGCGCGCCGGCATCACCGTCACCAAGAAGATCGGCAACGCCGTCGTGCGCAACCGCATGAAACGCCGCTTCCGCGCCCTGCTGCGCGAGGTGCTGCCCGCGCATGGTCTTGCCGATACCGACCACGTGCTGATCGGACGCGAAACCGGTGTGGAGCGCGAGTTCTCGTTGCTGCGGGAAGAACTGGTGGCGGCGCTTGCCCGCGCCGGCGCGGGCAAGGGTGATCCCGCCCGGCGCAAAGGCGCACCGCGCAAAGGAAAGCGGTGATTGAGAAGGTTTCTCGCCTTTCTCGTCTCGATGCCCAGCCTGCTGCTGATCGGTGTGGCGCGGGCCTGGCAGCTCGGTCCCTCCGTGATCCTGCCGCCGACCTGCCGCTATACGCCGTCCTGCTCGCAGTATGCGATCGAGGCGGTGAGAAGGCACGGTGCGATTAAGGGTGGATGCCTGGCGATATGGCGTCTATTGCGCTGCCAGCCGTGGGGGGGGCACGGTCATGACCCCGTACCGGATTAACGAGATCATGGACGGCCCGGCGCGCCGTCGCTGACGCGAATACGACAGGAAGTGCCTTCGTGGATAACCAGCGCAACATCATCCTCGCGGTCCTGCTGACCGCGCTTGTCCTCTTTGGGTGGGAAACCGGAGTCGGCTATTTCTACCCGCAGGCCAACAAGCCGGCCCAGGTTGAGCAGGCCAGCGGGGCGCAGAAGACGGCGAGCCCGATCAAACCGACACGCGAAGGTGGCCTGCGCGACGCGTCCGAGGTCGCGCTCGAGCAGCAGGATCTCAAGACCGCGCTGAGCCATGGCGGCCGCGTGCCGGTGGCGGCGCCGGGACTGTCGGGCTCGATCAACCTTACCGGTGCGCTGATCGATGACCTCGTCATCAACCGCCACCGCGAGACGGTGGAGAAGAATTCCGGCCCGGTGCGCATCTATTCGCCCGTCGGCACCCCCGCGCAGCAGTTCGCGCAGTTCGGCTGGGTTGGCGAGGGTGTTACCACGCCCAATGCCAATACCGTCTGGGCCGTGCCGGGCGGAGCCAGGCTGACGCCGTCGACGCCGGTTACCCTGACATGGAACAATGGCGCCGGCCAGACTTTCGCGATCACGCTCAAGATCGATGGCGACTACATGATAACCGCCGATCAGAGCCTGGAGAACAAGGGCCCCGCGCCGGTCACCGTCCAGCCCTTCGGCCTCGTCAACCGTACCGACGAGACCGCCAGCCTAGACAGTTTCAATGTTCATTCCGGCCCGATCGGTGCCTTCGACGGTTCGGTCAGTTTCGGCACCAATTACAGCGACGTCGTCGATGCCAAGACCGTCAAGGAAGATGGCAATGCCGACTGGATCGGCTTTACCGACGTTTACTGGATGTCCGCCCTCGCCCCTGTCGGAGCCAGGGCCCAGGGCACTTTCCGTTCGCTGGACGAGCATCTCTTCCGCGCCGATCTCGTCTATGACCAGGTGGTCGTCCAGCCGGGCCGGAAGCTCACGCGCGAAACCAGGCTGTTCGCCGGTGCCAAGGAACATGAAGTGCTCGACGCCTATGAAAAGCAGGGCATCGCCAACTTCGGCCTCGCGATCGACTGGGGCTGGTTCCGCTGGTTCGAGAAGCCGATCTTCTGGCTGCTGGTTAAACTGTTCTCGCTCACCAGCAACTTCGGCGTGGCGATCATCCTGCTCACCCTGATCGTGCGCGGCATCATGTTCCCGGTCGCGCAGCGCGGCTTTGCCAGCATGGCGGCGATGCGCGCGATCCAGCCGAAGATGAAGGCCATCCAGGACCGCTACAAGGACGACAAGGAGAAGCAGCAGCGGGAGATCATGGCGCTCTACAAGAAGGAAGGCGTGAACCCGCTTTCGGGCTGCCTGCCGATGTTCCTTCAGATCCCGGTCTTCTTCGCGCTCTACAAGACCCTGATCCTGGCGATCGAGATGCGTCACCAGCCCTTCGTGCTGTGGATCAAGGATCTGTCCGCACCCGATCCGCTGCATATCCTCAACTTGTTCGGCCTGCTGCCGTTCGACCCGCCGGGATTCCTGGCGATCGGCATCCTGGCACTGCTGCTGGGCGTGACGATGTATTTCCAGTTCAAGCTCAACCCGGCGCAGATGGACCCGACCCAGCAGCAGATCTTCGCGCTCATGCCCTGGTTCATGATGTTCGTGATGGCGCCGTTCGCTTCGGGCCTGCTGGTCTACTGGATCACCTCGAACATCCTGACCATCGCGCAGCAGAAGTATCTCTACAGCCGTCATCCGCAATTGAAGGCACAGGCCGAAAAGGAAGCGCAAGACAAGACACGCACCCTCGACCGAGAGAAGAGCAAGGCCTGACGTGGAAGAAACGCCGGACGATCAGACCGAACGCGCGCGCAAGCTTTTCGCTGGACCGGTGGCTTTCCTCAAGAGCGCGCCCGCGCTCAAGTTCCTGCCGGAACCGGACGTGCCGGAGATCGCCTTCTGCGGGCGTTCCAACGTCGGCAAGTCCTCGCTGCTCAACGCGCTCACCGGCAGGAAGACGATCGCGCGCACTTCGGTTACGCCGGGGCGCACGCAGGAGCTGAACTTCTTCGATGTCGGCGATCCGCTGCGGTTCCGCCTGGTCGACATGCCCGGATACGGTTTCGCCAAGGCCCCGCCCGCCGTCGTCGAGAAGTGGCGGAGACTGGTGCGCGACTTTCTGCGCGGCCGCGTCGTGCTCAAGCGCACGCTGCTGCTGGTGGACAGCCGCCACGGCGTGAAGCCGGTCGATGCCGAGATGATGAAGATGCTCGACGAGGCGGCCGTGGGCTACCGCGTCGTCCTTACCAAGGCGGACAAGATCAAGGCGAGCGAGCTGGAGCAGGTTCATGCCGCGACCCTGGCCGAAGCGCGAAAGCATTCCGCGGCTTTTCCTGAGGTGTTTGTCACGAGTTCGGAAAAGGGAATGGGTATAGAAGAACTGCGCACGGCCGTGATTGGCGACGTGGAACTATAAAGCCGGCCCCCGCGCATCCGGAAAATCCACGCATTTTCGCCATTATGACGATTGCGTGACACAATCGGCTCGAATAAGGGCACGCGCCGGGAGGGTGCCAAGGAAGGGGGGACATCTCGCCAATGCGACAGATTGCCGTTCTTCCCTATCGCACCCTGGGCGCGGCCGTGGATGCGCCGATCCAGATCCTGCTGATTACCTCGCGCCAGACGCGCCGGTGGGTCATTCCCAAGGGCGGGCTCATGAAAGGCCTGCCGCCTCACGCCGCCGCCGCGATCGAGGCGGAGGAGGAGGCCGGCGTGCTCGGCGCCGCCTGCCCCACGCCGCTGGGCTCCTACCGCTACCGCAAGCGCCGCAGTTCCGGCGCTTCGGTGTGGGTGGACGTGGACGTGTTTCCGTTCGCGGTGACCGAGGAGCTTGAAACCTGGGACGAGCAGCACCAGCGCGAGCGCCGCTGGTTCTCGCTCGCCGAGGCCGCCCGCGCGGTTGATGAGGAAGACTTGCGCGCGCTTATTCGCAGTTTCGGCGCGCGCGAATTTCGCGCCGCCGCCAGTCCCGCCCGCCTGATTGGGGCGATGGCCGACAAGATGGCCGACAAGACAGGGGTCAATACGATGTTCGCCTGGTTCCAGAAGCTCATGCCGGTGCAGGGCAATTTCTTCGACCTGTTCGAAAGGCAAGCCGCGACGCTGGTCGCCGGGGCGGACGCGCTGGCGCGGCTTGCGCAGGGCGGTGCCGGACGCGCGCAGCACATCCGCGAGATCGAGGAACGCGAACACGACGCCGACGATATCACCCGCGAAGTGCTCCAGACCGTGCGCCGCAGCTTCCTTACCCCTTTCGACCGCTCGGCGATCACCAGCCTGATCTCGACGATGGACGACGCCATCGACGAGATGCAGCAGACCGCCGGGGCCGCCGATCTCTACGAGGTCGTGGAGTTCGAGCCGGAAATGCGCGACATGGCCGCGATCATCGTCGATGCCGCACGCCTGACCGCGGAGGCCATGCCGCTGCTGCGCCGGATCGCCGAGAACGGCCACCGCCTGCATGAACTGACCGAGCGGCTGGTACGCATGGAAGGCCATGCCGATGAAATCCACGCACGGGGCCTCAAGCGCGTGTTCAAAGCGAGCGCCGGAAGGGACCCGCTGCACTTCGTCGTCCGGCAGGAGATGTTCAAGCGGCTCGAACGCGTGGTCGACCGTTTCGAGGATCTTGCGAACGAGATCGACGGTCTCGTCATCGATCACGCCTGATCGGGCCCGGCCATGGATCATAGTCTTGCCTTGCCGCTTCTGGCGGGCCTTGTCGTGCTGGCGCTGGCGTTCGATTTCCTGAACGGCCTGCACGACGCCGCCAATGCCATCGCCACCGTGGTCGCGACGCGGCTGCTCTCTCCGGTCATGGCGGTGCTGTTTGCCGCCGCCGGCAACTTCGCGGCCTACTGGTTCGTCGGCCTCCACGTCGCCGAGACGGTGGGCAAGGGCATCATCGACAAGGATGCGGTCACCCCCGCGGTGGTGTTCGGCGCCCTGGTGGGGGCGATGTTCTGGAACGTCGTCACCTGGGTGAAAGGCATTCCCTCCAGTTCCAGCCACGCGCTGATCGGCGGTCTGCTGGGCGCCGGCATGGCCCATGGCGGCTTCGGCGTGGTGGAAAGTTCGGGCACGAACAAGACCGTGATCGCGATCTTCCTGTCGCCGATGATCGGCTTCGGCATCGCCATGCTGCTGATGCTGCTGACGAGCTGGCTGTTCAAGGGCATCTCCCCGCGCCACTCGAACCGGACCTTCCAAGGCCTGCACCTTGTTTCCAGCGCAGCCTACTCGATCAGCCACGGCGGCAACGACGCGCAAAAGACAATGGGCGTCATCGCCGTGCTGCTCTATTCGACCGGACACCTTTCCGGCGGCTTCCACGTGCCCGGATGGGTCGTGCTGTCCTGCTACACCGCGATCGCGCTGGGCACGCTCTCCGGCGGATGGAAAATCATCAGGACGATGGGCTCGAAGCTCACCAAGCTCAACCACCATTCCGGCTTCTGCGCCTCCACGGCGGGCTCGGTCGTGGTGTTCGGGGCGAGCGCGCTGGGCATCCCGGTCTCGACCACCCATGCGATCACCGGCTCGGTTGTGGGCACCGGTGCCGCCCGCCGTGCCAGCGCGGTGCGCTGGTCGGTGGCAAGCCGGGTGATCGTCGCCTGGTTCATCACCATTCCCGCCAGCGCCGCCGTGGGCGCACTGTTCTATGCGCTGACGTTGCTGTTCTGATTCGCGCGTTCATTCTCGACAGGACGCGCGGGAACCACTAGGTCCAGCCCGATCCCAGGTTTCCGGAAGCGAGACTCTACCTCTCTTCGTCGTGGCGAGGCGGTCACGCCGCCGAAGCGATCCAGGGCCGCGGCCACAACGCCCTGGATCGCCGCGCCGCCTTCGGCGGCTCGCATTGGCGAAAGGAGAAGGCTATGAATTCCGATCGATGGAACTTGTCATAACGCCAGAGGGACCCCCGCCCGTGAAGCTCATCATCGGCAACAAGAACTATTCAAGCTGGTCGCTGCGCGGCTGGCTGGCCTGCAAGCAGTCCGGCCTCCATTTCGACGAGATCACCGTCCCGCTCTATGGCGAGGACTGGGAGGACACCAAGCACAGCTCCGACGATCTTGCCCCCTCGCATGGCAAGGTGCCCATCCTGTGGGACGGCGATGCCGTGGTGTGGGACAGCCTGGCCATCATCGAATACCTGGCCGACAAGGTCGGGCGTGATCGTTTCTGGCCCAAGGCCGACGATGCCCGTGCGATGGCGCGCTCGATGGTGGCGGAAATGCATTCCAGCTACCTGGCGCTGCGCCGTTCGTGCCCGATGAACATCCGCGCGCGGGTCGCGGGGGCAAGGCTCGACGAGGAAATACGGGCCGACATCGTGCGCATCCTCACGCTCTGGGCCGAGGCGCGAGCCCGTTTCGGCAAGGGCGGGCCGTTCCTGTTCGGAACTTTCAGCGCCGCCGACGTGATCTACGCCCCCGTTGTCAGCCGCTTCCTGACTTACAGCATCAGCGTTCCCGGTTTCGCGCAGGCCTACATGCAGGCGGTCTGGGAGCACGAATGGATGCAGCAGTGGATCGCCGCCGCCGAGGCCGAGGACTGGGTGATCGAGCAGTTCGAAATGCCGATGGCCTGACATGATGCTTCGCGGGATCGTCCTGCTGCTTGGCATGCTCGCGGGCTTGTGGTCCGCGCCGGCATTCGCCTGGGGGGCCTATGGCCACCGCACCGTCGCCGCGATCGCGATGGAGAACGTCTCCCCGCGCACCCGCACGCGCATCGGCGGCCTGCTGCGCGCCGAGCGCGACCTGGTGACCCCCGCGTGCCCGGTGAAAAGCCTGGAAGACGCCTCGGTCTGGCCGGACTGCATTCGCGGCGAAGGCTGGCGCTGGGCCTACACGTTCCCCTGGCACTACCAGAACATCCGCGTCTGCGCGCCGTTCGACATCAAGGCGAACTGCGCCAACGGCAGCTGCGTCAGCGCGCAGATCGAGCGCAATGCCCGGCTGCTCGCGGACCGGCGCCTGCCCGTCGGCGAGCGCCTGGAAGCACTGGCTTTCCTCGTCCATTTGATTGGTGACCTGCATCAGCCGCTGCATGTGGGCGAGAACGAGGATCTGGGCGGCAACAAGGTCAAGGCCGACTACGGCATCGCGCCGGGCGGCAATCTCCACGCGATCTGGGACGGGGCGCAGGCCGAGCGTGCCATTTCCTCCGCGCGGCCTTCGTTGGCACGCCGCTACAGCGCCGCCGAGAAAACCCGGCTCGCTACCGGCACGGTGGAGGACTGGGCGCGCGAATCGTGGCAGGTCTCGCGCGACTTCCTCTACCCCGCGGCCTTCGGAAAGCTGCCCTGCGGCAAGAAGGAAGCAGACAAGATCGTCTGGACCGAAGCGGCGATCGAGCAGGCGATCCCCATCGTCGACGAACGCGTCGAACGGGCGGGGCTGCGGCTCGCAAGGATGCTGGACGAGGCGCTGGGATAATACGCTGTTCGTCGCCACTAACCTACCGCATCCGCGCGGTCGGATAAGGCGTGCCGTCCTTGCGGAAATAGCCGTCGCCATCGAACTGCATGTCGATGTCCGAATAGGCGCCGGTGCCGTCGCGGTTGCCGGCGCTGATGGCTACGAAGCTGCAATCGACGTCGCTCTCGTTAATCAGCTGGTGGCCGTTGGTAACGCCCTTGGGCCATGCGCAGACGTCGCCGGACCTGAGCACGATTCGCCCCGTATCCTCGACCAGCACGGCTTCGCCGGTCAGCATTATCAGCAGTTCGTCCTCGTGATCGTGCCAGTGGCGCTGGCTGGACCAGGCGCCTGGTTTCAGGACGACATGGCTCGCCCCCATCTCCGTCAGCCCGCCGGCAGGTGCGAGACGGCGCCACCAGCGGCCCGCCACGGGCTCATGGAATGGTGCCGGATAGCCGGTGGCGTTGGATTGCGGAATCGCTTCAAGGTCGAGCTTGGGCATGGTCGTTTCTCCGGCAAACTATGGTCTTCGCGCTATGGTTTTCGGGGGCGGCTTGTGCGATGGCACACGATATGTCCCAGACCGCGCCTCTGACTTCAAGCGTCACCGAGCTTGCCGAAGCCCTGATCGCGTGCCCGAGCGTAACCCCCGCGACAGGCATGGTGTTCGATTGCCTTGAGGAACAGCTTACGCCGCTCGGCTTCGACGTGGCTCGCTTCGTCGCCGGCGAGGCGCCCGATGGCCCGGTGGAAAATCTCCTTGCCGTGCGCCGCGGCCCGGTCGGTTCGCGCCACTTCGCCTTCGCCGGCCATCTCGACGTGGTGCCGCCGGGAGAAGGCTGGACCACCGCGCCGTTCCTGCCGCAACGGCGGGGAGAGCTTCTCTATGGCCGGGGCGCGGTCGACATGAAGGGTTCGATTGCCGCGATGATCGCCGCCGCCCGGGACATTCCGAAGGAGGCCGGCACGATCAGCTTCGTCATCACCGGCGACGAGGAAGGACCGGCACGCTTCGGCACCCTCGCCCTCATCGACCTGATGCGCAAGCGCGGCGAGATCCCGGACCTGTGCCTGGTCGGCGAGCCGACTTCGGTGCACCGGCTCGGCGATACGGTGAAGATCGGTCGCCGCGGCTCGATCAATGTGTTCCTCGATGTCGAGGGCGTGCAGGGCCACGTCGCCTATCCGCACCTGGCCGACAACCCGATCACCCGCCTGGTGGCGATGCTGGCCGAATTGAAGGCGATGGCGCTCGATGCAGGGACCGACTGGTTCCAGCCGTCCAATCTCGAAGTGACCGACCTTACGGTCGGCAATCCGGCGCACAATGTCATCCCGGCCAAGGCGAGCGCGCGCATCTCGATCCGCTTCAACGACCTGCACACCGGCGCCGAGCTGGGCGAGCGGGTTTCCGCGATTGCCGAACGGCACGGCGGCACCGCGCGGGCCCTGGTTTCCGGCGAGGCCTTCCTGACCCAGCCCGGCGCGTTCTCTGCCATCCTGGCCGAGGCGATACGGGGCGAAGCCGGCATCGAGCCCGAGCTTTCGACCAGCGGCGGCACTTCGGACGCACGCTTCCTCAAGGATCTCTGCCCGGTGATCGAGTTCGGCCTGTGCAATGCGACCATGCACAAGGGCGACGAGGCAGTGGCGATCGAGGACCTGGAGGCGCTGGCCCGGATATATCGCCGGGTTGCCGAAGCCGCTCTGAAAGCTGGACAATAGCCCCGCCGCTTGCAAGTCTAGGCGGGACGCGCCGGTATCGATGGCGGCAAGGGGACAAGCGCGAATGACCGACCTGGTGGAAACCGACGGACCTGCCCGGACAGGGCACGCGGGCTTGCAATGGTGGATTCTGATCGGCTTCGCCACTGGGCTGATCTGCGGTCTGCTTGCCTATACGTTCGCGAACGATGCACCCTGGGTACAGGCGCTCATCAGCTATGTCACGATCCCGATCGGCCAAGTCTTCCTGCGCCTGCTGTTCATGCTCGTGATACCGCTGCTGTTTTCCGCATTGGTCATCGGCATCGCCGAGATGGGCGAGATCCGCGCGTTACGCAAAGTCGGCGTCGCGACGCTGGTCTATACCTTCATCGTCTCAGGCATCGCGGTCGTGCTGAGCCTGCTGATCGTCGACACGCTGCGGCCGGGGGACGGTGTCGATCGCCAGGCGGCCCAGGAACTGCTGGCGAAAAGCGCCGATGCCGCGGGCAGCATCGTCCAGTCGTCCGCGAACGCCAAGACCGGTGTCGAGGCGGTACTCGGGCTGATCCCGTCGAACGTCGTCACCGCCATGAGCAACAACGACATCCTGGCGGTGATGTTCTTCGCGCTGTTCTTCGGCATCGGCCTGCTGATCGTTTCGACACCGCGCACGGCCGTGCTCAAACAGACGATCGAGGGCGTGTTCGAAGTGGCGATGAAGTTGATCGGCATCGTCATCAAGATGGCGCCGCTGGCGATCTTCTGCTTCATGTTCAACCTTGCCGCGCAGTTCGGGTGGGACTTGCTGTTCAAGCTCGCGGCCTATGTCGGCGTCGTCCTGCTGGCGCTGGCGGTGCAGATGTTCGGGGTGTTTCCCGCGCTGCTCGTCTTCGTCGCGCGCAAGAACCCCATCGCCTTCTTCCGCGAGACGCGCGAGGCCAGCGTGATGGCCTTTTCCACCGCCAGCTCCAACGCGACGCTGCCGACCGCCCTGCGCGTCGCGGACGAAGAGCTGAAGCTGCCGGGCCGCATCGCCCGCTTCGTGCTGACCATCGGCGCCACTGCCAACCAGAACGGCACCGCCATGTTCGAAGGCGTCACGGTGCTGTTTCTGGCGCAGTTCTTCGGGGTTGAACTCGATCTCAGCCAGCAGCTCTTCGTAATGCTGATCTGCATCCTTGCCGGCATCGGCACCGCGGGGGTTCCCGCCGGTTCGCTGCCGGTCATTGCCCTGATCCTGGGCGGCGTTGGCGTGCCCCCCGAAGGAATCGGACTGATCGTCGGCGTCGACCGGTTCCTCGACATGTGCCGCACCACGCTGAACGTCGTGGGCGATCTCGTCTGCGCGACAGTCATTTCCGCGTTGAGCCAAGAACAGCGTGACGGCATCGAGGACACGGCGAACGATGTTTGAGGGATGCCGCCAAGGGGCCGCGCGGACCTTGGCGAGCAATTCGCCGCCATCCTGGGCCCTCGTGGGCCTCGTTCTTAGTGCCGGATGCCTTAATTCGCCAGTTTCACCGGTACGAACGGCCCCATCCCGCAGCCGGCGCCGCGCTGGTAGCTGCCGCCGTACTGCTGTAGCGGATAAATGATGTCCGTCCGGCACAGCTGCGACAGCGAGGTCGCGTAAGTAAAGGTATCGGCCGCTTTCAGCCCGCCGCAAGTGTTGGGCAGGGTGACGCGCCAGGCCTTGCTGCCGACCGGACCGATGAAGTCGATCGTCCGGTCGTCACGGATGCGGGTGCTGGAGAACTGATTGATCTGCAGGCAGTCCTGCGCCGGCCCGATCGCTTCGGCGGCCGGAGCAACGGGCGGCGTCTCGCCGGGCGCTCCCCCGGTGCAGGCGGCAAGCGCAAGCGGGGCGGTGAACAATGCGGCCTGACGGATGATCTTCACGGCAACCTCCTCCTTTTTCCCGGCGAATCGGCGGCAGGAAAATTACCGGCCTTCCTTCAGGCGGAGGCTCCGGTCCCTGGCCCTGGACTTTGTCTTTTCGCCGGTGCGTGGAGTATCTTAGGCTTATGGCCGCACAGATCAACCACCGGGCAGCGCCAGCACTCGGGCGTACGCGCCTTGCAGATGTAGCGCCCGTGCAGGATCAGCCAGTGGTGCGCTCCGACGCGAAACGGGCCCGGGACTTTCTTTTCGAGCTGCTTTTCGACGGCAAGCGGCGTCTTGCCCCTGGCAAGGCCGGTACGGTTGCCGACACGGAAGATATGCGTGTCGACCGCGAAGGTTTCGGCCCCGAAGGCGCAGTTCATCACGACGTTGGCGGTCTTGCGCCCGACCCCGGGCAGTTCGACCAGCGCATCGCGATCGGCAGGGACCTCTCCGCCATGGTCGCGCACGAGGATTTCGGAGAGGGCGATGACGTTCCTGGCCTTGGCGTTGAACAGGCCGATGGTCTTGATGTGCGCCTTCAGCCCCTCTTCCCCCAGGCTCAGCATCTGTTCTGGCGTCTTCACCGCGCGAAACAGCGCCCGCGTCGCCTTGTTGACGCCTACGTCGGTCGCCTGCGCCGACAGCACCACGGCGACGAGAAGCTGATAGGTATTGCCGAACTCCAGCTCGGTCTCGGGCGCGGGATTGAGTTCGGCGAGCCGGCGGAAGAATTCAAAGATATGGTCCTTCCTCAAAGCCCCAGCACCTCGGGCATGGTGTAGCGGCCCGGCTGCTTGTCCAGCAGCCACTGCGCGGCCTTGATCGCGCCCTTCGCGAAGATTCCGCGGTTCTCGGCAATGTGGGAGAGAGCCAGGCGCTCGTCATCGGCAAGGAAGTGGACGGTATGTTCGCCCGCCACGGTGCCGCCGCGCAAAGCCGCGAAGCCGATCGTGCCAACCTCGCGCTTGCCGGTGATGCCGTCCCGGCCCCGCACGGCGTTCTCGCCCAGGTCCGCGCCGCGCCCTTGCGCCGCCGCCGCGCCAAGCAGCAGCGCCGTACCCGAAGGCGCGTCCACTTTCATGCGGTGATGGGTCTCGACGATCTCGATATCCCAGTCCTCGCCGAGCCGGCTGGCCGCCTCGCGCACGAGATGGGCGAGCAAGGTGACGCCGAGCGAGGTGTTGCCGGTCTGGAGCACGGCAATGGTCTCGGCCGCACTGTCGATCAGCCAGTGATGACGTTCCTCGAGCCCGGTGGTCCCGATGACGATCGGCACGCCCGCCGCCATGGCGGCATCGAGATTGCCTTCAAGCGCGCTCGGGCTGGAGAAGTCGATCAGGACATCGCAGACCCCGGCCAAGACCGCGACGTCACCGCCCCGGCCAACGCCGCCGGCAAGGTCTTCACCCATTCCCGCAACGGCCGCCTGCAGAGCCTGCCCCATGCGCCCCATGTTGCCGATGATTCCGATTCTGGCCATTGCTTATCCCTTCAATGGCCCGCTTCATGGTCGCGATACCCGCGTTGCGCAATATCATGACGACCGGAAACGCGTGGGTCCCGGCCATAATCGCGGCTTCGCCTCGCGCTCCCCGTTCAAACCGTTATGACGGATTGGACCAAGCGCGCCTCGATCGGCGACTGGAGGTGGTAGCCTTGGAAGAGATCGCATCCCAGCGTCATGAGCAAGCGCCGCTGCTCTTCGGTTTCGACACCCTCGGCGACGATGTTCAGCCGCAGCGCACGCGCCAGGCGAATGATCGCGTCGATCAACGCCACCGCCTCTTCGCTATGTTGCAGGTTGCGGATGAACGAACGGTCGATCTTGATCTTGTCGACCGAAAAGCGCTTCAGCGCCCCGAGGTTGGAATAACCGGTTCCGAAATCGTCGAGCGTGATACCGAAGCCCATGGCCTTCAGTTTGGCGATGTTTTCGAACGGCACCCCGGCATCGTTGAGAAGCGACGTCTCGGTTATTTCGAACTCATAGCGGCTTGGACTCACGCCATGACGCTGGACGAGATCGGCGACCGTCGCGGCGAAATCCGGCGATCGAAGCTGCAGCGGCGAAACGTTGATGGCGATGCACAGATCCTGCCAGTCAGCGGTTTCTGAAAAGACCATTTCCATCACGAACTTGCCCAGTTCGACGATCAGGCCCGCGTCCTCGCAAAGCGGGATGAACATGGCGGGCGACAAAGGACCGATTTCGTCGTGATCCCATCGCAGCAGCGCCTCGAGACAGACCGTGCGACCGTCGACATCCTTTTCGGGCTGATACACCATGTACATCGAACGGTCGTGCAGGGCCTGCCTGAGGTCCCGCTCCATCGCGACACGCTTGCGCTGCGCCGCATCCATCTCCGGTTCGAAGAAGGTCATGCGATTGCGCCCGGCCTGCTTGGATCGGTAGAGCGCGATATCGGCCTGGCGCAAGGCCTCGGCCGGTTCACACCGAGGATCGGCAATGACCGTCACCCCGATGGAACAGCCGATATCCGCCAGGCCCGCGTCCAGATGGAAGGTGTTCTCGAACTGCCGGAGCACGCGTTCCGCCAATCGCGACGCGCTCCGCGGCGAACTTTCCGATTGCAAGATGACGAATTCGTCCCCGCCAAGCCGGGCAACCGTATCGTTGTGCCGCAAGATGGTTTGCAAGCAAGTGCCCACCTGCCGGATCAGTTCATCGCCAGCGGGATGCCCGAGAGTGTCGTTCACTTCCTTGAACCGATCGAGATCCAGGCAGTGCACGGCAACCACGCCGCCATGTCGCTGGGAGTGGATGAGCATCTGAGTCAGGCGCTCGAACATCAGCGCGCGATTGGGAAGCCCGGTCAAGGGATCGTGCAGCGCGACGTGGCGAGCCCGTGCCTCGCTGGCGATCAGGTCCCGGGTGAGTTCGCTGCTCCTGCGCAGCACGATCCAGGCGAGCGAGGCGAAGAAGGCCACTATCGTGACCAGAATGAACGGCAGGCGCTCCGCGATTTCCCGCGACGGTGCCAACGGCTGCCATGTCAGGCATGCCGCCGGGCGGCCCGAATGGTCGCGCAGGGGCGCGGAAGCAAGGCTCGCGGGAGCCCCGCAGCCCGCCAGGACCCCCAGGCCGGTAAGATGATGCATCCCTGAAAACCGCGCCAGCATGGGTTTGTCTACCGCGATGTCGGCGATGAGGAAGCCTTTGCCGGACCGGGATGGGGCCGTGATTCGCAGCCACGTCCGCTGGTCCTCGACGAAAGTGGAAATGCCTCGCCGGGCAATGGCCTGCGCATCGAACCACGCACGGACATCCTTCGATCCCGTCACGGTTTCCAGCGGAGCCTCGACACTTTGCCTTGTCAACGCCCGATTCCCCCCGCGGACTGCGTTTTCCGTCTGGTCCGAGGCAAGCAGCGAGACGAACAGGGCCTGGAACTCCTTGGACTGCTTGTCCCAGCTCTCCGTCACGATCATGCGTTCATAGGCACGGGCCACCTCGCCGATCTGTCCCGCCATGTAGATGATGGCGAAGCACAGAAGAGCCAGCGCCCCCACGATGAGCGAGATCACGAGCCGGAACATGCGAATTCGGCGCTTGTCCGTATGGCTCATTGCTTCGGAACTCACGACTTGACAGTGCCCATGACAAGATCCCTCGGCGTTGCACGCCCCCCGCGCGGGTACAACACTCCCTTTCCCAGTCGGCATGGTAGCACAGGCAGTCTTGCCAGGTTGCTAATATGAACCAGGTGAAACGATGCTGCGCCTGTTGAGCGTTTCCCAGCCGCGTCGACTTGGCACGGCCAGCCAATCCGGGCATTGATCGGGCATGACCCACGCGAACATCGTCGTACTGACCGGGGCGGGCGTTTCCGCCGAAAGCGGTATCGACACCTTTCGCGATGCCGGAGGGCTGTGGGAACGGCACCGCGTCGAAGACGTGGCGACGCCCGAAGCCTTCGAGCGCGACCCTGATCTGGTCCTGCGCTTCTATGACATGCGGCGCGAAGCGATACAGGCCAAGCAGCCGAATGCCGCGCACTTCGCGCTGGCGAAGCTGGAGAGGGCATGGCCGGGCGACGTCCTGATCGTTACCCAGAACATCGACGACTTGCACGAACGCGCGGGCGCGCGCCGGGTGCTCCACATGCACGGCGAGCATCTCAATGCCTGGTGCACCGCTTGCGATGCACGCCCACGCTGGACGGGGCCGCTGATCGGGCGCCCGCCATGCCCGGAATGCGGGGAGAGAATGCTCAGGCCCGATGTCGTCTGGTTCGGCGAGATTCCCTATCGCATGGACGAGATCTTCGCCGCGCTGCGCGAGGCGCACATGTTCGTCTCGATCGGCACTTCGGGCGCGGTCTATCCCGCAGCGGGTTTCGTGCGCACCGCGCGCGATCTTGGCGCGGCCACGCTCGAACTCAATCTGGAGCCGAGCCAGGGCACGCTGTGGTTCGATGAAGCGCGCCACGGCCCCGCGACCCAGGTGGTGCCGGCGTGGGTGGAGGAAATGCTGGCCCAGGCGGGCGAATGAGAAACATGCGAACGGCGCTGGCGGCGAAATGGGAAACGACATTGCCGTGAACCCGGATTCTCCGCCCGGCCAAATCGGGGAATATCAAACGGTGGAACCCGGCTTTCCGCCACATCCCCTGCAATCCTGGTCCCTGGCGATTCGCAGGGCGCGCATCGAGGGCGCCAGCCCGTCGATCAGGTGCAAGGTGCCGAACTGCGGGTCGCCGAAAGCCGCGCGGCCGGCGAGCAGGACGCGAATCGCATGCATGGCGGCGAAAGTACCGACCATGCCCGCCATCGCGCCCAGCACGCCATCGCCGGCGCAAGTATCGCAATCCTGGGCATCGAAGGCGTCGCCCACGAAACAGCGGTAGCAGGACTCGCCCGGCAGATGTCCGGCGAAGTTGGCAACCTGGCCCTGGAACCGGCCGATCGCGGCGCTGGTCAGCGGTATGTCGAGCTTTACACAGGAATCTGACACCGCCAGCCGAGTCGCGAAGTTGTCACACCCGTCCAATACGAGACTCGCGCCGGAGAGGACCTGAGCAGCGTTGTCACCCCCCACTCGCGCGACGACTGCATCGACCCTAAGGCCAAGATCAAAACGCCGCACCCACTCGGCCGCCGTTTCCGCCTTGGGCTGGCCGACATCAGACGGCGTGTAAATCGTCTGGCGCTGGAGGTTGCTGACGTCGACGACGTCATCGTCCACCAGCGTCAGTCGTCCTATGCCGGCTGCGGCCAGGTATTGCAGTGCAGGACTGCCGATCCCGCCGCAGCCGACAAGCACCACATGCGCGTCGGCCAGCGCGACTTGCCCTGCCCCGCCCAGTTCGGGAAGGACGATGTGCCGCGCGAAGCGCGCGAGCCGCTCGGAAGGGAGGCTCACGCCGCGCCCGTATCCTCGGGCAAGCGTTCCCTGATGAAGCCATGCAGGCCAAACCACCATTGGGTGGCGATCACCCCGCCTTTTGCCGGCTGCAACATGCCCAGCATCATGAACAGCGCCAACGGCACCAGGATCGCGACCATCGCCAGCGGCCCCAGTTCGAAATCCAGCGAGAGCGCGATAATCAGCGGCGCCATCAGGTGGCCGGTGACGAGGATCGCAATATAGGCCGGGAAGTCGTCAGCCTGCTGCGGACTGAGATCCAACGTGCAGACCGGACAGCGATCGAGCGGTTTGAGCCATTTGCGAAACAGGCGGCCCTCGCCGCAACGCGGGCATTTGCCACGCATGCCCCGCAGGGCGGCTTGGGCGAAAGTGGCTGGAATCATGGCTGCTCACCTACAGCAACCGGGCCGGTCGGTGAAGCCGCAAAAGGTTGATGCGCAAGACACCCGGGACGTCGGGGGGGTGGGGGACGGCGGGTGCCTTGCGCATCTGAGTGAACCGGGGGGAACTCAGTCCATTGCGGCGTAAACCCGGTTGCGGCTGCCGTTCTTGGCTTCTCCGAGCGCGGCATCGGCCCGGCGGACAGCATCGCCGAATTGAGCGAAAGTGCGTACCGGCGCGAGGCCGCAGGAGAAAGTCACCGGCCAGCCCTGGGCGCTCAAGCTTTCGTCGAGAGCGACCGACGCACGCAGGCGTTCCATAATCATGCGGGCTTCATCGAGCACTGTGTTCGGCAGGAGAACCGCGAACTCCTCGTCCTCGCGGCGCGCTACCACGTCGCTGCGGCGCAGCCCATCCTCCAGACGCCTGGCGATCGACTTGAGCAGCTGTTCGGCGGCGGCCTGCCCGAACTGGTCATTGATGAGCTGGAAATGATCGATGCCGATCAGCACCAGCACCGCGTTATGCTCACCTTGCAGCACTTCTTCCGCCGAATCGAGAAAACCCTGATTGTTGCGGATACCCGTGAGCGGATCGCACTCGACGGGTCTGGTCGGTTCACGCTCGCGCTCAACCCTGCCGGTCGATTCTTTCGCGGCCGTATCTTTCGCAAACACGGTGACGCCGTCGAGCAGGTCGTTGCCGCCGCGCGGGATCGCCTGGAGCATGGTCGCGGCTCTGGCGACGGGGGACAACAGCCCGTGAATGGCAGCCAGGCCAATGCCGGTTGCGACCAGCGTAGCCGCAAGCAGCATGACAAGCGTGGCCACCTGCCATTCGCCGGTAATAGCCTGGAAGGCGATACTGGCGATGAGTGGAACGTGAATGGCCGCAAGGCAGACCAGCAACAATCGTCGCTCGTAACTGCGCGGAAAAAGAAAGGCGGCGACATTGTAAAAACGCATCGAGGAGCCTCATCGTGACACGGACGCGAACGAACGTGCGGAACTTACGACAAGGCTAGTCAGTAGCATGTCACCAAGCTGCGATATTGGTCGAATGCGACAGAATATGCCGATGCATACGTTTTAATTCAGCATGAGATCGCGGTATTGCTGAAAATGGCAGGGCAGAACCGCCGCTCAACAGGGTGCGAGTGAGTCTTGATGGTTAATAGAATATAACTTTGCTTCTGCGTTTGAATACGCGAAGCATGCCGTTGCAGCAAAGGAGCGAGGGCTTGTTGTCACAGCGGTTCGTCAGGCGGGGTCGACCGCGCGTCGTTGGACGCATGCAGGCCCAAGCGCGCCAGATGGAGCGCCTTGTTCAAAAGCCTGTGGATGACCGCAGGAAATCCCGGGGATGGATCAGCTTTCGAGTTGCCGCAACAGCGAACGCACGTCGCCGTCCATGTCCGCATCGCGCGTGCGCAGTTCCTCGATCAGGCGCACCGCGTGGATGACCGTCGAATGATCGCGCCCACCGAACTTGCGGCCGATTTCGGGATAGGATCGCGGGGTCAGGACCTTGGCGAGGTACATCGCCACCTGGCGCGGACGCACGACCGCGCGGGCGCGGCGCTTGGAACTCATTTCGGTCCGGTCGATCCGGTAGAACTGGCAGACCGTGCGCTGGATCTCGTCGATGGTGATGCGCCTGCGATTGGCCGAAAGGATATCGGTAAGCTGTTCCTCGGCCAATTGCAGCGAAACGGTCTGACCGGTAAGCTGGGCATAGGCGATCAGCTTGTTGAGGCCGCCCACCAGCTCGCGCACATTGCGATTGATAGTGCGCGCAAGGAATTCGATGACGTCGGCGGGCACCTCGATCGAAGCGAAGCGCGTAAGGCGGTTTTCCAGGATCGAGCGGCGCAGTTCGATGTCCGCCGGCAGGATATCGGCGACAAGGCCCATCGACAGGCGCGAGAGCAGGCGCGGCTCGACCCCGTCGAGCGCCTGGGGCGCGCGGTCGGCGGCGAACACCAGCCGTTTGCCTTCGGCAAGCAGCGCGTCGATCGTATAGAGCAGCTCTTCCTGTGCCGACGCCTTGCCGATGATGAACTGAATGTCGTCCACCAGCAGCAAGTCGAAGCCGCGCAGGCGCGATTTGAACTCGATCATCTGATTCTGGCGCAGTGCCTGGACGAACTCGACCATGAAACGCTCGGCCGAACAGTAGAAGATCCGGGCGTGCGGGTGATTGGCAAGATAGGCGTGGCCGATCGCATGGAGCAGGTGGGTCTTGCCCTGGCCTGTGGCCGCCTTGAGGTATAGCGGCGAAAACTGCGGCGCCTCGGTGGCGGCCACCCGCTGCGCCGCGTTGAACGCCAGCACGTTCGCGGTGCCTGTTACGAAAGTCGCGAAAGTCTGCGAGGCATCGATCCCGGCCGGCCCCTGGCCGAGCGAGGCGAACGATTCGCCCGCCAGCGCGGCCGAGAGCGAATCGGCGGTGCCATGTGCCGAATCATTGGCCGGCGCGCTGCTCGGACGGCCACCGCTGCCCAGGCGCAGTTCAGGCAGTTGGCGGCGGCCGGGATGGACGAGGATGCGCACGTGGCGCACGTCGGGACGCGCGATCTTCCAGGCCAGCGAGAGACGATCGGCGAAGCGGTCCGTCACCCAGTTGGCCGAGAATTCGGTCGGCAGGTAGAGATCGAGCGTGCCCGTCTCCTTGCAATAGTTGCCCGGCTGGATCGGTTTGATCCACTGACTATGCGCCTGGTGCCCCAAGTCCTTGCGCAAGCCTTGGCTGATGTCCGCCCAGTCGGCCGCCAGATTCACGGCTTCCTGATCCTCTTCCATCGCCACTCGCACCGCCTTAGACTTTCTGTTTGCCAGATGATTTGCGCCCTGACCCGATGAAGAACCCGACACCAGCATTAACTCCTCTGGCTCGTGTGACCCCAAGCGCCCGCATCGAAACCGGTTTCAATCGAAACGCGAGCAAAACGAGACGCGGGCAAAAACGCCCCTCAACCGCAAACGCAGGTTTGCGGTTGTTGTTTCATCTGCTTTCGTTGTTTCCCCGGCCAGTTCCGCAACGGCCGGCACCCCTTGTAGGAAGCTGTTTGCCCGACAGGCAATATGGGGCGGGACAAATAAAAAAATTTTTGGCGGTTGACTCACGCATGAGTGCCCAATTTCCGTCACGAAAATGTTTTATACTTAAAAATCAGTGTCTTCTGCGACGCGGTGCGGCGAATCGCAGCGATTCCGGGCACTTGCCCCATGGCGTGTTGCAGCGCAGCTAAAAAAGGGAACGGAGCCGGAGATCATCTCTCCGGCTCCGTTCCCTTTTCGTCCTCAAGGCAGGCGCCGAACGCCCGCCCGGAAGGACCGACTCGGCGGCTGATTCAGAGCGAGGCGACGCGCTTGGTCAGGCGCGACATCTTGCGCGCGGCCGTATTCTTGTGGAGCACGCCGCGGGCAACGCCGCGCGCCAGCTCGGGCTGGGCTGCCTGGAGAGCCTCGGCAGCAGCGGTCTTGTCGCCACCCGCGATCGCGGCTTCCACTTTCTTGACGAAAGTGCGGATGCGGCTGACGCGGTTGATATTGATCTCCGCCCGGCGCTCGTTGCGGCGGATGCGCTTGCGGGCTTGCGGCGTATTGGCCATGAATATTCCTCTGTCTGGCCGCCCTGCGGCCCATTGCCTGATCGAATCTCGGGTGGCGAGCGGACTCGCCGGAAAGCGCGCCCCTTAGCGGTGGACCCGCCTCGCGTCAACCCGCCGGAGACGCCGCAAACCGCCTATTTCTGGCATTTGCGGCACCAGAAGGTGCTGCGTCCGCCCTGCACCAAGCGCAGCACCGGGGCGCCGCAACGACAGGGCTCCCCTTCTCGCCCGTAAACCTGCCAGGCGGCGGCGAAATAGCCGAGTTCGCCCGAGGGCTGCGCATAGTCGCGGATGGTCGATCCACCCGCCGCGATCGATTCGGTAAGTACCGCGCGGATCGCCGGGACCAGGCGGGCGAGCGCGGCGGCACCGACGCGCCCGGCTTCCTTGTCAGGGCGTATCCCGGCACGGAACAGTGCCTCGCACACGTAGATGTTGCCCAGCCCGGCGATCACGGACTGGTCGAGCAGCATCTGCTTGATCGGGGCCACACGCCCGGCAAGCGCAAGCGCAAGCTGCCGCGGGCTCAGCGCCTCGCCCAGCGGCTCGGGACCGAGGTTCGCGAAAGGCCCCCAGGAATCGAGCGCGGCAGTGGCGACCAGGTCCACCGAACCGAACCGCCGCGCGTCGTTGAGCGCCAGCACGTGGCCCGCGTCGGTCTCGATCACCAGGTGGTCGTGCTTCTCCGGCCGCTCCGGCTCGATCCGCCAGCGCCCGGACATGCCGAGGTGGAAGACCATGGTCCGTTCGCGGTCGGTATGGATCAGACCATACTTGGCGCGCCGCCCCATCGCAGTGACGCGCGCGCCGGTGAGCGCCTGAACGAGATCGGGGGGAAATGGACGGCGCAAGTCCGGCCGATTGACCGAGACGCGCGCGATCCGCCGGCCTTCGAGAAAGCGGGTGAGGCCCCGCACGGTGGTTTCGACTTCGGGAAGTTCGGGCATCGGCCACTGCGTTAGCGGGATTGCCGTGCCGAGTCATGGCCGAACCGATCCAGCGCATCCAGGCTGCCGGGACCATGCGTCCGGGATCCGTTCGATCGCCCCGGCTTTACTCTACTCAATTGGTCGACAATAGGCCTCGCTTCACCTCAACATCATTGTCTATCAAAAAAGTTGAGATAATCCGGAGGTGTCGGGACCGTGATCCGGGTCGACCGAGCTGTTACGCGATCAGGAGTCTGGTTTATGGCCGGCGACACAGCCGCTAGTGTGGTAGAGTTAAGCCAGGCCGTCATCCCAGGGCCGTTTCTGGGCCCCAAACAGGCTGCCGGTTTGGACCCGGCACTTGAACGCCGGGCAGCAAGCCCGGCAATGCCCGGCGTATCTGGGCCCAGCGTATCTGGGATGATGGATTTCTGAAACCTTGCAGGCACTTGACTGATGGCCATCAGTCAAACCTCTTCTCGACCGTCGGCGACACCCGATGGAACCCTTTCTCGTGACGAAATTTCCAGTTCTACCCAGTTTCTACAAAGATCCAGTTGGACACCACGCGGAGACAACACCATGCTGAGACGCCGCCAGTTCATTGCCGCCACCGGCGCTTTCATTCTGGCCGCCTGCTCCGGCCAAGGGGGTGACGGCAAGGCCGGAACCGTGGAAATAACCAACGTCAGCTACGATCCGACCCGCGAACTCTACGAAGCGATCAACCCGGCATTCGCGGCCTATTGGAAACAGAAGACGGGGCAGACCGTCAGCTTCCGGATGAGCCACGGCGGCTCGGGCAAGCAGAGCCGCGCGATCATCGACGGGCTCGATGCCGACGTGGCGACCCTCGCGTTGGCCTATGACATCGATGCGATCGCCGACAAGGGCAAGCTCCTGCCGGCCGACTGGCAAAAGGCGCTGCCCGACAACAGCGCGCCCTATACTTCCACCATCGTTTTCCTGGTGCGCAAGGGCAACCCGAAGGGTATCAAGGATTGGGGCGATCTGGTGAAGCCGGGCGTCGAAGTCATCACCCCCAATCCCAAGACCAGCGGCGGCGCGCGCTGGAACTTCCTTGCCGCCTGGGCCTACGGACGCAAGCAAGGCGGTTCGGACGCGGCAGCCGAAGCCTATGTGAAGAACCTCTTCGGCCACGTCCCCGTGCTGGACAGCGGGGCGCGCGGCTCCACCACGACTTTCGTCGAACGCGGCATCGGCGACGTGCTGCTGGCCTGGGAAAACGAGGCGCTGCTGGCCGAGAAGGAACTCGGCAAGGGCAACTTCCAGATCGTCGTCCCTTCGATCTCGATCCTCGCCGAACCCTCGGTCGCGGTCATCAGCGCGAATGCGAAGAAGCACCACGTGGAGGAAGCAGCCAAGGCCTACCTGGATTTCCTCTACACGCCGGAAGCGCAAGTCGCGATCGCCCGCAACTTCTACCGCCCGCGCGACCCCAAGATCGCCGAGCAGTTCAAGGCGACGTTCCCGCCGATCCCGATGGTCACCGTCGACAAGGATTTCGGTGGCTGGAAGGCGGCCCAGAAGAAGTTCTTCGATGACGGCGGCGTGTTTGACCGCATCTACGCCCAGAAATGATCCGTCCTTCCTTCTCCTCCAGTCGAGCAGGCCACTGCAGATGCCATCACATAGTCCGTCCACGATAAAGAGGCCGCCCGGAAGCTGGCGACAACCTTCCGTCCTCCCCGGCTTCCGGCTGACCTTCGGGCTCAGCGTGACCTGGCTTACCCTCATCGTCCTCATCCCGCTCGCCACCATCTTCATGAAGTCGGCGGGAATGGGGTGGCACGAGTTCGTCCAGGTCGGCCTCTCCAACCGCGCGCTGGCGGCCTATCGGCTGAGCTTCGGCACGGCGGCGGTGGCCGGGCTGGTCAATGCCGTGTTCGGCCTGCTGGTGGCCTGGGTACTGGTTCGTTACACTTTCCCCGGCCACAAGGTCGTGAGCGCCCTCGTCGATCTGCCTTTCGCGCTGCCCACGGCGGTGGCGGGCATCGCCCTGACCGCGATCTACGCGCCTAACGGCTGGATCGGACAGTACCTTGAGCCGCTGGGCATCAAGGTCGCCTTCACGCCGCTCGGCATCATCGTGGCGCTGGTGTTCATCGGCCTGCCCTTCGTGGTGCGCTCGGTCGAGCCGGTGCTGGCGGACCTGGGCAAGGACGTGGAGGAAGCCGCTGCCACGCTTGGCGCGAGCCGCCTGCAAACCTTCAACCGGGTGATCTTTCCCGCGATCTTTCCAGCCCTGCTAACCGGTTTCGCGCTCGCCTTCGCGCGCGGGGTGGGCGAATACGGATCGGTGATCTTCATTTCCGGCAACATGCCGGGACGCACTGAAATCGCGCCGCTGCTGATCGTCACCCAGCTTGAGCAATACGCCTACAACGGCGCCACCGCGATCGCGACGGTGATGATGCTGGCCTCGTTCGGCGTGCTCCTCGCGCTCAACCTGCTGCAGGCGGCGCGCCGCCGGAGGTACGGGGCATGACCAGACGGCGCACCACCACGGAAGGCACCGCCGCCCGCCGCCTCCTCATCGCGCTGGCGCTGGCCTTCCTCGGCTTCTTCCTTCTGCTCCCGCTCATCGCGGTGTTCAGCGAGGCATTGAAGCAGGGCATCGGCCCTTTCCTCGACGCGGTCACTTCCGACGACGCATTGTCCGCGATCCGTCTGACCTTGCTGGTCGCCGCGATCAGCGTGCCGGTCAACATGGTCTTCGGCGTCGCCGCGAGCTGGGCGATCACCAAGTTCCAGTTCCCGGGCAAGAGCCTGCTCATCACGCTCATCGACCTGCCGTTCTCGGTCTCGCCGGTCGTCTCGGGCCTGATCTTCGTGCTGCTGTTCGGCGCACACGGATGGTTCGGCCCGTGGCTGGCGGAGCACGACGTCAAGATCATCTTCGCGGTGCCGGGGATCGTGCTGGCGACGGTGTTCATCACTTTCCCGTTCATCGCCCGTGAACTGATCCCGCTGATGATGGAGCAGGGCAAGGACGACGAGGAAGCCGCCATTTCGCTGGGTGCCAGCGGCTGGCAGACCTTCTGGCACGTCACCCTGCCCAACATTCGCTGGGGCCTGCTTTACGGCGTCCTGCTCTGCAACGCGCGCGCCATGGGCGAGTTCGGGGCGGTCTCGGTGGTTTCCGGCCATATCCGGGGCGAAACCAACACGATGCCGCTGCATGTGGAGATTCTCTACAACGAATACGACTTCGTCGGCGCCTTCGCCGTCGCCTCGCTCCTCGCCTGCCTCGCACTGGTGACGCTTGTCGCCAAGACCGTGCTGGAATGGCGGTTCGATATTCACGGGAGTGCCAAGCATTGATCCGAATTCAGAACATCACCAAGCGCTTCGGCGACTACTTGGCACTCGAGGGCATCGACCTGGAGATCGAGCCTGGCGAGTTCATCGCCCTGCTCGGCCCCTCGGGCTCGGGCAAGACCACGCTGCTGCGAATCATCGCCGGCCTGGAATTTCAGGACAGCGGCCAGGTGTTCTTCAACGGTGACGACGTCTCCGAACGCGGCGTCGGCGAGCGGCATGTGGGCTTCGTGTTCCAGCAATACGCGCTGTTCCGCCACATGACCGTGGCCGAGAACGTCGCCTTCGGCCTCTCGGTGCGCAGGAAGGACCGACCGTCCAAGGCGGACATTCGCGCCCGCGCCGAGCATCTGCTGCGGCTTGTCCAACTGGATGGGCTGGGACACCGCTATCCCGGGCAGCTGTCCGGGGGTCAGCGCCAGCGTGTCGCGCTCGCCCGCGCGCTCGCCATCGAGCCCCGCCTGCTGCTGCTGGACGAGCCCTTCGGCGCGCTCGACGCCAAAGTGCGCAAGGACCTGCGCCGCTGGCTGCGCGACCTGCACAAGCAGATGGGGCTGACCTCGATCTTCGTCACCCACGACCAGGAGGAAGCGCTCGAACTCGCCGACCGGGTGGTGGTGATGGATCACGGCCGGATCGACCAGGTCGGCACGCCCGAGCAGGTCTACATGGAACCGGCCACACCATTCGTATCGCACTTCGTGGGCGAGACGAACCTGCTGCCTTCAGGCATCCATGTGCGTCCCCATGACATCGAGATCGTGGCCGACGGCGGCCTGCCGGTCATGATCGACAACGTCTTTCGCAAGGGGGGCGTCTGGCGCATCGAAGGCACCATCGCGCAGCACGACCAGGTGGTGGAGATCGATCTCGACGCATCGCTCGTCGCCCCCGCACCAGGTGAAACCGTGCAGATCCGGCCGCGCCGGGTCCGCAATTTCCAGGAATGAGGATTATCCCCATGAACGTTTCCCGCTCCCATCCCTCGCTGCCGCCGGACGCGGCGAAAATCATCGAGGAAAGCATCGCCAGCGTGCGCGAAGCCCTTTCCAGCCTGCGCTACGGCAACATCTCGCTCACGGTTCACGAAGGCCGTGTCGTCCAGATCGACGTGACGGAAAAGAAACGGTTCAAACCGAGCTGATCCCTCGCATCAACGTTCGTCACCACCTTTCACGCGTCAACCGGACCACTGGAGACCACGTGACCCTTCCCAAGAGGATTACCGATGATCTCCCGTGCCATACTGCTGGCCGGCGCCTCCAGCGCCGCGCTGTTCACCGTGCCCGCGCTCGCGCGCGAGGCCGTTTCCGTTAAATCCGCCTCCACCGAATCCGAAAGCACCGCGCCGCAGCAGCACACTTCGGCCGGCACCGGCGCCGACGATACCGGCGATACCATCTTCGTCACCGCCCGACACCGGACCGAATCGAGCCAGGAGGTTCCACTGGCGATTTCCGTGGTCGGGGGCGATCACATCGACGCCACCGGCTCATTCAATGTCGGCCGCCTGCAGCAGCTTACGCCCACGCTCCAGTTCTATTCATCGAACCCGCGCAATACCGCCGTCAACATCCGCGGCATCGGCGTTCCGTTCGGCCTGACCAACGACGGCATAGAGCAAGGTGTCGGCATCTATGTCGACGACGTCTATTACTCGCGCGTCGCCTCGGCCACATTCGACTTCCTCGATGTCGCCCAGATCGAGGTACTGCGCGGGCCGCAAGGCACCCTCTATGGAAAGAACACCACGGCCGGCGCGATCAACATCACCACGCGCCAGCCTACCGACACCTTCGAGGGCCGCGCCGAAGTCTCGGTCGGCAATCTCGGGTTCAAGCAGGCCAAGGCTGCGGTCTCCGGCCCGCTCTCCGACAGGCTTTCGGCACGCATCGCCATGTCCGCGACGAACCGCCACGGGACCATCCACAACGTCACGACCGACCGCCAGATCAACGAGCAGGACAACCTGGGCCTGCGCGCGCAAGTGCTCTGGAAGCCCACCGACAGCCTCAAGGTGACTCTGGCGGGTGACTATTCCTACCAGAACCCGGAGTGCTGCGGCACGGTCTATGTCCGCACCGGGCTCACCCAGCGTGCACTCAACCGGCAATACGCAGCCCTGGCGGCCGCGCAAGGATACGCCGTGCCAAGCACCGACCCGTACGATCGCCTGACCGACCTCGACGCCTCGCTGAACGCCAGGAACAAGATGGGCGGGACCTCGCTGCGCGCGGTCCTCGATACCGCGGCGGGAACGCTGACTTCGGTCACCGCTTGGCGCTTCTGGGATTGGAAGCCGGCGAACGACCGGGATTTCACCGGGCTGCCGATCACCACGCTGTCGCAGAACCCGTCGAAGCAGGATCAGTACACGCAGGAACTGCGCTTCAACCATGAAGGCGACAAGCTGGGCTTCGTCTTCGGCGCCTTCGGGTTCTACCAGAAGGTCGTCACCACCGGCACCCAGCGGCAGGGGACGGCGGCAAGCGCCTGGCTACTGAACCCGTCCAGCGCGCTGTCGAAGGACCCCGCCGTGCTTGACGGCCTGACGGCCGCGAACGACATCCGCCTCAAGAACACCAGCGCCGCCCTGTTCGGGCAGGTCAGCTGGAAAGTCACCGACCGGCTGACCATCCAGCCCGGCGCGCGGCTGAACTATGACAAGAAGGACGGCTACTACAATTCGGTGGTGACCAACGGCGCGGGACAGCCCGTCACTTTCGCCAGCACCGATCCACGCATCGTCGCCCAGCGCGGCGTGCTGGCACCGCAGTTCTTCACGGCGCGCTTCAGCGACTGGAACTTCAGCTACGACCTCAACGTCAGCTACAAGGTCCGGCCCGGCGTGCTGCTCTACGCGACTTACGCGAAGAGCTTCAAGTCGGGAGGAGTCAATCTCAACGGCCTGCCGGCCGACGCTTCCGGCGCGCCGCTGCTGGCCGCCGCCACGGTGAAGCCGGAATCGGTCGATCATTACGAAGCGGGCATCAAGACCGAGTTCTGGGACGGCAAGGCGATCCTGAACATCTCCGCCTTCCGCACCGAGATCGCCGATTACCAGGCGCTGGTCACCAATGGCCAGCTCGGCGTGCTGCGCGGCTATCTGGCCAATGCCGACAAGGTGCGCACGCAAGGTGCCGAATGGGATTTCTCGGTGCGGCCGAGCGAACGCTTCAACGCCTATGTCAACGGCGCCTATACCGACGCCACCTACCGCAAGTTCGTCGACGCGCCGTGCCCGCCGGAACTGTCTGGCGGCACCACGGTGACCGCCGGCCAAACCGCGAGCGCGCCCGGCACGCCGGGCGGCTTCAGCCCGGAATCGTGCGATATCTCCGGCCAGCGCTTGCCGGGCGTTTCGAAGTGGTCGCTGTCCTGGGGGGCGGAAGGCAATGTCCCTGCGGCACTGCTGGGGCAGGACGGGCAAGTCTACCTTGGCGTGGACGGCAATTACCGTTCGCGCTTCTCGTCCAACCCGTCGCCTTCCGACTATACCTGGATCAGGGGCTATGCCCTCACCAACGTGCGGCTCGGCTTCCGGACGGACAAGGGCTTCGACGTATTCGGCTGGGTGCGAAACGCCTTCGACATGGACTATTTCGAGCAGCTTCAGGTCCCCAGCGGCAACACCGGCCTGATCGTAGGCAATCCCGGCGATCCGAGAACCTGGGGCTTCACCATCAAGGCCGAGTTCTGAAGCGGGACAGCGGGACGTGGTCAGCCGTGAGAACGCCGGCGACGTGGCGGCGGCTCAAGCGCAGGGCTTGCCTTGTACCAGGTCTCTTCGATCGGAACTCTTGTTCCCTCCTTCCCTTCGTCGCCCGCGAACCGCCGAAGGCAGTGCAGCAACCCAGGGTGTCGGCCAGGGCGGTGTGGCGCCGCCCTGGCTTGCTTCGGCAACTTCGCCGCCTCGCGGGCGACGAAGGGAATAGCGCGAAGAGGCCTGGTATCAACCGCCCTCTGGAACGACACACCGCCCTGGCGAATGCCGGGAGCGCTGCGTCATCGACACCGCCTTGCGTCAGGCCTCCAGCGGTCCCGGATCAAGTCCGCGAAGCAGGGTCCATCGAACGGGCCACTGCTATTACTTTCCCGATTCCCGGCTCGCCGGATGATTCCATCCAGCTCGAAATCACCCTAGGCCCCGACCAGTCCCTTGATCGCGCTCTCGAACAGAGCGCGGCCGTCGGTGCCGCCGTGGGCCGTCTCGATGGCCCGTTCGGGGTGCGGCATCATGCCCAGCACATTGCCCGCCGCGTTGAGCACGCCGGCGATCTGGCGGGCCGAGCCGTTGACGTTCTCGGCATAGCGGAACGCCACCCGGCCCTCCCCTTCCAGGCGGTCCAGCGTATCCGCGTCGGCGTAATAGTTGCCGTCATGGTGCGCCACGGGGATGCGGATCACTTGTCCCGCCTCGTACCCGCCGGTGAAGAGTGACTGGGTGTTCTCCACGATGAGCGGCGCGTCGCGGCAGACGAAGCGGATGCCCGAATTGCGCAGCAGCGCGCCCGGCAGCAGGCCGCTTTCCGTCAGCACCTGGAAGCCGTTGCACACGCCCAGCACCGGCACGCCCTGCTCGGCCGCCGCGATCACCGCCCGCATCACCGGCGAGCGCGAGGCGATGGCGCCGCAGCGCAGATAGTCGCCGTAGGAAAAGCCGCCGGGCAGCGCGATGAAGTCCAGCCCTGCCGGAAGATCGGCATCGCCGTGCCACACCCGGTACGGCGCGGTGCCGGAAATCGCCTCCAGCGCGACCGCCATGTCACGGTCGCAGTTGGAGCCCGGGAAGGTGATGACGGCGGATCGGAAGGCCATCAGGCGGCCACCTTTTCGATCCGGTAATTCTCGATCACCATGTTGGCGAGCAGCTTGCGGCACATGTCGTCGAGCGCCTCGTCGGTGACGCTGTCCGCCACGTCGAGTTCGAACAGCCGGCCGGCGCGCACGTCGTTGACGCCGGCAAAACCGAGTCCTTCGAGCGAATGGTGAATCGCCCGCCCCTGCGGATCGAGAACACCGGGCTTGAGGCTGACGTGGACGCGGACTTTCATCGCAGGGCCTTTCGCTGGTCGCGGGCAGATTCGTTCGATGCGCCTATGACTCCGCAGGCGCGCCGGAGCAAGCCGTGCTATGGGCGGCGCTGTCGATCCGGGCAAGCATTGGCCCAAACGGAGTTTTGCATGACCATTTCCTTCGCCGGCCAGGTTGCCATCGTCACCGGTGCGGGCAATGGCCTGGGCCGCGCCTATGCCCTGGAACTGGCGCGGCGCGGCGCGAAAGTCGTTGTCAACGACCTGGGCGCCGCGCGCGACGGCACCGGCCATTCGGACGCCGCATGCGCGGTGGTGGAGGAAATCCGCGCGGGCGGCGGCCAGGCCATGGCCGACGGCGGCGACGTCTCCGACCATATGCAAATGGAAGCGATGGTCGCGCGCGCGCTCGAGGCCTGGGGCGGCGTCCACGTGCTTATCAACAATGCCGGAATCCTGCGCGATCGCACGTTCGCCAAGATGGACCCGGCCGATTTCGAACTGGTCCTGCGCGTTCACCTGCTCGGCACCGCCTTCGCGACCAAAGCGGTGTGGAACACGATGCGCGAACAGAACTATGGCCGCGTGCTGATGACCACCTCCTCCACGGGCCTGGGCGGCAATTTCGGCCAGGCCAACTACGGCGCGGCCAAGGCGGGCGTATTGGGGCTCGCCCGCACGCTGCGGCTCGAAGGCGCCAGGCACGACATCCGCGTCAACTGCATCGCTCCCACCGCCGGCACCCGGATGACCGCCGACATCTTTCCGGAGGAAGCCTATAAAGCCTTCGAGCCGGACAACGTCGTGCCGGCAGCCGTCTATCTGGTTTCGCGGGATGCCCCCACCGACGCGATCGTCGCGGCGGGCGGCGGCGTGTTCCAGAGCGCCTTCGTCACCATGAACCAAGGCGTCCTGCTTCCCGAAGGCGAACGCAGCGCCGAAGGCTTCGCCGCCGCCTGGAACCGCATCCGCGACCGCCGGGGCGACCACGTCCTCGAAAATGGCATGGAGCAATCGCATCATGCGCTTTCGATGCTGAACCGAGCGCGCGGCTGACCCGATCCCCTCAATCTTCAACTATCTTCAGCAGCTTGCGCTCCAACGGGCTGAGCACGCCCGCGAGTTCGTGCCCGCGCCGCAGCACCTGGCCGGCCTCGCCGAACAGCGTCCACATGCCCTGGCGCGAGCGCAGGGCCGGGCGCTTTTCGATGCGCGCCTGCGGTCGCTCCGCGGCGCGCCGGAAAGCGCTGAACTGGGCAGCGTCCCTGCCGAAATCCATGGCATAATCACGCCACAGCCCGGCGGCGACCATGCGACCGTAGAGATCAAGGATACGCTGGAGTTCGATCCGGTCGAAACCGATCTGCGAGGGTGCCCGCCCCGGAAAGGCGACGACACCGCCTGGAAGGGATCCGCCGGCGATCGGACCCGCCGCCATTCAGGTCAAAGACCCTTGCAAGCCGGCTCGCTCGGCTTTTCAACCGCACGCTCCGACGCTTCGTGGCTGGCGTCGACCAGCGCCTGGACTTGCGCACGCAGCGCCGCGACCTGCTCCTCCAGTTCGTCCACGCGCTGGTTGCCGACCGGCTCACACGGTTCCTTGCAGGGCGTGCCATAGGGCATGAAGTCCTTCGCCCAGGTCTCGGCCTTGACCAGTGTCGAGCGTGCCTTGACGCCGATCATCGTCGCCCCCTCGGGCACGTCCTCGGTCACGACCGCGCTGGCGCCGATCCGCGCGCGCCTGCCGATGGTGACCGGGCCGATGATCTGCGCGCCGGAACCGACGATGACATTATCGAGCAGGGTCGGGTGACGCTTGCCGCCAACGCCGTTGGTCGGGTTCGAACCGCCCAGCGTCACGCACTGGTAGATGGTCACGTTGTCCCCGATCTGGGCCGTTTCGCCGATCACGGTGAAGCCGTGGTCGATGAAGAAGTTCTTCCCGATCGTTGCCCCCGGGTGGATGTCGATCGCGGTAAGGAAGCGCGAAAAGTGGTTGACCATGCGCGCCAGGAAAAACAGCCGCGCCCTGAACAGGCCATGCGCGATCCTGTGCCAGAACAGCGCCCATACGCCGGGATAGAGCAGCACTTCCCAACGCGAACGCGGCGCCGGGTCACGCGCGACGACGGAATCCAGATAGCGGACAAGATTACCCAGCATCGCCCGTAACTCCCATCAATCGACCCGCGTTGCAACCATTCGGCCTGTCATGGCGCAAGCGCGGCCCGCATTCCTCCTTAGAAGTCGCCGCCTTTAGTCTCAATCAACGCGTCGCGCCAGATCGCCATTGTCGGCGCCTGCTTCCGCTCCAGGCTGAGCCGGTCGATCGCGGCGACCAGACGTTCGACGCCCAGATGGCTACGTTCGCATCGTCCTACAAGATATTGGGTTGCGGATTGGTCAAGAACCAGCCCGCGCATTTCGGCATGGACTTCCATCAGCGCCGCAAGCATCTCGTCATCGGGTTCGCCGATCTCCAGTTCCAGCGCCGCGCCCAGCCGCGAGGCGAGATCGGGCAGGCGGATATGCCACTGCCCCTCGCCCGTGCCGCGCTTGTCGCCGGTCACGATCAACAAGGGCCGGCCCGTTTCCTGCGCACGGTTCCAGCGGTGAAACAGCGCGTCCTCATCGACGCCCCGCGCATCGTCGACGGCATCGCCCAGCCCGGTCTGGACGAACCACCGGGCCAGCAGCGACTTGCCCGAGCGCGGCGGACCGGTGAGCACGGCGGTGTGGAACGGCCATCGGCCCGGCTCCATCAGCGCGTCGAGCACGGCGGTATTGGCATTGCCGACGACGATGCGTGGCGGACTGTCGCTCGCGGAGGACAGCGGAAGGGCGATCTGCCTCACGGCTCGATGCCCCTAGCGACTGATTTTCAGCGCGCCGCCGCCGCTCGAAACCTTCCAGCCCTGCGCGCGAAGGGCAGCGGCAAGGCGTTCCGATCCACCCGCAACAGTCACGCGCATCACCGAAGTGCCGCCGATCGCCAGGCTTACGGTCGCCGCGCCTTGCACCCCCGGCGTGCCGCGCACCGCTGCCAGCGCCGCATCGACAGCGGCGGCATCGGGTGTCGCGAACTGGACCGAAACGATCTCGGTCGCCCCGGCGGTGACATTTTCCGGCTGGATGGTGGGTGCGGCCGGCGGGGCCGTGCCGGGCCGCATGCCATCGTCCTGCGGCATCAGCGCGGTCCGCAGCTGCTCGAAGGCACGATCAAGCGTGACGCGACCGCTGTTGAGCGTCGGATCAGGCTGGAGCAGCCCTTGCGCCAGCGCGTCGCGGTACAGCCCGTCCACCCGCAGCACGGCCTGGTCCAGCATCTTGGGCAGGTCCTGCTCGCTGTTCGCCGTCATCGTGAAACTGCCGAGGAACTTGTCGTCAAGGCCGTAGCGCGCCGTGAATGTTCCCTTGATCGGCCCCCCCGGCCATTGCCGCTCCAGCCGCGCGACCGGAACGACCACCTCGGCGGCGTCAAACTGCCCGAGCACGGTGCGCCACCACAGGCGGCTGCGGCGACCGGGCTGGCCAGCGGTGAGGATCAGCGATTCGCCGCCCGCGCCGACCGGCCTTACATAGTCCACCGGGCTTGCCGCGGCCTGGAATTCCGCCCATGCCCGCTGCCAGGGCCCGCGCACTTCGAACACTTGCCCCACGCCAGCCGAGTAGAGCACCGGGATCACCAGCATCGGCACCGAACGCGGGCCGGTTCCCGCCGAACTGCCGACATACTGCCCGGCCTTGCTCTTGTCGAAGATCACGCCCAGCCGGCCAATGTAGCGATGCGGGCCAACCTGTTCCCGTTCGATCACCACCGAGGAAACCATCGCGTCGATCGATTCGGCCGGCATGTCGGGCCCGCCGAGTTTCTTCCAGGCCTGCTGCTCGGCCAGTTTCCAACCCTCGATCCGGGCTTCGGCGCCGCTCTTGCCGGAGACGTCCACCTCTATGCCGTTGACCTGGATATCCTCGGAATTGGCGAGCGGCGCGATGCCGCGATCACCCTCGATCTGCGCCACGAGACGGGCGCCGCCGATGCCCGCGAGCGCCAGCACGGCCGCGGCCGCCAGCATCGCCGCCGCGCGCTTGCCCTGCCCTTTGCGGACAGGCCGCAGGAATTTGGGGGAGATCGTGATCGCCATTGTCGAAACCGGGGGCCTTTTGCCCAAACGGCGATGGAAATCCAAGAAGTAAAGCGCTAGGCGGCGCGAATGTCCGACGATAACCTTCCGAAGAGCTACAGCTACGAGCAGGCCGGCGTCTCGATCGCGGCCGGAAACGCGCTGGTCAAGGCCATCGCACCGCTGGCGAAAGCAACGGCCCGCCCCGGCGCGGACGCCGAGCTTGGCGGCTTCGGCGGCTTCTTCGATCCGCGCGCGGCGGGCTACAAGGATCCGCTGCTAGTCGCCGCGAACGATGGCGTGGGCACCAAGGTCAAGCTCGCCCTCGATCATGACCGGCACGACCGGATCGGCATCGACCTGGTGGCCATGTGCGTCAACGATCTGATCGTGCAGGGTGCCGAACCGCTGTTCTTCCTCGACTACTTCGCCACCGGCAAGCTGGAAAACGGCGTCGCGGAGCGGGTCGTGGCCGGCATTGCCGAAGGTTGCCGCATGTCGGGCTGCGCGCTGATCGGCGGTGAGACCGCGGAAATGCCCGGCATGTACGCGGCGGGTGACTACGACCTCGCGGGTTTCTGCGTCGGCGCCGTGGAGCGCGGCGAGCAACTGACCGGAGACAAAGTGGCGACGGGCGACGTGCTGCTGGGCCTGGCATCATCGGGCGTGCATTCGAACGGCTATTCGCTGGTGCGGCGCCTGGCGGCGGACAAGGGCTGGAAGCTCGATCGTCCGGCGCTGTTCGACCAGGAAGCGCTGCTGATCGACCTGCTGATCGCGCCCACCCGCATCTATGTGAAAAGCCTGCTGCCGTTCATCCGGGCCGGGCGGATTCACGCCCTGGCCCATGTGACCGGCGGCGGCCTGCTGGAAAACGTGCCGCGGGTATTGCCGGCCGGGCTGCACGCCCGGATCGACGCCGGCGCCTGGCCCCAGCCGCGCCTTATGGCCTTCCTCCAGGCGCAGGGCCATATCGAGCCGGCCGAGATGGCGCGCACGTTCAACTGCGGCATCGGCATGGTGCTGGCGGTTCCCGCCGACGATGCCGGCGCGCTCCAGGCCGACCTGGAAGCGGCCGGGGAGACCGTCTTCGTCATCGGCGCGATCGAGCCGGGCGACAAAGGCTGCACGGTTCAGGGCTCGGCCGAAGTCTGGAGTGCGCGGGAAGGCTGGGAAGCCACGCACCTCGCCTAGAGCCAGATTTCGCCCGGAGGAGTAAGCGATGCTGAACCGAATTCAGCATGATGAAGCAAGGACCCGGAAAGCATGAACCGCGCCAAGGTCGCCGTCCTGATTTCCGGCAGCGGCACCAACATGGCGGCGCTGCTCTATGCCAGCCGGGCGAAGGACTGCCCTTACGAGATCGTTCTCGTCGCCGCCAACGACCCCGCGGCGAAAGGCCTCCAACTCGCCGAAGCCGAAGGCGTCGCGACTTTCGCGCTCAGCCACAAGGGCATGGCTCGGGCCGAACATGACGCGGCGATGGATGCCGCGATCCGCGGTTCAGGCGCGCAGTGGGTGGCGCTGGCCGGCTACATGCGCATCCTGACGTCCGGGTTCGTGGCCGAATGGGAAGGCCGCATGGTCAACATCCACCCTTCCCTGCTGCCCAAATATACCGGATTGCACACGCACCAGCGCGCGATCGAGGCGGGCGACAGCCATGGCGGCGTTACCGTCCACCTCGTCACCGCCGCGCTGGACGATGGCCCGATCCTTGGCCAGACGCCCGTGGCCATCCTGCCGGGCGACACGCCCGAAACGCTCGCCGCGCGGGTATTGATCGCCGAACACCAGCTCTATTCGCGCTGCCTGGCCGAACTGGTCACGCGCGAATCGCGTCCGGAGTGGCTGCTCGGACAAGTCCGGATACGCGCCCTGGCCCTGCCCGAGGCCGATGAGATTCTCAGCCACGGCATGCCGTGCTTCGGCATCGTGAAAGGCAAGAAGTTCGCGTATTTCTCCGCCGATCACCACGGTGACGGCCGCGTCGCGCTGCTCGTCAAGATCAGCGGCGCGGACGAACAGGTGATGCTGATCGAACAGGACGAGGAGCGCCATTTCCGCCCCGCCTACTTCGGCGACGGCTGGATCGGCATCCGCCTTGACCTTGGCGACAACGACTGGGAGTCGATTGGCGACCGGCTCGCCCGCTCGTGGCGGGCGGTGGCGCCAAAGAAACTCACCGCGCTGATGAACGCGGCCGACGAATTCTGATCCGTCAGGTCCTGCCCCAAGTTCATGCCCCGGTTCACGCCGGCGTGCGCCGCGCCTCGCGAATCACGGCACCGAGCCGGTCGAGCAAAGCAAGCCGCTCCCTCTTGAGTTCCTCCACGCGCATATCGGAAGCAGCTTCAAGCTGAGCCTCGATCCGCATGATAACGTGGTTGACCTCTTTGTACCGGTCGGCAAGCGCCGAGAAATGTCCCTTCGTCTTGAGCCGATGCAACAGGTCAAGATCGTCCGGAAATTCGACGGCAAGATCGTGGGGCTTATGCGACATCCCGGCTCCCTCTCGGCTGCAATGCACCCAGTCCTAGGCGCCGCGCGCCCACGGCGCCTTGCGCGAAATCAACCCCGCACCGGCCGGATCAGATTTCCGAGTAATCCACCATCGGCCGGCTTTCACGGGTGCCGCGGTAAAGCTTGTCCGGCTCCTTGGGATCGCCGGCAATCATCACGTAGTCATCATGGACTTCCACCAAAGTGCCGACGAAGGGAAAGCCCACCAGGCTGCCGTTGACGCGGTAGCTGACAATATCGCCGATCTTGAAAGCCTTCTCGTCGAAGTTGAATTCGAACGGACAAGCCTCGCCTGCCTCACCCATGCCTTGCATCGCAGTTCTCCTTTGGGGGTAAACTACCGCAATGGCCCAGCCTCGATCAAATGCAAATGACTCAAGCCCTGGCCTCGACCGGTTCAGTGCCCTGCGAAATCAATCAGGCCGCGCTGCGGACTGGGGGCAATGTCCTTCGTCCGCCTTGTCTTCAGCTGGGGAGCAACGTGCGGTGGCCTGGACGCCGGAGGAGGAAGCCGCAACGGCATCGCCTTTGGCAGGCGCCACGCCGTTTCGGTCCCCACCGACGGTTTCCGCATCGAATACGCGGTGCGAATCGCATCCTGCCAGGACGAGGCCGAATGCAAGCGGAGCCGTTCCGGTCATCCGCCGCATCCGAATGCTGACCGGCGACTTGCCCCGCCTTGCCGAGGCGATCATTGCCGTGCGGCAGCCTTGGTCGCCGCGGAGCCGGGCGAAGCTTGCTGCTTGTCCCTATGCGCCGCATGCGATGTCAGCACCGCGCCGGCAAAGGAAATCGTGGCGGCAACAAGAAACGTCCAGCGGATCATGGTCAGGCCCCTTTCGGAAAGCCGGATATGCCACGGGCAGAACCATCACCACACCAGCATTCGGCTATCGGAGCAATTTCTAGGACCATCAACGATTCGCGGCAAAGGAAAAGGCCGCCAAATCCGGCGGCCTTCCTCATTGTTACCAATAATTAATCGGCAATCAGCCGACGATTTCTTCCGGCTTGAAGAAATAGGCGATCTCGATCGCGGCATTTTCCTCCGAGTCCGAACCGTGGACCGAGTTGGCCTCGATGGATTCCGCGTAAGTCTTGCGGATGGTGCCTTCGTCGGCGTTCTCGGGGTTGGTGGCGCCCATCACGTCGCGGTTGCGCTTCACGGCGTCCTCGCCCTCAAGCACCTGGACCACGACCGGGCCCGAAATCATGAACGCGACAAGGTCGTTAAAGAACGGACGTTCCTTGTGGACCGCGTAGAAGCCCTCGGCCTGCTCCTTGCTCATGTGGATGCGCTTGGAGGCAACGACGCGCAGGCCGGCCTCTTCCAGCATCCTGGTCACGGCGCCGGTCAGGTTGCGGCGGGTGGCGTCGGGCTTGATGATCGAAAAGGTGCGGGTAACCGCCATGTCGGGTTCCTTGCTGAATTGCGGGCGAAATCAGGGACGAAATCGAGGAGTTGTAATCGTTCGCGCGGGGCCCCTAGCCGGGTTTGCGGGGCGCCGCAAGAATAGGTTCATCCCGCCTTCACCCAGCGCCCGCCCTCTTGCTTCCAATATTCCTGTTCAATGCCCTGCCGCCCGCGCAGGTCGCGCCAGACCCGGCGCGCTTCCTGCACGGTGGCATCGTCGAACAAGTAGAACGTGCGCGCGAAAGGCTGCTCCCCCTCGCGCCACACCCCGTCGGCAAGGGCAAGGTAGGTGGCCCGGTTGGCGGGCCGGGGGACTTCGGACAGGAGAATCGGCTGGCGATCCTCCTGTCCCTCGCCGGCATGGCCGTTGGCCAGGAACGTCTCGCCCCCGAGCGACCAGAGCGCGCGGGAAATACGGTCTCGCTGCGGCGCGTCGGCGGACACCACCAGCAGCCGCCTGCCTTCGGCAAGCGTCTTGCGCGCGATCAGCGGCAAAACCGCTTCCGCAGGATCGCGGCTGAGCTGATAGAACAGCACGCGCACCTACCGCGCGCCCGTCAAGCCTCGAGCGCGTCGCGCACGAAGCGGTCGAGCAAACGCACGCCGAACCCGGTCGCACCCTTGTCCCAGGTCGCGCCCGGCTTGTCGGCCCACACGGTGCCGGCGATATCGAGGTGCGCCCAGGGCGTATCGTTCTCGATGAAGCGCTTGAGGAACTGCGCGGCGGTGATCGAACCGCCGAAACGGCCGCCGACGTTCTTCATGTCGGCGATCGGGCTTTCGAGCTGCTTGTCGTAGGCGGTGCCCATCGGGAAACGCCAGAGCCGGTCGCCGGTGGCCTCGCCGGCGGCGGACAACGCCGCCGCGAGTTCATCGCTGTTCGAAAACAGGCCGGCATATTCGTGCGCGAGCGCGGCGATGATCGCGCCGGTCAGCGTCGCGAGATCGACGATCCGGGTCGGAGAGTATTCGCGCTGTACCCAGGTAAGCGCGTCGCACAAGACCAGGCGGCCCTCGGCATCGGTGTTGATGACCTCTATGGTCTGGCCGGAAAGCGAGGTCACCACGTCACCCGGGCGCTGGGCATTGCCGTCGGGCATGTTCTCCACGAGACCGCAGACGCCCACCACGTTGGCCTTGGCCTTGCGCAGCGCGAGCGCGAGCATGGTGCCGGCCACCGCGCCGGCCCCGCCCATGTCCCACTTCATGTCCTCCATCCCCGCAGGCGGCTTCAGGCTGATGCCGCCGGTATCGAAGGTCACCCCCTTGCCGACGAAGGCGACCGGCTTGCCGCCCTCCGCGCCGCCGCTCCATTCCATCACCAGCAGCCGTGCCGGACGCACCGAGCCTTTGGCGACGCCGAGCAGCGATCCCATGCCGAGCGCGGCCATTTCGTCATCGTCCAGTACCCGGATCTTCAGGCCGGTGCCGTCCATCTTCTCCCGGCAACGCGCGACGAACGTCTCGGGATAGATGGTATTGGCCGGTTCGGTAACGAGTTCGCGCGTGAACGCCACGCCGGTCGCCACCGCCTGCTCGATTTCCCACAGTGCCTCGGTCCCTTCGGGCGCGCCGACCACCAATATCCGGTCAAGGCTTGGCTTCTTGTCATCGGTCAGCTTGGTACGATAGACGTCATGCCGCCATGAACGCAGCACCGCGCCCAGCAACGCGCCGCCGGCTTCCTCGGCGGAGAGGCCCGCACCGGTAAGGTCCAGCGTCAGTTCGGCCTCGCCCGAAACCAGGTATTTCGCCACGATCGCCGCGCCGGCCTTCTCGATCGCGCCGCTGCGGTCCTTGGCATCCGCCGCGCCGATCCCCGCGAGCGCGATGCGCACGACCTTGCCATCCCGTTCGGCAAACCCTTCGAACATCTGCCCGCCCTTGCCCGAAAAGCGCGCCATCTTCGCAGCCTCGGCCAGGACCGGCTCGAGATCGGCGGGCACCGCGTCCTGATTGACGAGACGGGCAACAAGACGCGCGGGTGAGGGAGCCGACGCGTCGAGGAACTGGATCTGCATGGAATCTCCTGGAATTTCGCGGTGGAGCGCCGAACTTGTGCGCTTCACCGCATGACTGGATTGCAGTTAGGCACAGGCGATGCGATAGGCAAGCCATGGTCCCCGCCGCGCAGAACCTGCCGCAAGCCTCGGAGCGTTTCCACATCAAGCGGAAACGCTCTTCATCTTTGGCGATCGCATTTTCCGAACCCTCGACCGTAAACGACCGGGTTGAAGATGCTCCAACCCGCCGCTTGCGCTCCGCTTCACTGGGTATTCTCGCCCTGGGGATCGTGACTGGCGCGGCGCCTTACGCCGCGTGGGCACAGGATCTTTCGCGCCCGGTGGACACCGCTCCGCTGGAAGGACAACCACCCGCCCCGCCATCCACCTCCGCCGACGAAGAACATATCGCCTTCGTCGCCGATACCGTCGATTACGATCAGAATGCCGAACAGGTTACGGCGAACGGCAATGTGATCCTGCGCCGCCAGCTGCAGTCGGTACGCGCGGACACGGTCACGTGGAACCGCAAGAGCGGCCAGATCGTCGCCAGCGGCAATGTCCGCCTCGTCGACGATGACGGCAACCAGCTCTACACGGATCGCGTCGAGCTGACCGACGAGCTCAAGACCGGCATGATGGAGAACCTGCTGCTGGTCCTGCGCGAAGGCGGCAGGCTGGCAGCGATGAAGGGCGAACGCATCGCCAACGGCGACGTCGTCCTCAGCCACGCGGCCTATACCGGATGCAGCGTGGTCGACAGCGACGGCTGCCCCAAGAAGCCGACCTGGCGCGTCGTCGCGAAGCAGGTGATCTACAGCGATGCGCAAAAGCGCGTGCGCTTCAAGGCCGCCCGGCTCGAGCTGTTCGGCGCGCTGCAGGTGCCGTTGCTGGGACTGACAGTCAGCACCGATGGCCGCGCGGTATCCGGGTTCCTGGTTCCCGACTTGCGTTCAAGCCCATCCAACGGCATCGAGATACGCCAGTCCTACTACTGGAAAATCGCCGAGAACCGCGACCTGACCGGCAGCCTGTCCGCCTATACGAAGGCAGCACCGATGGCGTCGGTCGAATACCGTGCCCTCACCGACAAGGGTGCCTACCAGATCACCGGTTACGCCACAGCGAGCAACAGGATACCGATCTTCGGTTCCGGCTCGGCGCCCGCGGCCGGCAGCCAGAACGCCTTTCGCGGCTACGTCTTCGCCAACGGCAGGTTTCAGCTCGACGACAACTGGAGCGTGACCGCCTCGATCCGGCGCGCGACCGATCGCACTTTCCTGCGCCGCTACGACATCAACCGCGACGACCGCCTGCGTTCGATGATCGATATCGAGCGGATCGACCAGGACAGCTATTTCTCGTTCGCCGGTTACGCCACGCAGACCATGCAGGCCGGCCGCGACCAGGGGCTGATCCCGGTCGCGCTGCCGGTGCTCGACTATCGCCGGCGCTTCGACGACCCGGTGCTGGGCGGCAAGATCGAAACGCAGTTCAACACGCTCGGCATCAGCCGCAGCGCCGGACAGGACACCCAGCGCGCGTTCGCCAGCACGCAATGGACGCTGCGCAAGATCACCGGTCTCGGACAGGAAGTGATCCTGACGGGGCTTGCCCGGGGCGACGTCTATCATTCGGACCAGAACGCCGCGACGAGCACCGTGATCTACCGCGGCGATCCGGGCTGGCAAACCCGCGCGATCGCGCTTGCGGCGATCGACGTGAAGTGGCCGCTGGTCGGCGAGGCATTCGGCGGCACCCAGGTGCTGACGCCGCGCGTCCAGCTGGTGGCCAGCCCGACGGTGCGGAACCTGGAGGTTCCGAACGAGGATTCGCGCGCGATCGAGCTGGAAACCGGCAACCTCTTCGCGCTCAACCGCTTTCCGGGCTACGATCGCATCGAGGATGGCGTCCGCTTCACTTACGGCTTCGACTGGCAGTTCGAGCGCCCGCGCTGGCGGATCAAGACCACCATCGGCCAATCCATCCGCCTGAGCAACAAGCCCTCCCTGCTGCCCGAAGGGACCGGACTCACCAACCGGACGTCCGACATCGTCGGCCGCACCGAAGTGCGCTACCGCGACTTCATCAACGTGATTCACCGCTTCCGCATCGACAAGGACAGTCTGGCGGTACGGCGCAACGAGTTCGACGCGGTCATCGGCAACACCAACACCTACTTCGAGATGGGCTACACCAAGCTCAACCGGGACATCTCCAGCGAGATCGAGGATTTGCAGGATCGCGAGGAAATCCGCGCCGCCGGCCGTATCGCTTTCGCGAACTACTGGTCGGTGTTCGGCTCCGCGGTGGTCAACCTGACCGACCGCACCGAAGATCCGACATACGGCTCCGACGGTTTCCAGCCCCTGCGCACGCGCCTGGGCGCCGCCTACGAGGATGACTGCCTGGAAATCGCCGTCACCTGGCGCCGCGACTACGAGGCGACCGGCGACGCCCGGAGGGGCGACTCCTTCCAGATCCGCTTCAGCCTCAAGAATATCGGCGTGAGGTAAGGATTTGGCATCGTGCCTGGCGCCGGCGCGCCGATCCGGGGATTGCCCTGGGCCTGGCTTCTCGCGCCCGTTGGCAGCCCGGTGCAAAGCCGCTATCGGGTGCGCTCATTTTCGGTTAAGCCGCAGCACGGCAGGAGCCTGGGACGGATGCGGCAAGCGACTGCGACACGGTTCCTGCCCATGAATGATCCGGCCGGGCCGGTTGAAGACGGGATTGAGATCACGGTGCAAGCAGTCAATCGCAGCAGGTTCATCAGGCGCGCGTTCATCTCCATCGGCAGCCTGGCGGCGCTGGCGGGCGGTCTCGCTGCTCCAGCGACGCTGGCCCAACAGGCCCCACAGGGCGAGATCGTCATTCCGGACGACGTCAAGATCTTCGGCAACGACAATCCCAACATCCGCCGGGCCACGGCAGTGGTGAACGGCGCCGTCATCACCGGCACCGATGTGGACCAGCGCCTCGCGCTGATCGTCGCGGCCAATCAGAGCAAGATCGGCGACGACGAGATGAAGCGCCTGCGGTTGCAGGTGCTGCGCAACCTGATCGACGAAACGCTGCAGATCCAGGAGGCCAAGGCTTCCGATGTAGAGGTGAGCCAGGCGGAGGTCGACCAGTCCTATGCCCGCGTCGCCGCGCAGAACTTCAACCAGAACACGGAAGCGATGGATGCTTATCTCAAGCGGGTCGGCTCCTCGCCGGATTCGCTCAAGCGGCAGATTCGCGGCGAGCTTTCGTGGCAGCGGCTGCTTCAACGCAATGTCGCGCCCTTCATCAACATCTCGGATGACGAGGTGAACGAGATGCTGGCGCGGCTCAAGGCCGCCAAGGGCACCGACGAGTATCGCCTGGGTGAAATCTACCTCTCGGCAACACCCGATGCGCGCCAGCAGGTTCACGACAACGCTTCGCAGATCGTCCAGCAATTGCGCCAGGGCGGCAGCTTCGTCGCCTATGCCCGCCAGTATTCGCAGGCTTCGACCGCGGCGGTGGGCGGCGACCTGGGGTGGATTCGCCTGGCCCAGCTTCCCAGCGAACTGGCGACAGTGGCGCGCGAAATGCAAACCGGCCAGCTGGTAGGTCCGATCGAAGTGCCCGGCGGCTTCGACATCCTCTACCTGATCGACAAGCGCCAGGTCCTCACCGCGGACCCGCGCGACGCCGTCCTCGCGCTCAAGCAGATCTCGATCTCGTTCCCCAAGGGTACGACCGAGGCCCAGGCGGGAGAGCGGGCCGAAGCCTTCGCCACCACCATCAAGACCGCAAAGGGCTGCGGCGACGTGGACAAAGTGGCCGCCGGGATCGGCGCGCAAGTCGTGGCCAACGATCAGGTCAAGGCTCGCGACCTGCCTCCCCAGATCCAGAACTCGATCCTTCAGCTCTCCCCCGGCGAGACCTTGGCGCCGTTCGGTTCGCTCGAGGACGGCGTGCGTATCCTCATGCTGTGCGGCCGTGACGATCCGCAGGCCGACAGCGGTCCGAGCTTCGAGCAGCTCCAGGCGCAGATGGAGGACGACCGCGTGAACAAGCGCGCGCAAATGTACTTGCGCGACCTTCGGCGTGACGCGGTCATCGAATACAACTGATCGACTTGGGGGCGGCTGAGATCGTGTCGGCCCCGCTTGCCGTTTCACTCGGCGATCCGGCCGGCGTCGGCCCCGAACTGATCGCCGAGGCCTGGCTGCGCAGGGGCGAAGCCGGCCTTGCGCCGTTCTGCGTCGTGGGCGGCGCCACCGTGCTGATCCACGCGGCAGGCTCGCGCGGCGTTGAACTCGACGTCAGGCAAGTCCGATCGCTTGCCGAGGCAGGCGAAGCGTTCGGCGCGGCCCTGCCGGTGATCGACTTCGAGCACGATTGCCCGCCCTCCCTGGGATCGCCCAGCCGCGAAGGTGCCCGCCTGGCGCTCCATTCGCTGACCCGGGCGACGAGCCTGGCGCTGTCGGGCGAGGCCAGCGGGGTGGTCACCGGGCCGATCGCCAAATCGAAGCTCGCCGCCGAGGGCTTCACCCAGCCCGGGCAGACCGAATTCCTCGCCGATGCCTGCGGCTTGCCGCATGAGGATGCGGTGATGATGCTGGCCGGCCCATCGCTGCGCACCGTCCCGCTCACTGTCCATGAACCGCTCGCCGCCGTGCCCGGCCTCATCACGCGCGCTCTGATCGAGCACAAGGCCCGCATCGTCGCGCGGGCTCTCGCGCGCGATTTCGGCCTGCCCGATCCGCGCATCGCCGTGACCGGCCTCAACCCCCACGCCGGCGAGGATGGCCGCATGGGACGCGAGGATATCGCCGTGATCGCCCCCGCCATCGCCGCGCTACGGGCAGAGGGGCTTTCCATCACCGGCCCCCATCCCGCCGATGCCCTTTTCGCCGCGCGTGAGCGAAATCGTTACGATGTGGCCTTGTGCATGTACCATGACCAGGCGCTGATCCCCATCAAGACGCTGGACTTCGACCAGGGCGTGAACGTCACGCTTGGCCTGCCGATCGTGCGCACCTCGCCCGATCACGGCACCGCCTTCGCCATTGCCGGCAAGGGCCTGGCGAGCGCCGGGGCCATGATCGCCGCGCTGCGCATGGCGGGCGAATGCGCCGGCAGGCGAACTGCCAGCGAGGCCGGGTGAGCACCGGCACGCCCCCTCTCCCGCCCCTGCGTGAGGTCATCGCGAAGCATGGCCTTTCCGCCAGCAAGGCGCTCGGCCAGAATTTCCTGTTCGACGAGCAATTGCTTGGCCGGATCGCCGCGATCCCCGGCCCGTTGGACGGGGCCGACGTGCTGGAAATCGGCCCTGGCCCCGGCGGCTTGACGCGTGCCTTGCTACGCGTCGGCGCCAAAGTCACCGCGATCGAAATGGATCGCCGTTGCCTGCCCGCGCTCGCCGAAGTCGAGGCTGCCTTTCCGGGCAGGCTCAAAGTGATCGAGGGCGATGCGATGAAGATCGCCCCCGCCTCGCTGTTCGGCGGTCCCTATCATGTCGTCGCCAACCTGCCGTACAATGTCGGCACGGCGCTGTTCATCGGCTGGCTCGCGGGAGAGGGCTGGCCGCCTCAGTGGCGCTCGCTGACACTGATGTTTCAGGAGGAAGTCGCGCGGCGCATCGTCGCCACGCCGAATACGTCCGCCTACGGCCGCCTTGCCGTGCTGGCGCAGTGGCGTGGGCAGGCGAAGCTGGCGATGAAAGTCCACCGCAGCGCGTTCACCCCGCCCCCAAAGGTCATGTCGGCGATCGTCCATGTCGTGCCGGGCGAAGCGCCGCCGGGCGTATCCATGCGCGTGCTCGAGCGGGTGACCGAGGCCGCCTTTGGCCAGCGCCGCAAGATGCTGCGCCAGAGCATCAAGGGCGTGCCCGGTGCGCTGGAAGCACTCGAGACACTCGGCATCGATTCCCAGCGCCGCGCCGAGACGCTCTCGATCGAGGAATTCACCAGCCTAGCAAGGATTCTGAGCTGACCTGCGGCCCGCACCCGCCTCGTCATCGATGGGGGATCAGGAATCCATCATCCAGAACAGGGCCCAGGCGAGGCCGGTCGCGGCGAGAAACAGCGCCCACGACCAGTAGAAGTCGTGACCCTGGATGAAAGTGTGCTCGATGGCCAGCATGCCGCCACGCGACCCGTTCGACCCCAGAATGCCCGAAACGATCCAGGTCAGGAGGAAGCCTGGTATCAGCGCCTTGATGAAAGCCATAAGATTTGCCCGCCCTGGTGTTTCCCCGGCGGAGCTTTTCGCATTTCCTGGTTAATTTCGCGTTAGTCGCCCACGCTATTCCGCGATTTCCGGAGGGATGCCGCCACCTCTCGCCGCGTTGCTGCTTGTGGAAAAACACGTGGATGACTGGTGGACAGGCTGTCGGAAACCTCGCCGCCGCTTGTCGACACAAAGAAGGGGAGCACAACGGCTCCCCCTCCTTCATACGATCGGCGATGCTGTTACGCCCCCCGCTTAAACCGGCGGCACCGGCTGCGGCGGCGCGTCCGGATCTTCCTCATGGACTTCGATCAAGCCCCGGCCGACATGGCTGCGGCTGCGGCTGTAGAGATGGTAGACCACCAGCCCGATCAGTGCCCAGCCGAAGAACAGGGCGATCGTTTCGATCGACAGGCTGAAGAACAGATAGATGCAGCCCAGGATCGCCAGCGGCGCCGTAACCATGATCGCGGGAGTGCGGAACGGCCGGACCCGGTTCGGATCGGTTCGCCGCAGCACCAGCACGGCGATCGAAACGGCCGCGAACGCGAACAGCGTGCCGGAGTTTGAAACGTCAGCCAGCAGCCCTACCGGGAAGAACGCGGCGAACAGCGCCACGAACACGCCCGTGAGCATCGTGATGATATGAGGGGTGTGGAATTTCGGATGCACTTTCGAAAACATCTCGGGCAACAGGCCGTCGCGGCTCATCACGAAGAAGATACGGGTCTGGCCGAACATCATCATCAGAATGACCGAAGGCAGCGCGATGATCGCCGCGGCGCCGACAAGCCACCCGACGAAAGGCCAGCCGACCTGCTTGAGCGTCCATGCCAGTGCCTCCTTCGAGCAGACCACGGCATTTTCATGGATCGCCGCGCAGGCCTGCGACAGCGCGGGCGTGCCGGGCGACAGCACTTCGCCCCCCGAACCGTAGACCGGTTGCGCGCCGACCGTCCCGATCACACCGGCGGCGACGAGCATGTAGAAGATCGTGCAGATGGCAAGGCTGCCGATCAGGCCGATCGGCATGTTGCGCTGCGGATTGGTGGTCTCCTCCGCCGCGGTCGAGACCGCGTCGAAGCCGACGTAGGCGAAGAAGATCGAAGCCGCGGCGCCCGAAATGCCGGCAAAGCCCAGCGGCGCGAAAGGTGTGAACTGCCCGGTCCGGAGCACTGGAAGCGTCAGGATGACGAACATCGACAGCGCGAGGATCTTGATCGCGACCAGCACCGCGTTGACGCTCGCGCTTTCCTTGGTGCCCTTCACCAGCAGCGCCGTCACCAGCGCCGCGATCAGCATCGCCGGCAAATTGATGATGCCGCCGTCGAACGGCCCGCGCACGAGCGCATGGGGGACGTTTATATCGAAGCTCGTATTGAGCCAGCCGATGAAATAGCCCGACCAGCCGACCGACACGGCGCCCGCCGCGATCGCGTATTCCAGGATCAGCGCCCAGCCGACCATCCACGCGACCAGTTCACCCATCACCGCGTAGCTGTAGGTATAGGCCGAGCCCGAAACCGGCACCATCGCCGCCATTTCGGCATAGCACAAGGCCGCCACCGCGCAGACGAAGCCGGCGATCACGAAGGAGAGCATCATGCCCGGCCCCGCTTTCTGCGCGGCTTCGGCGGTGAGGACGAAAATACCCGTGCCGATCACCGCGCCGATCCCCAGCATGGTGAGTTGGAAGGCTCCGAGCGAGCGATGGAGTGATTTTTTCTCGGCCGTCGCCAGAATGGCATCAAGCGGCTTTACGCGTCCGAACATGCGTGGACCCCCGGATTTATGGATCACGCGACGCTAACGACATGCGAAGGCTTGGCAAGAGCGAAGAGCAGGCGGTTCCCCAGCTTTGTCGATCCCCGCGCGCTGGGGTTTGCCCCGGTCGGGCGGCGGCGCTACAAGCCCTGCCATGTCCACGACCTTTCAACTCGATACCGCGACCAGTCGCGCCAACCCCACGCCCGCGCCGATGAAGCGGTTGACCATTCCCGCGATCCAGCGCCGCAAGTTCGAGGGCAAGACCGAGGAACCGCTGGTCATGCTCACCGCCTATACGGCGCGCCAGGCGCAACTGCTCGATCCGCACTGCGATATATTGCTCGTCGGGGATTCGCTCGGCCAAGTGATCTATGGGCTGCCTTCGACCCTGCCGGTGACGCTGGAGATGATGATCGCCCACGGCGCCGCCGTGGTGCGCGGCTCCTATCACTCGGTGGTCATCGTGGACATGCCGTTCGGTGCCTACGAGGCGAGCCCGCAGCAGGCCTTCGCGGCGGCGAGCCGGGTCATGGCCGAAACGGGGTGCGCCGGGGTCAAGCTCGAAGGCGGCCAGGCCATGGCCGAAACGATCGCCTTCCTGACCCAGCGCGGCATTCCCGTCATGGCCCACGTCGGGCTGACGCCGCAGGCGGTGAACGCGCTGGGCGGCTATGGCGCGCGGGGCAGGAGCCAGGAGGAACACGCCAAGATCATCGCCGACGGCCAGGCCATCGCCGATGCCGGGGCCTTCGCCGTGGTGGTCGAAGGCGTGATCGAACCGATCGCCATCGCCATGACGCAGAGCGTCGAAATCCCGGTGATCGGCATCGGCGCTTCGGCCCGGTGCGATGGTCAGGTGCTCGTCACCGAGGACATGCTCGGCATGTTCGAGCGCGTTCCCCGCTTCGTGAAGCGCTATGCCGACATTGCCGGAATGATCTCGGAAACGGCGGCGAAATATGCCGAGGAGGTGCGGAGCCGCACGTTCCCCGGGCCGGAACAGACATATCAGCCGAAATAGGCCGCTCGCCGCCGATCGCGCCCAGTTCCGTCGCCCCGTTCAGCCCCGCCGCCTCGCCCGTAGCTGCTCGCGCGCTTCGGCGATCAGCGGGGTATTGCCCACCAATGTCTGCGCCTTGTCCAGCAGCGCGCCTGCTTCCGCACGCCGGATACCAAGCGCGACATAGCTATAGGCCAGCGCCTGCGTAGCCAGCGGACTGGCGCGCTGCAGGCGATAGGCCGCCAGCGCGCTGTCCCGCGCCGCCTCGAAATCGCCCTCGCTGGCCTGGACCATCGCCAGGTCGGAAAGCAGCTGCACGTCGCGTCCGTCGCCATTGTCGCGAAGCCACGAGAGGATCGCCTGCGCACGCACCGCGTCACCGGTGCCGATCGCCAGCCAGGCGGCGGCACGCAAGGCAGGGCGACTGGTCGGGTTCTGAAGCAGGTAGCCCTCGACGAGTTCCTCGCCGCCCCTCAAGTCACCGGCCATCGCAAAGGCTTCGAAACGGCGCCTGAACAAGCTTTCGGGCATCCGGATCTCCGCCGCCGCCGCATAGCGCGCCTGAGCCGCCCGCGCATTGCCCAGCGCGAGCTGGACGTCGCCGGCCAGGGCCTGGGCGTCATAGAAACCGGGATCGGTGCCGCGCGCGGCTTCGGCCTGTGCCTGCGCGGCGGCGCCCTGTCCGCCGGCGAGCAATGCGCCGATCGCGCCCTGGCCGGGCACCACCCGCAGCGGCGGCACTTGCGCGTGCGCCGCGCGGTCGAGCAGTTCACCGGCACGCTGGCGCTCGCCCAGCGCCTCGTAGCTGCGCGCGACCACGGTCAACAGGTAGGGCGAGGCATCGTCGTGGGCGAGGTCCCCGGAAAAGCGCAAGGCGACGTAGCGGTACTCGCCGCCCAGGTAGATGGCGCGGGCGAGCAGGTCCTTGGCCTGGCGGCAATCGGGCTTGGCGCGCAGCACGGCTTCCAGCGCCTCGGCCGCCGCCGAGGGATTGCCCGCAGCGATCTCGACGACGCCGCGCAGCATCTGGACGCCCGCTTCCCGATCGAGCTTGCCGCCGGTGCGCGCCAGCAGCCCGCGCGCGAGTTCGTAATTGCCTGCGCGCGCCGCGATCACTGCCTGGAGATAGTAGGCACGCGGGTTCTTGGGGCTTAGTTCGAGCACCCGCCGGGTCACCGTCAGCGCCTCGCTCGCCCGGCCCAGTTCGCCGAGCGTCGCGGCATATTCGAGCAGGACCGAAACGTCCTTGGGATCGCGCATGATCGCCTGCTCGAACCACGGGATCGCGGCCATCAGGCCATAGCGATCGCGCACCAGCTGCCCGCCGAATTCGAGCGCGCGCACGTTGTCCGGCTCAAGCGCCAGCGCATGTTCGGCCGCCGCGATCGCCAATCCGTGCTCGCCGCCCGCGTAGCGCAGGCGCCCGATCTCGACCCACAGCGAGGCGTCCCGGGGGATCAATGCCAGCGCCTTGTCGTAAGCGCGGCCCGAAGCCGGCAGGTTGCCGTCGAGCCGTTCGAGCAGCCCCAGCGCGCGCCAGCCCTCGGCCGCGCTCGCGCGTGAGAAGTCGCCCGACGCCAGCCATTCGCGCGCGCGTTCGCGGTCATCCTGAGCGAGGTAGGCCTGCCCCATGAACGCGGCGACCTGGTTGCGCGCCGTGCCGCTTTCGAGCGCGGCGCGCAGCTTCATTTCGCCGTCGATGCCGTCCCCGCGCGCCAGCGCCGCGCGCGCCTCGCCGATCAGGGTCTTGCCGATCAGGGCCTCGCCTTGCGGACGCTGCCCGACGACGGGACTGGAGAGCAGCGCAAGCGGCAAGGCCAGGGCCGCCAAGGCCAGCCATCCCCTACGCCGCCCGGTCTCCCCCCGCCGGAAGGGATCAGGATTGCAGGTCGTACTGCTTGAGCAGGTCATAGAGCGTGGGCCGGCTGATTCCGAGCATCTTCGCCGTGCTCGAGATATTGCCCTCGCTGCGGGCAAGCGCGTGACGGATGACCTTGCGATCCGCCTGTTCGCGCGCGGTCTTGAGGTTGAGCGCGTTGATTACTTGCTCGTCCGGCTCGGCAAGGTCGAGGTCGGCGGCGCAGATGAGCTTCTCGTCGGCCATGATGACCGCGCGCTTCACCCGGTTTTCCAGCTCACGCACGTTGCCCGGCCAGCTCCAGGCGTCGATCGCGGCGAGCGCGTCGGAGGCGAAGCCGCGCACGCGCGGGTTCATTTCCTTGGCGTAGCGGTTGAGGAAAGCCTTCGCGAGCAGGGTGGCGTCGCCCGGCCGTTCGGCAAGACTGGGAATCTTCACGACAATCTCGGCAAGACGATAATACAGATCCTCGCGGAAGCGCCCGTCCGCGATCATCGCTTCAAGATCCTGATGGGTGGCGCATACGATCCGGGTATCGACGGCGATCGATTCGCGCGATCCCACGCGCTCGATCACCCGTTCCTGCAGGAAGCGCAGCAGCTTGACCTGGAGCTGGAGCGGAATGTCGCCCACTTCGTCCAGGAACAAAGTACCGCTGCCGGCCTGCTCGATCTTGCCCGGCGTGGTCTTGACCGCCCCCGTGAAGGCGCCCTTCTCGTGCCCGAACAGCTCGCTTTCGAGCAAGTTCTCGGGGATCGCCGCGCAATTGATGGCAACGAACGCCCCCTTGGCCCGGTCGCTGGCATCATGCAGCCCGCGCGCCAGCAGTTCCTTGCCGGTGCCGCTGGCGCCCAGCAGCATGACCGAGACATTGGTGTTGGCGACACGCTCGATGGTGCGCGCGACGCGGATCATCTCCGGCGCGGCGGTAATCATCCGGCCGAGCACTTTCTCGTCCTTCTCGATCTTGGCGGCGAGGCGGCGGTTTTCGTCCTCCAGCTTGTGAAGCTGCAGCGCCCGCCGCACGATCAGGCCCAGCGCATCGATGTCGACCGGCTTCTGGTAGAAATCGTAGGCTCCGCGCGCGATGGCCTGGAGAGCGCTTTCACGCGCGCCATGACCGCTGGCGACGATGACCTTGGTATCGGCCTTGAGCGCCATGATCTCGTCAAGCACCGCGAAACCTTCGCTGGTGCCGTCCGGGTCGGGCGGCAGGCCGAGATCGAGCGTCACCACGTCGGGCATTTCCGAGCGCAGCAGGGCCAGCGCGCTGGCGCGGTCGCCGGCCACCAGCACTTCGAAATCCTCGTAAGCCCATTTGAGCTGCGCCTGGAGGCCGGCATCGTCCTCGACGATGAGCAGCTTGGGAAGCGCCTTGGGCCGGGTCTCAATCATCACGCTACCCTCTGATCCTGACTTGCGATGTTCTGGAGGATGTCACTGGCCGCCGCGAGCGGGACTTGCACGACGAAGCGCGAGCCCAGGCCTTCGCGCGATTCCACTTCCAGCCGCCCGCGCATCGCCCGCACCAGTTCGCGGGCTTCGAAGGCGCCGATGCCGAAGCCCCCGCTCTTGGTCGAGACGAACGGCTTGAACAGCCGGTTTCGGACGAATTCGGCGCTCATGCCGCAGCCGGAATCGAGCACTTCGAAGCGGGCGTTGAGTCCGTCGATCGACACCGAGACGAAGACCGGATTTTCGGGGCGGCTGGCGTCTATGCCGTTCTGCACGAGATGGACCAGTACCTGTTCCAGCGAATGGCGATTGGCAGTAACCGTCACGTTCCGCGTTTCGGCCAGGACCACTTGCGGATTGCCGCCGAAACGCTCCATGACGGTGGCCAGCACCGCGGCCGCCGGAACCTGTTCCAGCTTGTCGACCGCCCCGGTGCCGTAGCGGGAGAGGCGCGCGATCAGCGCATTCAGCTTTTCGGAGGAATTGCGCAGCGTGACAAGCATGTCGGCACGGAATTCAGGCTTGTCGGCATGCAGTTCGGCATTGCGCGCGAGCAGGCTGAACTGGCTGGCGAGATTCTTGATGTCATGCATCACGAAGGCGATGCGGCGGTGGAAATCCTCGAAGCGGCTCGATTCGGCAAGCGCTTCCTGGCTCGCGTTCTCGGCAAGGTAACTTGCGACCTGCTGGCCGATCACGCGCAGGAGATCGAAGTCCTCCCAGTCGAACTTGCGCACCAGTTGCGGCCGGGCCAGCACCACCATGCCCACCAGCCGCTCGTAATGGACGAGCGGGATCAGGGCCCAGGCCCGGGTATCCTCGATCAGCCAAGCCGGGATCTCGATGTCCACCGCCAGCGCGACGACACCGGCGCGCGCTTCGTCGAGATCGGCGATGAAGCCGGTACGCTCGAAATAGCCCAGCGCGCGCTGCGGGACGGCAATCGCGGGGACTTCTATCTCCAGCCAGTTCCAGCGCGACGCAAGCGTGAGCTCGCCCTGCTCGCCCGGGGTCAGCAGCAATCCGGAAGGACTGTCGAACACGTCGGCGACGGATTGCACCACGCGCTCGCCCAGCGGCAATGCCGCCTGCCCGCCGCTGCCGATGGTGCGGGTGAAGCGGAGCCACTCTTCGCGGTAGTCATAGCGATGCTGGAAGAAATGCTTGGCGAGCGTCACCTTGAGCCAGCCCCGCACGCGGCGCGAAGGCAGCACCACGAGCGCCACGGCGCTCGCGAGCGTCAGGAACGCCAGCTCGATCAGGCGCGCAAAGTCGCCTCCGGCATAGGAAAGCCACTGCGCCACCGCCACCATCGCCACCAGGTAGAAGCCGATGACCAGCAGCGAGAAGGTCTGGAACGTCACCGCTCGCGACGGGCGCAGGCGCAGGGCATCGCCGTTCCTGGTGGCGGCAAGCGCGAAGCAGCCCGTCAGCACGATCACCGCAAGCCCCCGCAAGGCGGCGATCTCCACCGGCCAACGCGCGGCCAGGTAGGCGATGGTGTAGAGATTGAGATCGAACGCCCAGAGCACGGCCAGCCCGCTCGCAGGCCAGCGCAACCCGGGCCGTGTCTCGCGCGGGGCGCCGGCATAGAGGTTATGGACCAGCACCAGCCCGCCCACGGTCACCAGCAGGCGGAACATCACATTGAATTCGAACGCCACGTGCGCGACGTCGCGATCGAACCCGGTGCGCGGCAGCCCATAATCGACACCCAGGTGCAGCAGTTCGACGCAGGCGAGCGCAACGATCACCGGCCTGATCGGGGCCACGCTGGCGTGGCGGCCATCACTCGCGAAAAGGCGAAAGATCACGAAGAGCCAGGCGAGATTACGGGCGCTCTCCGCCACCGCTGGCAGCACCGTGCCGGAATCCGAGGCCGATGCGGAAGCAACCGCCAGGCACCAACCCGCGGTGACGAACAAGGCGACCAGGATCGCCGCGCCGGCGCCGTCGAAGCGCGCGCGGCGCGGCCAGAGCCAGATCGCCAGGCTGGCCAGGGCGATCGCTCCTGTCAGATCGAACATGACGCCGATCGTGATCCACAGACCCGCACCGCCCGCCATCAGCGCGCGCCCTCGCTCCACAGAACGACACGGAGCGTCTGCAGGATGATGAGGAAATCGAGGAAAGGCGTGTAGTTCTTGGCGTAGTAGAGATCGTATTCGAGCTTCTGGCGCGAATCGTCGATCGAAGCGCCGTAGGGGTAGTTGATCTGCGCCCAGCCGGTAATGCCCGGCTTCACCATGTGCCGCTCGGCGTAATAGGGCAGCTGCTCTTCCAGGTCGGCGACGAATTCCGGACGCTCGGGCCGGGGGCCGACGAAGCTCATCTCGCCCTTGAGCACGGTCCAGGCCTGGGGGAGCTCGTCTATCCGGACCTTGCGGATGAACTTGCCGACGCGGGTGATGCGCGGATCGTCCTTGGACGCCCACTGCGCGCCGGCCACTTCGGCATCGGTGCGCATCGAGCGCAGTTTCACGACGTCGAAGTTCTGGCCGAACAGCCCGACCCGCGACTGGCGGTAGAAGGCCGGGCCCTTGCTGTCGATCTTCACCAGCAATGCGAACAGCAGGATCACCGGCGCCGTGACCAGCAGCAGCAGCGCGCTGGCGGCGATGTCGAACAGGCGCTTGGCCGCGCTCGAAATGGCGCGGCCCGCGGAGAAGCCGTCGGAGAAGATCAGCCAGCTGGGATTGACGGTATCCAGGTCGACACGGCCGGTCTCGCGCTCGAGAAAGCTGGAGAACTCGTTGACGTGGACGCCGGCGGTCTTGATCCGCAGCAGATCCTTGAGCGGCAGCGCATTGCGCCGCTCCTCCAGTGCCAGGACCACCTCGCTCACGCCCAGGTTCTCGACATAGCGCGTGAGGTTGTGGATCGCCGCGCGGGCGATGGCTTCCTCGACGACCGGCCGCGCCTCGCTCATCGAGATGTAGCCGACGATGGCGAATCCCGCCTCCGGTCGCTCCCCCAGCACGCGAAGACGCTGCGCCCGGTTGCCCGCGCCCAGCACCAGCACCCGGCGGCGAAACGCGGAAGTGCCGAGAAAACCGCCCAGCAGCAGGCGATTGAGTATCAGCAGCACGATCGCGAAGGCCATCGAATAGGCCAGCGTCGAGCGCCAGAAGTTCTGCCCGCCGACCAGGAAGTCCACGAAGGCAAGCGCGATCACCCCCAGCGAGATCGCCACCAGCAGCCGGGCGGCGGCGAAGCGCATCGAGCGCAGCGATTCGGCCCCGTAGACCCCGACCGAGACCATCGAGAGCACGATCACCGCCGCGAAGGCCGCGTGCGAGCCGAGCCGGCTGGCCAGTTCACCCGAATCGATGCCGATCTGCCCGGCGCGCAGCCGCCACGACATCTCGTTGGCCCCGGCCAGCAGCAACAAGTCCACCAGCCCCAGCAGCACGACCGCATGCGGAATGTAATGTTTGAACAGACGAATCATCGTCGAATTAAGCCGTCCTTCGAGGGCCGTTGCCGGCTCGGAAGGCCTGCCTAGGCCAAAGGCGTAAAATGTCGGTAAATCTGACAGGACATTCCGCAAGGAAAGGAATAGCCGGCAAAATCGCAAGGCAGCGCCGCGCCAGGGTGTCGGCGTGGTTTACACACGCGGGATTCGCGCCCGGCCGCGATCATTCCCGGCGCGGACGCTCGGCGAGGCCTTCCGGCGATGGCGGCGAGCCGCCGGCCGCCCGCGCTGCCGGCTACTTCGCCATCAGTCGCAGCGCGGTGAGCACCAGTGCCCGCGAACCCGAGGCGATCACCTTGTCCGCCTCCGGCGCCCAGAACGGACTGTGCAGCGAAGGCAACGAAGGGCCCCCCGCTTTGGCGGCGGCGATCTTCTCCACCGGCGAACCGCCGACCCAGAAGATCACCGATTTGATGCGATCTTCATCCGCGCGGCGAAATTCACCGAAATCTTCTCCGCCCATGACCGGGGGAACAATGGTGGCCCGGTCCTGACCCATCTTCTCCTTGAGCGCGGCGATGGCCTCCTCCGTGAATTCAGGTGAGTTCCAGGTGGCCCGCGTGTGCGGTTCAAGGACGGTAACCTCGGGCATCAGGTTCTCCGGCACGCCGGAAGCGATGGCCTCGCCCCGCGCGATGCGCTTGATGCCGTCTATCAGTTTCGCGCGCGTCTCGTCGGAATAGCTGCGCACGGTCAGTTCCAGCTTGGCGTGGTCCGAGATGATGTTGTGCTTGGTCCCGGCGTGAAACGATCCAACCGTCACCACCACCGGATCGAGCGGCGAAATCTCGCGGCTGGACAATGTCTGCAGCTTCATCACGATCGCGCTGGCAAGCACGATCGGGTCCTTGGTGGTCTGCGGATAGGCCCCGTGGCCGCCCACGCCCTTCACCAGCAGGTCGAGGCTGTCGACATTGGCCAGGGCCCAGCCCTTGGCGGCCCCCACCACGCCCGAGGGCAGCTCGGGCGTATCGTGGAAGGCCAGCGCGTAGTCCGGCTTGGGAAAGCGCGCATAGAGCCCGTCCTTGAGCATCTCGCGAGCGCCCAGCCCCACTTCCTCGGCCGGCTGCCCGATCATCACCAGGGTGCCCGACCATTCGGCCTTGCGCGCCGCCATGAGCCGCGCGGTCTCGATCCAGGCGGTCATGTGGGTATCGTGGCCGCAGGCGTGCATGATCCCGCTTTCGACGCCGGCGGTGGAAACCCCGCGCTGCTTCGAGGCATAGGCCAGCCCGGTCTGCTCGGCCACCGGCAAGCCGTCCATGTCGGCACGGATCAGCACGGTGGGGCCGGGTCCGTTCCTCAGGACCGCGACGATACCGGTCCTGCCCACCTTCTCGGTCACTTCGAAACCAGCCGCCCGCGCGGCCTGCGCCATGATCCCCGCGCTGCGCACTTCCTGGAAGCTGAGTTCCGGATGCGCGTGGAGATCGCGGTAGATGCCCATCAAGCCGGGCATGTCGGCCGCGATTGCGGCGGCGAGGGGATCGCTGGCGGGTTGCGCGATGGCGGCCGACGGACTGGCGAAAAGCGCCGCGGCGGCGGCAAGCAGCAGGGTTTTCATGCCGCCAGCCTATGAGCACCATCACCTGCCGGCAAGTGCCTCGAGAATCCCGGGCCAGATGCGAACGAGCCGTCATGCTTGCGCAGGCCGAGGCCAGCCACTAAAGCGACGGCACGGAATTTCGAGCCCCTTATCCGCGGAGAATAAGTAATGGCGACCGCGCCGCAAAATCCTGCCCTGCCCCTGTTCTACAAAGACCTCATCCCGCTCAATTCGCAGCAGCACGCGAACTGGAAAACGCGCTCCACCGACAAGGCGACTTGGCTGATCGGGGTCAACTCGGTGCCGCTGACGGTGGAGGAATTCCCGCAGGCACAGCGCAATTTCCCGATCGTCTTCACTTCCGGCGACGAGCCGATCCCGCTGGTGCTGATGGGCATGAACGAAGGCGTGAACGTCTTCGTCGACGCGGATGGGGCCGTGAACACGCCGGTTTACATCCCGGCCTATGCCCGCCGCTATCCCTTCATGCTGGCCAAGCTGCGCCCGGATGCCGAGGAACTTTCGCTGTGCGTCGATCCGACCAGCGATCTGGTCGGCGATATCGAAGAGGGCGAGGCCCTGTTCGCCGGCGCCGAACCGACCGACGCGACGAAGAACATGCTCAAGTTTTGCGAGAACTTCGAGATCGCGGGCACCAAGACCGGCAATTTCATGGCGGAGCTCAAGAAGCACAACCTGCTGATGGACGGCGAACTCAATATCGACACCGGCAACGGCCAGCCGCCGTTCAATTACCGCGGGTTCCAGATGGTCGACGAAACGAAGCTGCGCGAAATGCGCGGCGATATCCTGCGCCAGTGGAACCAGAACGGACTGTTGCCGCTGATCTATGCCCACTTGTTCTCGCTCGACCTCGTGCGGGACATCTTCGGCCGGCAGATGGCCCAGGGCAAGATGCCAGCCGTTTCCCTAAATTCCTGATTTAAAAGAAACTTTATCAAATCTGGGCGGAGGTTATGGCACTTTTGTCACACCCCCGCCCAATTCGTCAGACACTGCAAAGCCGCGCTGGACAAATCGCGCATATTTTGCGTCAATGAATCTCTTGAATATCGCCACGGGCTTGCGTATGTTGGCAATGCCTGATCGGCGCTACCCTCATGGCCCGGTCAGGTCGGTGCACATCGTGCACCTCCTCCCTGAACCTTGGCCACCTCGCGCATTGCGCGAGGTGGTTTTTTAATGGCACCGTCGCCGGGCGTCACCCTGCCGGAACCCGGCGTGAAAGCCGATCACCGGCAGGCGATGTGAGGAAACGGGCGTTCGCTGCCCGGCGTTGACGCCACGATTCCCGGAAGTCGAAGCAATCCAGGGCAGCACTGCATTCAGCGGCCCACAAAGACGAAACGAGGGGGAAGCAAGAGTTCCGATCAACGGAATTCGGTATCAGAATCGAGCGGGGACGGCGCGGATTCCCAAAAGCGTACTCGGCGGCACGCGCGCGTCTTCACGCCCGGCGCGAGCCGGGATCGAAGGGCCTACGACAGCAGGAAGAAACCGAGCGCCGCCCAGCAGCCCATGCACAGCACAATCGCGACGATCAAACCGCGCGCATCATGCTCCGTCTGGCCATCACCAGACCGCTGCCCAGACCGCTGCGACGCATAGACGGTGCCGGCCACCATTCCCCGGTCGAGGTCAATGGCTCCATCCGGGCCATGTTCGAGCCCGATCATATTCTTGTCAGCGACCTTCATTTTGCATCCTCGCTTCCTCGGATACGGTCATGAAGCCCGGGAACCCTTCCCGGCTATCCATTCCATACCCGCGGGCGCGCACCTCTTGGCGTCGCGCCCCAGTCCCTTGCTGGCGCCAGTGTAACAGAATCTACGGAATCTGGCCAGAACCGCTATCTTGCTTTCATAATTTTAATTGCACGCCGTGAATTGCATGATAATTATGAAATTGAGGTGTATATTTACAAGGTTGAGCACATAACGATCGCCTCATACCTGGCGATTTTTGCACCGCACAAGACTCGTCATCGCTGGAATCTTGTCGATAAAATGGCCACCCTCGCTATGACGAGAGCATTCTCGCCGCAGGGCAGCAATCGGGATCGCAGACGATTGTCGCGCACGCGGCCGCGAAGCGCGATCGCCTCTTTTCCCCCATTTCAGCGGGAACAAGCGATGCGGGAAAACGCGATTCGATCCTTCAACCCGGCCCGCCCGTGCAGGGGGCGGCAGGCGCGGACTTGCTGAGCCCAGGCGAGGGTCCTAGGCTGGCGGGCATGAACGGCAAACCGCAACTCAAGATCAAGGTCCAGATCCATTGCGGGGACGAGATCGCCATGGGCCCCGGCAAGGCGGACCTGCTGGAGGCGATCCGCGAACACGGATCGATCTCGGCCGCCGGCAGGGCGATGGACATGAGCTACCGCCGCGCCTGGCTGCTTGTCGATGCCATGAACCGGTGCTGGGACGCCCCACTGGTCCATACCTCGCCCGGTCGCGCCCAGGGTAGCGGCGCAAGGCTCACGGAGATGGGAGAACAGGTTCTGGCGCACTACCGCGCATTGCTGAAAACCCTGCATGGCGCGGCGCAGGACGAGCATCACGCGGTGCTGGCGCAACTGCTCCTTCCCCAACCGCGCGCAAGCCAGAAAGCCTGAGCCCGCCAGTCTTGCCTCGTCGCAGCGTGGCGCGATGCAAGATCATGCATAGGCGCTTTTCATCCGCGCCCTCTCCATATACAGGTGAATACAATATCCACCCGGGGAATACCGAATGCGCAAAGCCCTCGCTCTTTTCGTCACTTTGCTGGCCATGCTGGCCGCGCCGATCACGCTGGCGGCCGCGCGGAAGGAAGCGCCGCTGGTTCTCGCCGCCGCCAGCCTCCAGGAATCCATGAGCGCGGCCGCCAATGCCTGGGCCGCGAAGGGGCATCCGCGCCCGCGCGTGTCCTTCGCCGGATCCTCCGCGCTGGCCCGGCAGATCGAGGCCGGAGCGCCGGCCGATCTCTTCGTCTCCGCCGATGAGCCGTGGATGGACGAAGTGGAAGGCAAGAAGCTGCTGCGCACGGGGACCCGGATATCGTTCCTGCGCAACACGCTGGTCCTGATCGCGCCGCGCGGAAGCGCTGTAAAACTGACGATCCGCCCCGGCATGCCGCTTGCCGCGGCGCTGGGGCCCGGCCGTCTCGCCATAGCGGACCCGGGCGGCGTACCCGCAGGCATCTACGCCAGGCAGGCCCTGACCAGGCTGGGCGTGTGGAATTCGGTGCAGGACAAGCTCGCGCCGGCCGAGAACGTGCGCGCCGCGCTGGCGCTGGTCAGCCGCGGCGCGGCACCGCTCGGCGTTGTCTACGGCACTGATGCCAGGGCCGATCCGGGCGTCAGGGTCCTGGGCATCTTCCCGCAGGCCAGCCATGATCCGATCACGTATCCGGTGGCCCTGCTCGCGTCCTCGCGCAATCCGGAAGCGGAGGGATTCCGCCGCTTCCTGATTTCCAGCGAAGGCAAGGCGGTGTTCCGCCGCTTCGGCTTCGGCACCAGATAGGCCGCGCGTGCGGGGGCTTTCGCCGGACGAATGGGAGGTCCTGACGCTCTCGCTCAAAGTCAGCGGGGTCGCCATCGTCGCGGTATTGCCGCTGGCCTTCGTGCTCGCCTGGATTCTCGCCCGGTGGCGGTTTCCAGGCAAAGTGCTGCTGGATGCCCTGGTGCACCTGCCGCTGGTGCTCCCGCCGGTGGTGACGGGCTGGCTACTGCTGCTGGCGTTCGGCACCAACGCCCCGCTCGGCCGCTTTTTCCAGCAGACCATCGGCCTCACCTTCCTGTTCCGCTGGACCGGGGCCGCGCTGGCGGCCGCCGTCATGGCGCTGCCGCTGATGGTCCGCGCGATGCGGCTATCCCTCGAAGCGGTCGACCGGCGTCTGGAGAGCGCCGCGCGCACCCTGGGCGCCGGCCCCTGGCACAGGTTCGTGACGGTGACCCTGCCGCTGACCGCACCGGGCATCCTCGCCGCGCTCGTCCTCGGGCTCGCCCGTTCGATCGGCGAGTTCGGCGCGACGATAACTTTCGCCTCGAACATTCCGGGCGAGACGCAGACACTGCCGCTGGCGATCTACAGCGCGTTGCAGCGTCCCGGATCGGACTTGCAGGTGGCGCGACTGGCAGTGCTTTCGGTGTTGCTTTCGGTCGGCGCGCTGGTCCTCTCCGAATGGCTCGCCCGGCGCAGCGGCCATGGAAAGGGTCGCCATGTCCTTTGATATCGACGTGACGATGACGCGTGGAAGCACGCGCATGGCCCACGAATTCACCACCGGACCGGGCCTGACCGCGCTATTCGGCCCTTCGGGCGCCGGCAAGACCAGCCTGCTCGACGCCGTCGCGGGCCTCGTCCGCCCGATCGAAGGACGCATCGCCGTTTCGGGAACGGTTCTGTTCGACCGCTCGCGGCGGGTCGATCTCAAGCCCGAGCAGCGGCAGTGCGGCTATGTCTTCCAGGATCTGCGCCTGTTCCCGCACCTCACCGCGCGCGACAACCTGCTGTATGGCTGGAAGCTGGCGAAACCCGAACACCGCTGGCTCTCGCTGGACATGGCGCTCGATTTTCTCGGCATCGGCCACCTGCTCGATCGCATGCCCGCCACGCTGTCGGGCGGCGAGGCGCAACGCGTCGCGATCGGGCGCGCGCTGTTGTCGGGGCCGCGCTTCCTGCTGATGGACGAACCGCTCGCCTCGGTCGACGCCGATCGGCGCGAGGAAATCCTGGGCCTGATCGAGCGCATCCGCGACGAACTGGAACTACCGATCCTTTACGTCAGCCACGACCGGGCCGAAGTCGAACGCCTGGCCCACCGGATCATTCCGATCGAACCCGGCACGTGATGCCAGCCTGCTCGAAATAGCGACACGGACACGGCAGAGGTGATAATGCGCCAAACCGCATGGCAGGAAGCAGTCATGACCAACTGCAAAGTTGGTGCGGGCGGTCGGACTCGAACCGACATGGATTTCTCCGGCGGATTTTGAGTCCGCTGCGTCTACCATTTCGCCACGCCCGCAACGTGGACTTCGCTACTTAGCAGGTCCTCAACACTTCTTCCTGGCACTCCCCATGGAACCGTCAAGAACCAACCCAAACTCAGTCGTTCGCGTCCGCCATGCCGCAAAGAGGCACGCAAGCTCCAGGCGGCCCGCTTAGCGGCACCGCCCTCCGCGCTCAAGTCAATCCTTGAGCGCGCCTGCCAGGATCTTGTGCAGGCGCGAATGCAGCGAATCGTTGCCGGCCAGGATCTCCGCATCGCAATAAGGCAACGAACGGCCCTTCCAGTCGGACACGAAGCCTCCGGCCTCGCGCACCAGCAGGCAGCCCGCCGCCGTGTCCCAGGGCTTGAGCCCGGCTTCCCAGAAGCCTTCGTAGCGGCCGGCGGCAACCCAGGCGAGGTCGAGCGCGGCCGAGCCGAAGCGGCGGATACCGGCGACCTGCGGGGCGAGCGCATGATAGATCCGGCTCCACTGCCCCACATCGCCGTGTCCCGCGAAAGGAATGCCGGTGGCGATCAGGCTCTCGTCCAGATGGCGGCGCGAGGAAACCCGCAGCCGGCGATCCTGCAGCCAGGCCCCGCGCGATTTTTCCGCCCAGAAGCTGTCGTCGGTGACTGGCTGGTAGACCAGCCCGGCGATGACATCTCCCCAGCCCTTGCCGTCCAGGCGCGGCTCCTGGACCGCGATCGAGATGGCGAAGTGGGGGATGCCGTGCAGGAAGTTGGTGGTTCCATCGAGCGGATCGACGATGAAGCGCGGCTTGGCCGGATCGCCCTCGATCTCGCCGCCTTCCTCGAACAGGAAGCCCCAGTCGGGCCGCGCCGCGCGCAGCTCGTCCCAGATCGTGCGCTCGGAAGTCTGATCGGCCTTCGAAACGAAATCCGAGGGACCCTTGCGGCTCACCTGCAGGTGCTCGATTTCCCCGAAATCGCGACGCAGGCGGCCACCGGCCTTGCGGGCGGCTTTTTCCATGACGCGGATGAGACCGGAAATTGCGGCCATGGCGTTCTACTTTGCTCCTGGAAACCGGCCTGGGCCGGGCTTGCTCATCGACCGGTCGGCGGCGTTTTGCCGGCGGTGCCGGATGGGCCCTGTTCCGGATGATAGCCGCAGATCCGCACCATCACGCTGAGCAGTTCGCTGGGATTGTCGCGATGGATCTTGCCGGGATTCTCGGCGATCACCTTGTCCATGGAATCGGTGATCTTGCCTAGCGAATTGTTGTAGAGGCACCCCACCAGCGCGCCCTTGACCGGCTGCTCCACCTTGTCCGACTGCAGGCCGCTAATCAGGACCTTGAGGTAGAGCATGGCGTCTTCCACCTGGGACTTGTCGGTGGTGGGCGCCGGCTTGGGGGGAGCCTTGGCCGGCGTGGCCGCGAATGCGCTGCCCGCACCCAGCACCAGCGCCGCCGAAGCCATGATCGTCGCGATATGTCGCATCAGTCTGCCTTTCTGACGTAAGTCTTTTCGTAAACGTCGACAACGATGCGGGTGCCGCTTTCGATGTGCGGCGGAACCATCACGCGCACGCCGTTGTCGAGCACGGCGGGTTTGTAGCTCGAAGAGGCCGTCTGCCCCTTCACCACCGCATCGGCTTCGACAATGGTGGCTTCGACCTGTTCGGGCAACTCGACGGAGATGGGGCGTTCTTCCCACAGTTCGAGCAGAACCTGCATGCCGTCCTGCAGGAACGCGGCGGCATCGCCGAGCAGGTCGGCCGGCAGCGTGATCTGCTCGTAGGTCTCGGTGTCCATGAACACCAGGTCGTCACCCTCGGCATAGAGGAACTGGAAGTCCTTGGTATCGAGGCGCACCTTCTCGACAGTGTCGGCGCTGCGGAAGCGCACGTTGGTCTTGCGGCCATCGATCAGGTTCTTCATTTCCACCTGCATGAAGGCACCGCCCTTGCCGGGCTGGGTGTGCTGCGTCTTCGCGACTTTCCAGATGCCGTTTTCGTATTCAAGGATGTTGCCGGGACGAATGTCGACGCCGCTGATCTTCATGGGTTCGTGCCTTCGATGGGAAAGAACTTGTAGCCAAAGTGCTTGTTGACAGGATCGGTGCCGGCCTTCCGGCCAAGCGACCCAGAAAGCCTGCGCCCTTAGACGAGCCTCGCGGCTGTGGCAATTGCTTCGCGCCGATGCTAGCCCATGGCCATGAGCCACCGTCGTTCACCGCGCTCCATCGCCCGCGCGATCGCTTTCGCCCTGGCCTTTGCCGTGGGTTCGCCCGCCACGGCGCTCGCCGCGCGGGAGGCGCCGCCCCCACCCGTTCCTGGCGGCAAGATCGGCACTCTCGCGCTTGGCCGCTATGCCTGCGAGTTGCCGGGCGATGCCGGCGGCCCGGCCGGCAAGCCGATGCCCGACTTCAATTTCCGCATCGCCAATGCGTCGAGCTACAAGGCTGGCGGAATCCGCGGCAGCTATCTTTATACCGATGATCGCGTCATCATGACCGGCGGCAAGCTGAAGGGCCTCAGGCTGCACCGCATTTCCGAAGGTTTCCTGCGCCAGATCGCCGAGGACGGCAGCGACGGCGAGATGCGCTGCGTGCTGATCTCGCGCAAATGAGGCGCGCGTCCCGCCGCGGCGCGCTCATCCTCCCCCGACACGCGGCAGGACGATTACTTCCGCGGCCGGAGAGAGAACCCGCGACCAGTCGGTCTCGATAACGCCATCGACCGCGAAGTGCACGCGCGGCTGCGCGATCGCGGCGAAACCGGGCGCCAGGGTATCGAGTTTCTCGACAAGATCGAACAGGTTGTGCGCTTCCAGCGCCAAGCGATCAGTGCGGAAGAACTCCTTGTCGAACGGCGGCATCACCATGATGCGCACGCGCTTTCACCCTTGCGGATGAAGCGCGGCGTGGACCCGGTCGGGCGCCATCGGCAGATCGCGCAGGCGCTTGCCGGTAGCCCCGTGGATGGCGTTGGCGACGGCGGCCAGCGGCGGCACGATCGGCACTTCGCCCACACCCTTCACGCCGTAGGGGTGATCGGGATTGGGAACCTCGACCATGACCGTGTCGATCATCGGGACGTCGGAGGCGACCGGCATGCGGTAATCCAGGAACCCCGCGTTATCCAACCTGCCGCTCGCGCCGTAGACATAGGCCTCGTTCAGCGCCCAGCCGATGCCCTGCACCGCGCCGCCCTGGATCTGGCCTTCCACGTAGTCGGGGTGGATGGCGGTGCCGACATCCTGGATCGCGGTGTAGCGCACGATCCTGACGTGCCCGGTTTCCGGATCGACCTCCACATCGCAGATGTGGGCACCGAAACCGGGCAGCCAGCCGGCCGCGTTGATGGCCGAAAGCGCCGCGATCGGACCGCCCGAATGCGATGCGCGCGCGGCGATCTGGCCGGCGGTCGCCCGCGTTCCGGCTTTTTCGCCGGCGATGCAGACCGCTTCGCCGTCACTCCACTCGACGCTGCCCGCCGGCACGTTCCATTGCCGCGCCGCACGCTCGCACAGCGTCCGGCGGACCGCCTGCGCGGCCTCGACGACGGCCTTGCCGGTGGCGAAAGTGGTGCGGCTGCCGCCCGTCACCATCGACACGCCGATCGAAGCGGTATCGGCGACGATGCAGCGCACCTGCTGGTAGGGCACGTCCAGCACTTCCGCCGCCATGATCGCCATCGCGGCGCGGCTGCCGCCGATGTCCGGGCTTCCGGTCGCGACCGTGAAAGTGCCGTCCTCGGCCAGGCTGACGACCACGGTCGAAGGCCCGCCGTAGTTGCCCCAGTAGCCGCCGGCGATGCCGCGCCCCTGGTTGGGGCCGAGCGGCGCCGACCAGTGCGGGTGCGCCTTGGCGGCTTCCAGGCATTCGATCCAGCCGATCCGGCCCCAGGGCACGCCCGAGGTCTGGGGATCGCCCTGCGCCGCCGCGTTCCTCAGCCGCAGTTCGAGCGGATCGATGCCCAGCTTGCCGGCCAGTTCGTCGATCGCGCTTTCGACCGCGAAGTTGACTTGCGGCGCGCCCGGCGCGCGATAGGCCTTGGCGGCGGGGCGGTTGCACAGCACTTCGGTGCCGATGACGCGGGTATTGGCGATGCGATAATGCCCGATCGCGGAAGCCACGCCGGCCGCCGCGTCGATCGCCGGAAAGGCGCCGGAGTGGTACTTGAACTCGACATAGGCGGCCTTGAACAGGCCCTGGGCATCGGCGCCGATGCGCACCTCGATGATCGCGCCCGGCGCCGGGCCGGAGGCGCGGAACACCTCGTCGCGGGTCATCGCCAGGCGCACCGGCCGGCCCGACTTGCGCGAGAGGATCATCGCCACCGGCTCCAGGTAGACGGTGGTCTTGCCGCCGAAGCCGCCGCCGATCTCAAGCGGCATGACGCGGATGTCCGCTTGCGGGATCGCCAGCACCGAGGCGGTGAGCGCGCGCACCGCGAAGTGCCCCTGGGTCGAACACCAGATCTGCGCCTGCCCATCCGCGTTCCACGAGGCGACGCAAGCATGCGGTTCGATGTAGCCTTGGTGGACCGGCTCCATCGTGTAGCGCCCCGAAACGGTGAACGCGGCATTCGCCAGCGCGGCATCGACATCGCCGAAGCCCATCTCCAGCCGCATCGAGGCGTTGGAGGGCTTTTCCGGCCGGGGCTCCACCCCTTTGGTGAACATGTCCGCGTGAAGCAGCGGCGCGCCTTCGGCCAGCGCTTCCTCGAGCCCGAGCACGAACGGCAGCTCCTCGTACTCGACCGCGATCAGCGACAGCGCTTCACGGGCGATCTCCGGCGTCGTCGCGGCGACAGCGGCCACCGCGTGGCCTTCGTAAAGCACTTTGTCGAACGCGAGGCAGTTGCGCGCGACATGGATGATGTCAGAGGCCCCCTCGCCCACGTGCATGACCAGCGATTGCAGGGTCGGGAAATCGCGGCCCGTCGCCACCGCCTTGACGCCGGCGAGCGCTTCCGCCTTCCGGGTATCGATCGAGGCGATCCGGGCGTGGGGATGCGGGCTCCTGAGGATCGCGCCCCAGAGCATGCCAGGCGCCTTGAAATCGGGCCCGTAGAGCGCTTTGCCGGTAACTTTGTCGACCCCGTCCGGGCGCACCGGCCGCGTGCCGACGTGGCGAAACTGCTTGATCGTCACGGGCGCGTTCATGCGGGCGTCCTTTCCTGGCGAAGCTGCGCCCCGGCATCCATCACCGCGCGCACGATCTTGTCATATCCGGTGCAGCGGCACAGGTTGCCGGCCAGCCAGTAGCGCACCTCGGTCTCGGTGGGGTCCGGATTGCGATCGAGCAGCGCCTTGGCGGCGACGATGAAGCCCGGCGTACAGAATCCGCATTGCAGCGCGGCGTGTTCGAGGAACTTCTGCTGCACCGGATGCAGCACCGATCCTTCGGCGACACCCTCTATGGTCCGGACGGCGCGCCCTTCGGCCTCGGCGGCGAAGACCAGGCAGGAGCAGACCATCTCGCCATCGAGCACCACCGTGCAGGCCCCGCAGTCACCCGAACCGCAGCCTTCCTTGGAGCCGGTCAGGCCCAGGCTATCGCGCAAGGCATCGAGCAGCGAGGCGGCGGGATCGCAGAGGAACTCGGCGGCGTCGCCGTTGACGGTGGTGGAAACGTGAATACGGCTCATCGGCTGATACCTCGAACGGCTTGGGCCCGACCGGCGGCGATCAGGGCGGCGCGGCGGGCCAGCACGCCGGCCATGGCCTTGCGGTAGGAGACGGTGCCGCGCTTGTCGTCGATCGGGTTGCTGGCGGCCTGCACCGCCCGCGACATCGCGGCCAGCACATCGTCGTCCAGCCGCGATCCGACCAGCGCCGCGCCCGCTTCCTCCACCAGCATGACCGTCGGCCCGACCGCGCCGAGCACCACGCGCGCCGCCATGCAGGTGCCCGCCGCGTCGAGCACGAGGCAAACGCCGGTGCCGACCACGGCGATATCCATCTCGGTGCGCGGGGTGGCGCGCAAGTAGGCATCGCCCCCGCCTTCGCGCGGGACCGGCAGGCGGAATTCGACCACGAACTCACCGGGCCCGAGCGAGGTGCGCCCCGGCGCCACCGGAACCGCCTCCACCGGAACCTGGCGCACGCCGCCGGGCCCGGCGATCACGCAAGTCGCCCCGGCCGCCACCAGCGCGGGGACGCTGTCGGCCGCCGGCGAGGCGTTGCAAAGGTTGCCGGCCATCGTCGCGCGGTTGCGGACCTGCACCGAGCCGATCAGGTTCGCCGCCTCGACCACGCCGGGCCAGGCCGCCGAAAACGCCGCATCCCCCTTGAGCGCGGAGCACGGAGTCGCCGCGCCGATGACGAACACATCGCCCTCGCGCCGCACGCCGGACATGCCCTCGATACGCTTGAGGTCGATGACGGCACCCGGAGCGATGCGGCCCGAACGCATCTGCACGATCAGGTCGGTTCCTCCCCCCAGCGGCAGCGCCGAGGGATCGGCGGCGAGCAGGGCGATCGCCCCGGTTATGGTATCGGGTGCATGGTAGGCTGGTGACGGCATTGCGCTTTCCCGCCGGCCGATCCGGCCCCTGGAAGGTTGGACCTCCCCGGGGATTCGTCAACCGCCTTTGAGGTGTGTTGATATTTGGCCCGTGCGAAACCGTTAACCCCGGCCTGACCGATGCCGGGCCCCGGGAACGAGGCTCAATCTCCGTGCTTCGCCGTTGCAGGTCGACGAAGGGAAGGCATCGTGGGCCCGGCCCCGGCGGCGACAATCGAGGCGACAATCGAACTGCCCTTGCGCGCGGATTGCGGTATGCTCCGCCCGAATTCGCGCCCTGGTCCCCATTGACGCGAAGAAGGGAGATCTGCGATGCCGTTGGAACCCTATCAGATCCTCACCAATTCCCTGATGGCGATGCGGCCGGGCAGCGACGACTGGGGCGGCGTTCTCCACGAACTCGAAGCGATCTGGCGGCAGCGCTATCCCAAGCGAAGCCTGGACTCCTGGAATCCCGCCACAAGGACGGGCAAGCGGGCCGCTTCCGATCTCGTCTGGGTAAGCCTCAACGAATTCGGCATGCTGGACAAGCATGGCATCGCCTACCTTTTCGACATCGTCGGCGAACGCCTGGTCGGCGCCTACATGGTGAGCCAGGGCAAGAACCCGGTTTCCCGCAAGGGCGAGCCGGACGATCGGCTCAAAGGGCATCCGCTCCACGATTCGTCGCTGTTCGACCGCGGCCACACCATCGCCCACACGCTGGGCGGCGGCTGCGACATCAACGTCGTGGCGCAGAACAGCACCGTGAACCGCAGCGGGCGCCGAAGCATGGCGACCGGCTTCCGCACGCTGGAGCGGCGGGCCGTGGAAACGCCGGGTTCGCTCTATTTCGTCCACTGGCTCTATACCGGCGCGACCGGAGGCGAACAGGTTCCCACCGGCGTCGAGCAGGGCCTGCTGCTGCCCCGCCAGGCCCCCGAAGTCTACCGCTTCGACAACTGACCATGACCGGCGGCGCCGGTGGACGAATGGCGGCGAGCCTGCCCGCCGCGGTTCACGTTCGGTGCATTCCTGCTTCATCGCGGCCTCCCTGAAGATCGAGGAAGAACTTGCCATAACGGACATCATGTAGGAAAGAGAAAAACCAAATCGGTTTTACAAAGAGGCTCCCGTGATTAACCGCATCCGCGACATCCGCCTGCAGAAGGGCCTGACGCTGGCCGATGTCGCCGCCACCTGCCAGCCGCCGACGACCGCGCAGACGATCGGCCGGCTCGAAACCGGGATGCGCAATCTCTCGCTCACATGGATGAACCGGATCGCCGCCGCGCTGGAAGTGGAGCCCGAACTGCTCCTGCGCAGCGAGGGGGGCGAACCGCCCCGGATCGTGGCGGTGCTGGGCGAACAGGGCGCCGAGGCCGCGCGCGGCGATATCGAACCGGTGCTGCCCAGCGCGCTTTCCACCGGCGCCCCGTGGCTGGTGCTGGTGGTCGAGGCGTCCTGCGGCGAATACCGCGCCGGCGACCAGGTCTGGCTGCGCCAATACCCGCCCGAGGACGCCGCCCGACTGGTGAACCGCGACGTGTTCGCCCCGCGCCCCGCCGGCCGCTTCGCGTTCGGCCGGCTCCTCGATCAGGAGGAGGGACAGATCGTCCTGCTGCCCCCCGCCAGCGGCCAACGGCGGATTGCGGTGGAACATCCCCCGTGGCTGGCCGTTGCCGAGATGCTTGTCAGGAAACTCTAAAGGGCGCTACGACCGATCCTGCCCATGCGCATCCTCTCGATCGCCACGCTCTTCCCGAATCCGGTGAAGCCTTCCTTCGGTGTCTTCGTCGGCAATCAGATGCGCGCCGTCGTGGCGCGCGGCGATATCGAACTGACGATGGTCAGCCCGATCGGCATGCCTCCCTGGCCGTTTTCAACCCGCCCCCCTTATGCCCGCCTGCGCGACATTCCCGAAGTCAGCGAGGCGGTGGGCATCAAGGTATATTATCCGCGCTTCACGCTGTTCCCGAAGATCGGCGGCGATTCCAATCCGGGGCGCATCGCCGGCGCGGTGCTGCCCCTGGTGCGCGAACTGCACAAGGAGAAGCCGTTCGATCTTGTCGACGCGCAGTTCTTCTTCCCCGACGGGCCCGCCGCCGCGATCGTCGCGCGCGCGCTGGGCCTGCCGCTGACGATCAAGTCGCGCGGGGCGGACATCCATTTCTGGGGACAGCGCCCGCGCGCGCTGGAGCAGATGAAGGAGGCGGCCGGGCAGGCCGCCGGCCTGCTGGCGGTCAGCCAGGCGCTGCGCCAGGACATGATCGACCTGGGCATGCCGGCCGAGCGCATCGGCGTGCATTACACCGGGCTGGACCGCGAGAAGTTCCACCCGGTCGAGCGCGGGGCCGCCCGCGCCCTGGTCTCGGCAATGCCTAACCTCGGCATCTGGCCCGAAGGGCCGCTGCTGGTCACTCCGGGCGCGCTGATCCCGCGCAAGAGCCAGCGCCTGGTGATCGAGGCGCTGGCCCACTTGCCCGACGCCCGGCTCGCGCTGGCCGGCGTGGGCGAGGACGAGGCGAACCTCCGGGCCCTGGCGAAGCGCCTGGGCCTGTCCGAGCGCGTCCACTTCCTGGGCCTGGTGGGGCACGACCTCCTGCCCCACGTGCTCTGCGCCGCCGACGTGCTGGTGCTCCCCTCGGCGAGCGAGGGCCTGGCCAACGTCTGGATCGAAGGCCTGGCCTGCGGCACGCCGATCGTCATCCCCGACATCGGCGGCGCGCGCGAAATCGTGCGGGACGAGACCGCCGGCCGGATCGCCCCGCGCACCCCCCAGGGCATCGCCGACGCGGTGGCCCAGATCCTCGCCGCCCCTCCCAGCCAGGTCGAGGTGGCCGAAAACGTCAGCCGCTTCAGCTGGGGCGTCAACGCGCAGAACATCGTGCGCTTCTGGAAAGACGTGCTGGACGGCAATCCGGTGCACGTAGGGGAACCGCCCGCCCTCGCCGAAGCCGCCGAAACCTGATTCCAAGTCTCTGTGAGCGAGACTCGTCTCCTCCTTCTCTTCCCCTGCGCCGCCAGGACGGTCGCCGGGACGTCAGGGCACGCGCGCGTCCAGTTCGGCCAGCCAGACCGCCGCGCTGGCGTCCGAAGGCGCGCGCCAGTCCCCGCGCGGGCTGAGCGCGCCGCTGGAGGAGACTTTGGGGCCGTTGGGAATCGCCGAACGCTTGAACTGGCTGAAGGTGAAGAAGCGCCGCAAGAACTTCTCCAGCCAGTCGCGGATCGTCGCAAGGTCGTATTCGTTCTTGCGGCTTTCCGGAAAGCCGGCCGGCCAGCCGCCCCGCGCCGCCTCGCGCCAGGCGTGCCAGGCAAGGAAGGCGACTTTCGAGGGCTTCTGTCCGAAGCGCATCACGTGGTGCAGGAAGAAGTCGTTGAGTTCGTAGGGGCCGATCTTCGCCTCGGTGCTCTGGATCGCCCCGTCGGCGCCGGCCGGCACCAGTTCCGGCGAGATTTCGGTATCCAGGATCGCGAACAGGATCGTGCCCGTCGCCTCGTCGAAACCCCCGGTCGTCGCGCACCAGCGGATCAGGTACTGGATCAGCGTCTTGGGTACGCCGGCGTTGACCGCGTAGTGGCTCATCTGGTCCCCCACGCCGTAAGTGCACCAGCCCAGCGCCAACTCGGACAAGTCGCCGGTGCCGATCACGAAGCCGCCGTGCTGGCTGGCGAGGCGGAACAGGTAGTCGGTGCGCAGGCCGGCCTGGACGTTCTCGAACGTGACGTCGTAGACCGGCTCGCCGCCTTCCTTCCCTTTGGCAGCGAAGGCATGGCCGATGTCTTCCAGCATCCGCGTGGCGGCGGGGCGGATGTCGATCTCCTCCGCCGTGACGCCCACTGCCCGCATCAGCTTCCAGGCGTTGGACCTGGTGCCGTCGCTGGTGCCGAAGCCGGGCATCGTATAGCCGCGGATGAAGCCGCGCGGCAGGCCGAGCCGGTCGCAGGCCTTGGCGGCGACGATCAGCGCATGGGTGGAATCGAGCCCGCCCGAAACGCCGATCACCATCGAGCACGCGCCCGTCGATTCGAGCCGCCGCATCACGCCGTCGACCTGGATGTTGAACGCCTCGTAGCAATCGGCGTCCAGCTTGTCGGCGCGGTCGGGCACGAAGGGGAAGCGGCTGACCGGGCGCACCAGGCCGATGTCGCCGCCGTGCGGCGCATGGCGGAACGGCACGGAACGGAACGTCTCCTCCGGGCGCCCGGCGGCCTCCGCCGCATCGTTGAACGTGGGGATGCGCAGCCGGTCCATGACGATCCGCTCGCAATCGATATCGGCCACGCAGAGTTCGGGGTTCAGCGAAAAACGCGCGGATTCGGCAAGCAGGTCGCCCAGTTCGTAGATCACCCCCTGCCCGTCCCAGGCCAGGTCCGTGGTGCTCTCGCCATGGCCCGCCGCGCAGTAGACGTAGGCCGAGGCGGTGCGCGCCGATTGCGAGCGGCACAGCATGTGCCGCTCGTCCGACTTGCCGATGACGATGTTGGAGGCCGAAAGGTTGCACAGGATGGTCGCCCCGGCCAGCGCCCCCAGCGAGGACGGCGGCGTCGCGGCCCAGAAATCCTCGCAGATCTCGATGAAGAAGCGGAAATGCGGCAGGACTTCGGAGGCGAAGACCAGATCGGTGCCGAACGGCACGTCCTGCCCGTTCACGCGAATCGCCTGGCTCCGGATCGCCTTGCCGCTGGCGAACCAGCGCTTTTCGTAGAACTCGCGGTAATTGGGCAGGTAGGACTTGGGCACCACGCCCAGCAGCCGGCCGTGGGCCACGGCCAGCGCGCAGTTGTAGAGCCGCCCCTTGCGCATCAGCGCGGCGCCGACCAGCAGCACCGGCGAAAGTTCGGCGCTGGCCTTGACGATATCGGCGATCGCGCCTTCCACCGCCTCGATCATCGCCGCCTGCAAGTGCAGGTCGTCGATCGCGTAGGATGACAGGCACAGTTCGGGGAAGACCAGCAGGTCCACATGCGCCGCGTGGGCCCGCCGCGCCTCGGCCAGAACGGCGTCGCGGTTGAAGGCGACATCGGCCGTGCGTACTTTCGGCGTGGACGTGGCGACCCGCACGAATCCGTGCTCGTGCATGGCGTGGAAGGGGTGGCTGCGCGCTTCGCTCATAGGGCCACATTCCCTGACAGGAACGCGCGCCGCTGGCAATCTGCGCCGAGCGAATCCTCTTGCCCGCCGCGCATGTCACCCTAAATGCGAATGCCATGCGCAGCCTTGAAGACATCCGCGAAGAGTACGAATTCCTCGACGGCGACGAACGCTATCGCCTGCTCATCGAGCTGGGCCGCGAATTGGACGCGATGCCGGACGCGCTCAAGACCGACGCCACCAAAGTGCGCGGCTGCTCCGCCAGCGTCTGGGTCTACCCCACCGCGCGCGAGGACGGCACCCTGCACTTCCTGGCCGACAGTAACGCGGCGATCACCAAGGGTATCGTCGCCCTGGTGATTTCCGCCGTGCAGGACAAACCCGCCGCGACAGTCGCGCAGACCGACATCGCCGCCGCGCTCGAACCATTCGCGCTGAAGAAGCAGCTTTCGTCCAACCGCACGCAGGGCGTGCCCAACATGATCGCGCTGATCCGCGAAACCGCCGCGCGCTATGCCGCCGCCTAGAGCAAACAGCCCGAAATCCGAATCGAGACCCGCTCACCCTGAGCCTGTCGAAGGGTGTCGGACCCGGCGCCGCGCCAGCGTTTTTCGACGGCGCCGGGGCGAGCGGAGGTCGGGCAGATTTCCAGCACGGCGCGTTATGCCCAATCCCATCGATCGGGACTCGCGTTCTCCTTGCTTTCGTCGTTGCGAGCCGCCGAAGGACAGGGGATGGGCTTGGCGCGGCCCATTCAGCGCAGCCCGGCATCGGCCGTGAAAAAGATTAGCCGCCCGGTCTGGCTCGCGGCGGGGATCGTCTTCACCGTGCTCGGCACGATCGGCATTTTCCTGCCGGTCATGCCGACGGTGGTGTTCTACCTGCTGGCCGCCTCGTGCTTTTCAGGGAGCCACCCGGAATGGGCCGAGCGGATCTACCAGCATCCCACCCACGGCCACCACTTGCGCGAATGGCGCGATCGGCGGGCGATCAGCCGCAAGGGCAAGCTGGCGGCGATCCTGGCGATGGGCCTGAGCGTGCCGTTCACCTACTTCACCCTCGGCTGGCCCTGGGTGCTGATCCCGGCCGCGGTGCTGGCGATCGTCGGGCCCTGGATATGGACGCGCAACGAGTAGACGACGCGCCTGCGAGGGAGAAACGAGCCTCGCTTCAAGCGACCCGGAATCAATCCCCCACCGCGTCCCGCAGCACCGCGATCCCCGCCTTGCGCTGTTCACGCAGTTCGCGCTTGAGCGCCGCCGGGTCGCGGGCCACGACGAAGCCGAAGCTCACGCCGCCTTCCTTGCCGATCGTGGCGTGGTGGAGCCGGTGGGCCTGCACCAGTCGCCGGGCGTAGCCGCGCCTGGGCACCCAGCGGAAATAGCGCTGGTGGACCAGCCCGTCGTGGATCAGCGTATAGATCACCCCGTAGATCAATACGCCAAGCCCGATCCACGTCCCCGGCTCCCACGCCCGCTCGCCCATCGCCAGCGGCGATCCCAGCGCGAACATCGCGATGCTCAGGGCCGCGCCGACCAGCGCGTAGCGATCGTTCCGCTCCAGGATCTTGCCGTGCGGCTCGTGGTGGTCGCGGTGCCAGGCCCAGCCGAACCCGTGCATCACGTACTTGTGGCTCGACCAGGCCACGAATTCCATCGCCGCGACCGTGGCGAGGAAGACGAGCATGGCGGCAAGCGGCGGCATGGGACCTTCCATAACACCGCGCGCGGCGCGCGGCTATCGCGGCAGCAGCGGACCCACCGGGCGTGTCGCGGCGGCGCGGACGAGGCATTCCGCCGTCTCGCGCGGCCGGCTCAGGAACGGCGAGTGGGAGGCGTCGATCACCAGCGGCTCCACCCCCAGCCGATGGGCCATGTACTCGCGCTGCCGGGGCCGGGCGACACGGTCCTGCAGGCAATGGACATAGCTGCGCGGCGGATCGGTTCGCCAGAAGCGCGGCAGGTTCACGATCTCCTGGAGGAAGCCGATCGGCATCGGCGTCAGCCGCTCGAACGCCCAGCGCGCGCTGTCCTCGTCGCAGTCATGGTAGAACATGGCCCAGGTCTTCGCGAAATCGACGCATTCCATGGCCCCCTGGGCGTTGATGGCGATGGCGCTTTCGGTCCCGGAATCGTCGGCGGCCATCTGCGTGCCGCCGCTCTCGTCGGTTTCGAAGACCGGGCTGTCGCGCCCCGCCTCGATCAGCGACTTGCCTTCGACCGGCGGCAGGCCCGCAAGGTAGACGAGGTGCCCGATCCGCTCGGGCACGGCGTCGGCGGCAAGGGTTATGTCGTAGCCGCCGGCCGAATGGCCGACCAGCACGTCGCCCGGTTCGATCACCTCGACCAGCGCCTGTCGCCGCGTGGCAAGGGTCACTTCTTCCTCGGCGCGCGTGGCGTGCCCGGGCAGATCGATGGCGATCGCCTGGTGGCCGAGCGCCCGCAATTCGGGAATCACGCGTTCCCAGCACCAGGCACCGTGGAGCCCGCCATGAACCAGCACGAACCGCATCCATCTTCCCCTATCGATCGCCGGCCGTCGCGCCGGCATTGCGGGCGAAGTGTGCAGGCGAACATGCCCGAATGCAATGGGGGGACGGAGGGGGGACCAGGGGGGTATGGCGGGGGTACAAGCGGGGGACGACAGGGGTACAGGGGGAATGCGGGTGCAGGCCAGCCCCGCCCAAAGGCAGGACATGCCTGCACCCGACTTGTGCCTATCGTGCTTCCCCTCCCTTCGGGTCGCGGCGGGAAGCTACTGCCTTCGGCTTGCGACTCTTAGTTACAAATGCCGACAGAACTGTGACCGATGAGTCTTCTGGCGTTCATCTTCAAACTCATATTCATGAATGCACGGGATCACCCCCGCTCGTCGAAACAAGGATCGAAAACATGCCTGCCTTTACCAAGCCCGCCCCCAGGTTCGCCCCCAAGTCCACTTTCGCCAAGATCATCGCCCCGGCCCTTGCCGCCGTGCTCGCGCTTGGCGCCGTCGCCCCGGCCCAGGCCGCCACGCCCTATGAGCGGCAGCATCACGAACAGACCGACCGCCATGGCGGCGACCATCACCAGGCAGGCCGCCACACCGCCTCGCGCGGGGCGATGATCCGTTCGGACATCAACGACTTGCGCCGCGACATAGACCGCGCCTCCGCCCGCCGCATGATCTCCCAGCGCGAGGCCGCCGGCCTGCGCCGCGACACCGCCGGGATCCAGCACCTCTATGCCGACTATGCCCGCGGCGGCCTTAACGGACGGGAACTGCAATCGTTGCAGCGCAAGATCGACCGCGTGCGCGGCGCGCTCCACATGGAACGGCACGATCGCGACAACCGCCCTTCCCAAAGCGGGCATCGCCGCTGAGGGCCGGCGCGGTCGCTGAACGCGGCAGCCCGATAGCCGCAAAGACGCGCTCGTGCCGCTTGAAATGCGGGACGGGCGCGCCTAATCGCCTCTCATCATGACCACGAAACCGCGCACGCTCTACCAGAAGATCTGGGACGCTCACGTCGTCGACCAGCGCGACGACGGGACTTGCCTCGTCTATATCGACCGGCATCTCGTCCACGAAGTGACCAGCCCGCAGGCCTTCGAGGGCCTGCGGGCCGCCGGCCGCACCGTGCGCCGCCCGGATCTCACGCTCGCGGTTCCCGACCACAACCTGCCGACCACCGCGCGCAAGGACGCCCAGGGCCATGTCCTGCCGATCGCGGACCTGGAAAGCGCGACCCAGCTGGCCGCGCTCAGGACGAACGCGCCCGAGTTCGGCATCCGCTACATCGACGCGACCGACCGCGAGCAAGGCATCGTCCACGTCGTCGGCCCGGAACAGGGTTTCTCGCTGCCCGGCGCCACGATCGTCTGCGGCGACAGCCACACCGCCTGCCACGGCGGCGTCGGCGCGCTGGCCTTCGGCATCGGCACCACCGAGGTCGAGCACGTGCTGGCGACGCAGACGCTGCTGCTCAAGCAGAGCCGGACCATGGAAGTGCGCGTGGAGGGCAAGCTGGGCGCCGGCGTCACCCCCAAGGACGTGATCCTGCACGTGATCGGCGTGATCGGCACTGCCGGCGGCACCGGCCACGTGATCGAATATCGCGGCAACGTGTTCCGGGAAATGTCGGTCGAGGGCCGCCTGACGGTGTGCAACATGTCGATCGAAGGCGGCGCCCGCGCCGGCCTCGTCGCGCCCGACGAAACGACTTTCGCCTATCTCCAGGGCCGCCCCTATGCGCCCGCCGGCGCGGACTGGGACAAGGCCGTGGCCTGGTGGAAGAGCCTGGCGACCGACGAGGGCGCCACCTTCGACAAGTCCGTCGCGATCCGCGCCGAGGATATCCAGCCGACCGTGACCTGGGGCACCAGCCCGGAAGACGTTTCCGCGATCGGCGGTCTCGTCCCCGCGCCGGAAGACTTCGCCGATGCCTCCAAGCGCGATGCCGTCAAGGTCAGCCTCGAATACATGGGGCTGGCGCCGGGCACCAGGCTGACCGAAGTCGAAGTGCAGAACGTCTTCATCGGATCGTGCACCAACAGCCGGATCGAGGACATCCGCGCCGCCGCGCAAGTGCTGAAGGGCCGCCACAAGGCGGCCGGCGTCAAGTGGGCGATCGTCGTCCCCGGCTCGGGCCTGGTCAAGGCGCAGGCCGAGGCCGAAGGGCTGGACAAGGTCATCATCGAGGCGGGCCTGGAATGGCGCGAGCCGGGCTGCTCGGCCTGCCTCGCCATGAACCCCGACAAGGTCCCCCCCGGCGAACGCTGCGCCTCCACCAGCAATCGCAACTTCACCGGCCGCCAGGGCCCCGGTTCGCGGACTCACCTGATGAGCCCGGCCATGGCGGCGGCGGCGGCGGTGACGGGGCGGCTGACAGACGTGCGCGAACTGGTAGGATAGGAAACATGTCCGACGAACCCGACAACTCGCTGGCCACCCGGGCCGCCATCGCCGCCGGCGCCGCCGCGATCGGCTCGGCCGCGATCGCCGCCGCGCTGCTCTTCGTGAAGCGCCGCAGGAACCGCGCCAACGAAAAGCCGCCCCACCCCGAACAGGCGCCGGAAACGGACTGAGGAGGCCGATTGATGGAACCGATCGCACACGTCGCCGGCCGCGCCATTCCGTTCGGGCGCAAGAACGTCGATACCGACGTCATCATCCCGGCGCACTGGCTCAAGACCATCACGCGCGAAGGGCTCGGCAAGGGCGCGTTCGAAGCGGTCAAGAAGGAGCCCGGCAACGTCTTCGCCGATCCCGAATACGCCGGCGCGCCGATCCTGATCGCGGGCGACAACTTCGGCTGCGGCTCCAGCCGCGAGCATGCGGCCTGGGCGCTGCTGGACATGGGCATCACCTGCGTGATCGCGCCAAGCTTCTCCGACATCTTTTCCGGCAACGCCTTCAAGAACGGCATTCTCACCGTCGCGCTGCCGCAGCAGGCGATCGACCGGCTGCTGGAAGTGGCGAAGACCGATCCCGTCGACATCGACCTTGAGACGCAGACCGTCACCACCCGCTTCCAGGACCGCTTCGCCTTCGAAATCGATCCCTTCCGCAAGCACTGCCTGCTGAACGGCCTCGACGAAGTGGGCCTGACCATGGCCCAGGGCGAAACCATCAGCGCGCACGAGGCGAAGACCAGGGCCGAACTGCCGTTTCTGGCGCGCACGCCGGCCAGCGTGGACTGACCTTCCCCTTCCCTTCGTGGATTGCGGGCGGCGATCCACGGCATGTGCGAACCGCTCTGGATTGCTTCGCCGTCTGCGGCGGCTCGCAATGACGAAGGCAGGGAGAACTTAGCGTTCCGATCAATGAGATTGAGTCGAACAAAGCGGCAGGGCTTGCGGCACAAGCGCGTGCCTCAATCTCGCGGCGGCCACCGGCGGCGTGCATGAAGCACACGCAGGATGCGCACTGCCTGCTCGGAGACATCATAGACGAGCAGATAGTTGCGATGGACGATCAACTCGCGCGTGCCCGCCATGCGCCCTGGGCGACCGAGCGCCGGGTGCGAAAGGAGATTTCGCGCCTTGCGCGTGAACATTTCGTCGAGCGCCAGAGCCGCGACGGGGTTCTCATTCGCGATGTGCTCGCGCGCGTCGCGGCGATCCTGGCGTGCTTCCACTGTCCAGAAAAGCTTCACGCTTGACCAGGGATCCTATGCCGCATCTTCTCCCGCCATGCCTCGGCTTCGGCCTCCACCTCATCGTCAGGGACTAAATGGCCCGCATTGGCCGAATCCAGGCCAATCTGGACCTGACGACGGAACCAGCCATCATGCTCGGCCGCTTCTCGCTGGCCGGCGACATAATCGCGCATAAAATCACGGATAAGTTGCGCGCCCGTGCGGTCGTGGGCCTTGGCGGCTTGGGCAAACGCGCCTTTTAGGGCTTCGTCGACTCGAAATGTGAAGGTTGCCTCGCCCATGCGAATGCACTCCTGTGTTACACCGGGAGTGCATTGTAGCACGCTTTCCGCTTACCCCAAAAGGCTCGATCGCGATCGTCTGTGTGTGTCTGCGGAGAATAGCCTTCGAACTGCGTCCAATCAGGTGTCAGGCCTTGGATTCGGCATGGCGACCTCTCCTCAAGCGGCGTCCTGCAACGGGCGCACGGCTGGCTGCACGTGCTGGCGTGCGCGCCAAAGATCGTAGTTTGCCTGCATGGCAAGCCACGCGCGCGCCGTGCTCGCGCCTGCTTGTTCGAGCCGCAGCGCCAGATCGGGGCTGATTGCGGCCTTGCCGTTCAACACGCGCGAAAGGGCGACCCGCGACATCGCGAGCCGACTGGCAGCCTCGGTAACGGACAGGTTCAGCACCGCGATGACTTCATCACGAAGCAGTTCGCCGGGATGGGGAGGGTTGTGCATCATTGTCATGGCCTCAATGGTAGTCCTGATAATCGACGAGTTCGGCGTCGGTGCCGACAAAGCGGAACGTGACGCGCCAGTTGCCATTGACCCAGACCGACCATAGAAGGTCTCAAGCCCTTGTGCGGAATCCGATTATCATGCCCGCCTGTATCTCGTAACTGCCTACGACCTCCTGCCTGGGATGACGACAATCAGGTGGATCGCGGGCCATCGGCGCTTGGCGCCTGCCCGTCCCCCCTTCCATGCACCGCCACCATAAGAAAACCTGCCCCCGCAAGAGCGATTGCCCGGGGCCGGCGGACGAATCGGGATTGAACCGGATCAACGCGCGCCGTATCGGCAGTGATGGAAAAGCAGGACCCGGACTGCCCGGGATATTCATTCGAGGATTTTCGATGACGAGTTTCCAGGACCGCGAGCGCGGCGAAGAAGCCAAGTACGCACACGACGCCGACATCCAGTTCCGCATCCAGGCCCGCCGCAACCGCCTGCTGGGCGAATGGGCGGCCGGGCGCATGAAACTCTCGCCGGCCGAGACCGAAGCCTATGCCAAATCGGTGGTCCAGGCCGATTTCGAGGAATCCGGCGAAGAAGACGTGATCCGCAAGCTGCTGGGCGACCTCATCGGCGCCGGCGTCGAGACCACCGAGGCCGAAGTGCGCACCGCGCTCGAGGCCAAGCAGGTCGAGGCGCGCCGCGCCTTCCTCGGCGAAGCCTGACACAACCCCGGGCCCGGCACCCCCGGGCCCGATACGAACCGGAGACCGGCCATGGCGATGTCCGCCAGCGAGATCGAATCGCTTATCCGCGGGGCGCTGCCCGATGCGCAAGTGACCATCACCGACCTTGCCGGGGACGGCGATCACTACGCGGCGCACGTCGTATCCTCCACCTTCGCCGGAAAACCGCGCGTGGCCCAGCACAAGATGGTCTACGAAGCGCTCGGCGGCCGCATGGGCGGCGCGCTCCATGCCTTGCAACTGACCACCGCCATTCCCAACTGAGGTCTGGAACACGCAAGAGGCCCCCCAACATGTCCGACGTCAACGCCCGCATCGGCGAAATTGTAAACAGCAACGACATCGTCCTGTTCATGAAGGGAACCCCGCTGTTCCCGCAGTGCGGCTTCTCCAGCCGCGCCATCGCCATCCTCGAGCATCTGGGCGTGCCCTATGAGAGCGTGGACGTGCTGCAGGACATGGAAATCCGCCAGGGCATCAAGTCGTTTTCCGACTGGCCGACGATCCCGCAGCTCTACATCAAGGGCGAGTTCGTGGGCGGCAGCGACATCATGATGGAAATGTACGAAGCGGGCGAGTTGCACCAGCTCCTGACCCAGGCGGGCATCGCCGCCCAGGGCTGAACGCCCGGCGCGTTTCCACCCGGCGCATCGCGCCCGGAATCCGCTCCATACCCAATCTCAGTGATCGGAACTCTCGCTTCCCTTTCGCTTGGTCATTGCGGGCGCGGCAATCCGAGGCGGAGCCAAACCGCCCTGGATTGCCGCGCCCGCAATTGACGAAAGGGGAAAACGAGTCTCCGCCCGGGAGGCCCGGTATCAACCCCGCTCACCCTGAGCTTGTCGAAGGATGAACGGGTCTCAGAATGTTCGGGAGGGTTTGCTCGGGGAGGCGGGGCCGGGAGACTTGTCGGCCCCGCCTCTGTCGAGACTGCTTTGGGGTACGTGATTGGTATAAGCACAAGCCGTGCCAAATAATATTTTCCCTGAATTTCCGTCCTTTCCTGGCACGATTTGTCCGCTCGCGAATGCGTGGATGTAAAGCATTCCGACAGGGGCTTGCCGCGATCGGCATTTCTTTTCCGCTTGCCTGCCGGCGGCTGGCGCGCGAAAGCCCGGCGATGCACGCGACCGCTCCTTCAGACCAGCCGATACCCGCGCATGGCCCCGCCGTGGTCCCCGCCGCGACCGTCGTGATCTTTCGCCGGCCCGCGGATGGCGGCGCTCCCGAACTGCTGATGGTCCAGCGCGCGCGGGAAATGCGCTTTGCCGGCGGGGCCGCCGTGTTCCCCGGTGGCCGCGTGGACCCCAGCGACCGCGAACTCGCGCGGCGGCTGATGCCGGATGAAGCGGAAGAGATCGCCGCCGCCCGCATCGCGGGAATTCGCGAAACGCTGGAGGAGACCGGGCTGATGATCGCCACGCGCGCGCCGATCAGCGCGGGGGAAGCGGCGGAGGCGCGGCGCATGCTGCTGGAGAGCGGCAGCCTGGCGCCCGTGCTGCGGCACTTCGGCTGGGAACTGGCGCCAGAGGCCCTGACGCTTTACGCGCACTGGTGCCCCTTGCGCGACAAGGCCTTCGACACGCGTTTCTTCGTGACCGATCTGGGCACCGGCGCGGTCGAAGTGACGATCGACGAGACCGAGAACACGCGCCTGTTCTGGACCAGCGCGGCCAGCGCGCTCGAAATGGCGCGCCGCGGTGAGATCAGCGTGATCTTCCCCACCCATCGCAACCTTGAACGGCTGGCGCAGTTCTCCTGCTTCGCCGACGCGCTGGCCGACATCGCCGCGCACCCGGTATCCCGCATCCATCCCCACCTTGAGCAGCGCCTGGACGAGGAATGGCTGGTGATCGCCGACGGCCACGGCTATCCGGTCGTGGGGCAGCCCAAGGCGACTTCCAAGCGCGGCTGAGCGCACGAGGTGGGGGGCGGGACGGCGGCGCGCCAACGGTCCTTCGACAAGCTCAGGACGAGCGGGGGCAGCGCCTATTTTCGGTTCTCGCGCCCGACGTGTTCAGCGGTATCCGGGTGTTCAGAACTCCGACCAGTCGGAATTGTCGACAACCTGCATCGCGGCGGCGGCCGGCATCGAGCCGCCCCGGGCGGCCCGGCCCGGGCGCGCGGCGCGCGCGGGGGCGAAGGGCACGACGGTTTCGTCGCCGATCCGGAAGCCGCCGACCAGCGCCGCAAGGGCATCCGCCTCGCTCGCCAGGCTGCGCGCCGCCGCCGTCGATTCCTCGACCATCGCCGCGTTCTGCTGGGTCACCACGTCCATCTTGCCTATCGTCTCGTTGGTTTGGCGCAGCTTGTTCGACTGGTCGGACGAGGCGGCGCTGATATGGGTCACCACCTGGGTGGCGGTATCGATGCGGCCGATGATCGACGTCAGCGCATCGCCGGTCTTGCGCACCATGTCCACGCCCGAAGCGACTTGCGCGGAACTGGTCTCGATCAGCGCGCGAATGTCCCTGGCCGCGTCGGCGGAGCGCTGGGCCAAGCCGCGCACCTCGTTGGCGACGACCGCGAAACCCTTGCCCGCATCGCCCGCGCGCGCCGCCTCGACACCCGCATTGAGCGCCAGCAGGTTGGTCTGGAAGGCGATCGAATCGATCACCGAAATGATCTGGCCGATTTCGGCGGTCGATTTCTCGATCTGCTCCATCGCCGAAACCGCCTGGCCAACCACTTCGCCGCCGCGCCGTGCCTCGCTTACCGCGGCATCGACGCCCAGGTGCGCCTCGGCCGCGCTCTGCGCGGTATCGCGCAGCGCCGCGGTGAGAACACTGACCGCGGCCGCGGCCTGGCCCAGTTCGCTGGCATGATGCTCGGTGCGCTGGGCCAGGTCGTCGGAAGCCTGGCTGATCTCCATCGAACCGGTGCGGATCGCGTGGGTCGAACGCGAGACCGACTGCATCGCGTCGCGCAGGCGCGCGGCAGTGGCATTGAAATCCTGCTCCAGCCGCCGATAGGCCGCGCCCAGCGCGGGCAGCGCCACCGTCAGGTCGCCATCGGCCATCGCGCGAAGCCGGTCGCCGACCAGCTCGATCATCTCGCGCGCCTCTTCGTCGCCGCGTTCCTTGTCGCGCAGCGCGTCGCGCAGCCGGGCGGCGGCGCGGGCCAGTTCGCCCACCTCGTCCTCGCGGTCCAGATATTCGATCGGCTCTTCGAAGCGGCCGCTTTCGATCGCGCCGATCGCCGTGCGCAGCGAATTCAGTTCGTCGCCGATGCTGTTGCGGATGGCGCGGGCCAGCAGATAGGATACCAGCCCCACCAGGCCGGCAAGCCCCACGGTCAACGCCATGACCCACTTGGACAGGCTCTGCTGCGTCGCCGCGATCGCTTCGCTGCGCGCTATCACGGGTTCGCGAATCTTCTCGATGCTGTCATCGACGTCGTTGCCGATGGCGGTGACGCGGTCCAGCGCCGCCTTGTCGGTCCCGCCCTGCGCGAAGGCCGCTTCGGCCGCGGCGAGATAGTCCCTGGTCTTGCCGCCGACGATATCGACCTGCGCGATTTCCTCCACGGCCGCACGGCTGCGCGTATTCGCGATCGAAGTCCCGAAGTCCTTCGCGTTGCTCTGCCAGCCTTCCCTGGTTTCGTCCGTTCCGAATACCGCGTTGCGGAACACGTCCCGTTCAAGCGAGGCGAAATCCTTTTCAAGAAGCGCCGCGTAAAGCGCCTCCTGCGAGGTCGCCTCGTCAAGCGTGAGCATCCGCAGCGACAACAGCGAGCCAATCACGACGGTGGCCACAAGGCACAGCGCCAGGACCACCGCCGCCACCGATTGCAAGGCAAGCCGGCGGGTGATCGATTGACGGCGCAGCCAGCTGGTGCCCTGCGCGGACGCGAAAGCCATGGACGTTTTACCCTTTCCTCCAGAATGCGTCGGAGATCACGGCGCAAACCGTTCTCCGCAGTCCGCGAGGATAGGTGCGGCTTCCTGAATTTCGGACTCTCGCATCGTTAAGCGATTGCCCTGAGGCGAATGGTAAATTCTGGCCGGGCCGGCCCCCGGTCCGGCTCATGCCGGCGAGCCCGCTTCCGGCGGCTATGCGGCCTTCGCGGCCGCCGCGAATCGCCGGGCCAGCACCGCGCAGACCATCAGCTGGATCTGGTGAAAGAACATCAGCGGCAGGATCACCGCGCCCACCTGCGTCGGCGCGAACAGCACGCCGGCAAGCGGCACGCCGGTGGCCAGGCTCTTCTTGGAGCCGCAGAACAGCAGGACGATGCGATCCTCCCGGGCAAAGCCCAGCGCCTTGCCGATCAGGACCGCCGCGATCATCACCGCCGCCAGCACCGCCAGCGAGAGCGCGGCGATCAGGCCGAGCTCGCCGGGGGTGACCCGGCCCCACAGCCCTTCCAGCACCGCCGCCCCGAACGCGGCATAGACCACCAGCAGGATCGATCCCCGGTCCACGTAGCCAAGGACCTGCTTGTGCCGCGTCACGAAGCCGCCGATCCACGGCCGCAGGAAGTGGCCGGCCAGGAACGGCAGCAGCAGCTGCACCGCGATCGCCACCACCGGATCGGTCGAAAACCCGCTCTGCCTGCCGGTAATCAACAGCGCCGTAAGCAGCGGCGTGGCGAAAATGCCCGCCAGGTTCGAGAACGAGGCGCTGCACACCGCGGCGGCGACGTTGCCCCCGGCGATCGCGGTGAACGCGATCGAGGACTGCACCGTCGAGGGCAGCAGGGTGAGGAACAGCACGCCCGTCGCCAGCGCCGGATCGAGGCCCGGGATCGCCTGCACGCCAAGGCCGATCAGCGGGAACAGCACGAAGGTCAGCGCCATGGTCGTCACGTGCAGCTTCCAGGCCCGCGCGCCATCGACGATCGCCTGGCGCGAGAGCTTGGCACCGTGCAGGAAGAACAGCAGCGCGATCCCCGCATCGGCGATCCCGCCGGCGATGTCCGCCCAGATTCCGCGCGCCGGCAGGATCGAGGCAAGGCCGACGGTGCCGACCAGCAGCAGCAGGTAAGGATCGATGTTCAACCGCGCGAGCAACCGGTTCACGGCCGCAGCCACTTGTGCTCGCGATACCATTGCGCGGTGGACCTGAAGCCCTCGCGCGTTTCGATCCGCGGCGCCCAGATGGCGGCGGGCACCGCCGCCTCGGGCGAGGCCACCCAGTCCGGATGGCTGTAGTAAGCCGCGCGGTCCATCGTCATCTTGGCCTTGGTGCCGCGAAAGAAGCCGTCCAGCCGCGCCGCCCATTCCAGCGCCCCGCGCGACAGTCCCAGGACTTTCGGGCGCTTGCCCACCGCCCCGCCGATCGCCCGGGCGGCCTCATGGTGATCCCATCCCCCGGGCCTGCCGTCGTCCGGTTCGAACATGCGGCCCGAAACCGCATCCCCGCCGGAAACCAGCGCGACGAGCAGCCGGGCAAGATCCTCGACATGGATCATCGAGGCGCGGCCCTCGCGCGGGACGGGGACCACCCCCCAGCGCGCGGCGCGGAACAGCTCGAACATCTCCTTGTCATGCGGCCCATAGATCGCCGGCGGCCGCACGATCGTCCAGTCGAGCGGGCTTGCCATCAGCAGCTTTTCCGCGCGCGCCTTCGACGCGCCATAGGCGGACAGTTCCGGCTCGCGCGCGGAAAGCGACGAGACATGGACGAAGCGGGGTATGCCCTTGGCGATCGCCGTCTCGATCAGGTTGAGCGTGCCGGTGACGTTGCCTTGCTCGAAGCCCGCGGGATCGGGGGCGTTGATGACCCCGGCCACGTGGATGGTCGCTTCCACCCCGCGCGTCAGTTCGGAAAGCGAGGCGGTGTCCGCCAGTTCGCCCCGCACCCATCGCACGTGCTCTCGCGCCGGCTGCTCGCGGCGGGTCAGCGCCCGCACCGCATAGCCGGCAGCCAGCACCGCATCGAGCGTGGCCTGCCCGACGAAGCCGGTGGCGCCGGTGAGCGCCACGGTGGGACGGTCGGTTTCGATCACGGCGTAAGGCCTTTCATCACGAGCTGGTCGCGGTGAACCACCGAGGAACGCGGCGCGTAGCCGAGCACGGCGGCCTGATCGCTCGAATGGAGGCCCCGGATCGCGGCGCATTCGGCCGCGTCGTATTCAGACAGGCCATGCGCGAGCACCCGGCCCTGCTCATCGTGGATCGCCACGGGATCGCCGCGTTCGAACACGCCTTCCACCATCGATATCCCCTTGGCGAGCAGGCTGGATCCGCGCGACAGCGCCGCGGCGGCCCCGGCGTCGACCACCAGCGTGCCCTTGAGCCTGAGCCGCCCGCCCAGCCAGGCCCGCTTGGACCCGCCGCGCACGCCGGCCTTGCGGCGCGGCAGGAACAGCGTGCCGACGCCGTCCCCGATACCACCCTGCATGCCCTGCCCGGCGATCCGGGCCACCGGCCGATCGTGCTGGCCATTGCCGATCACCAGGCAGATGCCCGCCAGTTCGGCGATCTCGGCCGCCTGGAGCTTGGAAACCATCCCGCCCGAACCCATGCCGGAGTTCGATTCCGCGCTGGCCATGGCATGGACTTGCGCCGTCACGCCCTCGACCACGGGGATCATCCGCGCACCCGCTTCCCGGGGATGGCGATCATAGAGCCCGTCGATGTCGGACAGCAGCATGACCGCGCTCGCCTGCGCCGCCTGGGCCACGCGCGCGGCAAGCCGGTCGTTGTCGCCGAAGCGGATTTCCTGGGTGGCCACCGAATCGTTCTCATTGACAACCGGCACCGCGCCGGCATCGAGCAGCCGCGTCAGCGTGGCGGTGACGTTGAGGTAGCGGCGCCGATCCTCCAGGTCATCGAGCGTAAGCAGCATCTGCGCGGCGATCAGTCCGTGGCTGCCCAGCAGTTCCGCCCACAGGCCCGAAAGCGCGATCTGGCCGACGGCGGCGGCGGCCTGCGCATCGGCAAGCGATCCGCGCCCGCCCTTGTCCAGCCCCAGGGTCGCCGCCCCGAGCGCGATCGCGCCCGAGGACACCACGATCACCCGCTGCCCGCGCGCGCGCGCCTCGGCGATCTCGGCCACCAGCCCGGCAAGCCACTCGCGCCGCACCCCTTCCTTGCCGACCAGCAGCGCCGAGCCGACCTTGAGCACAAGGAGCGGGCACTGGGCCTTGTCGGCAAGATCGGAAAGACGGGTGATCGGCATGGGAACGCCAGCCTCTAGGAGAAATGCCGGCCGGTGGGAAGCGGGGTGTGGCGGGGCTTCGACAAGCTCAGCCCGAGCGGGATCGGGGGATGGCGGCCAGCGCATCGCGCCCGCAACTCAGATCGGCGACCAGGGTCTTTCGTCCGCCTCTTCGCGCTCGCCTTCGGGCCGTTCCGTCACTGTCGCGGCGGGGAGGTATTCGATCACCGCGTCCAGCAGCCTGGACATGCCCTTGCCGGTGGCGCCGGAGATCGGGAACACTTCGTCCGCGCCGGCCTTGAGCAGTTCCCTGGCATAGTCCGCCGCCAGCGCATCGTCGACGAGATCGATCTTGTTGAGGGCGACCAGGCGCGGCTTGTCCGCCAGGCCTTCGCCATAGGCTTCCAGTTCCTCCTCGACGATGCGCATCGCCTCGACCGGATCGGTGCTGGAGATGTCGATGAGGTGGACGAGCACGCGGCAGCGCTCGATGTGGCCGAGGAACCGGTCGCCAACGCCGGCGCCGTCGGCCGCGCCCGCGATCAGGCCGGGAATGTCGGCGAGCACGAACTCACGGTCCTTGTGGCTGACCACGCCGAGCTGCGGGCGCAGCGTGGTGAAGGCGTAGTCGCCCACTTTGGCCTTGGTGTTCGACAGCGTGTTGATGAAAGTGGACTTGCCCGCGTTGGGCATGCCGACAAGACCGACGTCGGCAAGCAGCTTGAGCCGCAGCCAGACCCACATCTCCTGCGCCGGGATCCCCGGCTGGTGCTGGCGCGGCGCCCGGTTGGTGCTGGTCTTGTAGCTGGCGTTGCCCCGCCCGCCCATGCCGCCTTCGAGCAGGACCACGCGCTGACCGGCCTCCACCAGATCGGCCAGCACCGTCTCGCGGTCCTCGTCATCGATGACCTGGGTGCCCACCGGCACCTTGACGACAAGGTCCTTGCCCGCCGCGCCGTTGCGGTTCTTGCCCATGCCGTGGCCGCCGCGCGGGGCCTTGAAGTGCTGGGTATAGCGAAAGTCGATCAGGGTATTGAGCCCCGCCACCGCTTCGAACACCACGTCACCGCCCTTGCCGCCGTTGCCGCCGTCGGGCCCGCCGTACTCGACGTATTTCTCGCGCCGGAACGACACGGCGCCGGGCCCGCCGGCGCCGGAGCGGATGTAGATCTTGGCCTGGTCGAGAAAGTGCATGGAATGTCTGTCCGACGGTTGGATGCGGCGCCTGCTGGTCCGCCAAAACGCGAACGGCCGCAGCAGTGTGCGGCCGGCCGGCGGGAATATCAATTACTGGTGGAGCCGAGGGGGATCGAACCCCTGACCTCGTCATTGCGAACGACGCGCTCTCCCAGCTGAGCTACGGCCCCGTTCCAGTATCGTCACGCCGCGGTCCCGCCGCTTTGCGAGGCGCCCCCTTAGCGAAGAGAGCCCCGCCATGAAAGAGCTAAAATGCGCAAAGCGAAGATTAGAGCATAGAACCCGGCCTTACTGCACATAGCCCTCCCGCCGCGCCATGGTCTGCTGTTCGGAGGGACGCACCGTGATAAACCCGCCGCCATAGCGCGCCTGCCAGGCGGCAAGATCGGCGCGGTACTGCTCGTAACTGTCGAAGAACGCCTTGAACGGCGCTTCCATCTTGGCAAGGCCGGAGAACGAGTAAGCCTCGAACTGGCTGGGATCGACGGTCTGGAGTTCGATGGTAAGCTCCATCGCCGCCTGGCAGAAGCCGGTATCGACCGGCGGCAGCGAGAAGAAATTATAGACCTGGGTCTGGTAGCTCTCGAACGCGACAACCGCCGCCCGGCCGGTGTGCTGGGTCCTGAAGCTGCGGTCGATTTCCTTGTACGCGGAATCGAGCGGCTTGGCGTAAAACGCCAGGAAGCGCTTGTACCCCGCGAGAATCGGGGCGTACTGCGGCTCCACGCAGTTGAGCGCGGCGACGTTGTAGGCCGAACGCAGGTTCCATACCGCCTGCGAGGTGGAAATCCCGGTGTTGACCGTATGACGCACGCCATCCTGGGTGACCGGCGGAATGGTCATTTCCGGCGGCGCGCCCATCGGCGGGGCCGGCATCGGCGGGATGACGACCACCGGCGGCGGCGGCGGGGGCGGCGGCTTGGTCGCGCAGCCCGACAGCACCGCCATCATCAGGGTCATGGCCGAACCCGCCAGCAGCGGTAGCCCGCGACCAAGGCCTTTGAATTTGAGGTTTTCCACCCGTCAACTTCTCCAATCTCAGCGCCCGAACCCTACCCTCCGCCGGCCACAAAGGAAATGCCCGGTGCGACGAAACGCACCGGGCATCCTAACCAGTTGATTCTTAGGCTGTGGATTACCCGCGCACGGTTCCCGCGCGGGTGAAATCTCAGTCGCGCTGGCCCAGGAAGCTCAGCAGGAACTGGAACATGTTGATGAAGTCCAGGTAGAGGCTGAGCGCGCCGAGCACCACCGCCTTGCCGACGAATTCGGTGCCGCGCAGCTGGTAGTACTGGTTCTTGAGCATCTGCGTGTCATAGGCGGTGAGACCCGCGAAGATCAGCACGCCCAGGACCGAAATCACCAGTTGCAGCACCGTCGAGCCGACGAAGATATTGATGAGCATCGCCACCAGGATGCCGACCAGGCCCATCAGCAGGAACGTGCCGAAGCCCGACAGATCCTTCTTGGTGGTGTAGCCGTAGAGGCTCAGGCCCGCGAAGGCCGCCGAAGTCGCGAAGAAGGTCGTCGCGATCGAGCTTGCGGTGAAGACCAGGAAGATCGTCGAGAGCGACAGGCCCATGATGACCGCGAAGCCCCAATAGAGCATCTGCAGCGTCGAGGTCTGCATGCGGTTGGCGCCGTAGCTCATCGCGAACACGAACCCGAGCGGGGCCAGCATGACCAGCCACTTGAGCGGCGAGTACATCATCTGCTCGGCCATGCCCGACCGCGCGAAGAGCAGCGCGACGATGCCCGAAAGCAGCACGCCCGAGGCCATGTAGTTGTAGATCGACAGCATGTGACGGCGCAGCCCCATGTCATACGAGACTTGGCCGGCAGTGCGTCCGTCAAGGCTCGGAGACGCACCGAAGCCCGGACGGGGCTGGGGGTCGTTCCAATTCGCCATTTCAAACTCCCTTTCGCGGGGCATCTTCCGCACAACGCGGACCCCGCACAGACGCAATATCGGCGTGAGCGGTTAAAGTTTCAAGAAAAACCGGACCGGAACAATTGTGTCAAAATGTATGCCGCCGCCGAAAGCCCGTTCCAGGCGGGCGCCCCTGTCCGATTCGGTTGATCGGAAGGCCTGCTTCCCACCGCTTCGACCCTCGCGAGCCGCCCAGCAACGTGCACGGGGAAAGAATTGCGAGACCGTCAGCCCTTGCGCGCCGCCGCCGCCATTTCGGCATTGCGGTCGCGCGAGGCGGCCATCGCCTTGGCGACGACTTTGGCCAGCGCCCCCTCGGCATCGAGCACGTCGAGCCCGGCGCGGGTGGAGCCGCCGGGGCTGGCGACTTTGTCGGCCAGCTCGCCCGGCGAGAATTCCGATGTCCCGGCCAGCAGCGCCGCCCCTTCGACCATGGCGAGCGCGAGGCGCCGCGACTGCCCCTCATCGAGCCCGAGCGCGACGGCGCCGGAGGCCAGCGAATCGATGAAGCGATAGACGAAAGCCGGCCCGCAGCCGGCAAGCGCGGTGACCGCGTCGAAGAGATGTTCTCCCGCCAGCCATTCGGGCGTGCCGAGCGGCGCCATCAGCGCGGTGACGGCGGCGCGGCCGGTCTCGTCAAGGCCGCGCGCGTCAAGCGCGATCGGCGACTTGCCGATGGCGGCGGCCAGATTGGGCATGATCCGCACGATCGCGCCGGCCCGGGGAAAACGCGCGGCGAGGCTGGCGAACTCCACGCCCGCGAGAATGGAGAAAAGCACCGTCTCGCGCCCCGCAAGCGCGGCGAGCGCCGGTGCGACATCGTCCAGCCCTTGCGGCTTGATCCCCAGCAGGATCGCATCGAACCGCCCCGTCGGCAGTTCGCGCAGCAGGGTCACGCCCTCCGGCAACCCGGTGCGACAGGGATCGACCACGGTGAAGCGCGAAGCGGGAATGCCGCCGGCGAGCCAGCCGGACAGCATCGCCCCCGCCATGTTGCCGCAGCCGACGAGCAGGATGTTCTGAAAGCGGTTCATGACGCGCCGCTTAGACCAAATTCCATGGATCGAAAATCTTGCCCCCTCATTCTTCCCCTTGTTTCGTCATTGCCGCACCGCCTGCGGCGGCTCGCAATGACGAAAGGAGAAGACGAGTCTCACTTGAAGAAACTTGATATCGGGCCGGCGCACGCACGCTGCCAAGGGCAAGCCCGCGGCGGCGTCAAGCTTCCCCGGCGGCGTCCACCAGCGCGGCGGCCAGCGCCTCGGCCGGGGTCTTGTCGCCCCACAGGATGAACTGGAACACCGGGTAGAAGCGGTCGCATTCCTCGATCGCGGCCTCTACCACCAGCTGCGCCTGCCCGGGGCCGAGCAGGCCATCCTCGCCCAGCATCAGCCCGTGGCGGTAAAGCACCACGCCGCCGTTCGACCAGACATCGAAATGGCCCAGCCAGAGCTGCTCGTTTATCAGCGCCAGCGCCTCGAACATCGCCGCGCGCTTGCCGTCGGCAACGCGGATGTCGGGCAGGCAGAGGAGTTGCAGCACCCGGTCCTCCGCGCGCCAGATCGCCTGGAACTGGTACGTGGCCCAGGCCCCCTTCACTTCGGCGGAAATCTCGTCCTCGCCGGAATATTCGAAAGGCCAGTCGTGCGCTTCGAACAGCGACGCCAGCATTTCCACGGGGGCGGAGTCCTCTTCCCGGTCGATATCGTTCTGAACCGTCCTCATAAATTCCGACATAAGCCCTTCCGCGAATTCACCCGCATGGATGCTGTGCCAGGGCAGGAAAGCACAATGCCGGCAACCGCGATCACCTGCGCATAACTGCACAAGGCTGTTAACAGCGTGTGGATAAGACTAATCGAAACTTAATCGGCCGGCAAAACCGGCGCCGCCGCCCGGCTAATTCTTCGGCAAGGCGTCAACCACCTGGCCGGCCGGACTCGTCCACGGCAGTGCGTCGTCGATCCCGGCCTTCTTCAGATCCACGATGAACTGGTTGGCGGCCTTCTGGGTTTCGAACGGGCCGGCGAGCACGCGGTTGGTGCGGCCCATGTCGCTCACATAGGCTTGCCGCCCCTTGAACAACGCCGGCGCCTGCTTCGCGCGGCGGCGCCAGTCGAAGGCGATCGCGTCCTTGTCCCGCCCGACGCCAATCTGCACCCAGATGCGGCTGGGATGCGCGGGAGGCGCCGGCTTCTTGGGCTTGGGCTTTTCCACCGGCTTCCTTTCCTCGACCTTGGGTTCCGGTTTCGGTTCGGGGCGGGCCGGCTCGATCTTGCTGATGTCGACCGCGCCGGGGACCGGCGCCGCCTGTGTCGCCGGCTTGCCGAAGTCGGCGAATATCTCCGCGAGCGACGGCTGCGCCGGCCCCGGGACGGCCGGTGCGGGAATCGCGGAGGAAGGCGGTGCGGCGGACGTGCTTTCAGCGATGGGCTGGACGACGGGCGCGGAGGAAACGGCCGTCGGCGTTGGCGGCGATGCAGGCGCGGGTGTCGGCGCAGGCGCAGCCGACACCGCCGGACCGCCGCCCTGCGTGGCCGGCAGACTGGCGAGATCGAAGCCCGGCGCGGGAGCCTTGGCGGGGGCCTTGACGGGGGACGCAGGCGGCGCCTGGGTAGCCGCCTGGACCGGCGCGGGCGGGGTGGTGGCCGCTCCGGCAGAAGCCAGCGCAACCTTCTGCGACGGGGCGGGCGCAGGCGCGGGTTGGGCGGCCGCGGGCGAAAGCGCTGTGCTTCGCGCGATCGGCGGCAATTCACCGGTGCTTTCGATCGCGGGCCTGGGTTCCGGCGGGACCACCCGGTCAGGATCGGCCGACGCCGACGGCGTCTTGCGCGACGAGCCGGTACGGGTCGCTTCGCCGGCTTGCGCCCCGGCGGCGCGGGCCGTGTTCGACGCGATCCTCGTCCTGCTCGAAGGCTTCTTGTCCTTGGCCCCTCGCCCCCCATCGAGCGGCTCGCCCTTGGGAACCAGGCCGGAGTCCGCCGCGGCGACGCGCGGCGGGGCATAAGCCGCTATGCGCGCATCGTCGCGGCCGATTTCGGAAGCACGCGGAAACCGGCCGAGATTGGCGGCGGCGGCCTGCTGCGCCTTGGTCAGGCGCGGCATGTAGCGCAAATAGGGCGCAATGCTTTCCGCCAGTTGCGGGGGCAGGATCGTCTCCGCGACATCGACCGCCTGCTTGGCGTCCCCGCCGATCGCAAGCGCGAAGGCCCGCGCGCGCCAACCCGGCTTGTCCTGCTTGCGCAGCAGCGGCATCAGCGTCGCTTCCGCCGACTTCTGGTCCCCGGCCATCGCCTGGCTGAGCGCGAGCCGCAGGCGCGCCTCGTCGTTCTCGCCCGCCGCCATCGCCGCCGCATAATAGCGCTGCGCCGTCGCGTTGTCGCCCACGAGGTCATAGGCGAGGCCGCGATCAGCGGCGATCCGCGCCGGAGCCGCGCCGGCCTTCTCGGCGGCGTCGAAGTAGGGGATGGCGCTGACCGGATCGCCGGTCATGACGTAAGCCCCGGCCAGCCCCGCCTTGACCCGGGGATTGTCGGGGGAAATCTTGTCCGCCCGGCGGTAGAAGCCGATTGCCGCATCGAAATCGCCAAGACCGCGCGCCGCTTCGCCCGCGTCGATCAAGGCCGTTATATCGCGCGGATCACGCCCGAGCCGGGCAAGCGCGGCATTGAGGCGCTGGCTCTCGATACTGGGCAAGGACTGGACCACGGGCCGGGAAACCACCGGCGCGCCTTGCGCCAGGGCCAGGCCCGGCCAGCCAAGGCAGTAGCCCGCCGCCGCTCCCGCCACCAACCGCCAAAGCTTGAGCTCGACCCGCAAGACCCCGGACATCCCTGCCAAACGACAGGCGCGTGCCGCCTGTCCAAAACACCGTGCCAAAACACCGCGCCAAAACACGGCAACCGGCCGGCCGCCGATGAAGCCGCTATCGGATGCCGCCGATGAACCTCATGCGAACGGCCCGGGGCCCTTGGCGGCGGATCGCCGCCCGCATGCGGCGGTCCGCCGCGCGTGCGTTCCGGCCGCCTACTGGTTGTTCTGCCTGCCGAGGAAGCGCGGAATGCTGATGGAAGCGCCATCGCCGTCCTCGCTCTCGGGCGATGGGTCGCTCGCGCCCGGCTTGGGGCGGGAAAGACTGGTCATCCGCTCGAACAGGGTGCTGCCACCGCCCGGCGGCTTCGGACGCGCCGAGAGGTCGGCCGGCTGGGCGCCGCGCGGCGCGCTGGCCTGTCCGCCGTCGAGCAGCAGTTCGTCCTGCCTCCGCGTCGGCGCGAAGGAAGCCGTTTGCGGGAACGCCGTTTCGGGCTGCGCCTCTTGCGCGGCGCCAAGCTCGAGCGGCTCGGCGCGCGAGCCGGCCAGGCCGGAGAGGCTGGCATAGTTGCCCGATCCGGCCCCGTCTTCCTCCGGCCCCTCTATTTCATCGCCCGCGCCCAGTTCCAGCTCGGCGGTCGGCCGATAAGGTTCCGGCGCCGACGCCGCGATGGGCTGGGGCTCGCGGCGCTCGAACGGTTCCGGCGCCGGAGGCGTTTCGGTGTACCTGGGCGCGGCAGGCGCTGCGGATGCCTGCATCCCCGGGCGCACCGGCCCTCGCGAGGCGCCGAGATTCATCGGGCGCGAAGCGATCTCGGCCTGCTCAGCGCTCTGCTCGATGCCGGTGGCGACCACCGAGACGCGGATCTTGCCCTGCAGGTCCGGATTGAAGGCGGAACCCCAGATGATGTTCGCGTCGCTGTCCACCAGTTCGCGGATGTGGTTGGCGGCTTCGTCGACTTCGAGCAGCTTCATGTCGTCGCCGCCGATGATCGAGATGATGACGCCCTTCGCGCCCTGCATCGAGACGCCGTCGAGCAGCGGATTGGCGATGGCGCGTTCCGCTGCCTCCAGCGCGCGGTTCGGGCCTTCGCCCTGCCCGGTGCCCATCATCGCCTTGCCCATTTCGCCCATCACCGATCGCACGTCGGCGAAATCCAGGTTGATAAGGCCGGGCATGACCATCAGGTCGGTGATCGAACGCACGCCCTGCTGCAGCACTTCGTCGGCAAGCTGGAAAGCCTCCTTGAAAGTGGTCTCCGCCTTGGCGACGAGGAACAGGTTCTGGTTGGGGATGACGATCAGCGTATCGACATGCTTCTGCAGTTCCTCGATGCCGGCATCGGCGGAACGCATGCGGCGCGTGCCTTCGAACAGGAACGGCTTGGTCACGACGCCGACGGTCAGCACGCCCTTTTCGCGCGCGGCCCGGGCGATGATCGGCGCCGCGCCGGTGCCGGTGCCGCCGCCCATGCCGGCCGCGATGAAGACCATGTGCACGCCTTCCAGGATGCGGTCGATCTCGGCAATGGTTTCTTCCGCCGCTGCGCGGCCGACTTCGGGGCGCGAACCGGCGCCGAGGCCCTGGGTGATGTCGGGCCCGAGCTGGATCCGCGTCTCGGCGATCGAATTGTTGAGCGCCTGCGCGTCGGTATTGGCGACGACGAAGTCCACGCCCTCGATCTGGGCTTCGATCATGTTGCCGATCGCGTTGCCGCCGGCGCCGCCGACTCCGATCACGACGATCCGCGGACGAAGCTCCTCGATCGCTGGCGGTCCGATGTTAATGCTCATTTCGCTCTCCTGGCAGACGCGCTGGCAACCGCCTGGCAACCGCGCGCGCGAAGAAATTTCCTTGACCGGCTTGATTGCACGCTTCGACTCGTGGAGGCAAAGCGTCATAAACCTTTGTCCACAGCCAAAGCCGCCAGCCAAGGGGTTTCTTCGACACCCGCTGTCCAGACCGTGAACCGGTCAAAAATACTCTTTCAGCGCCTGATAGACGCGGCCGACCATGCCCAGCCCGCTCAAGCGGACGGTGTTCTGCCCGCTCCGGCTCATCGCGCGAATGTCGACCGGATCGGCGGCAGCATATAGCACGAGACCGACCAATGTGGAAAATCCGGGCTTCACATGCGCCTCCGCCAGTCCCGTAAGATGCGGCACGCGGCCGATGCGCACCGGCTTGCCGATCGCCGCCTGGGCATAGTCGGCCAGGCCGACCAGTTCCGCGCCGCCGCCGGTGAACACCACCTGCTTGCCGCGCTGGCCGTTGAAACGCATCAGCTTGAGCGCCTTGTTGACTTCTTCCATCAGCATGCCGAGCTGGCCGGTGATGACGCCGATCAGTTCCGCGCGCGGGATGCGGTTCTTGTCGTCGGCATGACGCGCGATCGGGCCCGAGCCCTCCTCGCCCGGGGCGTTGACCGGAATCATCTCGCGGTGGTCGTGCGGGCTGGCGATCGCCGAGCCGTTGACGCACTTGAGCCGCTCCGCCTGGAACCGCCGGATGCCGAAGGCCGAGGCGACGGCATCGGTGATGTCGGCCGAGCCCATCGGAATCGCCACCATGTCGGTCAGCATGCCGTGCGAATAGACCGCGACATTGGTGACTTCGGCCCCGAATTCGACCAGCGCCACGCCGAGGTCGCGTTCCTCGGGCGAAAGGCAGGCGTGGCCCGCCGCGATCGGGGAGCCCACGACCGCCTCGACCTCAAGATGCGCGCACTGCACCGCCTCGGTAAGATTGCGGATCGGTGCCCCGTCGGCCAGCATGACGTGAATGTCGACGCCCAGCCGCTCGGCATGCAGCCCCTTGGGATTGGCGACGCCGTGGGCACCGTCGAGCCGGTACTGCGCGGGCTGGGCGTGGAGCACCATGCGCCCGTCCGGCTGGATCACGTCGCGCGCGGAGACGAGCAGCTGGTCGATGTCCTCCCGCTCGATGCGCCGCCCGCCGATCTCGGCATCGAACTGGTCGATGCGGCTGGCAAGGCCCGCGCCGGAGCAGCCGATCCAGACTTTCTGCACGGCGGTATCGGCCATCTTCTCCGCCCGGTCGATGGCATCGCGCACCGCGTAGGTGGCGGCGGCCATGTCCGTCACATAGCCGCGCTTGATCCCCTGGCTGGCGCGGTGGCCCGAGCCGAGCACGACCATGTCGCCCATCTCGTTGATCCCCGCGACGATCGCGGAGATCCGGAACGATCCGATATTGACCGCGCCGAACACGCGGGTGATCCGGGGGGCTGCCATTACCGTTCCTCCGCCATCATGGATTCTCGCTTCCCGCCGCATGCGCGACGGCGCCGGCCTTGAGCGCCAGCTCCTCGCCTTCCTCGTCGGGCACGCGCAGATAGATGCGGTCCCGGGCGCGCATGTCGAAAGCGGTGACTTTGCCGCCGAGCAGGCGATTGGTGCCGTCGAGCCGCGCGAACGTGACGAGCGCGCTGGCCGATTCCCGATCGCCCTCGGGCAGGGCGAGCACCTGCCCGGTCTGGAACGTCAGGTTCCAGCGCCGGTTGCCGATCCACTCCGCCTCCGCCACGCGCGGCTTGAGCGCCGGGGCCGCCTCCAGCAGGTGCGAGAGCGCCACCACCTGCTGCCCGGCGCCGAGGCCCGAGACTATGAGCTTGCCCGCCGCCTGCTTGCGGCTGATGACTTCCAGCTCGTGCCCGGTCTCGTCGATCAGCACGAAGCGATCGGCCTTGCGCAGCACCGCGTGCGGATCGCGCTCCACGATGTCGATGACGAGCGTGTCGGGCAACTGGCGCGAAACGCGGGCATCCTTGACCCAGGACAGTTCGAGCAGTTCGGCGCGCAGCCGTTCGAGATCGACCAGCGGCATGGCCCGGTCGCGCTCGGCCAGGGCCTTTTCGTAGACCTTGAGCTCGTTGATGTTCTTGACCCCGCGCACCTCGACGCGCTTGACCTCGAAGCCGGCCTCGGCGGCGATCTGGGTCAGCTGATAGCTCGCCATGGTCGGCAGCCCGGCCATCGAGGCGACCACCCAGGCGAGCACCGCCGCGCCGCCCAGTATCGCGGCAAGGAAGATCCGGTGCAGCTGTTCTTCCGAAAACGGCAGCCAGCCCATGGCCATGTCGACCACGGAACCGGTGCGCGCCTGGGCCTGGCGGACCTTGACCTTGGTGCCGTGGGCCGCCGCGGCCTTGCGCGCGGTCTTGGCCTTGCGCCGGATCGTCGTGCTCATTTGGCTCGCCCCCCTGCCCCGCGCGCGTCTTCAAGCGCCTCGACGATGATCGCCTCGACAAGATCGGGATAGTCCATGCCGCAGGCGCGCGCCTGCTCGGGCACGAGGCTGAGCCGCGTCATGCCGGGCTGGGTGTTCACCTCTAGCAGGAACAGGCCCTCCACGCCTTGGCTATCGTCCCAGCGGAAGTCCGAACGGCTGGTGCCCTTGCAGCCGAGGAGCTGGTGCGCCCGCAAGGCCAGGTCCTTGCAGGCGGCGGTGATCTCGTCCGGGATCTCGGCAGGGCAGACATGCTCGGTCATGCCGTCGGTGTACTTGGAATCGAAATCGTAGAAGCCCGACTTGGGCTTGAGTTCGGTGACCAGCAAGGCCCGGTCGCCGATCACGGCGGTGGTCAGTTCGCGGCCGCGAATATAGGGTTCCGCCAGCAGGCGATCGAATTCCTGCCACGGCCCCTTGGCGTCGCGGCCGATCGGATTGCCGTAGTTGCCTTCCGCGGTGACGATCGCCACCCCCACCGAAGAGCCTTCGTTGACCGGCTTGAGCACATAGGGGCGCGGCAGCGGATCACGCTCGAACAGCGTCTCGGTCTCGACGATGCGGCCGCCCGGCATCGGGATGCCGTGGGGCACCAGCGCCTGCTTGGTCAGTTCCTTGTCGATCGCGATGACCGAAGTGGCCAGCCCCGAATGGGTGTAGACCAGCCCCATCAGGTCCATCATGCCCTGCACCGTGCCATCCTCGCCCGGCGCGCCGTGCAGGGCGTTGAACACGACGTCGGGCGCCGCCTCGGCAAGGCGCTGCGCGACATCGCGGCCCATGTCGATGCGCGTGACCGTGTGGCCCTTGCCCTCCAGCGCCTCGGCCACGCCTTCGCCGCTCATCAGCGAGACCGGCCGCTCGTTCGACCAGCCGCCCATCAGGACCGCGACGTGGAGTTTGGGGAGGGTCACTTGGGGATACCTACTCTTTGAATTTCCCATTCGAGCTCGACGCCCGAGGTTTGCTTCACGCGCCGGCGCACTTCCTCGCCCAGCGCCTCGATCTCGGCGCTGCTGGCCTCACCGGTGTTGATGAGGAAGTTGGTGTGTTTCTCGCTGACTTGCGCGCCGCCCATGGCGAGCCCCCGGCAGCCCGCCTGGTCGACAAGCTGCCAGGCCTTGTGGCCCGCCGGATTCTTGAAAGTCGAGCCGCCGGTCCGCGAGCGCAGCGGCTGCGAGGCTTCGCGGCTTGCCGAGATGCGGTCCATCTCGGCCTGGATCGCTTCGGGATCGCCGGGCCGCCCCCGAAAGCGCGCGGCGACGACGATCGCCCCTTCGGGCAGCTCGGAATGGCGATACCTGTAGCCGAGGTCGGCATTGCCCAGCACGACCAACTCGCCCGATCGCAGCACCACGTCGCATGTCGTAAGGATGTCCTTGACCTCACCCCCATAGGCGCCGCCGTTCATCCGCACGAAACCGCCCACGGTGCCGGGGATCGAGCGCAGGAATTCAAGCCCGGCAACGCCGCTGTCCCGCGCGGTGGAGGAGACCAGGATGCCCGAGGCCCCGCCGCCGCAATCGAGCGTGACCGCATCGGTGCGCGTCACTTTGGCGAAGGCCTTGCCGAGCCGCACCACCACGCCCGGCACGCCGCCGTCGCGCACGATCATGTTCGATCCCAAGCCCAGCGCCATGACCGGAACCGAAGGATCGAGGCCGCGCAGGAAGGCTTGCAGGTCGCCGATGTCCTTTGGTTCGAACAGCCACTCGGCCGCTCCGCCGGACTTGAACCAGACCAGCGGGGCCAAAGGGGCGCCGGGGGTGAGCTTGCCCCTGACCCCGTTCGTGTCGAGCGAAGTCGAGACACGAACGGAGCCGGGCTCGATTTCCGGCGTCACGCAGCCCTCCTCGCCAGAATCGCGTCAGCCAGCCCGGCCGCCCACCTGGTGATGTCCCCCGCGCCCAGGCACACGACCATGTCGCCGGGCTGCGCGCTGCCCGCAAGCGCGTCCGCCAGCGCATCGGGCCCGGCGACGACTTGGGCCGAGCGATGCCCGCGCGCTTTCATGCCTTCGACCATGACGTCGGAATTCACGCCTTCGATCGGCTGCTCGCCCGCCGGATAGACCGGGGCGGCATAGACCACGTCGGCATCGTTGAAGGCAGCCTGGAAGTCCTCCATGTGATCGCGCAGGCGGGTGTAGCGGTGCGGCTGGACCACCGCGATGACGCGGCCCTTCACGCCCTCTCGCGCGGCGGCGAGAACGGCGCGGATCTCCACCGGGTGGTGGCCGTAGTCGTCGATGATGGTGACCCCGCCGACTTCGCCGACTTTGGTGAAGCGGCGCTTGACCCCTCCGAACTTGGCGAACCCGGTCTGGATCACCGCGTCGCCGCAGCCCATCTCGACCGCGACGCCCACGGCGGCCAGCGCGTTCTGGACATTGTGGCGGCCCGGCATCGGCAGTTCGATCCCCGCGATCCGGCGGAAGCTGCCGTCACGCTGGCGCAGCGCCACGTCGAAGCGGTTTCCGCCCGGAACCGGGGTCACGTTCTCCCCGCGAATGTCCGCCTGCGCGGAAAAGCCGTAAGTCACGACGCGGCGATCGCGCACCTTGGGGATCACCGCCTGCACTTCGGGATGATCGATGCACAGCAGCGCCGCGCCGTAGAACGGCACGTTCTCGATGAACTCGACGAAGGCATCCTTGACCCGGTCGAACGAGCCGTAGTGATCGAGATGCTCGGGATCGATGTTCGTCACCACCGCGATGGTGCCGTCGAGCCGCAGGAACGAGCCATCGCTCTCGTCCGCCTCCACCACCATCCAGTCGGATTCGCCCAGCCGCGCGTTGGAACCATAAGCGTTGATGATGCCGCCGTTGATGACGGTCGGGTCGATCCCGCCGGCGTCGAGCAGCGCGGCGACCATCGATGTCGTGGTGGTCTTGCCGTGGGTGCCGGCCACCGCGACGGTATTCTTGAGCCGCATCAGCTCGGCCAGCATCTCGGCGCGGCGCACCACCGGGATGCGGTGCTCCAGCGCATGGACCACTTCCGGATTGTCACGCTTCACGGCGGTCGAAGTGACGACCACGGCCGCCCCTTCCGCGTTTTGCGCGGCATGGCCGATCATGACCTTGATCCCGCGTCCGCGCAGGCCCTCTACCACATAGCCTTCGGCGATGTCGGAACCCTGCACCGAATAGCCGAGGTTGTGCATGACCTCGGCAATGCCCGACATGCCGATGCCGCCGATGCCGACGAAATGGATCGTGCCGATGTCCGTGCCGACACCTTTCATCGGACGCTTCCGCGCGCCAGCTCCGAGACCAGATCCGGCGCCCGTTCCCGGGCCAGCGCTTCGCCGCCCTTGGCAGGCGCGGCCTGCTTTTCCATGCGGATCACATCCATGATCGGTGCCCCGCCGAAGCTCTCGACAAGATCGGCAAGGTCGCTCGCGGCGTTGGGATAGCCGCAGTTCCAGGCGCCGTGCGCGGCATTGGCGAGCGTTTCGGGATGCTGCGCCATGGCCTGGATCTGCTTGGCGAGCGCGGTGGCGGTAAAGTTTTCCTGCCGGATCGCCCGCGCGCCGCCCGCCGCCACGATCTCACGGGTGTTCGCCGCCTGGTGATCGTCGGTGGCGATGGGCAGCGGGACGAGAATGGCGGGACGGCCCACGGCGGTCAGTTCGGCGATCGTCGAGGCTCCCGCGCGGCCGATGAACAGGTGCGCGCCGGCAAGCCGTTCGGCCATGTTCTCGAAATACGTGGCAAGCTCGGCGGGGATGCCGTGGCCGGCATAGCGCGCGCGCACCGCCTCTATATCCTCGGCGCGGGACTGCTGGATGACCTGCAGGCGCGAACGCAGCGCCGGCGGCAGCATGGCGAGACCGTCCGGCACCACTTCCGAAAGCACCCGCGCGCCCTGGCTTCCCCCGGTGACGAGGATACGCAGGAGGCTTTCACCGGTGAATTCGGGGAACGGCTGGTCGCGCAGCGCCAGGACGTCGGCCCGTACCGGATTGCCGACCAGGGTGACCTTGGCCTCATGCCTGGGATCGAGCCGATCGACCTGCGCGAACGCAGTGGCGATGGCGTCCACCTTGCCCGCGAAGTAGCGGTTGACCCGGCCCAGCACCGCGTTCTGTTCGTGCAGGACCGTCGGTATCCGGGCGGACGCGGCCGCCAGCAGCGTCGGCAGCGCTGGATAGCCGCCGAAACCGACCACGGCGGACGGCTCGAAGCTTTCGAACAGGCGCAGCGCCATGCGCCGCCCCTCCAGCACGCCTTTCGCGCCCTTGAGCCAGCCGAGCGGGTTCAGCCCGGCGATGCGCCCGGGCGGCAGCACGTGCGCGGTCAGGAACGCGGGCTTGCCGGGGATCGCGGCGCCGCGCCGGTCGGTCACCAGCGCGACATGATGGCCGCGCGCGTTGAGCTCGACCGCGAGCGCGAAGGCGGGAATAAGGTGTCCGCCGGTCCCGCCGGCGGCGAGGACATAGTGGCGGGAAACCAGGCTCATTGACTCTCTCCAACGGCGCGCAGCGAAAACTTCTCGCGCTGGATGAACGGATTGCGGCGCGTGATCGCCAGCAGCAGGCCCATGCACAGGCACATCGCAACGGTCGATGAACCGCCGTAGCTGATGAGCGGCAGGGTCATGCCCTTGGACGGGAACAGCTGCAGGTTGACAAGGATGTTGATGAAGGCCTGGCCCCCGAACTGCGCGGCGAAGCCCGAGGCGGCCAGGACGGTGAAAAGGTCTTCCTCTTCCACCAGGCGCAGGATCACGCGGATCAGGATCGTCAGATAGACAATGACGATCGCCATGCAGGCCAGCAGTCCGAATTCCTCGCCGACGACCGAGAAGATGTAGTCCGTATGCGCCTCGGGAAGCGCCAGCTTGCGCGTGCCCATCCAGAAGCCCAGGCCGGTCCACCCCCCGTTGAGCAAAGTGCGCTGGGCAAGGTCCACCTGATCGAACGCGGTGCCCCCGAACAGGAAGTTGTCGATGCGGTTCCGGCCGTTGTCGTAAGTGAAGTACATCAGGACCAGCCCGGCGATGCCCATGCCAAAGAACATGCCGATGCGCCTGATGTCTATCCCCGAAAGCAGGATCAGCACCAGGAACGTGCCCGAAAACAGCATGGTCGAGCCGAAGTCGGGCTGCAGCATCAGCAGCAGGCCCAGCACGCCCATCAGGCCGAAGCACAGCCCCACCACGGGAATCCGCGGATCCCGCGCGCGCCACGAAAGGATCCAGGCGAGCAGGATGGGAAAGCCGCACTTGAGGAATTCCGATGGTTGCAGCGAAATGCCCAGATGCAGCCAGCGCCGCGCGCCGTTCACTTCCGAACCGACGAACGGCACCAGCACCAATGCCGCGAACATCGCCCCCCCCAGCACGATGCCCAGCCTCCTGGCGCCGTCCTTGCCCAGGGTGGAGGCCCAGAACATCGCGCACAGACCCAGGATCTGCCAGCGCAGATGCAGGGAAAAGAAGTAGAGATCCGGCAGCTTTTCCTTCGCGGTCGACAGCCGCCGCGCGCTGGCCGGGGAACCCGCCGCCACCGCCACCGCGCCGATCGCCATCAGGATCAGCACCAGGACCAGGGTGGCGCGATCGATTTCCTGCCACCAGATCGCCAGCTGGCCGCGCCGGTTGCGGTTGTAGCGGGTGCTCCCGGCGCCGGGGCTCGGGGCGATGCTGGCCATCAGGCGCCCTCCCCGGCCTGGTCGTCGGGGGCGAGCAGCGCCTCGACGATCTGGCGAAAGGCCTGGCCGCGCGCTTCGTAGTCCCGGAACTGGTCGAAGCTGGCGCAGGCCGGCGAAAGCATGACGATGTCGCCCGGCTTCGCCGCCGCCATCGCCTCCCGGATCGCCTCGGCCATCATCTCGGAGCGATGGACGCGCGTGTGGGGCGCCAGGATTTCGGCGAAGCGGGGCCCGGCGTCACCGATGGTATAGGCAGCGGCGATATTGCCGAAGTAGGGCGCGCATTCGTCCAGGTCGTCGCCCTTGGGCAGGCCGCCCAGGATCCAGTGCACGCGGGGCTCCGGGCTGGGCGGAAAGGCGGCGAGCGCCGGAGCGGCCGATGCCGGGTTGGTCGCCTTGCTGTCATTGATGTAGATGACGCCGTTCGCCTCGGCTACGCGTTCCATGCGGTGGGGCAGGCCGCGAAAGTTGCGCAGCGCCTTCTTCCACTGCGCCTTCCTGATCCCCAGCGCCTCGAGAATGGCGACCGAGACCGCCGCGTTCTGCAGATTGTGCGGCCCTTGCAGCGAGGGCCATTCCTTCTGCAATTCGGCAAGCTCGCTGCCGTCGACGAGGCGGACCAGGCCGGGTGCCCGGCGCGACGCCTCGATGCGGGCGATGGCGCGGGTCTCGCGATCGCCGGTGCCGAACACCGCGCTGCGTTCCTTGCCCTGCATCTCGAACAGCCGCGACTTGGCGGCGGCGTAGCCTTCGAAGCCGCCGTACCGGTCGAGATGGTCGGGCGTGATATTGAGCAGCGCGGCGACCTCGCAATCCAGGGTGCGCGTCAGATCGATCTGGTAGCTCGACAGCTCGAGCACATAGACGCCGCCTTCCGGCAGCGGATCGGTGCTCAGGACCGGCACCCCGATATTTCCGCCTACCCGAGCGGGCACGCCGGCGCTTTCCAGCACATGGTGGACGAGCGAGGTCGTGGTGGACTTGCCGTTCGTCCCGGTGATGCCGACGACGCGGTGGGGAGGCAGGCTCTCGCGGGCGATCGCGAAGAGCTCGATATCGCCGATCACCGGGACGCCGGCGCGCGCGGCCGCCTCGGCAATGGGATGCTGGTTGAGGGGAATGCCGGGCGAGACGACGACGCCGGCGTAGCCGGCAAGATCGGCCGCGACCGGATCGGCCAGTTCGACCTTGCCGCAATCGACCCATTCGCACAGGCCCTGCCTGGGCTCGTCGCGGCTGTCCCAGGCCAGGACGTGCGCCCCGCTCGCCACCAGCGTCGCGACCACGGCCTGCCCCGATCGGGCAAGGCCAAGGACCGCGTAACGCTTGCCGGCGAAGGCGGGGGAGACGATCACACGCCGGTCCCTATCGCAGTTTCAGCGTGGCCAGGCCGATCACGGCCAGGACCAGCGAGATGATCCAGAAGCGGATGACAACGGTCGATTCCTTCCAGCCGAGCTGCTCGAAATGATGGTGGATCGGCGCCATGCGAAACACCCGGCGCCCGGTCCGCTTGAACCAGAACACCTGAATGATGACCGAAGCCGCCTCCAGCACGAAAAGGCCGCCGACCACCGCCAGCACGATCTCGTGGTGCGCGGCGACGGCGATGGCGCCCAGTGCGCCGCCCAGCGCAAGGCTGCCGGTGTCGCCCATGAACACGGCGGCGGGCGGCGCGTTGAACCACAGGAATGCCAGGCACGCGCCCATGATCCCGGCGCAGAAGATCGCCAGCTCGCCCGCGCGCGGCACGTGCGGGATGCCGAGATAGGTGGCGAAGTCGACGCGGCCCGCGAGATAGCAGATGATCGCGAAAGTGCCGGCGGCGATAATCACCGGCATGGTCGCCAGACCGTCAAGCCCGTCGGTAAGGTTCACCGCGTTGCCCGCCCCGACGATCACGAAGGCGGCGAAGACGTAGTAGAACGGCCCCAGCGGGATGTACCGGCCCGACAGGAACGGGACGTAGAGGTTGGTATTGAGCTGCGAGACGATGATCCACGCGGCAACCCCCGCCACCACGAATTCCATCAGCAGGCGCACGCGGCCGGGCACGCCCTTGTGGCTGCTTTTGGAGACCTTGTCGTAATCGTCCATGAAGCCGATCGCCCCGAAGCCGACGGTCACCGCGATGCAGGCCCAGACGAACGGATTGCTCATGTCCATGTAGAGCAGCATCGAGCAGATCAGCGCGGTCAGGATCATCAGCCCGCCCATCGTCGGCGTGCCGCGCTTGGCGAAATGGCTCTGCGGGCCGTCGTCGCGGATCGGCTGGCCCTTGCCCTGGCGCACCCGCAGCATGTTGATGAACTTCGGGCCAATCACCAGGCCGATCAGCAAGGCCGTCATCAGCGCCGCGCCAGAGCGGAACGACTGGTAACGGAAGAGGTTGGAAAGACCCTCGAATTTCAACCATTCGGCAATGAGATACAACATCTTCCGGGGGCGTCCCCTTACCCTTCCTGCTTGCTTAGCATCGTCACGAGGGAAGCCAGACCCACCGAATTCGAACCCTTGACCAGGATGGCGTCATCCCGCTCCAGCCCGAATGCACGCAGGGTATCCATGGCATCCCGCACATTCGGGCAATGCGCGAAGGCCACCGTTTTGCCAAGCGAGTTGGGGTCCGATTTCCCCAGTTCGCGGGCGAGCGCGGCCATTTCCTCGCCGACCAGGACAGCATAGTCGACCCCGGCCTCGCGGACCGGCGCCGCCAGGGCGGCGTGATAGTCCGGACCGTGGCTGCCAAGTTCCTTCATCGCCCCAAGCACGGCGATGCGCCGGCGCGCCGGCGTCCGGCCGAGCTGCGCCAGCGTGGCGCGCATCGAGGCGGGATTGGCGTTGTAGCTTTCGTCGATCAGCAGCGCCTTGCGCTGGCCGCTGGCGTCGGGCTCGCCGCCGGGCACGTCGATCTCCAATCGCGCGCCGCGCCCCGGCAGGCCGCCCATCTCGGCCAGCGCGACGCCCGCCGCGCCAAGGTCGCCCTTGACCGCGCGCACCGCGGCCATCACCGCCAGCGAGTTCATCACCTGGTGCTCGCCGGGCGCCGCCACCGTGTAGCACACGCGCCGGTCGCCCATGTCGACGGTCACCAGCGAGCCACCGCCGATCGCGGCGACGGTATCCAGCAAGCGCACGTCGGCATCCTTCGCCTTTCCGAACGAGACCACGGCGGCGCCGCATTCCAGCGCGGCTTCCTTCAGGCGATTGAAGTGCGCGCTGTCGGCCGGGATCACGGCCGTGCCGCCGGGCTCGAGGCCCTGGAAGATCTCCGCCTTGGCGTCGGCGATGGCTTCCTCGGATCCCAGCATCTCGATGTGGGCGGGGGCGATGGTGGTGATGACGGCGACGTGCGGACGCACCTGGCGGGTCAGCGCGGCGATCTCTCCGGCATGGTTCATGCCCATCTCGAACACCGCGAAGCGCGCGCGGCTCGGCGTGCGGGACAGGCTGAGCGGCACCCCGACATGGTTGTTGTAGCTCTTGACCGAACGATGCGCGTCGCCCCGGCTGGTGCGATCGAGCGCGGCGAAGATCATCTCCTTGACGCCGGTCTTGCCCACCGAGCCGGTGACGCCGATCACCGGCCCCCGCGTGCGCAAGCGCGCGGCGGCGCCGAGCCGCACCAGCGCGTTCAGGGTGTCGTCGACCAACACGTGGGGACCATCGACCGGCCGATCGACCACGACCGCCGCCGCGCCTTTGGCGAAAGCCATCTCGACGAAGCGGTGGCCGTCGGTGCTTTCGCCCTTCAGCGCGAAGAACAGGTCGCCGGGCTGCACGTCGCGGCTGTCGATCTCGACGCCCGAAACCGCGAATTCGGCATTGGCGGTGCCCTTCATGACACGGGCGAGGCTGACCGCATCCCACAGGACGTGCGGGTTCTCCTCGGCCGCTTCGACAGGCCAGTCAAGAATGCGGACTGCTGCGTTCATCGTCATGTTCCTCTCAGCGTGCCAGCCATTTCCCTGGCCACGGTGACATCGTCGAATGGCAGCACGCGCACGGCGTCGCCGCTGCCGATGATCTGCCCCTGTTCGTGCCCCTTGCCGGCGATCAGGACGATGTCCTTCGCCCCGGCTTCGGCGATGGCGGCGCCGATGGCCTCGCGCCGGTCGCCGATTTCCCGCACGCGCGCCGAATCGGCGACGCCGATGCCGGCAAGCACCATGGCGCGGATCGCCGCCGGATCTTCCCCGCGCGGGTTGTCGTCGGTGACGATCGCGAGGTCCGCACCCTCGCTCGCCACCCGGCCCATTTCCGGGCGCTTGCCGCGATCGCGGTCGCCGCCCGCGCCGAACACCGCGATCAGCCGCCCCTGGACATGCGGGCGCAGCGCGGCGATGGCGGCTTCCAGCGCGTCCGGCGTATGCGCATAGTCGACATAGACCGGCGCGCCCACCGGCGAAATCGCCGCGCGTTCCAGCCGCCCCCGCACCGTCACCAGCCGCTTCATCGCATCGAAGGTCGCGTCCGCATCGCCGCCGGTCGCCAGCACCAGCCCGGCGGCGACGAGCGCGTTGGCCGCCTGGTAGGCGCCGATCAACGGCAAGTCGATGATCCGCGCCTTGCCGGCATGCTCGATCTCCAGCCTTTGCCCGAGCCCGCCCGGCTTACGGCCCAGGAGGCGGATGTCCTCCCCCGTCGCGCCCACCGTGAACAGCTTCAGGCCGCGCGCCCGGGCATGCTCTACCGCGCTGTCCGACCAGGCATCGTCGGCCCAGATCACCGCGGTGCCGCCGTCGGCCACCACTTCGCCGAACAGGCGCATCTTCGCGGCGAAGTAATCGTCCATGTCGGCGTGATAGTCGAGATGATCGCGCGAGAGGTTGGTGAAGGCCGCCGCCGCCACGCGCGGGCCCTCGATCCTGAACTGCGAAAGGCCGTGGCTGGAAGCCTCGTAGGCGACATGCGTCACGCCCTCTCGTGCAAGGCCGGTAAGATTGGCCAGGAACGTCACGATATCGGGCGTCGTCAGCCCGGTGGAGACGCTTTCATCGCTGGTGGTGACGCCCAGCGTGCCGATCGAAGCGGCGCGCTGCCCGGCCATGCGCCAGATCTGGCGGGTCAGCTCGACGGTGGAAGTCTTGCCGTTGGTGCCGGTGACCGCGACCAGCATTTCCGGAACCGGCGTGTAGAAGGGCGCGGCAACGCGGGCGAAGAGGCGGCGCGGCTCGGGATCGGCCAGGTGGACGGCGCCCTCCACTTTCGCCTCCGGCCGCGCAACGATGGCAACCGCACCCGCCTCGATCGCGGCGGCGATGAAATCCTCGCCGTTGAACCGCGCGCCCGGGAAGGCGCCGAACACGGTGCCGGGCGCGACCTTGCGGTGATCGATGGCGAAACCGGTGACATTGGCGTCCGGGCCGGCGAAGGGCAGGCCGGCGGCAGCGCAAAGGGCGGAAAGTTTCATTCGCCTTCGGCTCCCTGCGGGATCAGTGGCTTGAGATCGGAAATGTCGATGTCGCGCGTCTCGTCGGGCATGATGCCCAGCAGCGGGCCGATGCGCGGAACGACGCGGCTGACGACCGGCGCGGCGTTGAACGCGGCGGTGCGCTGAAAGGAGGTCGCCTCGGTGCCCTGCGGTTCATCCATCATGGCGATGACGACGTAGCGCGGCCGGTCCATGGGGAAGGCGGCGGCGAAAGTCGAGATCAGCGAATGGTGGCGATAGCCGCCCACGCCCGGTTTTTCCGCGCTGCCCGTCTTTCCGCCGACGCGAAAGCCCGGTGCCTCCGCCCTGCGACCGGTGCCGTAGGACACGATCATGCGCAGCAGCTGGCGGATGCGGGCGCTGGTGGAAGCCTTGAACACGCGCCGCCCGGCCGGAACTTCCGAGGGATCGAGCTTCCTGAGCGTGGCCGGACGCCAGATTCCGCCGTTGACCATCGCCGCATAGGCCGATGCCAGATGCAGCGGCGTCACCGCGATGCCGTGGCCGTAGGACACCGTCATCGTGCGCAGGCGCGGCCATTCGCCGCTCGGCCAGAGCGGGAAACCGCGCGCGGGCAGCTCGATATAGGGCCGCTCGTTCATTCCCAGCGCTTCCATCGTCTGCTTCAGCCGCGCGCCACCCAGTTCATCCGCGATCTGCGCGGTAACCACGTTTGAAGAGTGGATCAGCGTTTCCGGCACGTTGAGCGATGCCCCGAAGCTGTGGCTGTCATGGATGGTGAAGCCGGCGATATGCAGCGGCGTGGCGGGCCAGCGGCGGCCGAGATCGGTGATCGTTCCCGCATCGAGCGCCGCGGCGATGGTGATCGGCTTGAACGCCGAACCCAGTTCGTAGACCTGGTTGGTCACGCGGTTGAAGCCATGGGGCACGTCGCCGGCGCGGGCCTGCGCGTCCGAAATGGTCATGTCGCCGGGCTCGACGTGATTGGGATCGAACGAAGGCAGCGAGGCCAGCGCCAGCACTTCGCCCGTATCCACGTCAAGGATCAGCCCCGCCGCGCCCTTCGCCCGGCTGAGCGCCATGCCCCTGGCCAGTTCGTCCTCCAGCGCGCTCTGCACCCGGAAGTCGATCGACAGCACGGCCGGATGCGTGCGGCCCTCCGCGCTGATGAGCTGCGTGTCGAAGGCCTGTTCCATGCCCACCTGGCCTTTGCCGTAGCTGTCGACATAGCCCAGGACATGCGCCGCCATCGAACCCTGGGGGTAATAGCGCGTCGTCTCGCGCGGGAATTCGAGCGCCGGTTCGCCCAGCGCGTGAATCTTGTTGGCCTCCTCCGGAAGGATCGACCGGCGCAGGTAACCCGGCTGGCCCGCGACCAGCTTGGCGATCAGTTCCCGGCGATCGAGTTCCGGGAATATGCGCAGGAGCCCGTCGGCCACTTCCTTCGGAGAATGGATCAGCGGCGAGCCTTCCGTCATCGCCTTGGGATTGTACCACAGCGAATAAACGCGAAAGTCGCGGGCCAGCGGCACCCCGTTGCGGTCCACGATCTCGCCCCGGTCCGGGATCAGCGCATTGCCCAGTTCATCGCGGTGCGGCCCGGCGCCGGTCACGCCCAGATAGCCGATACGCGCGAGCGCGCCCGCCCCGACCAGCGCGAAGACGCCCAGCACCCACAGGGTCCGCAGCTTGGCGACCAGCAGCGAACGCTGCCGGACATTGACCAGCTTGCGCCGACCGGCGGAGGCCGCCGTCGGAATCGCCCCGATGGGAAACGCCGGGGCGTTCACTGCGCGCCGGCCTCCGCCACTTCGATGCGGGCCAGCCGCTTGCCCAGCGCGGCGGCATCGCGCACGAGTTCCGCGCGCTCGGGATCACGGCCCTTCGGAGCCTTCGCGGCGGGCTCGGCCGGAGCGGCCGGCGCGGCGGTGGCCCCGGTCACCGGAGAAACCATCGCCAGCAGCGAGGAGCCGGTGTCCGGGGAGACGGGTTTTTCGGCATTGGCATAGCGGATCGGCTCCGGCGCGCCGGGGCCCGCCGCCGTGCCCAGCGCCGCGAGCTGCCGTTCGCCCTCGATATATTGCCCGGCCCCGGGCGCCTTGTAGCCGAACTCCAGGTCGTTCAGCTGCTTGAGCGCCTGCTGGTTGGACCGGGTCTGGAACTCGGTCTGCAGGAAATCGATGTCCTGCTGCACCCAGACCGTCCGTTTCTCGGCGTCGCGGACCTGGCTCTTCACGGCGTTGACCCGCAGCGTCAGCGCGATCGTCAGCGCGCCGCAGATCATCAGCACGGAAATCCAGCCGATCGAGCGGATGCGGTCGCTGGTGAGGTTCATGCGGCACTCCTGTGAAACGTTCGGGCGGGGGCTTCGGTGCGCACGGCGCTGCGCAAGGTGGCGGAACGGGACCGCGGATTCGCGGTCAGTTCGGCCTCGCCGGGACGCACGCCCTTGGCGACTTGCGCGAATGTCGGGGCGGCCCCGGCGGCGATTTGCGGCAGATGGCGCGAGGTGGACCGGCCGGCACCGCTGGCATCGCGCAGGAAGTGCTTGACCCTGCGATCCTCCAGGCTGTGGAAAGCGACCACGGCCAGCCGGCCGCCGGGGCGCAGCAAGGCCTCGGCGGCGGCCAGCCCGGCGTCGAGTTCGTCGAGTTCGCCGTTCACATGGATGCGGATCGCCTGGAAGCTGCGCGTCGCCGGGTCCTTGGGTGCGCCCGGGCGATGGCCCAGCGCCTTGCGCACCACGCGCGCCAGTTCGCCGGTGGTGGTCAGCGGCCGCGCGGCGACGATGGCGCGGGCGACGCGGCGCGACTGGCGCTCTTCCCCGTAGAGGTAGAGCACGTCGGCGATCTCGGCTTCGTCGGCTTGGTTGACGAAGTCGGCGGCGGAAGGGCCTTCCCGGCTCATGCGCATGTCGAGCGGGCCGTCCGCCGCGAAGGCGAAGCCGCGCGCGGCCTGGTCGAGCTGCATCGAGGAGACGCCGATGTCCATGACCACGCCGTCGACCCGGTCGATCCCGGCCTCCGCCAGTCCCTCGGCCATCTCCGAAAAGCGGCGCGGATGGAGCACCAGGCGCGGCGGATCGCTTTCCAGCTCCGGCCACTTCCCCGGATTTCCCCGGATCGCGGCGATGGCATCGGGATCGCGATCGAACGCGTGGACGGTCGCCCCGGCATCCAGCAGCCGGCGGGTATAGCCGCCCGCCCCCAGCGTCGCATCGACGATGAGGTCGCCGCCCTGGGGGTTCAGGGCGGCGACCACCTCCTGGAGGAGCACGGGAACATGCGGAACGGCGGCGTTCATTTCTTCTTCGCCCTGGCCAGTTCGGCATCGGCGAACGAGCAGCAGGTGGCGATGACGCCCTCCATCTCGGGGTCGTCCGCGAGTTTGTAGAGCTCTTCCGGATTCCAGATCGTGAAGAACCTGCCGACGCCCTGGAAATAGAGCTGGTCCTGGATATTGGCGAGGCTGGCCAGCGCTTCGGGCATGACGAAACGGCCGCTGGTATCGAACGGCGTGGGCGTGAAGGTATAGAGCTGCATGGCCCGCTTGTCGCGGTTGAACGGGCGCTGGGCGGCGTCGGCGCGGGCCTGCTCGGCGTCGAGCTGGGCTTCGAAGTCGGCGACCCGCGAAAGACCGAAGCCGACCAGGCATTTCCATTCGGAATGCTTGGCCAGGCAGATCACGTCCTTGCCGCTCGATTCGCGCACGGTGGTGCGCAGCGCGTTGGGCAGCACGAAGCGGTTCTTGTCGCGTAGAAGCGAAAAGCCCTGCCCGCTGTAAATATGTGGCTGCCCCGCCATGCCGCCCCGTTTCACCCCTAAGGTATCCGTCTCGAGAATGACCAACCCCGCCCCAGCCGCGCACCCGCGCGGCTGGGCTCCGCGCCCACGCGGGACACGGCGAGACTCAGCCATTTCGATTGGCTCCATCCATATAACGGGAAATGCGGGGAACAAAGGGAATTATAGGGATTTGCGGGAATTAATCCACAATTCTGGTCAGATAACGGGAACATCCGGGAACCGTTCGTCACTCGCCCGGTATCCTGATTCAGAATATTAATATTTTTATTTCAATTAGTTATGACGGAATCGCAGGGGATTCCCGAATATCCCCGCCATGGCCTTTCCGGGCAGTCGGACCGGGATGCGGCCACACCCGGCAATCGGTGTAAAAACCCGCGCATTTTCGCAGTGCGGCGCCGGAAACCGCCGCGACTCGCGCTTGTCCCGCGCAGCGGCTGGCCAGTGGATCATCGCTTCCCCGATTTTCCCCGGCTGATGCCAAATCCCATGGATCGGAACTCTTGTTCCCTCCTCCCTTCGAAGGACTTGGCACGAGAGCCTCACAGGTTCCATCGACGCCGTTGTCATGCCCCACGACCACCGGGGGACCACCGGGGGACCAGGGGGGGGGGGGGGGGGCGGGGGGGGGGCACGGGGGGGTCCAGGCGGAACCCGGGCGTGCCCTTAAGGCCGCTCGGTTCCACTGTCGCTGGGGGTCGGCGTGGGGCTGGGATCGGCGGCCGGAACGACGCCGATGTCGGCAAGCGGATCGGTGGCCGGCTTCTGGGGCCTGGCGTCGACGGCGACCACGTCGTGGATCGGGTCCTGGGTATCGGTCAGCTTGGCGCGGTCCATGATGATGTTGGCCAGCCCGACGATCAGCAGCATCGCGCAGAGTCCGAACAGCCCCACTTGCAGGCGATGCACCGCCTGCGCGCGCAGCTCGCGCGCGCCCGGCGCCGCAAAGTGGCGAACGGTGGTGACCGGCTCGACCATGCCGGGGATCACCTGGGGCGGAATGTGTCCTGCCATCGGCAAGACGTTTACCTCAGCTTGCGAGCCAAGGGAAGACCGGCAATCCCTTCGCCTCCAGCCAGGCGGCGTTGTAGAGCGAGGAGAGATAGCGAAAGCCGGTGTCGCACAGGATCGTCGCCACTCGCGATCCGGGCCCCAGCCGCTTGCCCAGCATCACCGCGCCGGCGACGTTGATGCCCGAGGACAGCCCCAGGCACAGTCCTTCCTCGGCAAGCAGGCGGCGCACCCATTCCAGCCCTTCCTCGTCAGAGACGCGGAACTGGGTGTCGATCGGGGCGCCTTCGAGATTGGCGGTGATGCGCCCCTGCCCGATCCCTTCCGCGACGGAAGTGCCCTCCGCCTTGAGCTCGCCATGGGCATAGTAGTTGTAGAGCGCGGCGCCGTGCGGATCGGTGAGCGCGATCGTCACCTTCTCGTCGAAGGCCTTCAGGCCCAGCCCGGTGCCGGCGATGGTGCCGCCGGTGCCGGCCGCGCAGGTGAAGCCGTCGATCCGGCCTTCCATCTGCGCCCACAGTTCCGGCGCGGTGCTTTCGATGTGGGCCTTGCGGTTGGCGATGTTGTCGAACTGGTTGGCCCAGACCGCGCCCTCGGTCTCCTCGGCCAGGCGGCGCGAGGTGTGGACGAAGTGCCCGGGGTTGGAGAACGGCGCCGCCGGCACCAGCACCAGTTCGGCCCCGAGCGCGCGCAGCGTGTCCATCTTCTCGCGCGATTGCGTCTCGGGCATCACGATCACGGTCTGGTAGCCCAGCGCATTGGCCACCAGCGCCAGGCCGATCCCGGTATTGCCCGCCGTGCCTTCGACGATGGTGCCGCCGGGCTTCAGCAGCCCCCGGCCTTCGGCGTCGCGCACGATCCACAGCGCCGCCCGGTCCTTCACCGAGGCGCCGGGATTGGCGAATTCGCACTTGCCCCAGATTTCGCAGCCGGCCGCCGCGCTGGGCCCCTTGAGCAGGACCAGCGGCGTATTGCCGATAAGATCGAGCGTGGAGCGCTTGGGCGCCGGGGCGATCGTCGATGCTGTCATGGCCGCGAGAGTTACGAAGCGGGAACGCAAGGCGCAAACGAATTGCGCCTTACCCATCCCAAATCAATCTTCCAGCGCCGATCAGTCTTCCTGCGCGATGGTGACCTTGCAGCCTTCCAGGGCGGCAGTCACCGGCACCTGGCAGGACAGGCGCGAATATTCGTTGCGGTGGCCCGAACTGTCGAGCAGGTCGTTCTCGTCCTCGCTCATCGGCGGCAGCTTGTCCATGTAGGCGGGATCGATGTGGACATGGCAGGTCGCGCAGGAGCAGCAGCCGCCGCACAGCGCCAGCAGTTCGTCGAAGCCGTTGTCACGGATGGCTTCCATCAGGGTGCGGCCTTCGCTGGCCTCGACGTTCGATTCCTCACCCGAATGATTGACGACGATGATCTGCGGCATTGTTTCCGAATCCCCTTTGATGCGCGGAGCATTGCAAATACGGCGGGCACATGCAGTGGTATGCGCGTTTGTCGCAGGCTGCTAAAGGCTGCGCCCCGCTTTTGCAAGGCAGTCGAATCCATGGGCCTGACCACCGATCAACTTAAATCCGGGCTCGACGCGATCGCCGGTCGGGAGCCGGCCATCGCCCGCGCGCTGGAGATCGCCGGCTACCCCGAGCCGCGTATCCGCCCCACCGGCTATGCGACGCTGCTGCGCACGATCGTGGGCCAGCAGGTGAGCGTCGCGGCGGCGGCATCGGTATGGAGCCGGCTGGAAGCGCTGCTGGGCGAGGGCCTGCCGCCCGAAACCCTGCTCGCCGCCGATTTCGAGGCGCTGCGCGGCTGCGGCCTGTCACGTCAGAAGCAAGGCTATGCGCGCAGCCTGTGCGAACTGGTCGCGGCCGGCGCGCTGGACTTCGACGCCCTGCCCCGCGACGACGAGGAAGCCATCGCCCAGCTCGTCCAGATCAAGGGCATCGGCCGCTGGTCGGCGGAGATCTACCTGCTCTTCGCCGAAGGCCGGGCAGACATCTGGCCGGCCGGAGACCTTGCCGTGCAGGCCGGTCTCCACCGGATCCTGGGCCTGGAGGCCCGCCCGGACGAGAAGCAGACCCGCGCCCTGGCCGAACGCTGGCGCCCCCACCGCGGCGCGGCGGCGATCTTCACCTGGCACTGCTACAACAACCCGGCGCTGTGAACCGGCCGCCGCCGCGTGACGCCGGAACCGGCGCGGCGCGGGGCCGAAAGCCATCGCGGGAGGGATTGCCGCCGCAACGCCGCCCCAGCGGAATGCGCGCCTGGAGAATGCCCGCCCGGCCGGGTTGCTAGAGACGCTCCAGCACCGGCACCAGCTCGTCGAAGTGGTCGATCACCGCCGCCGCGCCCAGTTCGCGTGGCGGCAGGTCGCTGAAGCCGAAGCTCACCGCCACGCAAGGGATGCCCGCCGCCGCCGCCGCGCGCGTATCGTAAGTGGTGTCGCCGATATAGGCGGCCCGCCCGCCGCCGCCGCGCGCGATCATCAGTTGCAGCAGGTCCGGCTTCGGCTTCCCCCTGCCCGGCCCCAGCGTATCGCCGCCGATGATCGCGCAGAACCGATCCGAAAGGCCCAGTTCGGCGAAAATCTTCACCGCGAAACGCTCCAGCTTGTTGGTGACGACCGCGATCCTCGCCCCGCGCGCGGCAAGCTGGTCAAGCATCGCCTCGCCGCCCGGGAACAGCCGCGTCTCGGCGGAAATGTTGCGTTCGTAGAACGCCAGCAAGGCCGCGTGCAATTGCTCGAAGCGGGCCTCGTCCGGCAGGCCGCCGGTCGCCTCGAACGCCCTGGTCAGCATCTTGCGCGCGCCCCCGCCCACCATGGCGCGCACCTGCGACGCGGGCACGCCGCGGCGTCCGTCCAGCCCCAGCGCGTGGTTGACGGCGTGGGCCAGGTCGCGGTGGCTGTCCAGCAGGGTTCCGTCGAGATCGAACCCGACGATGTCGAAAGGAAACGCTGTCATGCCCGGCCCAGTGGCGGCTTGGAGTGGAATCCGCAACAATTTGCTGGCACATGGAACGCATGACCCCTGCCGATACCCCGCTTGCCATCGTCGTCCTCGCCGCCGGCAAAGGCACCCGCATGAAAAGTAACCTGCACAAGGTGCTCCACCCGATCGCCGGGCGGCCGATGCTCGAACACCTGCTGGAAAGCGCGCGGGAACTCGCGCCCGAACGCCAGGTCGTGGTTGCCGGGCACGGGCGCGAGCAGCTGGAGGCGGCGCTGGGCGCGCGCGCGGTGATCGCGGTGCAGGAACCCCAGCTCGGCACCGGCCACGCGGTCCAGCAGGCCGAGGGCGCCCTGGCCGGGTTCGCGGGCGACGTGCTCATCCTCTACGGCGACGTGCCGTTCGTCCGCGCCGCGACCATGCGCGCGATGATCGACCGGCTCCATGCGCCGGACGCGCCCGCCGTCGTCGTGCTCGGCTTCACGCCGGAAGACCCGCTGCAATACGGCCGCGTGCTGGCGCATGACGATGGGCGGATCGCGATGATGGTCGAATACAAGGACGCCAGCGAGGAACAGCGCGCCTGCCGCCTGTGCAATTCGGGGCTGATGGCGGTCAAGTCGGCGGATCTGTTCGCGCTGCTCGCCCAGCTCGGCAACGACAATTCCCAGGGCGAGTACTACCTGGTCGACATCGTCAACATCGCCACGCTCGAAGGGCGGCCATGCGCGGTGATCGTGACCGACGATCCCGACGAAGTGGGCGGCATCAACAGCCGCAGCGAACTCGCCGAGGCCGAGGCACGCTGGCAGCGCCAGCGGCGCATCGCGGCAATGGCGGACGGCGCCACGCTGATCGCGCCGGAAACCGTGTTCTTCGCCTGGGACACCCGGCTGGGACGCGACGTCACGATCGAGCCGAACGTGGTGTTCGGCCCCGGGGTGCAAGTTGCCGACAATGTCACGATCCACGCATTCTCCCACCTCGAAGGCGCGACGCTGGAAAGCGGCACTTCGATCGGACCCTATGCGCGCCTGCGCCCCGGCGCCGTGCTCAAGCAGGGCTCGCGCATCGGCAACTTCGTGGAAATGAAGAACGCGGTGCTTGGCGAAGGGGCCAAGGCCAATCACCTCACCTACCTGGGCGATGCGGAAATCGGCGCCGGCGCGAACATCGGCGCGGGCACCATCACCTGCAACTACGACGGCTATTTCAAGCACCGGACGGTGATCGGCGAGCGTGCCTTCATCGGCTCCAACAGCGCGCTTGTCGCCCCCGTGAAGATCGGTGCCGACGCCATCGTCGCGGCGGGCAGCGCCGTCACCCGCGATGTCGCCGACGGCGAGCTCCGGCTGGTGCGCGGCGAGCAGCTCGTCAAGCCGGGCTGGGCCGACCGCTTCCACGACGCGATGAAAAAGAAGAAGGCGGAGCAGAAGAAATAGGGTTCGGCTTCATGCCGGCCTTCGCCGGCCTTGTCCTTCAGCGCCTCCCTCGCTCAGCGGCGCAGGCCTGCGGCTGACATCAAATCTCTCGGGGCGAGGCGGCGAAGCCATGACGAAGGAAGAAGGCGGGGGAAACCTGGTATTCGCGTCCGGTAGAGTCATCCGGGGCCGAAGGGGTGCCGGGCGATCCCGCTACGAGCCGATCGCCAGCTTGCGGGCGATGTAGCCGAGTTCGCTCTTCGCCACTTCACTGTTCGGATCGTATTCCTGCGACTTCCGGAACAGCCGTTCCGCCTCTTCGAAGGCGCCCATTTCGATCCGGTTGTAGCCCATCCCGCGCAGCGCCCGCGCCGCGATCGCGGCATCGGGACCGGCCTTGTCCTTGTCTACCACGTCCCAGGCATGGGCGAACAGATCGTAGCTCTTGCGCCATTCCCGCCGCGATTTGAAGAGTTCGGCGTATTCATTGGCATAGTGCGCGTTGTCCGGCGCCATCTCGGTCGCCAGCCTGAGTTCGGGTTCGGCCAGGTCGCCCCGCCCCAGGTCGATCAGCGCGAAGCCCTTGCCGAAATGCGCGTCGCAGACGCAGGGATCGAGCGCGATCGCTTCGGCGGCCTTCCCGGCCTTGGTCCCCGAACCCAGGCACAGCCGGGGCCGCCGATCGCCCGCGTACCGGGCGTCGCTGGCGGCGATCACCCGGTCGAACGCTTCGATCGCCTGATTCGGCTTGCCGGCCCGGATGAAATCGAACCCGGTGCTGACCTGCGCGCGCGCTTCGGCATCGAGACCGGCGACCGGGCCGGCGAGCGATGCGCTGCCCTTGTCGTCCGCCATTGCCGGCGCGGTGATCGCCGATATTCCCGCAATGGCCTGCAAAATGGCCAGCCGAGGCAACGGTCGTTTCAAGCCTTTCTCTCCCGTCTTGTAAAAGACAGGTTCGAAGCTATCCCAATCGGGCCGTTTCACAAACCTGAAACGAAGTTGTTCCAGCTTCCCCAGACTCAGCGGAGAGCCCTAAATGCCCAACAGCCCCTGGAGCCATGCACGCAGTTCCTCCATCGCCGACGATGTCGATTTCGAGATCAAGGGCCAGGAACTGCAGTTCATCGAGATCGAGCTCGACCCCGGCGAAAGCGCCGTCGCCGAGGCCGGCGCGATGGTGTGGAAGGATTCCGACATCGACATGACCACCGTTTTCGGTGACGGTTCGGGCGATCAGGGCGGCGGCTTCATGGGCAAGCTGCTGGGCGCCGGCAAGCGGCTGGTGACGGGCGAGAGCCTGTTCACCACCGTGTTCACGCATCGCGGCCAGGGCAAGGCCCGCGTCGCCTTCGCCGCGCCGGTGCCGGGCGTCATCCTGCCGATCAAGCTGGACGACCTTGGCGGGCGGCTGATCTGCCAGAAGGACGCCTTCCTCTGCGCGGCCCGCGGCGTCTCGATCGGCATCCAGTTCCAGCAGCGGATCATGACCGGCCTGTTCGGCGGCGAGGGCTTCATCATGCAGAAGCTGGAAGGCGATGGCTGGGTCTTCGTGCAGATGGGCGGCACCGTGATCGAGCGCGAGCTTCGCCCCGGCGAGGAACTGCATGTCGATACCGGCTGCGTCGCCGCCTTCACGCCCGGCGTCGATTTCGACGTGATCCGCGCGGGTTCGGTCAAGTCCATGATCTTCGGCGGCGAAGGCGTGTTCTTCGCCCGGCTGCGCGGGCCCGGCAAGGTGTGGATCCAGTCGCTGCCCTTCTCGCGCCTGGCCGGCCGCATGCTCGCGGCGGCCGGATCGCGCGGCGGCCAGAGCCGCGGCGAGGGTTCGGTGCTGGGCGGGCTCGGCAATCTGCTCGACGGCGATTGAACTCCGCTTGTGCTTGATATCAGTATGTGATATCAAGATATCATGACACGCATCCTGGCAGACCTTCCGGACGAGGACATCCGCTGGCTGGACGCGCGCGCCGCCGAACTCGGCAAGTCGCGCGCGTCGGTGCTGCGTGAGGCGGTGAGCACATATCGCGCCGAATCCTCCAAGGATTGGATCGATCGCGGCTTCGGATTGTGGAAAGATCGAACCGATATCGGGGATGCCGTCGAGTGGCAGCGACGCGAACGCGCGGGCTCGACGCGGCCTTGGGACTATGATTACGAGGAAGTGCGCAGTGAATTCCCGGACCTGTTCGACGAGCAGGATGACCGAGAACACGAACATTATCGCAAGGTCATGGGCGAGGATGCATTCGCCCCCCGTCAGCCGAGACCGGATGACCTTCAGCGGTGACTACGATCGCGTTTGACGCCAATATCGTCATCGACGCACTCTTGGGAATACCGGCCGCACGGACCGAACTGCGCCGCGCGGCCTCGGGTGGGCGACGCGTCTGGATCAGCCGAATGGCCTGGATCGAAGTAATGTCCAAGGGAGAAGGCAAAGCGCTGCAGGAAACCGAAGCGTTCCTCTCGGGCTTCGCCATCGACGAGATCGACGAGGAGATTTCGACTCGCGCCGCCGGCCTCAGGCGTGAACGGCCGCGCCTGCGTTCGCCCGACGCGATCATTCTCGCCAGCGCGCTCGTGCGCGGCCGCATCCTCGTCACCCGCAACACCAAGGATTTCCCGGCGGCCATGCCGGGCATCCGCGTGCCCTACACTCTTCCTACTCCCTAACGCCCAACCCTCTAACGAAAGCGCGTCATTCATGTGCGGAATCATCGGCATCGTCGGCAAGGAAGACGTCGCGGACAGGCTGGTAGACGGCCTCCGGCGCATGGAGTACCGCGGGTATGACAGCGCCGGGGTGTGCACCGTGCACGATGGCCAACTGGTGCGCCGCCGCGCCGAAGGCAAGCTGCTCAACCTCATCAAGGAACTCGTGCGGGATCCGGCCCCCGGCCTCACCGGCATTGCCCACACCCGCTGGGCCACCCACGGCGCGCCGACCGCCGCCAATGCCCACCCCCACGCGACCGCCGAGCTGGCGCTGGTGCACAACGGCATCATCGAGAACTTCAAGCCGCTCCGCGAAGGGCTGGAAGCGCGCGGCCGCACGTTCGAAAGCCAGACCGACACCGAAGTGGTCGCCCACCTCGTTTCCGAGCGGGTCGAGGCGGGGCTCTCGCCACAGGATGCGGTCAAGGCCGTGCTGCCCCTGCTGCGCGGCGCCTTCGCGCTCGCCATCGCCTTTCGCCGGTTCCCCGACATGCTGATCGGCGCCCGCCTGGGCTCGCCGCTGGTGGTCGGCTATGGCGAGGGCGAGACCTACCTCGGCTCGGACGCCCTGGCGCTTGCGCCGCTGACGCAGCGGATCACCTACCTCGAGGAAGGCGACTGGGTGGTCATCACCAGGGCCGGGGCGCAGATCTTCGATGCCGACAACCGCCCGGTGGAACGCGAGGTGGTAACCTCGGGAGCCTCCGCCGTGGCGATCGAGAAGGGCAACTACCGGCACTTCATGCAGAAGGAGATCTTCGAGCAGCCGACGGTGGTGGCCCAGACCCTGCGCAGCTATATCCGCCAGGTGGACCAGTCGGTGGCGCTGCCGCAGATCGACTTCGACTTGTCCGCGATCAGCCGCATCACCATCGTCGCCTGCGGCACCAGCTACTACGCCGGCATGGTCGCCAAGTACTGGATCGAGGCATTCGCCCGGCTGCCGGTCGACATCGATGTCGCCAGCGAGTTCCGCTACCGCGATCCCGTGCTCGAACCGGGCGGCCTGGCGCTGTTCATCTCGCAATCGGGCGAGACCGCCGACACGCTGGCGGCGCTGCGCCACTGCAAGGCGGCGGGACAGACCATCGCCGTCGTCGTCAACGTGCCCACCAGCACCATGGCGCGCGAGGCGGACCTGCTGCTGCCGACTCACGCCGGGCCGGAGATCGGCGTCGCCTCCACCAAGGCCTTCACCTGCCAGCTCGCGGTGCTGGCGGCACTGGCCGCGCACCTTGCCGTCAGGCGCGGACGGATGGACCGGGCGGAAGAGACCGCCGTCGTCCACCAGCTCGTCGAGACGCCGGCCTGCCTCAACGCCGCGCTCTCTCACGACGAGGAGATCGCCGCCATGGCGCATCTCATCGCGCCGGCCCGCGACGTGCTCTACCTCGGCCGGGGTCCGGACTATCCGCTGGCCCTGGAAGGCGCGCTGAAGCTGAAGGAGATCAGCTATATCCATGCCGAGGGCTATGCCTCGGGCGAGATGAAGCACGGCCCCATCGCGCTGATCGACGAAGCGGTGCCGGTGATCGTGCTCGCCCCGTCCGGGCCGCTCTTCGAAAAGACCGTGAGCAACATGCAGGAAGTGCGCGCGCGCGGCGGCAAAGTGGTGCTGATCTCCGACGCCGAGGGCATTGCCGAAGCCGGCGAAGGCTGCATCGCCACGATCGAGATGCCCAAGGTCCACCCGCTGATCGCGCCGCTGGTCTATGCGGTGCCGGTGCAGCTGCTTGCCTACCACGTCGCCTGCGTGAAAGGCACCGACGTGGATCAGCCGCGCAACCTGGCCAAGAGCGTCACCGTCGAATAACCGCCCCTCCGGCAAGGAAACAACGGCCCGAAAACAACCGCAAGACCTTTACCGGGTAATAACTCTTCGTGCGGTATTCTAGCAGGTGTGAACGCAAGGTCGCTTCAAAACAAAGTCCTTCCCAAGGAACTTCCCATCCTCGCCGTGCTTGGCCTGTCCAGCCCCGCCGGAGGGGACTGGGCGCGCCTGCGCGGCCTTCAATATTCGAGCCTGGGCAGCGCCGCTTCGATCCGCCTGGCCACGCAAGGCGCGGCCGTGCTGGCCACCGCGGCACTGTTGCAGCGTCAGATCCATGTCGCGGCGATCCTCGGCTGGGCCGCCATGGTGGCCGCCACGCTGTGGCAGAATTTCCGTATCGACCGATCGCTCGCCGATGCCGACCAGCGCCGGATGTCGCGCCACGAAGTCCAGACGCTGATGGTCGGCGCGGTGGTCAACGGCCTGGCCTGGGCGATGCCGCTGGGCTGCTTCGGCCTTTTCATCGCGCCCCAGGCCCAGATCAAGATATGGACCGTGCTGGCGATGCTGATGACCGCATCGGCGATCCTGCTGCCCGCCGTGCCGATGAGCACGCTGCTGTTCGCCGGCATCGTCGGCGGTTCCGCGGCGGTCTATTTCCTGTTCGCGGGCATCTACGACATGGCCGGCATCGTGCTGGCCTTCACCGCCACCATCTTCATCGGCGCGATCGAGGGCGGGCGGCGCTATATCGCCACCAAGATCGCCGAGGCCGGCATGCTCGAAAAGGACGAGGTCGTCTCGCTGCTGCTGCGCGAATTCGAGGAAGGCGAGGCCGACTGGCTGTGGCGGACCGACACCGCGCGGCGGGTACGTTCCGTCTCGCCGCGCTTCGCCTATGCCCTGGGGCGCGATGCCGCCGAGGCGGAAGGCATGCCCTTCATCCAGCTGATCGCCGGAGCTGCCTGGGAAAGCGAGCAGCTGCCCTCCAGCCTGCACGACCTTGCCGAGCGCCTGAAGCGCCGCGAGTATTTCTCCAACCTGCTGGTGCGCGTGACGGTCGGCGGCGAGGCGCGCTGGTGGGAGCTTTCGGGCGCCCCCCGGTTCGACGAGCACGGCGTGTTCGACGGGTTTCGCGGCGTCGGCTCGGACGTTACCGAGGCGCGCGAGAATTCCGACAAGATCGCCTGGCTCGCCCGCTACGACACGCTGACCGGGCTGCCCAACCGCATGATGCTGACCGAGGCGCTGGGCGATGCCCTGGCTTACGCGGAGCAATGGCGCTCGCGCTGCGCCTTCCTGATGATCGACCTCGACCGCTTCAAGGCCGTCAACGACACGCTCGGCCATGTCGTCGGCGACCAGTTGCTGGCGCGCGTTTCCGATCGCCTCAAGGAACTGATGAGCGAGAACGAGCTGTGCGGCCGCCTGGGCGGCGACGAGTTCGCCGTCGTGATCCGCGACGCTTCCGATCTCGGGCGCGTCGACCGCGTCGCCCAGCAAGTGATCGCGCGCCTTTCGCAGCCTTATGAAATCGACCACCACACGCTCTACGTCGGCGCCTCGATCGGCTCGGCGATCGGCCCGCGCGACGGCTCCACCGTCGAAACGCTGATGCGCAGCGCCGACCTGGCGCTCTACCGTTCCAAGGATGCCGGCGGCAACGCCCACTTCACTTACGAACCGGCGCTGCACGCGCATGCCGAGGAACGGCGCATGCTGGAATTCTCGCTGCGCCGCGCGCTCGATCGCAACGAGTTCTCGCTTGCCTATCAGCCGGTGGTCGATGCCCAGAGCGAGGCCATCGTCGGCTTCGAAGCCCTGCTGCGCTGGAACTGCGCCGAGCAGGGCCCGGTCACTCCGGCCAAGTTCATCCCGCTGGCCGAGGACACCCGCCTGATGGTGCCGATCGGCGAATGGGTGCTGCAGACGGCCTGCCGCGAAGCGAAGAACTGGCCCGAGCACGTGCGCGTCGCGGTCAACGTCTCGGGCGAACAGCTGCTCGATCCCAATTTCGCCGCCAGCATCGTCGGCGCGCTGTCGCAAAGCGGCCTCTCGCCGCGCCGCCTCGAGATCGAGGTGACCGAGAGCATCTTCCTGCGCGATGCCGGCCTTGCCCGGGCGGCGCTCGAACAGATCATGGGGCTGGGCTGCGGCGTGGCGCTCGACGATTTCGGCACCGGCTATTCCTCGCTCGGCTACCTGCGCAAGCTGCGCTTCTCGACCATCAAGGTCGACCGCTCGTTCGTGCACGGCGCCGCGACCGGCAACCCGGAAAGCCTGGCGATCATCCGCGCGGTCGTGGCCATGGCCGAAAGCCTCGGCATGTCGACGACCGCCGAGGGCGCCGAAACCGAGAAGGAAGTCGAAGTGATCCGCAAGCTCGGCTGCCGCCGGATCCAGGGCTACTTCTTCGGCCGCCCGATGCCGGCGAAGGAAGCCGAGGCGCTGTTTCGCAGTCCCCTCTACCTGGCCAGGCAGAACGTGGCATAGGCCGCACCGGCCGTCCGCGCGCGGGCGCAGCCGTCGAAGCAGTCCAGGGCGGGCGTCGAACCGTGCTGGCCAAGACCACCCGGCCGACGACACGCTTCGGCTGATTTCCCGGGCGCCGCGTCAAAATGGCGGGAACCAGGCGTCACGCGGTCTTTTTGACGGCTTGTCACAACCGGGAAAACGCATTTGTCCGCGACATCGTCCGACACGAAGGTAACAGCAGCGGCGGGAACAGCAGCGGCAATTCGCTACGATGCCATTTCCATCGCCCGGGTCATTTGCATTCTGGGTGTCGTCTATGTCCATGCCTGGACGGGCCTGGACGGGAACGCGCTGCAACTGGCGCGCGGGACCCCGCAGGAGAACTTGCGCTGGGTCCTGATGGAGGCCTTCGGGCGCAGCGCCGTGCCCCTGCTCGGGCTGGTATCCGGGTGGCTGGTGGCGGGGTCGGCCCGCACGCGCGACTGGCGGCGCCACGTCGCCCGCAAGGCACGGACGATCCTTGTGCCGATGGTCCTGTGGAACGCGCTGGCGCTGGCGCTGGTATGCGGAACCGCGTGGCTTTTCCGGCTTCCGGCGCCGACCCCGCACTCGCTGGGATGGGTGATCGAGGAAATCTTCATTCTCACCCGCAATCCGGACGTCGATGTGCAGATGCCCTTCCTGCGCGACCTGTTCCTTTGCATGGTCGCGGCGCCGCTGCTGGTGCGCATGCCCAATCGGATGCTGGGCGTAGTGATCGCGCTGGCGGCGGCGTGCCAGATCCTGGGCGCGGGGCCGCCGGTGCTCATGCGCCCCGCCACGCTCATGTTCTTCACGCTCGGGATCGCCGCGCACCGGGGCGGCGTGGCCGAGCGAACGGCAACCTGGCCGCTGCCGCTTGCCGCGGTGCCCTTCGCGGTGCTGATGCCGGTGCAGCTGTGGCTGGCGCTATCGGCGGACGCGCCGCGCGCCGGCGCCTGGGTGTCGGGACTGGACCTGCTGGTGCGGATCGCCGCCTCGCTGTGTTTCTGGCGCGTTTCGTGGGCGCTGGCACGGTCTTCGGCACGCGGCGCCTTGTTGAAGATCGAGCCTTTCGTCTTCCTGCTGTTCTGTTCCCATCTGATCCTGATCTGGCTGGGCGGCCCGCTGCTCGGCCAGGTGTTCGGCAAACTCGGCGCGCCGGGCTATCCTGCTTACCTGCTGGTGCAGCCGCTGCTGGTCCTGGCCTGCGTCATCGCGCTGGGTTCCTTGCTGCAACGGGCGGCACCGGGACTGGCCGGGGTGTTGAGCGGCGGGCGCCTGAAGCCGCGAGCCGAACGGCGCGGGCAGCACGGGAAGCGCCTTCCGGCCCTTGATCCGCACCGCGCCTGACGGCGCGCGGATCGCGGGCCCCTGGTCCCGACGGAATCTTCACGATTTTCGCACGCTGTGGCGCGATGGGCACGAAGGTGCGGGATGGCAGCGGTGCTGGCCGGAACGGGTCGGCAACCCGCCGCAGCAGCAACGGAATGGAATCGGCGGCGATTCTGCCGCCTGCCTGGAAAATGCCCGTCAAGAATAGACGCTGCGAATAGGTGAAGCATAAATGCTACACTTGTGACCCAATCCACGGCGAATTCCAAAATAGGTGTTGCCCCATAGGCGATTGCCCTCAAGTAATGCCCACAACCTGGGCACTAACCCGGCCCGGGCACACCTGTGGCGGGCGTTTTCAGGATCGGCATCCCGGCTTGACCGGAAGGATTTTGCCCCGCGCTTGGACTTAACGGCGTCTGGGGGACAAAAGATGCATTCGATCACAACTTCGCGTCAATCGTTGCAGCGCGCCCTGCTGCTTGGTTCGGTGGCCGGCCTCGCACTCGGCTCGGCACAGGCGCGCGCGCAGGCCTATGGCCCCGAGGTGCCGCCGACCGGCGCTTACCTGGAGGCCCAGTCCGGCAGTTCCGGCGGCAACCTGATCGCCATCCCGGCTTACCAGACGGCCAAAGTCACCCCCGATCCGCAGATCGTCGTCGCCGATCCGGGCGATTCCGATACCAGCCTCGATCCCACCGGCATCAACGGCGTCGGCCAGATGGTGACCGATATCGGCGGCGGCTTCATCGGCCTGTGCACCGCCACCCTCATCAACCCGCGCACGGTCGTCTTCGCCGCACACTGCGTCAACGACGAGGCGGCGACCGACTACGGCGCCGCGAGCGGCGGCACCCCGATCGGCTTCGGCTTTGCCGCCGACACCTTTTCCGGCGTCGGCAACTGGTACTTCGGCGGCTACCAGACCGACACCGCCGGCGCCTTCTACAACGCCAACTACGTCGCCTACAATCCGGGCTCGCTGGAGCCCGCGGCGGCCCAGTTCCTCTACAGCGACGTCGCCCTCGCCTCGCTCGACACGCCTGCCGCCGACATCCCGACCTGGGCGATGCTGTTCTCGCCGCTGCCCGATCCGGGCACGATCGGCGCCGACGGCACCGGCTATCACGTCGGGATCACCGGCTATGGCCGCAGCGGCAGCGCCACTACCGGTTCGGCCTTCGGCATCGACTTCCGCCGCCGTTCGGCCGAGAACATGATCGGCGCGCTCGCCAGCCTCGACCAGTTCGAAGATTTCCTGTTCGGCCCGGGCGCCGGGGTAAACCCGCAGAACCTTTACTGGATCGACTTCGACGATCCGCTGCGCGGCACCGCCCAGGCCAGCCCCTTCGACTTCAACGCCTGGCGCGACAATGCCACGCCCAACGAAGGCACCACCGCCAGCGGCGATTCCGGCGGTCCGCTGATCCTTGACGATACCTACGACGTCAAGGTCATCCTGGGCGTGCTCTCGGGCGGCTATACCCGCTTCTTCTTCGGGCAGCCCGCCAATGGCTACGGCACCGCCAGCTTTTACCAGCCGCTGTACCTCTACTGGGACTGGATCGCGGCCAACAACCCCTACCACTATGCCTCCGCGAAGGCCGGCAACGGCGCCTGGGAGGATCCCCAGCACTGGACCTCGACGCTCGATCCCAACTACATGGTGATCGACGCTGACGGCAACCTCGTCAACGGCGTACCGACCACGCCCGGCGAAGGCGCGACCGGCAACAGCGGCACGTTCGGACAGGCCTGCTTCCAGACCACGGCGTTCAGCGATTGCTACGACATGGCGACCGGCACCGAGACGGTCACCGGCGATCCGATCGGCACCGCGACCAACGACAAGGCCGTCGGCACGCTCGCCGGCTTCGACGCCGTGCGCGAGGCCCAGGCCTCAAGCGAAGGCGCTGCCACGCTGCCCTCAGCCACGCTTGCCAACGGGCTGCCCGGCGCCACCGGCTTCGTGCCGGACAACGACGACGGCGACCGCACTTCCGCCACGCCGCCGCGCTACTTCGACATCACCCTCTCGGCCGCCGGGATCACCACGCTTGCGAGCGCAGTCACGATCGACCGCTTCACCATGACCGGGCCCAGCGCCGCGCTCGACATTGCCGCCGGCGGCTCGCTCACCAGCCTGATGTCGATCAACCAGTACGCGGGCATGGTCCGCGTCAACGGCAGCCTGTCCACCAACGGCGACTACTTCCTGCTCAGCGGCGGGCTGCAGGGCAGCGGCACCATCAACACCCCGTACTTCACCAACCTGGCCGGCGTGATCGCGCCGGGCGGCATCGGCACGATCGGCACGCTGACCTTCAACGGCAACCTGATCCTGTCCTCGGGCAGCACCTACCTCGCCGATATCGGCGCGGGCGGCACCTCCGACCTGATCCGGGTCCAGGCGACCACGTTCGATGAGGGCGAAGGCGACGGCGACGGCGAGGTGATTGGCACCGCGCTGACCCCGGTCGACGGGATCGCGAGCCTGGGCGGCACGGTCGCCCTCGGCGTCGTTCCCGGCGCGATGGTGCGCGATGGCGACGCGTTCAGCATCCTGACCGCCGAGGGCGGGATCGAGGGCGAGTTCGACACCGCGACCCCGATCAGCGCGATCCTCACGCCGGTGCTGAGCTATGACGCCGGCACCGTCACCGCGGTCCTCGAGGCGGGTCTCTATGCCGACGTCGTCGCCCCGGGATCGCCGGTGCAGAACGCCTTTGCCCAGTTGCTCGACCAGAACCGCGTGCAATACGGCACTTACGCCGGGCTTTATGGCCCGCTGGACCTGCTCTCGGTCGCCGGGGTGCAGGGCACGCTGGAAAGCTTCGCCCCGCGCGAACAGCCGCTGCTGCAATCGATGGGCACCGCGGCGCTGGAAACCAACAACCGCTTCATCCGCGACCGCCTCGCCATGATCGTCGACGGGTCGCAAGGCGGCACCCTCTCCTATTACGGCAACCCTGGCAGGGCCATGGCGGCGGCCGGGACCAGCAGCGGCGGAGGAACCGACAGCGCATCGATGGCCGCGGCGAACACGGGCACGCCCTCGGCGACGGTCGAGAATGCGCTGCCCGAGGATCTCAGCGCCTTCATCGCCGGCGGCTATATCGACGGCAAAAGCGATGGCGCGCCGACCGCGGTGCCCTATGCCGGCGACAAGTTCCACGGCTACTACATGGCCGCCGGCCTCGAGAAGAGCTTCGACGACAGCGGCTCCATCGGCATGGCGCTGTCCTATACGATGATGAAGGGCCAGCCGGGATTCGCCGGCCGGTCGGTCAAGGGCAACCTGTTCCAGCTCAGCCTCTACGGCGCCAAGCGCTTCAAGGGCGGCATCGGCCTCGACGCGCAGATCAACGCCGGCAGCTACGATCTCAAGACCGCGCGCACCGTCTCGGTCGGCGAAACCAGCTGGGACTTGCAGGCGCAGGACACGCCCTTCACCCTCACCGCGGAAGTGGGCGCGAGCGCGCTGACAAGCCTCGCCCCGGCGATCACAGTAACCCCGCGCATCGCCCTGCGCTACTCCGACATCCAGTTCACCCGCACCAAGGAGAGCGGCGGCGGCCCGGCACTGCAGTACGAGATGGACGACTACGAGAGCCTGCAGGGCCGTGCCAGCTTGCGCATCGAAGGCACGGGCAAGATCCGCCCCCACCTGATCGGCACGTTCGTCCACGATTTCGAGGACAAGCCCGGCTTCTTCGGCGCCAACTTCGTCGGCGGCACGGGACCGGACGCCCTGTTCGCGCTGCCGGGCAGCGACCGCGACTGGGCCGAAGTCGGCGTGGGCCTGACCACTACCGGAAAGGTCGCCTTCTCGCTCAACGCCGAGACCGTCATCTGGCGCTCCGACCTGAGCTACCAGTCCTACCGCGGGGCGATCACGATCTCGTTCTGATTTGCAGGATGGCCCCCCCCCGCGCCGATCGACCGAGCGGCGCGGGGGGGCATCATCTTGAAAGGAAGAGGTGGTTCATACCAAGTCTCTTTGAGTGAGACTCATCTCCCCCTTCGGCGGCTCGCAATTGACGAAGGCAACGGGAACAAGGGGGTCCGATCAATGAGACTTGGTTTGATCCGGTATCTTGCCGACAATGAGGTTGTCGCGCCAGGCGCCGCTGCCGTCCAGGCCGATGGCTCCGGCCTCAACACGCCTCGGCATCGGCGTAAGTCGGGATGTCGTTCAGCTTGGCCATGTACTGCCGCAGTTCGTTGAACGGCGCGTGGATCTTGCGCAAGGTGCGGACCGGGCCGCCGCCTTCGACGTAGTGGCGGCTGTGCTGGATCGACATGTTGTCCCAGATCACCAGATCACCGGTGCGCCAATGGTGCTCGATAATCAGTTCGGGCTTGTAGATATGCGCGAACAGCCGGTCGAGCAGCGCGTCGCTCTCGGCCTTGGGCAGGCCGATGATCTCGCGTGTCTGCTGTTCGCATACATAGAGCATCGTCTGCCCGGTACGCGGATGCCGCATTGCGACCGGGGTGATCGTTTCGTGCGGGCGCGCCCAATCCGGCTGGATCAGATCGGCCTCGTAACCGGTGTTGCCCCGCCCCTGCCGGCCGCTTTCGTGGCGCGCGGTAAGCCCCTCGAGGCGTTCCTTGAGATCGTCGGGAAGCGCCGCCCAGGAATGGACGGTGTTGACGAAAGTGGTCGGCGCGGCCCCCGGCTCGACTTCGACTCCGTATAGCGAAGGCGTCTGGAACGGCAGCTCGGACCAATGCATGTCGACATGGTAGAGCAGGCGGCCATAAGGCGCGCCGCCGTCTTCCTCCTTGTTCGAGACATAGCCGAAGCCTTCGGTGTTGATGCCCGCCAGCTTCGACATGTCCCCGCCATAATGCAGGGCCTCGATCACCCGGTGCTGGGTGGCGACATCGACGTCCACGTCGCGGAACACCAGGACGCCGGCCTCGTCGAAGGCCCGGCACATCTGCGGCCAGGCATCGGCGCCGATCTCCTCCTTGAAATCGATGCCCTGGATCTCGGCGCCCACGGTCGGGCTCAGCTTGCGGATTTGAAGTTGTGTCATGGCGTCACTCCTCGCCCGGGCATCGCGCCCGGGCCCTGATCGATTGTGCTGGCGGTTGTACTGGCGCTCAGGCGGCCATCGCCTGCATGCGGGCGATGGCTTCGCCGACGGTGTGCGAGAAGCTGACCGGGGGCAGTTCTTCCGCCCGGACCGGCGTAGCCATTTCCTCGACGCTCGGTCCGACGCGATCGGCGATCGTCTGCAGCATATCGAGATCGAAGCCATAGAGCCTGGCGGCGTTGAGCGAGGTCATCGCCCGCACTTCGTCTTCGGGAAGATCGTGGAACAGCAGCCGCACCGCCAGCTTGTTGTGCGGGAAGCTGCCCTCGTGGTGCGGATAGTCGCTGCCCCACAGGATCCGGTCGACGCCGATGTCGTGGCGGGCGCCAAGGTCCTTGCGCACCAGCAGCGAGGGCGCGATGTACATGTTGCTGCGCCAGTGTTCGGACGGCAGCCTGGTCATGCCTTCGACCGCCCGGTGATAGAGCGGGTAAGCGATGGTGCCTTGCTGGCGGCCCATGATTACCGAGCCGTCCAGCCGCTTGAGCTCGTCGGGGATCCAGGCGCAGCCGGTCTCGGTGATGATGAACCGCAAGTCGGCAAAACGCTCGAACACGCCGCCGATCATAAGGTGCGAAAGGGTGCGCTGGATGAACATCGCCGTTTCATAGACGCCCACCGCGATCGCGGCGGGGCCGGTCTGCTCGGTTTCCGGCGGGCCGACGCTGGCCGAATGGCGATGCACCGGCATCCCGTAGTCGACGCAGGCCTTCCAGAACGGATCGAGCCGGCGCTCGTAGAGATTGACGATGCTGAGCTGATGATCCGACGGAACGATGATTCCGGCCAGGCCCTGTTCGCGCGCCCATTTTACTTCGGCGATGGCGTCGTCAAGGTCGTTGAGGAAAACCTGCGCAAGCCCGGCGCGGCGCCCCGGAGCCTTCCTGCAGAAATCGACCAGCCAGCGGTTGTGCGCCTGCACGCCGGCCCACAGCCGGCGATAGTCCGCAGCATTGGTGGGGGACGGAGCGGTAACCGCGCCCGAAGGATAGAACGGGGGAACCGTGTTCGGATAGATCACCTCGGCGACCGTGCCCTGGCCTTCGAGGATCGTCACCCGTTCCTCGCTCTCCCAGTTATAGGGCGAGGAAGCCGAGGAAACGCCGATGCGCAGCCCTTCATCGTCGGTATCGGCAAGCTCCTTGTCGAAATCGGCCCAGGGGTCATGGAAATCCCTGGCCCAATCCTCGAACTCCTGGTGGAATTCGCTGGCGAGGTAAGGCTTGTAATCGCGGATGCTGGCTCCGGCATGGCCGTCGGAGTTGATGAGAACATAGTTGCGGGACTTGAATCGGGCACTGTCCATAAGGCTATCCTCCGAGCAGACGGGCGGCGGAAAATCGGAAAGCCAGATCGGCGATCCGCGATCGTTCGCACCACTTCGGCGGGACTGTCCGCCCCGCTCCTTGCATAGTGTATGCTATATTTCGGCACTCAAAATTGATGCCGGTCAAAATTGCCGGCGCGGATTTCCTGTAGGCATGGCGCCCATGCGGACCGAAGAGCCAGATGCAGCCGATCAACGGCGCATGCTCCGAAGCCATGATTGGAGGATTGCAGCATGACACACCTGGAGGTCCGGGAGCTTTCCCCGGAATTCGGCGTCGAAGTCCTGGGTTTCGACCCGAAGGCACCGCTCGACGACGCGACCCGCGAACAGCTTCGCGACCTGTTCGACACCAGGCGCCTGCTGCTGTTCCGCGATATCGACCTTTCGCACGAAGAGCAGGCCCGGCTGTGCACCATGCTGATCCGCAAGGGCGAGGCCGAAACCATCGAAGCGATGGGTTCGCGCGAATCGTTCATCTCCAACAAGCTCGACGATGGCATCGCGCCGTTCGGCCGGTTGCAGTTCCATGGGGACACGATGTGGGCAGACAAACCCTACCAGGTGCTTTCGCTGTACGGCACCGATGTCCAGCAGCCCGCCGCGCCGACGATCTTCGTCGATGCCGTCGGCGCCTGGAAGACCCTGCCCGAGGATCTGCGCCGCCGGGCCGAAGGCCGCGAAGTGCTGCAGACGGCGGGCGCCGTGCGGCGCGGCAACATGTCCGGGGTTCTGCTCACCGAAGTGGAGAACCCGCCATCGACCGTCACCCGCATCAATTACACGCACCCGCGCACCGGCGAGACCGTTCTCCATATCTGCGAACAGATGACGCGGAACGTCCTGGGCATGTCGGACGCGGAAAGCGAGGATCTGCTCACCAGCCTGTTCGCGCATCTCTACCAGCCCGAACGGCAGGTCGGGCATGACTGGCGCGAGGGCGACCTGGTGGTGTTCGACAACATCGCGCTTCAACACTCACGCGCGCGGGTGTCGAAGGAGGGGCCGGCGCGGACCTTGCGCAAGGTCGCCAGCCCGATGCCCAGGCTGCGCCCCGACCAGTTGCCCCGCTGGAAGGCGGAAGCGGCCTGAGCAGCCGGGTGCCCGCGGCGATCCTTGCCAGGGCACGGCCTCCACGGACCGGCATCCCGCAGGCGCGCCGGACCTGCGCATGACATCGCGCCCCGGGGCGCGAAAAGAGGATTTTGAAATGAAAGTCATCGATATCGATCCGGAACTTCTGCGTCGCTACGCGGAAGCGTCGATCCACGCCGGGAACGAGGCATGGACTCACATGGAGGCCGAATTCGTCGGCAATGTCGACGGGCTGATGGAAACCCTGGTCGACAAGGAACCGCTGGCCTACACCATCGTCCCGCAGATCTTTCCGGACGGCAGCGTCAAGTCGCCGATCAGCAGCACCTTCGCGGGTGTCCGCGAATGCTACGTCTTCGTCCGCGGGCGCAGCGACCTTCTGAACGTCGAGCTGGTCAACGAGATCCGCGGCGGCTGGTACGACTTCCAGGTCGGCGTCAATACCGGCCGCGTCCGGGGTCAGGACAAGATCACCAACAGCGTCACCATCGGCGTCTTCCCGGTTTCCAGCGGCAAGGGCATCACCGGGGAACTGGTATGGGTGATGACGCCGCGCGAACGGCTCGGCACCGGTCCGGCGCCGACCACGCCGGCGCTCGAGGGCTTCGACGGGCGCCGCCAGCTCCTGGCACTGCACAAGCAGTTCCTCGACGGCTACCGCGCCAATGACGTCGAAGCCATCGTCGCGACGATGAACGACGGCGTGCAGGCCAATATCCGCGACTACGTCAACGACACCGGCACGCTGATCGGCATCGAGAGCAAGGAGGATTACCGCGCCTACCTGAAGGCGTTCTTCGCCCGGTTCGAAGTCCTGAAGGTCGACCATCTGCAGCGCCTGAGCGAAGACTGGTACTTGTTCGCCGAGACCCGCATGGAACTGCGCGAACGCAGCGGCCAGCGGCGCGAGTTCGGCATTCACACGGCCGAATTCTTCGTACCCGCGAAGGACAACCGCATCATCGTGCAGACCGGCCACGGCACCGACCTGCCCTGAAGGCACTGGAATGGCCGTTCCGCTGAGTTCGGGAGCTGCCTTGAAACTACGAGGGACTTCACGAGCCGGATAATACCCGGTCTCGTGGAGAGAGACTCAGCTTTTCCCTTCTACCAAATCTGATTGATCGGAACTCCTGTTCCCTTGCTTTCGTCATTGCCGCGCCGCCTTCGGTGGCTCGCAATGACGAAGGGAACAGGAGTTCCGATCGGTGACTTGGTACAAGGCCGGGAATACCGCGGATCGGTGGCGGAAAGGCGCGCGCTGCCTATGAAGGAGAAGTGCCGGTCGGCGGGGTCAGCCTCAGGTGCAGCGCCGTCAGGCCGTGGATGATAAAGCTCTCGTCATACGTCAGGTCGGCCACGCCATTGGGATGCCGATCGCGGTCAATGTCGATATTGGAGGTCGACGCCAGGAGTTTCTCCATGATGATCCGCACTTCGGCGCGCGCCAGCGGGGCTCCGGCACAGGTGTGCTTGCCGCGCCCGAAAGCCACGTGTTCGGCGATCTTGGGGCGACCGATCCTCAGCTCGTTCGGGTTTTCCCAGCGGCGCGGATCGCGGTTGGCCCCGGCAATGGCGATCATGATCTTCGATCCCGCCGGGATATGGACGCCGCCCACCGTGGCGTCCTTGCGCGCGAGCCGGCCCTCCTGCTTGGTCGATCCTTCGAGGCGCAGCACCTCCTCGAGGAACGCCGGGATCAGCGTGAGGTCAGCGCGCAGCCGGTCCTGCAGCTCGGGCTGGGCGATAAGGAACTTGACCGCGGTTCCCAGCAGCTTGGCACTGGTATCCTGGCCCGCGCCGAACATGAACATGCCGAGCTGGACGAGATCGTGCGCCTCGGGGATCGTGCCGTCGTTATACTTGGCAAAGGCGAATTCGGTAAGGATGTCGTCCTGCGGATTGGCGCGCCGGTCGGCGATATAGCCCCAGAAGTACTTGGCCATGATCGTGAAGGGGCTGTGCGCCGGATCGCCCGTCACCTTGCCGTCGATGCTGCCCGGCGGGGGCGCCGCGGCGATGGCGTCCATGAAGACCTTGCGGTCCTCCATCGGCACCCCCAGCAGATCCGCCACCACCATCGTCACGAACGGCGTGGCGATCTCGCTCATCAGCTCAACCTTGCCCTCGGCGACCGCCTTGCCCACCATCTCGCCGCAATAGCGGTTGATGAATTCCTCGCTCGCCTTCAGGCGCGACGGGACGAACAGCGTATTTATGAGCGCACGCAATTTGGTGTGGCGATCATCGTCCATGTTGGAAACCAGGTCCCAGCCGACGAAGTGCTGGCGGTGGGCGGCGATCTGGTCGTTGATATCGGGGCCGTCGGGGGTGAAGGGCAGCGGCGAGCCGGCACCTTGCAGGTTGATGATTGCCGAGAAGGCATCATGGTTGCGCATGATGGCCAGCGCCTCTTCGAAGCCGGTGACGACATAGTAGTCCTGCCCTTCCGGCTTGTAGATCGGGCCCTTCTCACGGACCGCGTCGAAATAGCCGTAAGGATTCCTCAGGACCTCGTAGTCCGTGTAGTAGTCGCGCTCAGCCAGTGCCTGCATGTCCCTGCTCCGATTGCATCGTCCGGTTTGTCAATTGGCTTGCCATCAAGGCCATGCTGCTGCTTTCACTGCAACGATGAACGCAAGGACGACACCAGATCCGGATTTGTGCGATACCATGTCGCATAGTCTGTCGGGAGAGTGCGGGTCAAGCCCGAAGGACGCGCGCGCGGTGCGTTCGGGCACTGCGCTGCGCGAGGCGCTGTTGCGGCTGCTCGAACGCCGGGCATTCGAACAGATCACGGTGCGCGACATCTGCGCCGAGGCGGGCGTCCATTATGCGACGTTCTTCCGCCACCACGCCAGCAAGGAAGCGCTGCTCGACCATGTCGCCGCCGACCAGATGGCGCGGCTGGTCGAACTGACCATGCCGATCAAGGAATCGGGCGATGATCGCCGCGCGATCCTGGTGCTTTGCCGCTATGTCGAGGACCACCGAGTGCTCTGGTCGGTCCTGCTCAACGGCGGCGCCGGCGCGACCATGCGCGCGGAGTGGCTGCGCTATACACGGCAGGTCACGGGCGCGGCGAATCCGGACAGCTGGCTGCCGAGCGAGCTGGGCACGATTTGCACGACCAGCCTGATCGTGGAAACGATCTCCTGGTGGCTACGACAGGAAAAAGACGCCTGGCCGCCCGATCCCATTGCCGACATCATCCATCGCCTCGTAACAACCTCCATCGCGTCGCGAGGCCCGATCGAAAGATAGCGGGAATCCAATCAGCGATCTAACGATCTCAATTAGTGTCTATTTCTGATATGATTCGCATGTCGGCCCATCAATGGTGCCCACATCAAGCAAAAGAAGCGGCGAGACCAAGCGCCGCACCGAAGTCGTCCGCATCTTTCCGAACGAGGCCGCGATCACGCCCTCATCGGCGCCATCCCCGTGGAACAGGGCGACGAATGGGCAAAGGAAAAGCTATAGACACAACCGTCATTCTCCGGCTCCTCGGACTGATCCATGAGCCGACTTCGGGCGCAATTCGCGCTTGCCTGGGCACAGTCAGTCCGGCTGGCAGGATGCTGCGACCCATCCTCGCACGGGCGCGTCGAATTGAAACAGGCTGCCGGCCAATGGCTGTCCAGCGAGCGCGTTCGAGTCGAGGCCGATCCGAGCAGTGGTCACGAAGGCGGTGGTGAGGTCAGGACCTCCGAACGCAAGCTTGGTCACCCGTGCGCAAGGTAGCGCAACGTGCAGCATGACCTCGCCCTGTGGCGAATAGCGGCGCACCCCCCATCCGTCCCACAGCCCCACCCACAGGCAGCCCTCGGCATCGGTGACCACGCCATCAGGATAGCCTTCGGCCGCGTTCAGTTCGATGAAGGGTTCGCCGCGTTCGAGCATCGGGTCTTCGCCGGGATCGAAGCGCCAGATGCGCCGCGAGCCTGAGTCGGCAACGTAGAGAACCTTGCCGTCGGGACTGAACGCGGGCCCATTGGTAACCACCGCCCGCAACGCGGTGGGTCGGATCTGGGTGCCGACAAATCGGAAGATCGATCCGGTGGGAAGATTCTCCTCATCGTCCATCGTGCCGAACCACAGGACTCCGTCGGGACTGAGCGTGCCGTCGTTGATGCGATTGTGGCGAGGCATATCCACTTCGGCCAAGGTTTCGCCGGGTCCGGTGCCGTCCAGGCGGTACAGGCGATGGCCATCACCGACCACAGCCGTACCGTTTGCCGCCGGCACGATAAATCCCGGCTTCCCTCCGGCATTCACCGATTCCCCCGTGCCGGTCGCGGGATCGAAACGATGAATATGACCCTGCTTGATGTCGACGAAGCGAAGCGACTGGTCGGCGGCGAACCATACCGGTCCTTCGCCGAGCAGGCATTCCAATCGCCAGGCGACTTCGGGCACGATGCTCATGGCGCGGACAGCCTTTCGGCGATGTCGGCCTGCGGCAGCGGGTTCCAGTCGAACGCCGGTCCCGAGGCCCTGGTGGCGACCTGCAGCGACGCTTCGATCAGCCTCAGCGGCGCCAGATCCGCATCGCTGCTCCCGCGGTCGATCAGGTCCGCGAATGCCCGGTAGAGGTACGAGTATTCGGCACGGTCGAAATCGGTCGCGCCGCCTTCCACTTCAAGCCGGTGGCCCCCGCACCCCAGCACCAACGAACCTTGCGTGGTCTCGACCGCAATATCCCAGCGCGGCTCTCCCGCGTGAAGGAAATCGAGGCTCGCCCGGCCGGGCGCACCGGCATAGTCGAGCATGATCTCGGCGGCGACCGGCGCCTGCCTGCCGGCCGGCACCGTCAGGTGCGCGGCGGCTATTCTCAGCGGGCCCGGAAGAATGGCCGTCACGATGGAGAAGGCATTGATCGCCGGATCGAATACGCCAAATCCGCCCTCGGCAAGCAGCCAGTCCTGGCCCGGGTGCCAGCAGCGGATGTCTTCGTGCCAGGTGATCGAAAGCCCGGTGACCTGACGATCCGCCAGCCAGTCGCGGGCGAGCGTGACTCCGCCTGCCATGCGCGAATGCCAGGCCGCGTAGAGCGTGACTCCGGCCTTGTCGGCCTGTTCGATCAATCCTTGCGCTTCGGCACTCGTGGTCGCCGGCGGCTTTTCGAGCATAACGTGCCACCCGGCAGCGATCGCGCGCCGGGCAAGGTCGGCGCGTACGCCGGGCGGAGTGCAGATCGCCACCGCATCGAGCGCCGGGCCATGCGATGCCAGCACGTCGATCGACGCAAAGGCAGGAACGTCGGGCAGGGCATGGACCGGATCGACCGTCGCCACCAGGTCGAACCGGCCGTCGGCCAGGATCGCCGGCAGGTGTTGGTCGCGTGCAATTTTACCCAGTCCGATGATCGCGATCCGGTTCTGTCCTTGCCTTGTCATCCCGGCACCTCTATTTATCATATAAATTGGCGATAACGATCATCTGGCGGCTTGGCAATCCGCGCCGGGATAGAAGAGGACACGAATGACCAGAAGCTCACCTGATGCAAGTCGGCGGCTGCGCAGTCGCGCCTGGTTCGACGAGCCGGGGAATCCGGACATGACGGCGCTCTACATCGAACGCTATCTCAATTTCGGATTGAGCCTCGAAGAACTGCAGTCGGACCGTCCGATCATCGGCATCGCCCAGACCGGCAGTGACCTGTCGCCCTGCAACCGCCACCACCTTGTCCTGGCCGAGCGCGTGCGCGACGGCATTCGTGAAGCCGGCGGGATCGCGATCGAATTTCCGACTCATCCCATCCAGGAAACCGGCAAGCGTCCGACCGCCGGGCTCGACCGCAACCTCTCGTACCTCAGCCTGGTCGAAGTGCTGTTCGGCTATCCGATTGACGGCGTGGTGCTGACCATCGGCTGCGACAAGACTACGCCCGCCGCGCTGATGGCGGCTGCCACCGTCGATATCCCGGCAATCGCGCTGTCGGTCGGGCCGATGCTCAATGGCTGGCACGAAGGCAAGCGGGTCGGCTCCGGGACGATCGTGTGGCACGCGCGCCAGTTGCTGGCGGCCGGAGAAATCGATCAGAAGGGCTTCATCGAGATGGTCGCCTCCTCGGCCCCCTCGACCGGATACTGCAACACCATGGGCACGGCGACGACGATGAATTCGCTGACCGAAGCGCTGGGCATGTCGCTGCCCGGTTCGGCGGCGATTCCCGCGCCTTACCGCGACCGCCAGCAGTGCGCCTGGGAAACCGGGCGGACCATCGTCGAAATGGTTTGGGCCGACCGCAAACCGTCGGACATTCTCACCCGTCCTGCCTTCCTCAACGCGATTCGGGTCAATTCGGCAATCGGCGGCTCGACCAACGCGCCGATCCATCTCAACGCCATCGCCCGCCACGCCGGGGTCGAACTGACGCTCGCCGACTGGGAGCAGCACGGCCGCGATATTCCGCTGCTGGTCAACCTCCAACCGGCCGGCGAATACCTGGGCGAGGATTATTATCGCGCGGGCGGTGTTCCGGCGGTGATGGGTGAACTGCTGCGCGCCGGGCTGCTCGACGGTGATGCCCTGACCGCGAGCGGAGCAACGGTGCGCGACAACGTGAACCCGTGCGCGACGCGCGACCGCGAGGTAATCCGTCCCATGTCCGATCCGCTCAGGCAAGCTGCCGGGATCACCGTGCTCTCGGGTAACCTGTTCGACGCGGCGGTGATGAAACTCTCGGTGATTTCGGACGATTTTGCAGCGCGTTATCTGTCCGATCCGGAGCAGCCCCGCGCGTTCGAAGGCAAGGTCGTGGTATTTGATGGCCCAGAGGACTATCACGCACGGATCGACGATCCGGCGACCGGGATCGACGCCAGTACGATCCTGGTGATGCGCGGCACCGGGCCGATCGGCTATCCGGGCAGCGCCGAAGTGGTCAACATGCGCCCACCCGCCGGATTGATCCGTTCGGGAATCCACGATCTGCCGTGCATCGGTGATGGCCGCCAGTCGGGCACCTCCGGAAGCCCCTCCATCCTGAATGCCTCGCCCGAGGCGGCGGCGGGCGGCGGTCTGGCGCTGCTGCGCGATGGGGATCGTGTGCGCGTCGATCTCGGTGCGCGACGGGTCGATGTGCTGATCGATGAGGCCGAACTGGCGGCACGGCGCGAGGCGCTGGCGGAATCGGGCTTTTCCCTCCCTCCATCACAGACGCCGTGGCAGGAACTGCATCGCCAGACTGTCGGTCAGCTCGCCACCGGCGCAGTGATCGAATCCGCGGTCAAGTACCAGCGCATCGCCCACATCGGCCTGCCCCGCGACAGCCATTGACCTGCGGGGCCACGCCCGTGGTCGTTACCCGTCGACCAAATCGAGCACATTATCGATCAGCAGCGCCGCGCAGGCGCGTGCGCGCTCCGGGTCGCGCGCCTCGATCGCATCGGCGACGTCGCGGTGCTCGGCAATGCTGGCGGTATGGCCCTTGATCCGGTTGGTGAAGCGGATCGAAGTGGTCAGCGCGGTGGCGACGACTCTGGAGAATTGAAGGAAGAAGGGATTGCCCGAGGCGGACAGGATCGCCAGGTGAAAGGCGATGTCGGCGGCGAGCGGATCGTCCTCGCCGCGCTCGGCGGCGCGCATCCGCTCGAGTTCGCGGTAGACCGTATCGATCGCGGCCCCGTCGCGAGCGGTGGCGGCGAGTGCGGCGGCCTCCGGCTCAATCCCGCGTCGCAGCTGGGTGAAGTGCCGCAGTACCTCGATCGAAAACTTGCGTTCGAGCAACCAGCGCAGCACATCGGGGTCGAACAGGTTCCACGCCTGGAACGGCTGGACCCTGGTGCCCTGCCGCGGCTTGGCCTGGACCAGCCCCTTGGCGGTGAGCATCTTCACCGCCTCGCGCGTCACCGAGCGGCTGACTCCGTAGGCGCGGGCGATCTCGGCCTCGGTGGGGAAGGGACGCATGTCATAGCGGCCAGTCACGATTGCCTTGCCCAGCGCGTCCAGCATGCCCTGCGTCAGGTTGCGCTTGGCGTCGCCCGCCTGCCCCTCAAGCTCAATAGCCGTGCTTTCCATCGCTCCCCTTTGCAGCATCGTTATGCCTCTGTCACTCACGCCCTAATTTGCCCGACTGGACATTGTCAATTTATCATATAAATCGTGCTGTTCTAAAGCCGGGGTGCATGACGGGAGTTTTGGGGTGAGCGGATTGGCAACAATCGACGTGGTCGTCGTCGCAATATACGCGCTTGCGATTTTCGCGCTGGCGCAATTCGTGTCGCGGGAAAAACCCGGGCACGAAAAGAACACGTCGGACTATTTCCTCGCCTCGCGCAACCTGCCGTGGTGGGCGATCGGCGCCTCGCTGATTGCGGCCAACATCTCGGCCGAACAGATCGTCGGCATGTCGGGCTCGGGCTATGCGATCGGCCTCGCGATCGCCTCCTACGAATGGATGGCGGCGGCAACCTTGCTGATCGTCGGCAAATGGTTCCTGCCGATCTTCCTCGAAAACGGCATCAGTACCATGCCGCAGTTCCTTGAGCAGCGCTTCGGAACCACGATCCGCACCGTGATGGCACTGTTCTGGCTGGCGCTTTACGTTTTCGTCAACCTCACGTCGATCATCTGGCTGGGTTCGATCGCGGTGACCAAGGTGGCCGGGATCAACCAGGACGTGGCGCTGACGGTGCTTGGGCTGTTCGCCCTGCTCTACCAGTTGCGCGGCGGACTCAAGGCGGTGGCGCTGACCGACATCGTCCAGGTCTCGTTGCTGGTCATGGGAGGTCTCATCATCGCCGCGCTGACGCTCGACAAGATCGGCGCGGGCGGGGGAATCGCGGCGGGCTTCGCAACGCTGGTGCACCGCGCGCCCGACCATTTCCACATGATCCTCAAGGCTGGCGATCCGCACTACAAGGACCTGCCGGGGCTGTCTGTGCTGATCGGCGGAATGTGGATCGCCAATCTCTCATACTGGGGCTTCAACCAGTACATCATCCAGCGCGCGCTGGCCGCCAAGAGCATCGGCGAGGCGCAGAAGGGCATAGTCTTCGCCGCCTTCCTCAAGCTGGTCATGCCGATCATCATTGTCCTTCCGGGGATCGCCGCGGTGGTGCTGGCCCCCGGTCTCGCCAAGCCCGACGAGGCCTACCCGACGATGATGGAGCTGCTGCCACCCGGACTGCTGGGCCTGGTCTTCGCCGCGCTGGTCGCCGCGATCATCGCCTCGACCGCGTCCAAAATCAATTCGATCGCGACGATCTTCACGCTCGACGTCTATGCCAAGTTCCGCAAGGGCGCGCCGCTTGGCGAGCGGCACCTGGTGCGCGTCGGCCGGATCGCGGCAAGCGTCGCCATTGTCATCGCCATCCTGACCGCGCGCCCGCTGCTGGGCAGCCTCGACCAGGCGTTCCAGTATATCCAGGAGTTCTCCGGCTTCGTCACGCCGGGCATCACCATCATCTTCCTGCTCGGCCTGTTCTGGCCGCGCGCGACCGAAGCCGGCGCGCTCGCCGGCGCGCTCGCCTCGGTGATTCTCAGCCTGCTGTTCTGGTGGCCCGCCGCCTGGGGCGGCAGCACCGTGCTCAACGAGGTGCCGTTCATGGACCGGATGGGCCTGGTCTTCCTCGCCTCACTGGCCCTGGCAGTGGTCGTTTCGCTCGCACGGCCCGCGCCGGCCGCCAGCAATCGGATCGTGATGGCCGGCGTCTCGTTCCACACCACCCGCGGTTTCAACCTCTCCGCGATCGGGGTGGTGGTGATCCTCGCGGCGCTTTACACCTGGTTCTGGTGATGACCGACTCCTTCCTTGCGGTCGACTGGGGCACCACCAACCGCCGCGTCTACCGGATCGAGCAGGGCATCGTTCGCAGCAACGTGCGTGACGACAGGGGCATCGTTGCCGTCCCGGCCGGCACTTTCGCGGACGAGATCGCACTGCTGCGCGCACGGCACGGCGACCTGCCGATGCTGCTCGCCGGGATGATCGGATCGAACCGTGGCTGGCACGATGCGGGTTATGTTTCCGCTCCGGCACGTCTGGAAGATCTCGCTGGCGGGCTCAAGCGGATCGACGCGCGCACGGCAATCGTTCCTGGCGTGTCGCGGATCGAGGGCGCTCGCGGCGAGGTCATGCGCGGCGAGGAGGTGCAATTGCTTGGCGCTGCGGCCGCCGGGCTGGTTCCGCCCGACGCGCAACTTTGCCAGCCGGGCACGCATTGCAAGTGGGCGCGGCTCGAACGCGGCGCGCTCACCGATTTTGTCACCGCGATGACCGGCGAGATGTTCGCGCTGCTCAAGGCTCATGCCCTGATCGGGCAGGAAATGACCGGCGTCGTGCATGCCGGTCATGCCTTCCGCGAAGGCGTCGGGGAGTCGCGGCGCAACGACCTGCTCGCGTCGCTGTTCTCGGTGCGTCCCGCAGCCTTGCTCAACCTGCGCCCGTGCGAGGAAATCGCGTCCTTTGTCAGCGGCCTGCTGATCGGTGCGGATTGTCGCGCCCATGCGGCGCGCGGGCCGGTGCACCTCCTTGCAGATCCCGCCCTCGGCGCGCTCTATTCCGCCGCGCTCATGGAACTGGGCAGCCAAGCAGTAATGATCGACAGTCACGATGCCTTCGTCGCGGGGATCGTGCGCATCCGGGAGTTGAGCCGATGACCCTTGCATTCGCCGATGCCTTTACGCGCTGCCCGCTGGTCGCGATCCTGCGGGGCGTAAGGCCCACCGAAGTTGAGGCCATCGGCGAAACGCTCGTCGATGCCGGCTTCACGATCATCGAGGTGCCGCTCAATTCGCCCGATCCCTTCGACAGCATCGAAAGGCTGGCGCGGCGGCTGGAAGGCCGCGCGTTGGTGGGCGCGGGCACGGTGCTTACAGTGGGCGACGTGGCGCGGCTGCGCGATGCCGGCGGAGGAATCGCGATTTCGCCCAACACCGACGTCGCGGTCATCGCCGCTAGCGTCGCGGCCGGACTGGTCTCGATGCCCGGCTATTTCACTCCCTCGGAGGCATTCGCGGCGTTCAATGCCGGAGCGAGCGCGCTCAAGCTGTTCCCGGCCGAAGCCGCCAGCCCCGCCGTGCTCAAGGCGCAACGCGCGGTGCTGCCCAAGGCCTTGCCGGTGCTGGCCGTGGGCGGAATCGTGCCCGAGGGCATGGCGCCTTGGCTGGCAGCCGGCGCGAACGGCTTCGGGCTTGGCTCAGCGCTCTACAAGCCCAGGATGCCTGCTGCCGATGTCAGCGCGGCGGCGCGGGGCTTCATCGCGGCGCTGGAGAAGGGATGATTGCCTTCGTTGCGGGCCGATAGTCGCGCTCGAGGAACTGCACCACCGGCAGTACCTCATGGCGACGGAGGCTGAACCAGGCAGCGTTTTCCCAGTTCGTTCCCGTGCCCCAGCGGGTCTTGCACTTGGTCGATAGCCAGTCGGGCGCCCAGTAGTTGACCCCGATCCCGCCGTTGTCGACCACGGTCTGGGTCAGCGCGATCATATAGTCGCGCTGGCCTTCGGGAGTCGCCGGATATTGCGGGAGCAGCACCGAAGGATCGCCCAGCAGGTTGGGCGATGAATCGGCTCCTTCGAAGGTGAAGGGGTAGGCCGTCTCCACGACCATGACCTGCGCTTGGTAGCGCGCGCCAACCCGCGCGATCGTCGCGCCGAGTTGGGCAAGGCTTTCGACCGACCACTTGCGATAATAGCTGATGCCGATGATGTCGTAGTCGAGCACGCCGGCCACGGTCGCATCATCGAACCACGGCTCGACATTCTCGGGCTGGGCGATGTGGAGCATGACCTTGGGCCTGATCGCCGAAAGCCGGCCGGCATCGCGCACGGCCTTGACCCCCGCATTGAGCAGCGCGGCATTGCGCTTCCAGTCGATCGGCTGCTCCTTCCTGCCGCCCATCAGTTCCGGGTTGGTCTCGTTGCCAACCTGCACCATCTCGGGCATCAGCCCTTCGCCGTCGAGCTTGCGCAGCGTATCGAAGGTGAACTGATAGAGCGCCTTTGCCTGCTGGTCGGTATCCATCCCGGCCCAGGCGGCGGGAACCAGCTGCTTTTCGCCATCCGCCCAATCGTCCGAATAGTGAAAGTCGAGCAGCACCTGCAGCCCGGCCGAACGGGCGCGGCGAATGGTTTTCTCGACATCGGCAAGGTTGCTGTAGTTCGTCCAGGTGGGGTTGTTCCACAGCCGCACCCGCACCAGATTGCCGCCCGCCTGCTTGAGCACGGTGAAAGGATCGGTGCGTTTGCCGTGGCTGCGATAGATCGCGCCGCAATCCTCCATCTCGTTCGCGAACGACAGGTCGGCGCCAAGATAGAGGCCATCGGCACGGCCATTGCCGGACTGGGTCCCATGGCTGGCGACGGGTGCAGCCGCGAGAACGGCGGCTAATGGCAGGGCAAGGGCGCGCAGGTTCATAATCACCGATCCTTGACGACGGTCATGCCAGGACGAAAAGGGCTGTCGTTGCCGGTTTCAGGCCCGGTGCGTCGACCCGCACCGTCACCGTGCCCGGGCCCGCCTCCGACTGGACGATAAGCTGCGCGAGCCCGTTGAACAGCGCAGTGGGCTGCGGGCCGGTGCCCTTGGCGAGCGGATCGCCGTTGCCGGTTGCGATCAGACGACCGGGCCCGTCGAGGCTGACCGAAAACGGCAGGTTGGCCGTCGGCACCTCGAGCCCCTTGGCATCGCGAGCGCTCACGGTCAGCACGGCCGCATCGCGCCCGTCGGCGAGCAGGCGCTTGCGATCCACACCAAGCGCAAGCGCGGCCGGCGCGCCGGTCGTACGGCGCCGCGCATTCGCCACCAATCGCCCGCCGCGCCAGCCCTTGGCGCTGATCTCGCCCGGCTCGTACGGTACTTGCCAGGCCAGGTGACGGTTAAGCACCACGGCCTTGCGTCCCTGCGACACGCCATTCGCGAACAGTTCCACCGCATCGCAGTTGGAATGGACCCAGACCTCGACCGGCTGCCCCTCGCGCCCGGCCCAGTTCCAGTGTGGAAAAAGATGGATGAGCGGCTCCTCGCGCCGCCACCAGGCGCGGTAGTACCAGAAGTTGTCCTTGGGAAAGCCGCAGATATCGGCGGCGCCGAAATAGCTCGACACGCTCGGCCATTCGGGGAACGGCGTGGGCTCGCCGTGGTAATCGAAGCCGGTCCAGATAAAGCCGCCGGCGATGTAGGGCGCATCGGCAACGATGGTCCACCATTCCTCGGCGGTGGTCGCCCACCATGGATGCTCGGTATCGTAGGCGCGCAGCACATGCGCGGCGTTGTCATTGAAATAGGCGCCCCGGGTGGAAACGGTCGAGCCCGTCTCGGTCCCGATCACCGGCCGGTCGGGGAAGCGCCTATGCCAGTCGGGGATCTGGCTGGTGCGGTAGTTGAAGCCGACCACATCGACTGCCTCGACCGCGCCCTTGTCGAAACTGTTGTCGAAGGCCTGGGTGATGGCGCGGGTCGGATCGCGCCTGCGGACCGCGTCGGCCAGATGCTGCGAGATCAGCTTGCCACGTTCGGTGCCCTGCTGCGGCTCCTCGTTGCCGATCGACCACAGGATCACGCTCGGATGGTTGCGATCGCGCCGTACGATGCGATCAAGCTCGTCGATCCCTTGTTCCGAAGTGGTGTTGAGCCGCAGCTCGTCGATCACCATCATGCCCATCTCGTCGCAGGCATCGAGAAAGGTGCTGGACGGCGGATTGTGCGCGACGCGCCAGGCGTTGGCCCCCATCTCCTGCATCCGCGCTATCCGCCAGCGTTCGAGCGCGGGCGGGATCGCGGTTCCGGTTCCGGCGTGGTCATGATGATTGCACACGCCGAGCAGCTTCACCGGCACGCCGTTGAGCAGCATGCCGCGTTCAGGGTCGAAGCGCACGTCGCGCACACCGAAGCGCGTCGCGACCGAGTCGAGCAAGCCGTCGGGGCCATGCAACTCGCTCACCAGCACGTAGAGCGCCGGGGTGGTCGGCGACCATAGACGCGGCGCGGCGATGGCGCCTGTGGTTTCGAGCCGCGCCTCGGCGCCAGGTTCGATCGCAGCGGTGCACGGCGGCAACAGCGCTACCGTTCGCCCCTCGGCATCGCGCACTGACTGGCGCAGCTCTACTTTGGCCGGCCCGGTGCCGGTGTTGCTGACGCTCGCGCAGACCTTCAGATTTGCCGCACCGCCGCCGGGCGTCGCGATCGCCTGCACGCTCCATGGCGCGATGTGCACCTGCGAGGCAACCACAAGATGCACGTCCCGATAGATCCCCGCGCCTTCGTAGAACCAGCCCTCGCCGAGCGAGACTTCGACCCGCAGCGCAAGCTGGTCCGGACTGCCATCGGTGTTGAGAAAGTCGGTCACATCGACAACGAACGGAGCGTAGCCGGACGTTTCCTCGGCAACGATGTAGCCGTTGACCATCACCAGCGTGTCGCGGAATACGCCGTCGAACTCGAGCCAGACGCGGCCTGCGGGCCGGTTTTTGGGGAGCTCGAGCTTGCGGCGATACCAGCCCACGCTATTTTCGGGAAAGGCGCGGCCGATGGCGCGAAATCCATGCGCGGCGGCGGCATCGCGCTGATCCTCGGGAGGCGGCGAGCGCGGCGGCGCGAATGGTAGGCTGTATGCCCAGTCATGCGGTACGCGGATTTCCGTCCAGCCCGATTCATCGAATCCGCTCTGTGCCGCGGTTACCGTGCCTGCCTTGGCATAAGTCCGCTGGTCTTTGCCAAAGCCGAAATCAAGGGCGGTGTCAGCGGCATGGCCGAGATGGAAACGCCACCCCCGGTCAAGCAGCAGGCGCATGCGGGCAGGCGAGGCTTCGGATGCCAACACCTTGTCGGCCCGCAGCGCGACTGAGCCCGCGCCCGCAGCCACTGCGCTGTTCTTGAGCAGCGTGCGCCTATCCAATTCGAAGCCGATCATACCATTCACCCGAGACATCCATTCTTATCGTATAATTATGGCAGACTCGGCACCGCATGCAAGTCCGGCTGACTTGCCCACGGGCTTCCGAGCGGGATTACCTGCAAAATTCAAAAATATATATATTTATCAGTGTCATAAAAATAGAACGAGCGCCGCTCGCTCCGCATGGGCAATTCGGCTTGACGCTTGAAGGCTGTCGCCATATTAAATATGATAAATAACGATCGGACTACCAGGGAGGGATCGATGCGACTTGGCGCCTTTGCCGCAATCTCATTCACCAGCGTGCTTGCCATTGCGGCGGCGAGCGTGCCGGTCCATGCGCAATCTACCGAAACGTCGGTGAGCGACGGCAGCGATGCCGATGTCATCACCGTCACCGGCATCCGCGCCTCGCTGCGCGACGCCCTGCAAGCCAAGCGCGCGTCGGCCAATGTCGTCGAGACGATTTCCTCCAAGGACATCGGCGCGCTTCCGGATGTCACCATCGCCGACGAGCTGGCGCGCCTGCCGGGCGTCACCGCCACGCGCGATCGCGGCAATGCCAGCCAGGCGGTGGTGCGCGGCCTGGGGCCGCGTCTCGTGCTGGGGCTGGTCAACGGGCGCGAAGTCGCCTCGTCCGAGCCGGACCGCAATGTGCGCTGGGAGATATATCCCTCGGAAATCGTCTCGGCGGTCACGGTCTACAAGTCGCAATCGGCCGACCTGATTGCCGGCGGCGTCGCCGCGACGATCGACATCCAGACCAACCACCCGCTCGACTACTCGGGCCCGGCGCTGACCGTGCGCGGCGGTGCGCTCTACAACGATGGCGGCAAGGACATCCCCAACTATTCGGGCTGGGGCATGCGCGGCAGCGCGCAGTATGTCGCCAAGCTCTCCGATACGCTGGGGCTGCTGGTTGGCGGTACTTATCAGAAGCAGAAGAACGGGTATCCCTCGTTCCAGGGCTGGGGCTACAACACCCCCGATACCGGCAACCCGCCGACCCTGGACGGAAATCCGATCAACGCGCCGTGGGGAGCGCAGACCGAAGTCAAGGCACTGACGGAAACCCGCTGGAGCGCCACCGGCGCGCTGCAGTGGAAGCCCGACGACCGCTGGGATGTAAATCTCGATTTCCTCTATTCGAACGTCAAGATCGACGAGCACCAGTTCCAGCAGTGGTATGGCCGCTCCAACGGATGGGGCGACTGGGGCGGCACGATCGGTGCGCCCGGCGACATCTACCAGAATGGCAGCTACACGCTGATAGGCAGTGACATCGTCGCCGCCGATCTCAACAACTATTCCTCGGTGACCAATGTCCTTGCCCGCTACACCGAGGACAAGAGCCTGCTCGCGACCGGGTTCAACGCCAAGTACAGCGACGATGACTGGACCGTAAAGTTCGACGGGTCCTATTCGCGCGCGCGCCGCCACAACATCTGGCAGGCGGTGACGACCGAAACCTATCCGGCGAGCACCAGCTTCTCCACCGGCGCGGGCCATGCACCGTCGGTCACGACCAGCAACGATCCGGCCGATCCCGCCGCGCAAACCGTTCCCAGCTATTACCCGGGCCTCAGCGATGGCCCGCAGTATCTGAACGATACGCTCGGCGCGGGTCAGATCGACATCTATCACAACCTGGCGGACGGCTTCTTCACCGGCTTTGGCGCGGGCCTGCGCTATTCCAACCGAGTCAAGAGCTTCCATGCATCCACTTCCTCGGTATCGACCAACACCGGGTCGGGGGTTTACATTCCCTCGATCATGCTGAGCGGATTCAGCGTCAACGGCAGCGGCGGCTTCATCGCGCCCAATCTTCTCTACGGCAGCTTCGAGGACATTGCGGCCTATGCCCTGACCTTTGGCACGCCCGCCGAAGATCCCTCGCGGTACTGGCGGGTGCGCGAGGACGATTTCGAAGGTTATATCAAGGCCGATTTCGCCGGCAGCATGGGGGCGGTTCCGTTCACCGGCAACCTGGGCGTCCGGTTCGTCTCGGTCGATACCCATTCCTATGCGAACCAGGGCCTGACCTATTGGGACGGTACGCAAAACGTCACGAGCTATTCGCCAGTCGTGGCATACGCCCATTATTTCCGGGCACTGCCCAGCCTCAACGTCAATTTTGACCTGACCGAGCAGGTGAAGCTGCGCGCCGGGGTAGCGCGGGTGATCTCGCGCCCGCCGCTCGACGAACTGCGCGCCTCGCGATCGCTGTCCTATTATCCGCCCAGCTACCTTGCCGGCTCCGGCGGCAACCCGAACCTCAAACCGTTCATGGCGACCCAGGGCGACCTCTCGCTCGAATGGTATTTCGGCAAGGACGCGCTGCTGGCGGTCGCGGGCTACTACAAGAAGGTCGATACCAACATCGGCTACACCTCGTTCCCCCAAGAGATCAACGGCACCACCTATACGATCACCGGGCCGGCCAATGGCCCGGGCGGACACATCCTGGGCGCTGAGGCGACCTTCCAGATGCCGTTCTCGTTCATTCCGGGGCTGGAAAACTTCGGCGTCTATTCGAATGTCGCGCTGGTCGATTCGAATATCAAGGAACTGGCGCCCGCCAGCAATCCGTTCAACGCGGTGGGTCTTGCCAAGTTCACCGGCGAGGTGGACCTATGGTATTCGCACGCCGGCCTCGACGCACGCGTCGCATTGAAGCACCACACCCCGTTCACCGTGATCTACGGCTGGGACGCCTCGCAACTCACCCGGCTTGAATCCGAAACCACTCTGGGCGCGAGTATTTCCTACGAAGTGGTCAAGAACGTCACCGTGCGACTGCAGGCCAACAACCTCACCAACCAGGCCGCGCGCTTCTATTGGAACAACGACCCACAACAGCTTGCCCGCTTCGAGAAATATGGGCGAAGCTATCTGATGGACCTCACCATCAAGTATTGATCGTCAAGCACAGGAAGGGGCGCGGTTACGTATCGCGATCCCTTCCGCGGACAGGCCGGCATGTCGCACGGCTTGTAGGCCTTCAGACGCGGCTTGGCGCCGCGAATCGCTATATCTGTCAAAGGTATAGACGGGGCCTTTCCGTGACGTGGCCCCAGGTTGGGGGCCACGAGCATTTCTGAACCCGTTAATCCCGCAAAGTGGCCCCAAGTTTGGGAGCTGTCCCGGAATTTCACGCGATCCAATGGCCCGGACAAAGCAAAAAAATACCGCGGATTTCAGCGGGTTGCAAAGCCCCGCATGGACGTCGGTGGATGGTAGGATGGAGCGGGTAGCGGGAATCGAACCCGCATAGCCAGCTTGGAAGGCTGGAGCTTTACCACTAAGCTATACCCGCTCGTTCCGGCGCGAGGGCCGGGGCTTGATTGGCCTGGCCGCCGCTTGCCACGAATTTCGCCGCTTCGTCAACGGCTGTCTTTGGGCGCTCTTGCGAAGGGTGTGATCGGTCGTCATGCGGCTAGAGGGAATCGTCCTATTCTCTCGCAAGTGCAGCGATGATAGCATCGCCGGCGAGCTGATGAGGATTCTCACGACCATGAACGCATCACGGACACGCACTGCGATGGAAACCCCGGCGGCGGCGCGGCGGCGCACGCCGCTTGACCTGCTGATGAATTCGGGGCTGGGCAAGCTCCTGCGCGGGATCGGCGTGGCGCCGCGGCAGAACAGCGGGGAGAGCCTGCTCGACCTGGCCGACGCGCTGCTTTCGCTGCGCGGGCGCGCCTCCGGGCCGGCGCTCGCCTCGGCCTTCTTCGATCTCTACGAGGCCAGCGACCTGGCCGCGCGGCAGGACTTCCTGGGCAAAGTGCACGACATGCATCCGGCCGACGCGGAGGCGATCGACAAGGCCATCGCCAAGTGGAACGCGAAGCGCGACGAGGGTGCCGCGCTGGCGCTCAACGCCGCCAGCGAATCGCCGAGCGCGCGGCTGATAAACCAGCTCAACCTGGCGCCCCAGGGCACCCAGCGCCTGATCGGCATGCGCGAGGACCTGCTGGCGGCCAGCGCGACGCCTGGCCTCGCCGCGCTCGACCGGGAGCTGGAGAGCGCCTTCACCGCGTGGTTCAACGCCGGCTTCCTCGAACTGCGCGGGATCGGCTGGGATTCGCCCGCCGCGCTGCTGGAACGCATCATCCGCTACGAAGCGGTGCACGAGATTCACGGCTGGGACGATTTGCGCAGCCGCGTGGAGCCGATCGACCGGCGCTGCTACGGTTTCTTCCACCCGCAGATGCGCGACGATCCGCTGATCTTCGTCGAAGTGGCGCTGACGCCGGAACTGCCGGGCGCGATCCACCAGATCATCGCCGAGGGCCGCCAGCCGATCGACCCGCGCGAGGCCACCTGCGCGATCTTCTATTCGATCAGCAACTGCCAGGTGGGGCTGAAGGGCATTCCCTTCGGCAATCACCTTATCAAGCGCGTGGTGGGGCTGCTGAAGGAAGAACTGCCGCACCTCAAGACCTTCGCCACGCTTTCGCCGGTGCCGGGCTTCGCCAAGTGGCTGGCGAAGGAGCAGGAGCCGGGCGCCAGGATGCCCGGCGCCAAGGACTTGCGGATGCTTGCCGCGCGCTACCTCGTCACCGCCAAGGGCAAGGGCAACCAGCCGATGGATTCGGTGGCGCGCTTCCACCTGGGCAACGGCGCGCGGCTGGAGGCGGTCCACGCCAATGCCGACCTTTCGCCCAACGGGCAGAAGCAGTCGCACGGGGTCATGGTCAATTACCTCTACGACCTTGCCGACATCGAGGCGAACCTCTTCGCGCTTACCGAGCTCGGCGCCGTCGCCACGTCGAAGACGGTCCAGGCGCTCGTCGACGAGGGCGATGGCAACGGCAGGAAAGGCGGCGGGAGGAAGGCGGGGGCCGCCAAGGACGCGGTGCCCGCCTGAGCATCGATCGCCGATTCGTCATCCGGCGTCCCCCGGCTCGCCCCGGGACCGCCGCCGGTCCGGTGACTCCGGTGACAGGGCGCGGTCAGTGCCCTTCGAACGCCATCAGGGCGTGGACGGCGAGGCCGGCCGCGCGCAGGCGGGCGGCGCCGCCGAGGTCTGGCAGGTCGATCACGAACAGCGATTGCGAGACCGACCCGCCGGCGCTGCGCAGCAGCTCTACGGCGGCGAGCGCGGTGCCGCCGGTGGCGATGAGATCGTCGACCAGCACTGCCCGCGCGCCTTGCGGCACCGCGCCCGGATCGACCTCCAGCGTATCGGTGCCGTATTCCAGCGCATAGTCGATCGCCAGCACCGGGACCGGCAGCTTGCCGGGCTTGCGCACCGGCACGAAAGGCAGTCCGAGCCGGGCGGCGACGGCGGCGCCGAAGATGAAGCCGCGCGCCTCGATGCCCGCGATCAGCTCTGCCCCGGCGTCGCGCGCGCGGTCGGCCAGCAGGGCGGTGGCGGCGGCGAAGCCCGGACCGTCGCCGATCAGCGTGGTCACGTCGCGAAACAGGATGCCCGGCTTGGGAAAGTCCGGAATCGTGCGGATGAGGAGCTTGAGATCGTCGGCGGTCACGTTCGTCTCATCATCCAGGCGTCATCCCGGACTTGCTCCGGGACCGGTGGCGGTGTCCACGCGGGCGGCCCCTAGGCAGGGCTGCGCCGAACGGGCGCCACCGGTCCCGGCATTGGCCGGGAGGACGATGACCTCAATGCTTCTTGCCGGCCCAGATGTTGCGGTACGACATGTAGCCCAGGATCGTGGCGAAGAGCAGGAAGCCCAGCACCGCCCAGCCGGTCTGCTTGCGCTTCTCCAGCGAAGGTTCGGCGGTCCAGATCAGGAACGCGGAGACGTCCTTGGACATCTGGTCGACGGTGGCCTTGGTGCCGTCACCGTAAGTGACCTGGCCTTCGCTGGTCAGCGGCGGCGCCATCGCCAGGTTCAGGTTGGCGAAGTACGGGTTGTAATGCAGGCCGTTGGGGGTCTTCGCGTCCGGGAATTCCTTCAGCAGCGCGGCTGGCTGCGCCTGGAAGCCGGTCAGCAGCGAATAGACATAGGCCGCGCCATCGTGCCGGGCCTTGGTCATCAGCGACAGGTCGGGCGGAACCGCATTGTTGTTGGCGGCGCGCGCGGCGATGTCATTCGCGAAAGGCTTGGGGAAATAGTCGGTCGGCGTGCCCGGGCGCATGTTCGCCTCACCGGTGTTCGGGTCGGTGCCGGCGACCTGGAAGCCCGCCGCGATCGCCTTCACTTCGGCTTCGCTGTAGCCCAGCTGCGCGAGGTCGCGGAAGGCGACGTGGCTGAGCGAGTGGCAGGCCGAGCAGACTTCCTTGTAGACCTGGAAGCCGCGCTGCAGCTGCTGCCTGTCGAACTTGCCGAACGCGCCGTCGCTGGCGAAGCGGACGTGCTTGGGCAGGAGGTGGAACTCGTGTTCGACGGTTACCGCGGGCGGCTCGGTGATCTGCGTATACGCGCCCTTGCCGAAGGACCAGGCCAGGGCCGCCGTGAAGAACAGCCCGACGAGGATCGAGAGAATGCGTGCCATGTCTTTCGTCTTTCGTTCCAGCTGTTTATCGAGCGGTGGGAGCGAGCTGCGCCGCTTCGTCCTTGCCGAGAACGGCCTCGGTGATGGAGTAAGGCAGCGGCAGCGGCTTCTCGATCGCCGAGACGACCGGCAGGATGATGAGGAAGTGCGCGAAGTAGTAGAGCGCGGCGAGCTGGCTCATCATCACGTAGGGTTCCGCAGCCGGCGCGCCGCCGCAGTAGAACAGCACCAGCATCGCCGGGATCAGGCCGAACCAGAAGAACTTCTTGTAGGTCGGGCGGTATGAGCCGGAACGGACCGGCGACTTGTCCAGCCAGGGCAGGAAGAACCACACCAGGATCGCGCCGAACATGGCGAGCACGCCCATCAGCTTGGCCGGGATGAAGAAGAAGTCCTGGGTGAAGGCGCGCAGCACCGCGTAGAACGGCCAGAAGTACCATTCGGGAACGATGTGCGCCGGCGTGCTCATCGGGTTGGCCGGAATGTAGTTGTCCGGGTGGCCCAGCGCGTTCGGGAAGAAGAACAGCATCATGCAGAACAGGAACCCGAAGGCGCCTACTGCCCAGCCGTCCTTGGCGATGTAATAAGGATAGAAGGGAACCGTGTCGCTCTCGCTCTTCACCTCGACCCCGGTCGGGTTCGACGATCCCGGGATGTGCAGCGCCCAGATGTGCAGGATCACCACGCCCACGATCACGAACGGCAGCAGGTAGTGCAGCGAGAAGAAGCGGTTGAGCGCGGCATTGTCCGGCGCGAAGCCGCCGAGCAGCCACTGCTGGAGCGGCTCGCCGACGAACGGGATGGCCGAGAACAGGCCGGTGATGACCTTGGCGCCCCAGAAGCTCATCTGGCCCCAGGGAAGCACGTAGCCCATGAAGGCGGTGGCCATCATCAGCAGGAAGATCACGACGCCCAGCAGCCACACCATCTCGCGCGGGGCCTTGTAGGAGCCGTAGTAGAAGCCGCGGAAGATGTGGATGTAGATGACGACGAAGAACGCCGAGGCGCCGTTGGCGTGCGCGTAGCGCATCAGCCAGCCCCAGTTCACGTCGCGCACGGTCATCTCGACGGTATCGAACGCCACCGCCGTGTTGGCCGCGTAGTGCATGGCCATGACGATGCCGGTGACGATCTGGATGACCAGGCAGATCAGCGCCAGGAAACCGAAGTTCCAGAAATAGTTGAGGTTGCGGGGAACGGGATAGCCCGAACCGACCGAGTTGTAGACGAGGCGCGGCAGGGGCAGCTTCTCGTCCATCCACTTCATGAAGGGGTGGCTCGGCTGGTATTCATTGGCCCAGGGAAAGCTCATGATCGTGATCCTCTCGCTTGGCTTCAGCCGATCTTCACGACGGTATCGGAGGCGAACTCGTATTCCGGAACCTCGAGGTTCTTGGGCGCGGGGCCCTTGCGGATACGGGCGGCGGTATCGTAGGAGGAACCGTGGCAAGGGCAGAAATAGCCGCCGAACTCGCCCTTGGCCTCACCCTCGCCGGCGCCCAGCGGCACGCAGCCCAGGTGGGTGCACACGCCCATGGTGATGAGCCAGTTTTCCTTGCCCTCCTTGGTGCGCTCGCCCAGCGTCTGGGGATCGCGCAGGGTGGCGGCATCGACGGCATTCGCCTCCGCGATTTCCTTCGGCGTCAGGTTGCGCACGAAGACCGGCTGCTTGCGGAACACCGCCTTGATCGCCTGGCCCGGCTTGATCGAGGAGATGTCCACCTCGGTCGAAGAAGCCGCGAGAACGTCGGCGGAGGCCGACATCTGGCTGACCAGGGGGATGACAACCCCAACGCCAGCGACACCCGCCGCGCTTACCGCGGCGATATTGATGAAATCGCGCCGCCGCACGCCATCTTCTTCTGCCATGTTAGCCCTTGCCTTGCTCTACGACTGTCTTGCTTTCGACAACCCACTGCCGGGGGACCGGCAGCAGGCCAAACTGCTGACCAATGCTACGCCTGGTTCCCCCTGGAACGGTGCCCGGACCGGGCGCGCCCCGGGCCGATACCGACTTGGCGCGCCTGATATACGCGAAAGCCGGCCCTGCCAACCGCCTTTTTGGCCTATCCTCAGGAGAGCGGGAAAGCACGGGGATTCGGGCGATCCGGCCGGGATGAATCGCGCAAAATCGATAGGATGCCCTTCCGCGCCGTTGCGGATCGGACACGCCGTGCTTCAAGCTTCCGTCATCCCGGGCTCGCCCCGGGGACTGGTGGCGGAACGGCTTGTCCGGAGGCCCGTTTTCGACTCGATCGGTAAGTCCTCCCGCGCCGGACTTGGATTAGTTCATAACCTATTTGGTTACATTTGTCAAGATTAAAAGTCCAGCCGCACCACGTCATCCCGCTCCCAACCCGATGACCGAAATCTGGCGGCCATAGGCGGCCTCGCCGCGATGGGTGGCGCGGCGGAAGGAGAAGAAGCGGTCGGGCACGGCGTAAGTATCGAGGCCCAGGCGCTCGACCCTGGCGACGCCCGCCGCCGCGAGCCGGGCGGCGACATAGCCTTCGAGGTCGAACTGGTGATGGCCCGCGCGACCGGCGGCGAAGAAGCGGGCATTGCCGGAATCCCGCGCGCCCAGCCGGTCGAAAAAGGCCTGGTCGACTTCGTAGGAGGCCTGGGCGATGCAGGGCCCGATGGCCGCGACGATGCGTTCCGGCCGCGCGCCGAGCCTGGCCATCGCCGCGATGGTGCTGTCAGTCACGCCGCCGACCGCGCCTTTCCACCCGGCATGCGCGGCGCCGACGACGCCCGCCTCGCGGTCGGCCAGCAGCACCGGCGCGCAGTCCGCGGTGAGCACGCCGAGCAGCAGCCCCGGCCGATCGGTGACGAGCGCATCGGCATGCGGGCGCTCGCTTTCGGACCAGGGATCGGCGCCCACCGCGACGCAATCGGGCGAGTGGACCTGGTAGACCGTCACCAGCCGCGCGCCCGCCAGCACGGCGGCGGCGGCACGGGCGCGATTCTCGGCGATCAGCGCGGGATCGTCGCCCGATCCGTGGCCGACGTTGAGCCCGGCCACCTCGCCCCGGCTCACCCCGCCCCGACGCCCGAGGAACCCGTGCGGCAAGCCTTCCAGCAGGGCCGCGCGGTTGACCTCGACCGCTTCAGCCAAGGCTCTTGGTCACCTGCTCGAGCACGTCGCGCGAAAGCGCGGGCTCGGCGGCGATCCGCTCCAGCTCGGCGCGCATCAGCACCGCGCGGGCCGGCTCGATCCGCCGCCAGCGGCCCAGCGAAGGCACGAAGCGCGCGGCGGTCTGCGGGTTGATCGGGTCGAGCCGGCGAATCAGGTCGCCGATCAGCCGATAGCCCTCGCCGCCCGCGTCGTGGAACGCCACGGGGTTCATCGCCGCGGCCATGTAGAGCGCGCGCGCGCGGTTGGGATTGCTCATCGTGAAGTCGCCATGCCCGGCCAGCGCGCGGACATGCTCCAGCACGTGCGGATGGAACGCGCCGGCCTGCAGCGAGAACCACTTGTCGATCACCAGCGCGTTGCCCTGGTAGCGCTGGTGGAAGTCCGCCAGCGCCTCCGCCCGCTCCGGCACGTCCAGGCTGGCGAGGACCATCAGCGCCCCCTGGCGGTCGGTCATGTTGTCGGCCGCGTGGTACTGCGCGATCGCGCGCCGCGCGCCTTCGCCCGCATCCCCGGCGGCGATGTAGTTCAGCGCCTGGGTCTTGATCTTGCGCGCGCCCCGCGCCGCCGCGTCGCGCCCATAAGCCACGCCCACCGCACGGTCGTGCAGGGCCGCCAGCGCCGCCGCGCATTCGCGGCCGAGCCAGGCCTTGAGCGCCTCGCGCTCGGCATGGATCGCGCCCGGATCGGCGACCAGCAGCTGCTCGGCAAGGTAGCTTTCGGCCGGCAGGATCATCAGCTCGCCGCGCATCAGGTCGTCAAGCGCGGGATCGGCGAGGACCGCCGCGAAAGCCGCGCCGATCGCCGCGCGCCCCGCGCCCCGCTCCGCCTCCGACAGCCCGCCGCCGACCGCCGCGACGAGGTGCTGGACGACCAGGTTCTGCATCGCCTCGTAGCGGGCGAAGGGATCGTCGTCATGGGCGGCCAGGAACACCAGGTCCTGCGCCGGGCGCTCGAACTCGATCGCCACCGGCGCCGAGAAGCCCCGGTTGATCGAGAGCACCGGCGGCTTGGCGAATCCGTCGAACACGAACGTGTCGCTCGCCTTGTCGAGCACGATCAGGCGCTCGCCGGAATGGGTGCCGGTGTCGCGATCGAACAGCGCCAGGCGCAGCGGGACCGGCACCGGCTGCTTGTCCGGCTGGCCCGGCGTGCCCGGCACCGTCTGCGTCGCCGTCAGCACGGCCCGGGTGCCGCCATGCTCGAGCCGGATGGAGAGCTGCGGCGTGCCGGCCTGCGAATACCACAGGCGGAACCGGCCCAGGTCCAGCCCGGTGCCGTCCTCGATCGCCCTGACGAAATCCTCGCAGGTCGCGGCCTCCCCGTCGTGGCGCGCGAAGTAGAGGTCGGTGCCTTCGCGAAAGCGCTCGGGCCCCGCCATGGTGCGCATCATGCGGATCACCTCGGCGCCCTTGTTGTAGACGGTGGCCGTGTAGAAATTACTGATTTCCTGATAGGAATCGGGCCGGATCGGATGGGCGAGCGGCCCCGAATCCTCCGGGAACTGGGCGCTGCGCAGCACCCGCACGTCCTCTATCCGCTTCACCGCCGCGCTGCCCATGTCGGCGCTGAACAGCTGGTCGCGCAGGACCGTGAAGCCTTCCTTGAGGCTGAGCTGGAACCAGTCGCGGCAGGTCACGCGGTTGCCCGACCAGTTGTGGAAGTATTCGTGGCCGATCACCCCCTCCACCGCGTCGTAATCGGCGTCGGTGGCGGTTTCCGGATCGGCCAGGACATAGCGGGTGTTGAAGACGTTGAGGCCCTTGTTCTCCATCGCCCCCATGTTGAAGTCGGCAACGGCGACCACGTTGAACAAGTCGAGATCGTATTCGCGCCCGAATGCCTGCTCGTCCCACTTCATCGAGGCGATCAGCGAATCCATCGCGTGGCGGGTGCGGCCTTCGTCACCCGGACGGACCCAGATGTTGAGGTCCACCTTGCGTCCGCTCATGGTCGTGAAAGTCGCATGGTTGGCGACGAGGTCGCCGGCGACCAATGCGAAGAGATAGCTCGGCTTGGGCCAGGGATCGTGCCACTCGGCCCAGTGCGTGCCATCGCCGTTCTCGCCCTGGGCGGTGCAATTGCCGTTGGCGAGCAGGATCGGGAACCTGGCCTTGTCCCCGCTCATCCGCACCCGATAGATCGAGAGCACGTCCGGCCGATCGGGGAAGAACGTGATGCGGCGGAAACCCTCGGCCTCGCACTGGGTGCACAGCATGCCGTTCGAGGCGTAGAGGCCCATGAGCTGGCTGTTGCCGGCCGGGTTCACCGCGGTTTCGACTTCCACCAGGTGCTGCGCGCCGGGCAGGTCGAGCAGCAGGTCCGGCCCGTCCAGGCGCCAGTCGTTGACATGCTCGCCATCGACCTTGAGCGAAATCGGGGTGATCTGGTCGCCGTTGAGCCGCAGCGTCACGGCGCCGTTGCCGGCCGGGTTGCGCCGGACCGCAAGCTTCGAAGTGACCCGCGTCTCATCGATGCCGAGCCGGAAGTCGAGCGTGATTTCCGGCACCAGCCACGCCGGCGGCAAGTAATCCTCGCGATGGATCACCGGCGGCGCCTGCGGCGGCGGCGCGGCATCGGCGATCTGGGTGTTCTCATCAGGTTCGGCGGGTCTGCTGGCTATGTCCATGCCGCCTACTTAAAGCCTCGCGGCATGATTGCCAGCGTTTGCCGTCATCCAGAACGCGATCGGCAGAACGCGATCCGGCTGTACATGATCCGGCCGAACGGGATCCAGGATAGCGGAATGCTGTTCACTCCGCCGGCGAAAGGCATTACGCGCCGCCCATGCCCCGCATTTTCATCTTCGGCCTGGGCTATGCCGCGCGGTTTATCGCCGCGGGTCTCGAAGCGCGCGGCTGGGAAGTGATCTCGACCGGGCGCGAAGGCACCCTGGCGTTCGACGACGAAGGCTCGGTGCGCGTCGCGCTGGCCGATGCGGACCAGGTGCTGTCCTCGGTCCCGCCGGGCAGCGCGGCGCGCGGCGAGCCGCTCGACCCGGTGCTCGAACGCTACGGTCCGGCGCTGACCGGCAAGGCGCTGTCCTACCTCTCCTCCACCGGCGTCTACGGCGATACCGGCGGTGCCTGGGTCGACGAGAGCGCGCCGGTCGGCAGCGGCCGGCGCACCGCGCGCAGCCAGGCGGACGCGGCGTGGCTGGCGCGCGGCGCGCGGGTCCACCGCCTGCCCGGCATCTACGGACCGGGCCGCTCGATGCTCGAACGCGTGATCGGGGGCCGCGCCCACCGCATCGACCTGCCCGGCCAGATCTTCAGCCGCGTGCACGTGGAGGACATCGCCGCCGGTGTGATCGCCGGCTTGCGGGCGCCGGGCGGCGCCTACAACCTTGCCGATGACCTGCCCTGCGGCCAGAACCTGCTGGTGGAGGAAGCCTGCCGCCTGCTCGGCATCGCGCCGCCGCCGCTGCAAGGGATCGAGGAAGCCGGCCTCTCCCCGATGGCGCGCGGCTTCTATGCGGAGAACCGGCGCGTCGCCAACGGCAAGGCGAAACGCGTGCTGGGCTGGCGGCCGCGCTATCCCGATTACCTGGCGGGCCTGCGCGCGCTGAGCGCGACGATCAGCCCGGCCATCGCCAGCACCGCGCCGGCAACCGCCAGCAGCGACCAGCGATAGCCTTCGAACAGCGTGGACAGCAGCATCGCGATCACCGGCGTCGCCACCCCGTTGTAGGCCGCCTTGCCGGCCCCCAGCTCGCGAATGAGGTGGAAGTAGAGCGGGAAGGTAATCACCGAACCAAAGATCGCCAGATAGGCGACCCCCGCCAGGTAGGAAAGCCGCATGTCGATGACGGGCGGCCCGGCCACGACGAAGGCGAGAACCACGTCGAACGCGAGGCCCCAGATCATCGACCAGGCCATCAGCGGCACCGCCGATGTGCGCCGCGCCGCCGGGCCGGCCTGGAGCACGTTGGCGGCCGAGGCGGCAAGCAGCCCGAACACCGACAGCACGATGCCCCACAGGACCCCGCCCTGTGCGGGCGCCATGCGCGCTTCGTGCAGCAGCAGCAACGCGATCCCGCCCACCGCCACCAGCGATCCCAGCATGAAGCGCCCGGTCACCGGCGTCCCGAGGAACAGCCGCGACAGCGCGGCATTGGGCACCAGCAGCAGCGCGTAGAAGACAGCGACCAGTCCCGAAGTCAGCGAATGCTCCGCCTGGTAGACGAACTGGTAGTTGCCGCAGAACTGGGTCAGCCCGATCAGCACCGCGAGCCGCTGCCCGCCGGCCGGCAGGCGCAGCGATTCGCCGCGCATCCACGCCAGCAGGCACATCGCCGCGCTCGCGAGCAGGAACCGCCAGACGATCGTCCATTCCGGCGGTATGGCGGCGATCTGGTCCTTGATGACAAGCCAGGTCGAACCCCAGATCAGCGCGACCAGCGCGAAAGGCACCACCACCCCTGCACGCATTTCCGGCCGCATTCCGGCCTGCCTCTCCGAAGGCGCGCTCATAGCGCCGCGATGGCGCGCGCCAGCGCCGTCACGTGCTCGGCCCGGGCATCCCACGCGGCGACCAGCCGCGCCGCGCCCTCGCCCCAGTCGTAGAACGCGAAGCCCCGCGCGCGCAGCGCCGCGCGCTCGGCCGGGGTGCAGGAAAGGAACACCTCGTTGGCCTCCACCGGGTGCAGCAGGCGGCCGGGCGCGGCGGCGGCGATCTCGGCGGCGGCGGCATTGGCGGCGCGCGCGTTGCCGAGCCAGAGATCACCTTCCAGCAGCGCCAGGATCTGCGCGGCCAGGAACCGGCCCTTGGACTGCAAGTGCCCCGCGCGCTTGCGGCGATAGCGGATCGTGCGGGCGGCCTCGGGATCGAAGAACACGATCGCCTCGGCCCCCAGCCCGCCGTTCTTGACGAACCCGAAGCTGAGCGCGTCGACCCCGGCGCAGGCCTGCCCCGGCGCGCAGCCGAGAAAGGCGGCCGCATTGGCGAAGCGGGCGCCGTCCATATGCAGGCCCAGCCCGCGCGCCTTGGCGAAGGCGGCCAGCGCCGCGACTTCATCGGGACGATAGACGCAGCCGTATTCGCTCGCCTGGGTGATCGAGATCGCGTGCGGCTGCACCTGGTGGACATCGTCGCGGATCGGGTCGATCACGGCCGCGACGGCGCGCGGCGTGATCTTCGCGCCCTCCCCGCCGGCCAGCAGCAGCTTGGCGCCGTGCAGGTAGAAGCCCGGGGCGCCCGCCTCGTCCATCTCGATATGCGCCTCGCGGTGGCAGACCACGGCGCCGTGCGGCGCGACCATCGATGCCAGCGCCAGGCAGTTCGCCGCCGTCCCGGTCGCCACCCACAGCACCGCGCACGCGCGCCCGAACAGCGCGGTGAACGCCGCGTCGAGTTCGCGGCTGAGCGCATCGCCGTCATAAGGCGCATCGGCGGCGTCGGCCGCCATCATCGCCCGCCACACGGCGGGATGGACGGCGGCGGCATTGTCGGAGAGGAACTGCATGGCCATATGCCTGCGAGCCGGCAGGCGCGGCGTCAAGCGCCGGCACCGAACCCGGCATCGAAACGAGGAAACTGCCATGGTCGGCATTACCATTACCAAGCACCAGGCCGGACCCGCCGGCGAATACCAGGCGCATGTCGCCGACAGCGAGGCGATCGGCCGCCTCACCTGGGTGGAACGCGAAGGCGTCCGCCATGCCGAACATACCCTCGTCCCCGAGGCGATCGGCGGGCGCGGCGTGGCCGGACGCCTGGTGGAGGCGATGGTCGCCGACGCCCGCGAAAACGCCTTCAAGATCGCGCCGGCCTGCACATATGTCGCCGCGGCCTTCCAACGGCACCCGGAATGGGACGACGTGAAGGCGTGATGCCCGCCAGCATGGCGTAATACCAAGCTGCGTTGATGGGAACTCATCAATGCAGCTTATGGTATTACTGGCAGGCGAGGCACTCGTCGTAATCGGTCGTCTCGCCGATCTCGAACTTGGGCGCCTCGGGCGTGTTGTCCGCCTCGACGCCGCCGGCGAAGCCGGCGCGCTGCACGGACTTGGAGCGCAAGTAGTAGAGCGACTTGATGCCCTTTTCCCACGCCTGGAAGTGCAGCATCATCAGGTCCCACTTGTCGACGTCGGCGGGGATGAACAAGTTCAGCGACTGCGCCTGGTCGATATAGGGGGTGCGATCGGCGGCGAATTCCAGCAGCCAGCGCTGGTCGATCTCGAAGCTGGTCTTGTAGACCGCCTTCTCCTCCGGGCTGAGGAAATCGAGGTGCTGGACCGAACCGCCGTTCTCCAGGATCGAGTTCCACACATTGGTGGAATCCTTGGATTTGCTGGCGAACAGCTTTTGCAGGTAGGGGTTCTTCACCACGAAGCTGCCCGAAAGCGTCTTGTGGGTGTAGATATTGGCGGGGATCGGCTCGATGCAGGCCGAAGTGCCGCCGCAGATGATCGAGATCGAGGCGGTCGGCGCGATCGCCATCTTGCAGGAGAAGCGCTCCATCACGCCCTGGTCGGCGGCGTCGGGGCACGGCCCGCGCTCCTTCGCCAGCAGCATCGAGGCCTCGTTGGCCTTCTGGTTGACATACTGGAACATCTGCAGGTTGAGCGCCTTGGCCATCGCGCTTTCGAAGGCGATGCCGCGCTTTTGCAGATAGGAATGGAAACCCATCACCCCCATGCCGACCGAACGTTCGCGCGATGCCGAATACTTGGCCCGCGCCATCTCGTCGGGCGCGCGGTCGATATAGTCCTGCAGCACGTTGTCGAGGAAGCGCAGCACGTCCTCGATGAAGCGCTTCTCGCCCTTCCACTCCTCCCAGGTCTCCAGGTTGAGCGAGGAAAGGCAGCACACCGCCGTGCGATCGTTGCCCAGGTGGTCGCGCCCGGTCGGCAGGGTGATTTCCGAGCACAAGTTCGAGGTCGAGACCTTGAGGCCCAGGTCGCGGTGATGCTTGGGCATCATCCGGTTCACGGTGTCGGAGAAGACGATATAGGGCTCGCCGGTGGCAAGGCGCGTCTCGACCAGCTTCTGGAACAGCGCACGGGCATCGACCTTGCCGCGCACCGAGCCGTCCTTGGGGCTCTTCAGCGCGAACTCGGCGCCGTCGCGCACGGCTTCCATGAATTCGTCGGTGAGCAGCACGCCGTGATGCAGGTTGAGCGCCTTGCGGTTGAAGTCGCCGGAAGGCTTGCGGATTTCCAGGAACTCCTCGATCTCGGGGTGCGAGACGTCGAGGTAGCAGGCGGCCGAGCCGCGCCGCAGCGAGCCCTGGCTGATCGCCAGCGTCAGCGAATCCATCACCCGCACGAACGGAATGATGCCGCTGGTCTTGCCGTTGAGGCCCACCGGCTCGCCGATGCCGCGCACCGCGCCCCAATACGTGCCGATGCCCCCCCCGCGCGAGGCGAGCCAGACATTCTCGTTCCAGGTGGCGACAATGCCTTCGAGGCTGTCGTCGACCGAATTGAGATAGCACGAGATCGGCAGGCCGCGCCCGGTGCCGCCGTTCGAGAGGACGGGCGTGGCGGGCATGAACCACAGCCTGGAGATGTAGTCGTAGAGCCGCTGCGCGTGCTCCTGGTCGTCGGCATAGGCATCGGCGACGCGGGCGAAGAGATCCTGGTACTTCTCGCCCGGCAGCAGGTAGCGATCGTCCAGCGTCTCCCTGCCGAAATCGGTCAGCAGCGCATCGCGCCCGGCATCGAGGACGATCGCGAAGCGGCGATCGTGGATCCGCTTGGAATCGCCCTGCGCCGCCTTCTTCGGCGCCTCCACCAGATCGGCGGTTGCGGTGTCGGTCTTGTCCATGACGATTGCCGGGCTCCCGCCCGTCTCCTTATTCAAACCAGCCTTCAAATCGGCCTTCAAGTCACCGGCACCCTTCGAAGCGGCATCGCGCGGGGCATAGAGTCCTTCCATCTCGACCTGGCCTCCTTCCGCGTGGCTTGCATCGTAGCCGGCCACATGACCGTCGTTTCCGTTCCTGAAATCCACTCGTCGCCCCCAATGCCAATCAAAGCCAGTGCCATTCAAAGCCAATGCCATCCAAAGTATGTCATCAAACCGCCGCGGAGCGGGTTCACAGCCGAAGGCAATGGCCTGGCGGCGCTGGCGCGAGTCGACGGACGACTCGAAGGGTCGCGAACGCCCCGCATACCAGAACCGGCACAAAAAGAGAACGGTTAAGTCCCCGCCTGACCCTATATCTCTGACCTTTGTCTCCGACCCGTGGCCCCGTCGGTCATCGCGCTTTCCCGACCTGGAAACGCCGCCGCCGGGCCCCCTGCCCGATCCATGCGACTTTCCTAGGTATTGAGGCCCGGCGACCGACGCGCCACAACCCATAGTGCCCGTTCTGCAAACGGGCGCAAGAGGGTGAAGTCCGGGTTAATGCGGAGCACCGGCCCGGACCGGACGGCCCCCGGCACCGTGCGACGCGTGGGAAGTCCTCCATCCATCGCCGGCGCAAGAGTCTAAATCGCGGTCATGCGCAGAAATTTTTCCACATAAATTGCCGACGAACCGAATCACGTTTGCGACGAACCGAGTCGGCCTTCGCGGTGTGTCAAGGCCGCGGCAAGCGAATACGAGGGGCTATCGGACGCGGGCCCGAAGCCACCGCATACAGCGGCAGGCTTCCATTCAGGGCGCGCCGCGGCCATATGTCGAACCGGCTATGCCGCTGGCAGAACCGGGCGTGCGGCACGGCGCGGAACATGCGATGTGGGATGGCCCGATCACCCGGCATTCATGGACCGGGAAGGCACATCACATCGCGGCAGAAGGACAAGCCCCCATGTTCAACATCATCGGCGCCATCATCAGCGGTCTGGTCATCGGCGTACTGGCACGGTTCTTCTATCCGGGCGCGGTCGAGATGGGCTGGATCGCGACCATCCTGCTCGGCATCGGCGGTTCGCTCGTCGCCGGCCTGGTGACCAGCCGCGGCCAGCGCGACTTCAGCCGCGCCGGCTGCCTCGCCTCGGTCCTTGGCGCCCTGGTGCTGATCTTCCTCGGCCGAATGCTCCACATCGGCTTCTGACCTTCGCCGCGGGCGGTGCATTTCCGGCTCGACGCTCTCAAGCCAATGGCGCCGAAGATCCGTAACGGCGGTTCTTCCGATGGGGAGGCGGCGATGGGGAATCGGCGATCGGGAGCGTTCCGGACAATTACCGAACAGCTCTCGCTTCGGATTTTCGGTGTCTTGCTCTAGTCCTCCCGCATGCAGGCAATACCGAGTCCCCTTGATCCGAATGCGCCGGGCCCCTTCCCTTCGGGGAAGGCCGCCGATGCGCGGTCGACGGGATTCGGCATGGGCCGGATGAATGGTCTCGGCCGGCTAGCCCTGTCGTCGGGAGCCGCGCTGTTCCTCGCCGCCTGCGGCTCGGCCGACAATTCCGCGCTGGACGTGGCCGTCATCGGCGCGCCCGACGATCCGTTCCAGGGGGGAGTCAGGCTGACCACCGCCGGCCAACTGGTCCGCGCGGCGACGGTCGAGGGGCTCGTCGCCTTCGACGAGCAGGGCCGCGTGATCCCGGCGCTGGCGGATCGCTGGATCGTTACCGACGATGGCCAGAGCTATATTTTCCGCCTGCGCGAAGGCAACTGGGCGAACGGCGATCCGATCACCGGCGATTCGGCCAGGAAGGCGATTGAGGCCGCGCTCGATTCGCTCGATGGCACGCCGCTCGCCTTCGACCTGTCGGGGATCGACGAAATCCGGGCCATGGCCGGCCGGGTGATCGAGATCAGGCTGCGGCAGCCGATGCCCTACCTGCTGCAACTCCTGGCCCAGCCCGAACTTGGCCTCTATCACGAGAAGCGCGGCGCCGGACCGATGACGCTGGAAAAGGCGCCGGGCCTGGCGCAGCTCCAGCCGATCGATCCGGCCAGGCTGGGGCTTCCCGCCGTGGAGGACTGGTCCGCGCGCACGCGCCGGATCGAACTCCATGCGCTGGGCGGCCAGGCCGCGGTCGACAAGTTCAACGACGGCGATGTCGACCTGGTGCTGGGCGGGCGCATCCAGGATTTCACCCTTACGCGTTCGGTGGGTATCCTGCGCGGGACGATCCAGCTCGATCCGGTGCTGGGGCTGTTCGGGCTCCAGGTGATGAACGACGAAGGCTTCCTGGCGGACCCCGCCAATCGCGAAGCGCTGGCGATGGCGATCGACCGCGAGGCGCTGATGGCGCCGTTCGGTGTCGGCGGCTGGGGCCCCACCACGCGCGTCGTCGCCCCCAGCCTGGCCGGCGATCTCGGCACCATCGGAGAGCGCTGGAGCGGGCAGTCGCTCGACGAACGGCGGCAGGTGGCGAAGGCACGCGTGCATGCCTGGCAATCCGGGGGCGGCGGGAACGAGGGAACGGTGCCGGACACGAATGCGGTGGGCGGCGCGGCGCCGGCGACCCCGGCCGGCGTGCACGTGCGGATCTGGCTGCCCGAAGGCGAAGGCTCGCAAGTCCTGTTCGACCGGCTGTCGAGCGATCTCGGCACGATCGGCGTCACGCTCGAACGCGCGAAGGCGGTCCAGGCGGCCGATCTCATGCTGGTCGACGATGTCGCCCGCTATCCGCGCGCGGCCTGGTATCTCAACCGGCTGTCCTGCGCCGCCCGGCGCGGCCTGTGCTCGCCGGAAGCGGACGCCCGGGTCGCGGAAGCCGACAAGGCCACCTCGCCGCCGGAACGGGCCGCGCTGCTGGCCGAAGCCGAAGCCGAACTGACCGCCGCCAACGTCTTCATACCCTTCGGCACGCCGATCCGCTGGTCGCTGGTGCGCGGCAGCGTCGATGGCTTCGCCGCCAACTCGTGGGGCTGGCACCCCTTGATGCCGCTGGCCCGGCCGCCCAGATAGAGGGAGGCGGCATAGGCCGGTGGTTGAGAGGCAACGCTTTGATGGCAGGATCGAATTCTACGCGGCGGCTCGATTTCGAGCTGCCATTGGGTAACGACCCGCTATCGATCCGGCGCCGTATCGAAGCGATGGAGCGGGTGCTGGAGCGCGCGTTCACGGTGCCCGGAACCCGCCGGCAAATCGGCCTGGACGCGCTCGTGGGGCTGGTGCCCGTCGCCGGGGACGTGATCTCGGCGGCGCTGGGGCTGTACCTGGTGTGGGAAGCGCGCAACCTGGGCATGTCCCGATGGCAGCTCGCGCGCATGACCGCCAACGTGGGCTTCGATACGCTGGTCGGCGCGGTGCCGGTGGCGGGCGACCTGTTCGACTTCCTGTTCCGTTCGAACAGCCGCAACCTGCGGATCATCCGCAAGCATCTCGACAAGCATCATCCCCATACCCGCGTGATCGACGCTTGACGCGTCCGCGCCCTTCGACAAGCCCAGGGCTAGTGGGGGTGGGGCAGATTTTCCCATGCCAGGCTTCGCCGCCTCGTTCGGGCGAAGGGAAGGGAACAGGAGTTCCGATCAATGATACCTGGTATAAGGTCCCGCGCATGAAACGCATCTTGTGCCCGCTTCTCGGGCTGCTCGCGCTCGGGGCCTGCGGGAAATCCGATTCCGGTAGCGGGCCGGGCGGCGTCACCGCGGGCGAGGCGCGCGCGCTGGACGAGGCGGCGGCCATGCTCGACGAACGGCGCCCGCCGGCCGAGGCGCTCACCCCCTCGCAGGCGCAATGGCCGCAAGGCAGCGCCACCGAGGCGGGGGAGTAGGCGCATACCGGATCTCATCGATCGGAACGCTTGTTCCGCTTTCCTTCGCCATTGCGAGCCGGCGGAGGCTGCGCGGCGATCCAGCGGGTTGCTTTGCGACCCGAGAGACTTGGCATGGGGCCCCAAACCGGCCCATCGCCAACGAAAAAGGGGCCGCGCCTGGCGCGGCCCCTTTTCCTGCTTTCGCGTCGTCCGCGAGGTGCCGATCAGTCTTCCTTGAGGAAGGCCGGCATGTGGTTCGGATCGCCGCCGCCGGTGTCTCCGTCGCGCCGGGGGCCACGATCGCCGCGCGGACCGCGATCGCCGCCACGGCCGCCGCCGCCATCGCGGCGCGGACCACGACGGTCACCGCCGCGATCGCCGCGGTCGCCACGCGGCTCGCGCGGTTCGCGGGGCGGGCGGGTGTCTTCCAGTTCCGCGCCGGTTTCCTGGTCGACCACCCGCATCGACAGGCGAACCTTGCCGCGGTTGTCGATCTCGAGGACCTTCACGAAGACCTCCTGACCTTCCTTGACGACATCGGTCGGCTTCTCGACGCGCTCGTTCCTCATCTCGGAGACGTGGACGAGGCCGTCCTTGCCGCCCATGAAGTTCACGAAAGCGCCGAAGTCGACGATGTTGACGACCTTGCCCTGGTAGACCTTGCCGACTTCCGCTTCCTCGACGATGCCGAGGATCCACTTCTTGGCGGCCTCGATCTGATTGATGTCCGAGGACGAGATCTTGATTACGCCTTCATCGTCGATGTCGACCTTGGCGCCGGTCTCGGCGACGATCTCGCGGATGACCTTGCCGCCGGTGCCGATGACGTCGCGGATCTTCGACTTGTCGATCTGGATCGTCTCGATGCGCGGGGCGTGGGCCGAAAGCTCGGTACGCGCCGAGCCGAGGGCCTTGGTCATTTCACCCAGGATGTGCGCGCGGCCGGCCTTCGCCTGCTGGAGCGCCTTGCCCATGATCTCCTTGGTGATGCCGGCGATCTTGATGTCCATCTGCATCGTGGTGATGCCTGCTTCGGTGCCGGCCACCTTGAAGTCCATGTCGCCGAGGTGGTCCTCGTCGCCCAGGATGTCCGAAAGGACGGCGAACTCGTCGCCTTCCAGGATCAGGCCCATGGCGATGCCCGAGACCGGGCGGACGACCGGAACGCCGGCGTCCATCATCGAGAGGCAGCCGCCGCAGACGGTCGCCATCGAGGACGAGCCGTTGGACTCGGTCACATCCGAGAGGACGCGGATGGTATAGGGGAAGTCCTCCTTCTTGGGCAGGACCGGATGCAGCGCGCGCCACGCCAGCTTGCCGTGGCCGATTTCGCGGCGGCCCGGCGCGCCGAAGCGGCCGACTTCACCGACCGAATAGGGCGGGAAGTTGTAGTGCAGCATGAACGACGAGTAGGACAGGCCTTCGAGGCCGTCGATCATCTGCTCGCTATCCTTGGTGCCCAGCGTGGTGGTGCAGATCGTCTGCGTCTCGCCACGCGTGAACAGCGCCGAACCGTGCGTGCGCGGCAGGAAGCCGACGATCGATTCGATGGGGCGGACCTGGTCGAGCTTGCGGCCGTCGATGCGCTGGCCGTCCTTGAGGATGGCGCCGCGAACGATGTCCGCCTCGACCTTCTTCATGGTCTTGATGGCGACCATCTGGGTCTGCGGGCTTTCCTCCGCGAAAGCGGCCTTGGCCTTGGCGCGCGCTTCGTTGAGCGCGTTCGAGCGGGCCGACTTGTCGGTCAGCTTGTAGGCGGCGGCAACGTCGGCGCCGATGGCGGCCTTGAGCTTCGCCTTGATGTCGGCGGTATTGTCCGACAGGTCGACTTCCCAAGGCTCCTTGGCGGCCTTTTCGGCAAGGTCGATGATGAGGTTCACGACCTTCTTGCATTCGTCATGCGCGAACATGACGGCGCCGAGCATTTCTTCCTCGGTCAGTTCCTTGGCCTCGGATTCGACCATCATCACGGCCTCGCCGGTGGCGGCGACGACAAGGTCGAGCCGGCCTTCGGCCAGGGCCGCTTCCTGCTTCGGGTTCAGCGTGTAGGCACCATCGACGAAGCCGACGCGGCAGGCGCCGATCGGACCCATGAACGGCACCCCCGAAATGGTGAGCGCGGCCGAGGCGGCGATCATCGCGACGACATCGGGCTCGGTCTCGCCGTCATAGCTGAGGACCTGCGCGATGCAGTTGATCTCGTTGTAGAAGCCTTCCGGGAACAGCGGGCGCACCGGACGGTCGATCAGGCGGCTGGTCAGCGTTTCCTTTTCGGTCGCGCCGCGCTCACGCTTGAAGAAGCCGCCGGGAATGCGGCCGGCGGAAGAGAATTTTTCCTGGTAGTGGACGGTCAGCGGAAAGAAGTCCTGGCCTTCCTTCACCGACTTGGCGGCCGTGACCGCGCAGAGCACCACGGTTTCGCCGTAAGTGGCGAGGACCGCGCCGTCGGCCTGACGGGCAATGCGGCCGGTTTCCAGAGTGAGGGTCTTTCCGCCCCACTCCATCGATACGGTTTTCACGTCGAACATTTGGTTTTCCTCAGCCCGCCGGCCCTATTGCCTGGCGGGGTTTACTGCCGGGGATTCCGTCCCGGTCCGGTGCGGGGCATCTATCGCCCCATTTGGCTCGAACTCCGCCGAATTGCGAAGCCCGCCCCTTCTTTACCTTGTCCCTGCCCTTCCCATGCGCGCCAAGGCAAGCGCTCAGGACAAACCGTCCATCGGACGGGCGGGGATGGCGCAAAACGTAAACGGCCCGCCGAGGCGGGCCGAAGTTTCACGTCATTTACGCAGACCAAGCTTCTGGATCAGTGCATTGTAGCGCGCGACATCCTTCTTCTTGAGATAGTCGAGCAGCGAGCGGCGCTTGTTGACCATGGCCAGCAGGCCGCGACGCGAATGGTTGTCCTTGTGGTGCGTCTTGAAGTGTTCGGTCAGGTTGACGATACGCTCGGTAAGGATCGCGACCTGGACTTCCGGACTGCCCGTGTCGCCCGTGGCGCGCGCGTTGTCCGAAATGATTTCCTGCTTCTTTTCAGCGGTAACCGTCATGCATTCTACTCCGCGACATCCGAAAGGTTGAATCCCCTGACGACGCGGGCTGCTCCGCCCGAAAGCTCCACCAGCGCGACCGGAACAATGCCTTCACGCGCCCAATGCAGCCCGTCATCCTGGGGCAATCCGGTCAGAACACGGCCCTGGCGGACCGCCCTTGCCTGCTCCGGATCGAGGTCGATGGCCGGGATGTCGTCCAGCCCCGCCTCCAGCGGCAAGAGTATCTGTTCAAGAGGCGCGCCCTTACCCACTTCGTTCAATTTGTCCAGCGAAATCGCGTGCGACAGGGCGAATGGGCCGGCCTGGGTGCGCCGAAGCATGGTGACCGTGCCGCACGTATCCAGCGCATGCGCGATATCGCGCGCCAGCGAGCGGATATACGTGCCCTTGGAGACATGGGCACGGAGGGTGAGGCTCTCAACCAGTTCAACCTCCCCGTTCGTGTCGAGCGAAGTCGAGACACGCGGAACCTGCGCCAACGTGTCTCGACTTCGCTCGACACGAACGGGGCTCAGTTCAAATATCTCCACCCTCCGCGCCTCCAGCGCCACGTCCCGTCCCGCCCGCGCCAGGTCATAGGCGCGTTCCCCATCGACCTTCAGCGCCGAATAGGCCGGCGGCACCTGCGCGATCGGCCCCGTGAAGCGCCGCAGCACCGCCTCGATCCGCTCCAGGGTGGGGCGCGTGTCGCTGCTGGCGATCACTTTGCCCTCCAGGTCGAGCGTATCGGTCTCCTCGCCGAAACGGACGGTGAATTCGTAGGTCTTGCTGGCATCGAGCATGCGCCCGGTCAGCTTGGTCGCCTCGCCCAGCGCGACGGGCAGCACGCCGCTCGCCAGCGGGTCGAGCGTGCCGCCATGGCCGACCTTGACCTTCTTGCCATGGCCCGCTTCCCGCAAGTTGCGCTTCACCGCCGCGACGGCCTGGGTCGAGCCGAGCCCGACCGGCTTGTCGAGGATGATCCAGCCGTGCGGCACCGGGGGAAGCGTCATCGCGCCCCCATGTGCGCCCGCGCCGGATTGGTCAACGGCGGGTGCGGATCACTTCTTCGCCGGCGGCCGGTCAACCTTCTCGAACGCGGCGAAGGGCCTCAGCCGCCGGCGATGAACCGTGCCAGTTCGTAATAGTGCCCGCTCATCCAGATCACCGGCGGCAGCACGACGCGTTCCACCACGCCCCAGCCGGGAAACAGCGCCGGGATCACCAGCAGCAGCACGAACAGCAGCGGAAAGCCGAACGGCCGCAACCGGGCATAGCCGCGCGCCGCCGCGCGCGGCAGCAACCCCTCGGCTATGTGCGAACCGTCGAAGGGCGGCAGCGGCAGCAGGTTGAACAGTGCCAGGAACACGTTGACTACGATGAAATTGTTGAAGTTTTCCGCCAGGAACCGAAGGAACGGCCCTTCATTGTCGCCGGCGTAGCGCACCAGCAGGCCCAGCAGCACCGCGCCGATCGCGGCCAGCACCAGGTTGGTCGCCGGTCCCGCCGCCGCGACCGCCATCATCCCCCGGCGCGGATTGCGCAGCCGCCCCTTGCTGACCGGCACCGGCTTCGCCCAGCCGAACGCGGCATGCGTGGTAAGCCACAGGATCGCCGGCAGGATCACGGTGCCGAAGGGATCGACGTGACGCAGCGGATTGAGGCTGAGCCGGCGCTGCTCGCGCGCGGTCGGATCGCCGAGGGCCAGCGCCGTCCAGCCGTGCGCGACCTCATGGAACACGATCGCAACGATGAGCGGGATGATGAGCGCCGCGACCTGCAGCAGGGTTTCGTTCATGCCCGCTATCTAGGAACGGCGGGAGCCGCGCGCAATCGATCCGCTGCTCAACGCCCCATCGCCTCGCTGAAATGGCGGCGGCACAGGGCGATGTAGCGGTCGTTGCCGCCGATCTCCGCCTGCGGGCCTTCGCTGACCGCGTTGCCCCGGGCATCGACGCGCAAGTTCATCGAAGCCTTGCGCCCGCAGTGGCACACCGCCTTGAGCTCCACCAGCGTATCGGCGATCCCCAGCAGGACCGCCGAGCCGGGAAACAGTTCGCCGCGAAAATCGGTGCGCAGCCCATAGCAGAGCACCGGGATGCCCGCCTTGTCGGCGATGTCCGCGCATTGCCACACCTGGGCGGGGGTGAGGAACTGCGCCTCGTCCACCAGCACGCAGGACAATGCCGCCTCCGCATGGACCGCCCCGACCCGCCCGAACAGGTCGGTGCCGGCCGCAAAGCGGTGGGCGCCGGCATGCAGCCCGATGCGGCTTTCGATCGCGTGCGCATCGCCTTCTCCCGCGCCGCGATCATCGATCGCGGCGGTCCACAACATCGTGCGCATGCCGCGTTCGTTGTAGTTGAAGTTCGCCTGCAACAACGTGGCGGACTTCCCCGCGTTCATGCTGGCGTAGTAGAAATAGAGCTTGGCCATCGCGGTTGGGGATAACACCTCGCGCTGCGCCATGCACGGGATTGCCGGGGTTTCTCCCCGCTTGGATGAAGTTAACCATCGTCCTGTAACGGATCGTGCTGAAAGCGGTGGAGTTGGGCATGAAGAGAGTAATCGCCATGTGCGCGGTGTTCGGGCTCGTCGCCCTGATCGCCGCCTACGTCGCGCTGGCGCCCCATGCCCCTTCGCCTGGTTCCGACAATGCCCGCGGCGCCCTGGCCGTTCTGGACACCGCGGCGGCGCAATTGATCGCCATCCGGGGACGCGGCGCGGCGGTGCTCGGACTGCTGGTGCTGGGTATCGTGCTCTCGTTGCTGGCCGCATCGGCGATCGGCGGCGAGAGCTCGGAAAAGGCACCCGGCGCGCAGCCCGGGCTCCGCAAGCGGCCACGGCCCGATGTCCCCGAACCGGGTCCGATCTGGCGTCCCGAAGCGCTGTCCCAGGAACAGCGCATCGCCGGCCTGCGCCGCCGCGCCGCCGGTGAACAGGCGGAGGCGCCGCCACCAGCCTTGCCATTGCCGCGCCCGGTGGTGCTGGTACGCAAGCCGCGCGAACGCGACCGTGACTGGTTCGGCGATCGCAGCTGGCTGGGCGGACTGCCCCGGCTGGGCGAGGCCGCATGGCCGCGCGACGGCGGGGGCACGCCCCTGCCCTTCGCCGCCCAGATCGACTTCGCCGAACTCGCCGCCGCCCATCCGGACGGTTCGCGGGATAGCATGCTGCCCGGGACCGGCTCGCTCGCTTTCTTCCTGGGCACCGGCGCCGTCGTCGCGGTGCCGCCGGGAGAGCACGACTTCACCGATCCGCCGCGGGATCTGCCGCCGGCCTTCGACGAGGGCGGATACCCGTTCCCGGCGCGCGCGAATCGCCTGAGCCGCCATTTCTTTCCGTTCTGGCCGGTCGAGCCGCTGCTGCTGGACCTGCCCGAGGACCTCCGCGATCCACACGACCCCCGGCGCGACCCCCCGCGTGACGATGCCATTGCCAAGGCCATGGCCAATCTGCTTTCGGCGCATGCCGGCCCGCGCGACCATGCATTCGCCGCCGGGGACGGCGCGCAGGCGGCGCCCGCGCTGTGGTGGCACGGGGCAAGCCATCTTGCCGATCGGCTTCACCTGGCGCTGGAAGGCTCGTCCCGGCTGGTCGCCCTGCGGCGGGACAAGCTGCGGCAGGCGGAGGAAGCGCTGGCTTTGCTCGAGGCGCAGCGGGATCCCGAAGAGCCCCGGCCCGAAGAACGCCGGCCCGAAGCCGCGCGGATCGAAGCCGCCCGGCGGGACCTGGCGGAAAGGCAGGCCGATCTTGCCGCGATCGAAGCCCACCGCGAAAGCCTGCCCAGGATGATCGCGGCGATGGACGGGTTCGTCGCCGGCCGCCCCCCGTGGCAGCGGCTGACGCCCCAGGAATACGGCGTCGTCAAGGATCTGCTGGCCGAACTGCACGCCGCCTACGGCGATCTGGTGCAATACCACGTACCCCACGAGATCGCCGAACTGACGACGCTGTCGCTGCGAGCCATGGTCACCGGCGCACCGGACGCGCTAGGCGCGATGCCCGAGGAGGACCTGGCCCGGATCAACCGCGACTACCGCCTGCCCATCCTGCACCCGCACCAGATGTTCGGCCTGGGCGGCTGCCAGCAATCGGCGCGTGACGAGCACCGCCAGGACATTCTCCTGCTCCAGCTGGGCTACGACGACATGATGGAATGGCGCTGGGGCGAGATGGGGCTGTTCCAGTTCTGGATCAGCCCCGCCGACGCCGGGGCAGGCAACTGGAGCGCGGCGGAACTGACTTTCGCGTGCGCCTGAAAGCGAACCTGTCGGCAGTGAGGACGAAAGTGACTGGAGGGGAACTCGCGACCATCATCATCGAGAATCCTTGGCCCGTTCATGGGTCCCGCACCGTGCTGTGTCATGACAGCCCCTGTCAATCGACATGATCGCAACAAGCGTGTAAGGCCCGAGAAATGAATGCCAACCCGGCCACCCCCCTGCTCGATACGGTTCCCGCACCCGAAGACCTGCGCAAGCTGAAGCCCGGCCAGCTGCGCCAGCTTGCCGACGAACTGCGCGCCGAGATGATTTCCGCCGTGGGGCAGACCGGCGGGCATCTCGGTTCGGGCCTCGGCGTCGTCGAGTTGACGGTGGCGATCCACTACGTGTTCGATACCCCGCGCGACCGCCTGGTCTGGGACGTCGGCCACCAGGCCTATCCGCACAAGATCCTGACCGGCCGGCGCGACCGCATCCGCACGCTGCGCCAGGGCGGCGGCCTGTCCGGCTTCACCAAGCGCAGCGAAAGCGAATTCGATCCGTTCGGGGCCGCGCACAGCTCCACCTCGATCTCGGCGGCGCTGGGCTTCGCGGTGGCCAACAAGCTGAAGCACGAGCCGGGGCGCGGCATCGCCGTGATCGGCGACGGCGCGATGAGCGCGGGCATGGCCTACGAGGCGATGAACAACGCCAAGCCGGCGGGCAACCGGCTGATCGTGATCCTGAACGACAACGACATGTCGATCGCGCCGCCGGTCGGCGGGCTTTCGGCCTACCTTGCCAAGCTGGTGTCCTCCCGTCCGTTCCTCAACATGCGCGAACTGGCGCGCAAGATCTCCCGCCGCCTGCCCGAACCGCTGCACCGCGCCGCCCGCAAGACCGACGAATTCGCGCGCGGCCTGGCCATGGGCGGCACTTTGTTCGAGGAGCTGGGCTTCTACTATGTCGGCCCGGTGGACGGCCATAACCTGGACCAGCTGATCCCGATCCTGGAAAACGTGCGCGACGCGGAAGTCGGCCCCTGCCTGATCCATGTCGTGACCAAGAAGGGCAAGGGCTATGCCCCGGCGGAGGAATCGGCCGACAAGTACCACGGCGTGCAGAAGTTCAACGTCGTCACCGGCGAACAGGTCAAGGCGCCGGCCGGCCCGCCCAGCTATACCGGCGTCTTCGCCCAGGCGCTGATCGCCGAGGCGCGGCGGGACGAAACGATCTGCGCGATCACCGCCGCGATGCCCTCGGGCACCGGGCTCGACAAGTTCGGGGCCGCCTTTCCCGATCGCAGTTTCGACGTCGGCATCGCCGAACAGCACGCGGTGACGTTCGCCGCCGGCCTGGCCGCGCAAGGCATGCGCCCATTCTGCGCGATCTACTCCACCTTCCTGCAGCGCGCCTTCGACCAGGTGGTGCACGACGTGGCGATCCAGAACCTGCCGGTGCGCTTCGCCATCGACCGCGCGGGCCTGGTCGGCGCCGACGGCGCGACCCATGCCGGCGCGTTCGACATCACGTATCTGGCGACGCTGCCCAACATGGTGGTCATGGCCGCCGCCGACGAGGCGGAGCTGGTGCACATGACCCACACCGCCGCCCGGCACGACGCCGGCCCCATCGCCTTCCGCTATCCGCGCGGCAACGGCGTGGGCGTGCCGCTGCCCGAAACGCCGCTGCTGCTGGAAATCGGCAAGGGCCGGGTGGTGCGCGAAGGCACCAAGGTCGCCCTGCTCTCGCTCGGCACGCGCCTGGGCGAGGCGCTGAAGGCGGCGGAAACGCTGGAGGCCAAGGGCCTGTCGACCACGGTGGCCGACTTGCGCTTCGCCAAGCCGCTCGACACCGACCTGATCCGCCGCCTGATGCTGGGCCATGAAGTGATCGTGACGATCGAGGAAGGCGCGATCGGCGGCCTGGGCGCCCACGTGCTCACCATGGCGAGCGACGAGGGGCTGACCGATCCCGACAGCGCCGGCGGCGGCCTGAAAATCCGCACCATGCGCCTGCCGGACCTGTTCCAGGACCAGGACAAGCCCGAAGCCCAATACGACGAAGCCGGCCTGAACGCCCCCCAGATCGTCGACACCGTCCTGAGCGCGCTGCGCCACAACAGCGCCGGGGTGGAAGAAGCCCGGGCTTGAGGGACGGCGGCGGGCGGGAGACACCCGCCTGCCCACCCAACCGCGCTCGCCCAGGGCATGATGCGGCTTGCCCGATTTCGTTTCCGGGGGTCACGGAAGAGTGGCGGGGTGTCGATACATCGCAGCGCAATCGGCCGCACGGCGGCCCGCCGAATATTACCCCCGCGCCTCACTCTCGCTCTCGGAGATGCCGATCTCGTCGGCCAGGGCGGAGCAGGCCGCGTGCAGTGCGGCCGCGGCGTGGACCGCCGGAAACATCAGGCCAAGCCGGTCATACAGGGAAATAATCTCGCGCAGCGCGTCGATGGAGGCTCGAAGAGCATCCTCCGGGGAAGCACCTTTTGGGAACATCTGCTCAATATCCATCCGAGTCGACTTACCCCGCGCGGGTGACCCTTAAGCGCACTAGGGATAAGAACCTAACGCCTCTCTTCCCCGATCCGACGAAGCTGTGGAAATGCAATCGATTGTGCAAAAAGATGCACCGAAGTATGTTCCATAACGGAGTAAAATCGGTTTACTAATGGTTAGCGCGGTCGAAACCGCGAGGGGGCGCTATATGCACAAAAACACACATGAGAGGGGTAATACTTCCCCCTCGATCAATGCGATGATCGACGAAACCAACTTTGATTCGAATAGCACGAATTCCGATTTTCTGCAAAACGGCACTGAAAATCTTCCCAATTTGGCGTTAAATCAATATCTTTTGCGCCGTAAGCGTGATGACCTGTTCAAGAGCGATATTTTCAGCGATCCGGCCTGGGACATCCTGCTCGATATCTATATTTCGGAAAAGGCAGGCAAGGCCGCCAGCGTCGCGAGCACTTGCGCCGCGGCCCGCGTTCCCGTGTCGACCGGATCGCGCTGGATCACAATTCTGGTCCAAAATGGATATGTTGCGCGCCTTGACGATCCGGCGAACGCCGAAAGCGCGCTTCTGAGCCTGACTTCCACGGCCCATCAAGCGTTGGACACCCTGTTCCCGCCCTGCGAGGCCGAGCGGACCTGACGCGGTGGCGGGCCCGCCTTGAGCCCGCTTGGCCCCTGGTTGGTCCCCGGTCGGTCCCCAGGTGGTCCCCGGTCGGGGTATGGTCGGGCCCGGTTGAGCGCAGGCGCCGGGGAGCGACGCGAAAGATCGGTTCCTTTCGGCCGCCGGCGTGATAGGATTTATCTATCGTAGTCCCGCCGGGAAAGCCCTATGCAATTGAGAGCATTGCGTTATTTCGTCACGCTGGCGCGCGAGGAACACTTCGCGCGGGCGGCGGACGCCTGCGGGATCACCCAGCCCACGCTCTCATCGGCGCTTGCCGCGCTGGAAGGCCAGCTCGGCAAGCGCCTGGTCGAGCGGGACCGGCGCTATATCGGGCTGACCGCGGAAGGGCGGGCGATGCTGCCCTGGGCGCAGCAGCTGCTCGCCGCGCACGAGGGCATGGTCCATGCGGTGGAAGTGCTCGACGGGCCGCTGCGGGGGGAATTCCGGCTCGGCGCGATCCCGGCGGCGATGCCCTGCGTCGGCCGGTTCACCGAGGCGCTGCTCCAGGCCCATGCCGGCATGACGCTCTCGGTCCGCTCGCTGACCTCGCGCGAGATCGTGCATGCGATCGAGGCCTTCGAGATCGACGCGGGGATCACCTATCTCGACCACGAGCGGCCCGCCAACGTGATCGCCGTGCCGCTCTATGCCGAGCGCTATGTGTTCGTGACCGCCGCCGGCAAGCGCCGGGCGCGGGGCGGGATGAGCTGGGAAGACGTGGCCCGCCACCCGCTGTGCCTGCTGCACCAGGGCATGCAGAACCGCCGCATCCTGGACGGCCTGCTGAGCGGGCACGGCCTCTCCGTCACCCCGCGCGCGACGGCGGACAGCTACATCGCGCTGCTCGCCATGGTCCGCTCCGCCCGCCTGGCGACAGTGATGCCGGACCGCTACGTCGCCCTCATCGAAGGCGCGGACTGGGCCAGCATCCACCCGATCGCCATGGACACCCCGGTCAGCCGCATCGCCGTAATCGTCGCCGACCGCGCCCCCCTGAACCCCAACGCCGCAGCAGCCCTCAATTGCGCGCGCGGGATCGCGACCGGGATTGATTGATAGTATCTATCAAGCATCGCCGTAATCAATTTGACCACCCGCCCGCGATGCATCAGCGTGGCGGCGAAGAGAAACGCGCCATGCCGGAAGCCGTGACGAAAGCCATGCCAGAACTTGCCGAGATCCAGACCGTCATCGACCGTTTCGCGCGAAACGGCATGCGCGGCGCCTTGCTGCCCTTGCTGCATGCATTGCAGGAGGAATTCGGCTTCGTCGATCCGCAGGCGGTGCCCCTGATCGCCGAGGCGCTCAATCTCAGCCGCGCGGAAGTGCACGGCGTGGTCAGCTTCTACCCCGATTTCCGCGAACAAGCGCCCGCGCGCCATGTCGTGAAGCTGTGCCGCGCCGAAAGCTGCCAGTCGCGCGGGAGCGCCGCGATCGAGGCGGAATTGGTCCGGCGCCTGGGCATCGGCATGGGCGATGCGCGCCCGGACGGGCAGGTCGCGCTGGAACCGATCTATTGCCTGGGCCTGTGCGCCATCGGCCCCAACGCGCTGGTCGACGAACGCCCGGTCGCGGGCATAGACCGCGCCGCGGTGGAGCGGATCGTTGCCGAGGTGACGGCATGACTCGCGTCTTCGTCAGCAGGGACATGGCCTCGGTCGCGCTCGGCGCCGACGACCTGGCCCAGGCCTTCGCGCGCGCCGGCTGCGAGGTGGTGCGCACGGGCGGCAGGGGGCTGTTCGCCATCGAGCCGCTGGTCGAGGTAGAGACTTCCGAAGGCCGGATCGCCTACGGCCCGGTCGGCCCCCGGGACGCCGCCGCCGTGCTCGATGGCACTCATGCGAACCGCGTCGGCGTGACCGCGGAGCACCCGTTCTTCGCCCGCCAGCAGCGCTTCACGTTCGCGCGCTGCGGCGTGATCGATCCGCTCAGCCTGGCCGACTATGCCGAGCATGGCGGGTGGAAGGGCCTGGAAGCCGCCTTCAGACTGTCACCGCAGGAAGTGGTCGACGCGGTCAAGGCATCGGGCCTGCGCGGCCGGGGCGGCGCGGGCTTTCCCACCGGCATCAAGTGGCAGACCGTGCGCGATGCCGAGGCGGACGAGAAGTTCATCGTCTGCAATGCCGACGAAGGCGACAGCGGCACTTTCGCCGACCGCATGCTGATGGAAGGCGATCCCTATTGCCTGATCGAGGGCATGGCGATCGCCGGGCACGCGGTGGGCGCCGGCCATGGCTACATCTACATCCGCAGCGAATATCCCTTCGCGGTTCGGACCATGCGCGATGCCGTGGCCCGTTCGGCGGGAAGGATCGCGCCGTTCACGCTGGAAGTGCGCGTGGGCGCCGGCGCCTACGTCTGCGGCGAGGAAACGGCGCTGCTCGATTCGATCGAGGGCAAGCGCGGCCAGGTGCGCGCCAAGCCGCCGCTGCCGGCGATCGAAGGCCTGTTCGGCAAGCCCACCGTCATCAACAACGTGCTCAGCCTTGCCGCCGTGCCCTTCATTCTTTCCGAGGGAGCCGAGGCCTACGCCGAGGTCGGCTTCGGCCGTTCGCGCGGCACGATGCCGGTGCAGATCGCCGGCAACGTCAGGAACGGCGGGCTCTGCGAGATCGGTTTCGGGGTGACGCTGGGCGAACTCGTGAACGAGATCGGCGGCGGCACCGCCAGCGGCCGTCCGGTGCGCGCGGTGCAAGTGGGCGGGCCGCTCGGCGCCTATTTCCCGCCCGCGATGTTCCACCTGCCTTTCGATTACGAGGCTTTCGCGGCGGCGGGCGGCCTTATCGGCCATGCCGGCATCACCGTGTTCGACGATACCGTGGACATGGCGCGGATGGCGCGCTTCGCCATGGAGTTCTGCGCGGTGGAGAGCTGCGGCAAATGCACCCCCTGCCGCATCGGCTCGACGCGCGGCGTGGAACTGATCGACCGTATCGTCGCCGGAGCGCCGCGCGGGGCCGGCATGCTGGAGATCATGCCGCAGATGCGCAACGCCCGGACGGCCGCGCGCACGCAGGACGAGGAAATCGCGCTGCTGCGCGATCTGTGCGACACCATGAAGTTCGGCTCGCTCTGCGCGCTGGGGGGCTTCACGCCCTATCCGGTGCTGAGCGCGCTCGACCATTTCCCCGAGGACTTCGGCGGCGCTTCCGCGCTGCCCGAGGCTGCGGAGTGACCGCGATGTGCATTGACCGAAACGCATATCCTTCTTCGTCATTGCAAGCCGCCGGAAGCGGCGGGGCCCGCAATGACGGCGGGGGAAGGGCAATACGTTACATTCTGGCAGTAGACATATGACGTTCACCCGCGAAAAGGACTTTGGAACCCCGGAAGCGATGGGAGCGGCGGTTTCGCTCACCATCGACGGCCAGGAAGTCTCCGTCCCCGCCGGCACCTCGATCATGCGCGCGGCGGCGATGGTCGATACCGCGATCCCCAAGCTTTGCGCCACCGACAGCCTCGAAAGCTTCGGTTCCTGCCGGCTCTGCCTTGTCGAGGTCGAAGGGCGAAGCGGCTATCCGGCCTCCTGCACCACGCCGGTCGCGCCGGGCATGGCGGTGCGCACGCAGAGCGACAGGCTGCGCAAGCTGCGGCGCGGCGTGATGGAACTCTATATCTCCGATCATCCGCTCGACTGCCTTACCTGCGGCGCCAATGGCGATTGCGAGTTGCAGGACATGGCCGGCGCGGTGGGCCTGCGCGACGTGCGCTTCGGCTACGAGGGGGAAAACCACCTCGAAGGCTGCAAGGACGAGAGCAATCCCTATTTCACGTTCGATCCCACCAAGTGCATCGTCTGTTCGCGCTGCGTGCGCGCCTGCGACGAAACGCAGGGTACGCTCGCCCTAACGGTCGACGGACGCGGCTTCGCCAGCGGGATTTCGGCCAGCCAGGACGAAAGTTTCCTCTCCTCCGAATGCGTTTCCTGCGGCGCCTGCGTGCAGGCCTGCCCGACTTCGGCGCTGATCGAGAAGACCGTGATCGAGATCGGCACGCCCGACCGCGCGGTCGTCACCACTTGCGCCTATTGCGGCGTCGGCTGCACTTTCCGCGCGGAAATGCGCGGGGAAGAGCTGGTGCGCATGGTCCCGTGGAAGGAAGGCAAGGCCAATCACGGCCATTCCTGCGTCAAGGGCCGCTTCGCCTGGGGCTATGCCCAGCACCGCGACCGCATTCTCAATCCGATGATGCGCGGCTCGGTGGACGAGCCCTGGCGCGAAGTCTCGTGGGAAGCCGCGATCGCCCGCGTCGCATCCGAATTCCGCCGGCTGCAGAAGGAACATGGCGCCCGCGCGATCGGCGGCATCACTTCCAGCCGCTGCACCAACGAGGAGACTTTCCTTGTCCAGAAGCTGGTCCGGCAGGGTTTCGGCAACAACAACGTCGATACGTGCGCGCGCGTCTGCCACTCGCCGACCGGCTATGGCCTGAAGACCACGTTCGGCACTTCGGCGGGCACGCAGGACTTCGACAGCGTGCGGCATGCCGACGTGATACTGGTGATCGGCGCCAACCCGACCGACGGCCACCCGGTCTTCGCCAGTCGCATGAAGAAGCGGCTGCGCGAAGGCGCGAAGCTGATCGTCGTCGATCCGCGCCGCATCGACATGGTGCGCTCCCCGCATATCGAAGCGGCATTCCACCTGCCGCTGCGGCCGGGCACCAATGTCGCCGTGCTTACGGCCATGGCGCACGTCATCGTCACCGAAGGACTGGTGAACGAGACCTATGTGCGCGAACGCTGCGATACCGACGCCTATGCCGAATGGGCCGAGTTCGTCTCCGAACCCGCGCGTTCACCCGAAGCGGTAGAAGACCTGACCGGCGTTCCCGCCGCCGACCTGCGCGCGGCGGCCAGGCTCTATGCCACCGGCGGCAATGCCGCGATCTACTATGGCCTGGGCGTCACCGAGCACAGCCAGGGCTCCTCCACCGTCATGGCCATCGCCAACCTTGCCATGGCCACCGGCAATGTCGGCAAGGACGGCGTCGGCGTGAACCCGCTGCGCGGCCAGAACAACGTGCAGGGCGCCTGCGACATGGGCAGCTTCCCGCACGAGCTTTCAGGCTATCGTCACGTTTCGGACAGCGCCGCGCGTTCGCTGTTCGAACGGGACTGGGGCGTCAGCCTTGATCCGGAGCCGGGCCTGCGCATTCCCAACATGCTCGATGCCGCCACCGACGGCGCTTTCAAGGGCATTTTCATCCAGGGCGAAGACATCCTCCAGTCCGACCCCAACACCACCCACGTCGCGGCGGGACTGGCGGCGATGGAATGCGTCGTCGTGCAGGACCTGTTCCTCAACGAGACGGCCAACTACGCGCACGTATTCCTGCCGGGATCGACCTTCCTGGAGAAGGACGGGACTTTCACCAATGCCGAACGCCGCATCCAGCGCGTGCGCAAGGTGATGGAGCCGAAGAACGGATATGCGGACTGGGAAGTGGTGCAACTCGTCGCCCATGCCATGGGGCTCGATTGGAACTATACCCACCCTTCGCAGATCATGGACGAGATCGCGCGGCTGACGCCGACTTTCGCGGGCGTGAACTACGCCGTGCTCGACCAGCGGGGCTCGCTGCAATGGCCGGTGAACGCCGCCGCGCCCGAGGGAACGCCGACAATGCACATCGATCATTTCGTACGCGGCAAAGGGAACTTCGTGGTCACCGACTATGTCCCCACCGACGAGCGCACCGGGCCGCGCTTTCCGCTGCTGCTCACCACCGGGCGCATCCTCAGCCAGTATAACGTCGGGGCGCAGACGCGGCGCACCGCCAACGTCGAATGGCATGAAGAGGACCGCCTGGAGATCCACCCGCACGATGCCGAGAATCGCGGCATCCGTGACGGCAACTGGGTCTCGCTCCGCAGCCGCGCGGGCGAGACCACTTTGCGCGCGAAGATCACGGACCGGGTGGCGCCGGGCGTGGTCTACACCACCTTCCACCACCCCGACACGCAGGCCAACGTCATCACCACCGACTTTTCCGACTGGGCGACCAATTGCCCGGAATACAAGGTGACGGCGGTGCAGGTCATGCCCTCCAACGGCCCCTCCGACTGGCAGAGGAGCTACCGCGCCCAGGCCGAGGCAAGCCGCCGGATCGAGCCGGCCGAACCCGCGGAGTAAGCCGGCGATGATGAGCAACGACCAGCGCCTCGTCCACATGGCCGGGCAGATCCTGCGCAACTTCGCGGCGCAGGGCCGGGAAGAAGCGATCGCGGCGACGGCCGAACATCTCACCCTGTTCTGGGCCCCGCGCATGAAGGCCCGGGCGATCGCCATGCTCGAAGAGCCCGGCGCGGAATTGCCAGAAGAGGTGCGCGCCGCCTTCGCGGCCTTGCGGCACCCAGCCTGAATCGGACAGCCTGAATCGGGCAGGCTGAATCGGACAGGCCGGTCAGCGCACCCGCTGGTAGAGCACGGAACCACCGGAGCGGGCCAGGACCCGCCAGCCCGGCACCGGCAGTTCCGGCGTGTGCCATACGATCCACAGGTAGGGGATCGCCGCGGGCACTTTCGCGGCACTGTCCAACAGGGGTGTCGCATCGTTGCACGATTCGCCGATCTCGATGGTCGAAGGGTCGCGGTCGAACGCTCCGGCGGCCGGGTTGTGAATCCGCAGCAGCTGTCCGCCGGACATCGCGAACTGGTCGTTGGCGAAGGCATGCCGGCGCGTCAGCGCGTAGCTGGCGATGTGCATGTCGCGCACCCGCCCCTGGAGCACGAATGTCCGGCAGGGGAGGGCACTGAACGAAACCAGCTGCGCGCCGCGCGGCAGCGAATCCAGCACTGCCAGCTCCTGCTTGAGCTGGCGATCCCACATGGCCATGCTCAGGGTGGTTCCGGCCAGGCGCACGCCGAAGAACGCCAGTCCCGCCAGCGCCAGCCAAGCCATGTGCCTCGATGCGAGGCGCGGCCGTGCCGCGATCAACGCCAGGGCGAAGATCGTGGGCGTCATGCGCATGTCGGCATAGTAGGAGCCGTAGATCCAGCCGGGCAACAGCCAGAACACACCGAACAGCACGATCGCGCCCAGTGCCAATCCCTTGTGCAGCGCAGTGGCCTTCGAACGCCAGGTGAACACGATCAGGACGAACAGGGCGAACGCGCAGAAATTATCGAACGCCGTCCAGCGATCGGCGAGCACATTGACGAGGAAATACAGCTTCTCGGCCACGAGAAAGAAGCCTTGCGTCGGCAGATGCTCCGGACTGTGCGGCCAGAGCAGGCTCAGGATCTGCGGCAGCAGCAGGCACGAACTGGCCACGAACCCGCCCGGCAGCGCGCGCCGAAGATTGCCGGTCTGCTCGTACCGCGCGGCCAGTTCGCAGCAGCCCACCAGCAGGCACAGCACCGCCCAGCCGGCAAGATGGCTGATCCACACCGCGCAGGCGACGGCGCCGAATATGAACCAGCGCAGCACCGGCCGCGCGGCCATGCGCGGCGTGATCCACAAGGCCAGCGCCAGCGTCGCCAGCGCGACCGCGAAAGTGAAGTTGAGGAAGCCGTACTGGAACGGGTTCCCGTAGGCGAGCGGCAGCGCGAACAGCGCCGTCGCCGTCACGCGCCCATGCGCCGCGCGCGAGAGCAGCAGGTAGCCCGCCGCCTGCATCGCGACGACAAGCATCGCGATCGCCTTCATCGTCGGTTCGAGCCCCAGCAGCGGCTCGATCACCCAGGCCAGCAGGTCCGTGCCGAGATTGGGGATGAGGTTCCATTCGAAGCCGTACCACCGCGTGATGTCCGCCGACCGCCCATCGTCCATCTGGACCATGATGCGCGACATGTGCGCGGGCAGGTCGGTCAGCGGTGGCACGGCGGGATAGAGCAGCGGCACCACCGCCAGCACCACCAGCAGCGGCCACCAGCGCGCGGCCGCCCATCCGCTCCGCACCTCGGCCGCTTGCACGAACGGTTCTCTCGAATAAGCGTTCACGCCGACTCCGCCTCGACGCGAAAGACATAGCGGCGCGAGAGCAGGAAGAAACAGACGGAGTAGACGACCATGCCCGCCCCCTGCCCGATCAGGCTCTCGCCGAAGCCGATGCCCCGCATCAGCGTCAGCACCGCGAGGTTGGCGCCATAGGACAGCACGAAAACGATCACGAAGCGCCGCGCCTCAATGCCCGCCACCGGCCCGCGCTGCCCGAAGGTCCAGGCGCGGTTGAGTACGAAGGACAGGCACAGGCCGATCGAGTAGCTCGCAGCATTCGCCAGGTAGTCCCCCGCCCCCGCGCGCAGCAGCACCGCAATGATGGCAAGACCCACCAGGGTATTGGCAAGGCCGACCAAACCGAAACGGACGCCCGATTTCAGCATGGCACGCCGGCGCCGGATTCAGCCATGCACATCGACGGGTACGGCCGGCATCGCCGAAGCGGGAACCCGCCCGGCCGCACCTGTCTGCGAGCGCATCTCGCGCACGATGAACAACGGCCGGCGCTTGTTCTCCAGATAGAGCCGGCCAAGGTAGTCGCCGAAGACGCCGAGGATGAAGAGCTGCACGCTGCCCATGATGAGCACGACCGCCACCGTACTGGTCCAGCCGACGATGGTTCCGTCCTGAAACCAGCGGAAGATCGCCCAACCCAGCATCGCGAAGCCGATCAGGCCCATCACCATGCCCAGGTGCGAGGCCATGCGCAGCGGCAGGGTGGAAAAGCTGGTGATCGCATCGAGCGCGAGGCGGATCATGCGGGTGAGCGGATAGTGCGTCTCGCCCGCCGCGCGCGGATCGCGCTCGTATTCGATGGCAGTCTGTTCGAAGCCGATCCAGCTCACCATGCCGCGAATGAAGCGAAAGCGTTCGGGCATGGCGTTGAGCTGGTCGACGACACGGCGGGTCATCAGGCGGAAGTCGCCGGTGTCGAGCGGGATCTCATGGTCGGCAAGGCGGTTGAGCAGCTTGTAGAACAGCGAGGCGGAGCCGCGCTTGAAGGCGCTTTCCCCGTGACGCCGGATGCGCTGGCCATAGACGACGTCATAGCCCTGCTCGATCCTGGCGACCATTGCCCCCAGCAGCTCGGGCGGATCCTGCAAGTCGGCGTCGATCATCATCACCAGCGCGCCCCGGCTCACCTGCAACCCGGCGGTAACCGCAAGCTGGTGGCCATGGTTGCGCGAAAGATCCACGCCCAGGATGCGCGGGTTGCGCTTCACGAGGTCGCATATCACCGGCCAGGTACGATCCTTCGAGCCATCGTTGACCAGGATGATCTCATGGTCCTCGCCGAACACGTCGGTGCAAGCGGCCGAAAGGCGCTTTTCCAGCATTTCGAGGACCGCTTCCTCGTTATGGCACGGCACCACCACCGAGAGACGCGGGCACGCCTGCGCGGCGAACGGCATGATCGGCCCCATCTTCATAGTCACGGTCCCCGCAAGACTTGCTGCACCGATACGCTCTATCGGCCACCTGTGGTTAACCGAGCGTAAAAGGCGAGCCATGCGATCAAGCCCGGCCGTTATCCCCCATTCGCCCGGGGACCCCTGGCGGAACTTCTCGGCGTGCCCTTGCAGCGGTGCAGAGCGGAAACACCGCCAGCTGGCCCGGGATGACCTTTGATTACGTATATTCCCCTGACATCGAGCCACCTTCGATCAACCTTGTTTGCTTATCCGCTGGCAAGGTTCTGTCGGGCGTGAAGGAAGCGGGATGAGCGGACTGGAATCGCTCCTGATTAAGGCGAAAGGCGCGGCGAAGCGCGGGGAGACCGAAGCGGCGCGCGCGATCTATCGCCAGGTGCTCGACAAGCACCCGCGCAATCCCCGCGCCCGCGCCGCTTTGGAGGCGCTGGAAGCCGCCAGCGACAGCCCTTCCCAGCAGCAGTTCGACGTGATGGTCACCGCCTATCGGGCGGGCCGCATGGACGAAGTCGCCCGCCGGGGCCATGCCCTTGCCGAGGCGTTCCCGCGCGCGCATGGCGTGCACAACCTGCTCGGCGCCGCGCTCTTGGCGCTGGAGGACAACGCGGGGGCGGAAACCGCGTTCCGCCGCGCCATCGAGGCGGACCCGCAGCCGCGGGCCAGCTACAACAACCTCGCCATCGCGCTGCGCAAGCAGGGCCGCCTGGCCGAGGCCGAGGCGACCTACCGCGAAGTCATCATGCGCGCGCCCGATTATGCCGACGCGCGCTACAACCTCGCCAACCTGCTCCAGCTGTCGGATCGCGACGACGAAGCCGCCGAGCATTTCGCGGCCGCCATCCGCATCGATCCCGGCTATGTCGACGCGCACTACAACCTCGGCAACCTCAAGGCCAAGGCGGCCTTGCGCGAAGACGCCTTGGCCTGCTTCGCACAGGCCGTGCGGCTGCGCCCCGGCCATAGCGACGCGCACAACAACATGGGCGCCGAACTGCTCGCGCTGGACCGCGTCGACGAAGCGCTGGCGGCTTATGACCGGGCGCTCGCCGCCAATCCCGCGAACGCGCAGGCCCTCATCAACAAGGGCAAGGCCCTGGTGCTCAAGGGCGACGAGCCCGGCGCCATCGCCGCGTTCCGGGGGGCGCTCGCGCTCGATCCCGGCGACCGCTCGGCGCGGCTGCAAGCGCTCTTCGAGGAAGCGCATATCTGCGACTGGCGCTCACGCGGGGAGTTCGTGCTGACCGAGGGGCCGGAGGCGGCAGCGGTCCAGCCCTTCGCCTCGCTGCCCTTCATCGACGACCCGGCGCATCAGTACCGCCGCTCGCTGGCCTGCGCGGCGCAGATGTTCCCGCCGGCGCCGGCGAGCCTGCCCGATCCCGCCCCGTCCACCGACGGCCGCATCCGCATCGGCTACTTCTCGGCCGATTTCCATAATCATGCGACGATGTACCTGATGGCCGGGTTCTTCCGCGAGCACGACCGCGACCGCTTCGACGTGCGGCTCTACAGCTACGGCCCCCGGCGCGAGGAAGACCGTGCCCGCGCCGACCTGCGCGGCCATGCCGATGCCTTCACCGAGATCGGCGCGATGCGCGACGAGGACGTCGTGGCTCTCGCCCGCGCCGACGGGCTCGACATCGCAGTCGACCTCAAGGGCTATACCCGGGGCACCCGCACCCGCCTGTTCGGCCGCCGCCTGGCCCCGGTGCAAGTCAGTTTCATGGGCTATCCCGGCACCATCGGGCATCCCTGCATGGACTATTTCATCGCCGATCCCGTGACCATGCCGCCGGGCGCGGAACGCTTCTTCAGCGAGAAGATCGTGCGGCTGGCCCATTGCTACCAGGCCAACGACGACAAGCGCCAGATCGTGCCCGACACCAGGGGCCGCGCCGGCTGGGACCTGCCGGAACAAGGCTTCGTCTTCGCCAGCTTCAACCACACCTACAAGATATCCCCGCGCGAATGGGACATCTGGATGGGCCTGCTGCGCGACGTGCCGGGCAGCGTGCTGTGGCTGCTGCGCTCAAACCGCTGGGCCGAGGACAACTTGCGCCGCGAAGCCCAGGCGCGCGGCATCGATCCGGCGCGGCTGGTATTCTCTCCCTCGGTGCCGCACGGCGAGCATCTGGGCCGGCTCGCCCATGCCGACCTGTTCCTCGACACGTTCGCCGTCAACGCCCACACCACCGCGAGCGACGCGCTCTGGGCCGGCCTTCCGGTCCTGACGCTGGCCGGCCGGCAATTCGCCGCCCGCGTCGCGGCCAGCCTGGTCCATGCCGTCGGCCTGCCCGAACTGGCGGTCGAGAGCGAAGCGGCCTACGCCGCGCTCGCTCTCGAACTCGCCCGCGATCCCACGCGCCTGTCCACCATCCGCAACCGCCTCACCGCCGATCGCACCAGCCAGCCGCTGTTCGATACGACCGGCTATACGCGGCGGGTCGAAACCGCCCTGGCGCGGATGCACGAACGGCGACTGGACGGGCTGGCCCCGGACCATTTCGCGGTGGCGTGACGGTTTGATTTGATGGGCTGGATGCGTGGCTTCTTCCTTGTACGCAGTTCCTCGGCGCGAGACTCAGCTATTCCCTTGCTTCGTCTTTGCGAGGGGCGAAGCCGCCGAAGCAATCCAGGGCAGGCTCAACCACCCTGGATTGCCGCACCGCCTTCGGCGGTTCGCAACGACGAAGGAAGGGGATAATATCGATGGCCCGTTCGATTGACTCGTCTTCCCCGACTTGATTCGGGACGACGGGTCATTCCAAAGGATGGTTTGATTGGGGCTGACTGAACAAGGGTGACGGGGAAAGGCCAGGCCGGCATCGCCCAAAGCATCACCAAAACGGCAGGCTCTCGTCCTGCGTAAGCAACTCAATCACGATCGACGTACTTCGTTTCAAGGAAGCGGCCGCGGGTCGCCAGGGCGTCGAGGTCGTTGCGGGACAGGTCGTGGCTCAGCGTCTCGATCTGGTCGGAGATGACGCCCAGGCCGTCTATCAGTTGCTCGGACGGCGTGGCGCCGGCCGGGCCCGGCTGGGCGCGTAGCGATGGCGGGATGCGGGTGTAGCTGTCGACCAGCGCCGGCAGATGCTCTGACAGGAGCTTGCGCACCTCGCGCGCGGCGGGACCGCTCTCTTCCAATGCGGCGAGTTGCGGGGCGATCTGCTCCAGCCTGACGCCGATCATGTCGATCGCGTCCAGCGCGGCGGCGGGCAGCGCGCGGCGCTTGCCTTCCAGCCACAGCTCGGCCGAGCCGGCCAGTTCGGGCAGGCTCGCGCTGTCGAGATCCTCGGCATGGAGGCGCGGCGTCGCCGGGTAGATCGCCAGCACGAGGAACACGGCGATGCCCAGCAGCAGCGAAAGCAGCGTCGCCATGAACGACAGTCCGCCCAGCACCAGCCCCGCCACCAGCGCGGCGATCCAGACGCCCGACAGCGCCAGGAAGGCGCGGCGGAGGCGCCGCAGCCGAAAGCGCCAGCGCTCCTTGCGAGCGTTGTAGAGCCGGATCGCGCGCTGGCGCCGGGCGGCGCGGACGATCTCCTGCGAAACGCGGGCGGGCACTTGTGCCATCGCTTCCTAGTCCAGGACCTCCAGCAGCGACTTGCCGCCCTTTTCACCGATGGCGACGCCTTCGGACTGGCCCTGGGCACGGGCGATGTAGGCCTTGGACTTGCCGACCTCGCCTTCCAGCGCGGTGACGGTCTGCTTCATCGAATCGAGCGCCTTGAGCTTGAAGGTGTCGATCGAATCCATCGTATCGTAGATGTTCTGGAACGCGCGGCTCAATGTCTCGAGCGGAATCGTCGATCCGGCGGCCTGGGCGTGGATGCGCGCGGTGTTGTCCTTCAGCATCTGGCCGGTGCCGTCGATGATGTTGGCGGTGGTGGTGTTGAGCGCGGTGATCTGGTCGAGCACCAGCTTCTGGTTGGCCATCGCCTGGGCCACGGTGACGGCCGTGCGCAACGCGCCGACAGTGGTGGTGGAAGCGCGATCGATGCCCTTGATGAGTTCCACGTTGTTCTTCTTGACCAGGTCGAGCGCGAGATAGCCCTGGACCGACACCGCCATCTGCGTCAGCAGATCCTGCGTGCGCTGGCGCACGTAGAACAGCGCGCCCTCCCTCACCGCCTTGGCCTTGGCGGGATCGGTGTGGTCGAGATCGGCGGCCTTCTGCTCCAGCGCTTCGTCCAGTGCCTTGGACATGAAGACCATCTGTTCCAGCTTGCCCATGGTCGCCCACAGGTTCTGCCGCTCCACGTCGATCGCGGCGTTGTCCATCAGCAGTTCGTCCTTGCCGCCTTGCAGGCGCGCCAGGATCGCGCTGATGTGGCTCTGCGCGCTCTTGTAGCCGTCGAAGTAGTTGCGCAGCTTGGAGCCGAACGGGATCACGCCGAAAAGCTTGCGCGGGGCCAGCAGGTCGCCCTTGGTGGAAGGGTCGAGATCCTCGACGGTGCGGCGCAGTTCGGCCAGGTCGGTGCCTACGCCCGCGTCCCGGTCCATCGCGCGCACCGGACGGTCGAGGAAACGGTTGGAGTGGCCGGCAGCCTCGGCGATCTCGCGCCGGCCCATGCTGGTGATCTGGTCGACCCGGCGGCCGAACTCGGGCGAATTGGAATCCTGCGCGACGAGATCCTCGACGAACTCGTCGACCCGCACTTGCAGCTTCGACTTCTGCTCGTCGCCCACCGGCACAAGGCCGGCGGCGCGCTCCGCCTGTACCACGGGCACGGGGTCTGGCGGGGTGAGCTTCAGTTCACCCAGGGCAGCCTGGTCGGTCGCAACAGCCATCGATGGAAGTCCTTGTCCTTCGCCGAAACCCGGAAACCGCCCGAATCTAGGTTCGCCGCCGCAGCACTACAAGAAAAACCGGACGAGGCCCCGCTCACTCGTCGACGAACGGCGATTCTCCATCGACGCTCGCCAGCAACACCGAATCCTCGCGCGCCACCACCGCGAGCGCGAGCCCGGCCGCCGCCGCGCGGCGCACCGCGAGATCAGTCGGCGCGGAAATCGTCACCAGCAGCGGGCAACCGGCGCGCACGGTCTTCTCCACCAGTTCATAGGAACAGCGCGAGGTCATGACGATGAAGCCCTGCGCCGCGTCATCCCCCGCGCGGGCCAGGGCGCCGACCAGCTTGTCGAGTGCATTGTGCCGGCCCACGTCCTCCCGCACCGCGACGACCGTGCCGCTCTCGTCGCAGAACGCGGCGGCATGGGTGGCCCGGGTCAGGTTCCCAAGCCGCTGGCGCGCGCGCAGGCCGTCAAGCCCGCGCCGGATCGCCTCGGGCCTCGCGGCGCTGGCCCGCGCCAGCATCGGCAGCGGCCGCAGCGCCGCCTCGACGCCCTCTATCCCGCAGATGCCGCAGGAGCTGTCCCCCACCCGCCGCCGCGCGCGCTCCAGGATCGGGCCCAGCCGTTCGGCCGGCAGGTTCACGCGCGCTACATGGCCGATGCCCCAGGCGCCGCTCTCCACGGTGTGGAGCGCCACCGCCCCCACTTCGCCCGCCGTCGCCAGGCCCTCCGCCATCAGGAAACCGGTGACGAAATCCTCGAGGTCGAGCGGCGTCGCCATCATCACCGCATAGGCGATGCCATTGGTTTCGATCGCGATGGGCGCTTCGACGGGAATGAGGATCGTCTCCGCCTCGCCCGGCGCCGGGCCGTAAGCGCTGCGCCGTACCCGCGCCCGTGCAGTACCCCCGGTGGCATCCGACTGTTCCAGATCGCTGCTCCAACGGATTGAATTGGCTTCCTTCGCCTGGCACCCCGCGCGTGATCGGGAACCGCTGGCGATTGTTCGGCGTGGTTTCCAGGCGAGGCTCCCTGTAAACACCGCCAGCGGTCGCGGAGCAAGCGCGGGATGACGACATGGCCACGACACCCCGTTCCCGGCGATGCGGTGTCATGCGTGTTTGCCCACAGGCAAGGCCAATTTGGCTTGGACAATGGAGGGGTTTCATCTAAACGGGCGCGCCTCGGGCCGGCGTCGCGCATTCGATCCCAGGGCAAGCGGGCCAGAAAAGCAGGCAGGCCGGAGAAGCACGGATGTCCGCCGGAACGTGATGAGATGCGGCCACGGCGGCCGTTCTCCCGCCTATTTCGCAGGATTGGTACAAACCGGAATGAGTTGGCTCAGCAAGGTACGCAAATCGCTTTCGAGCCTGGCGAAACGCGATACGCCAGACAACTTGTGGATGAAGTGCCCGAACTGCGGCGAGATGCTGTTCTCCCGGGACTTCGAGGCCAATCTTTCGGTATGCCCGCGCTGCGGGCACCATGGCCGCATCGGCGCGAAGGCGCGCTTCGACCAGATTCTCGATCCCGGCTACGCGGTGCTGGCCTCCCCCAAAGTGGCGGAGAACCCGCTGAATTTCCGCGACACCAAGAAATATGCCGACCGGCTCAAGGCCGCCCGCGCCGCCAATCCCTATCCCGACGCCCTGACCCACGCCTTCGGCACGATCGGCGGCGCCAAGGCGGTGCTGGGCGTGCAGGACTTCGCCTTCATGGGCGGCTCGATGGGCATGGCGGTGGGCGAGGCCTTCGTCGCCGGCGCCGGGCGCGCCCTGGCCGAGAACTGCGGCTACGTGATCTGCACGGCGGCGGGCGGCGCGCGCATGCAGGAAGGCATCCTCTCGCTGATGCAGATGCCCAAGACCACGGTGGCCACCCGCCGCCTGGCCGCCGCCGGCCTGCCCTATATCGTCGTCCTGACCGACCCCACCACCGGCGGCGTCACGGCCAGCTACGCCATGCTGGGAGACGTCCACATCGCCGAGCCGGGTGCGCTTATCGGCTTTGCCGGCCAGCGCGTGATCCAGGACACGATCCGGGAAAAGCTCCCCGACGGTTTCCAGCGCGCCGAGTACCTCCATGCCCACGGCATGGTCGACATGGTGGTCCACCGCCAGGACCTGAAAGGCACGCTGGCCATGCTGCTCGGATACCTTGAACGAAAGGAAGTCGCGTGAATATCGATAGCGCCCTGGTGCGCGAACTTGCCGAACTGCTGGCGGAAACCGGCCTGTCCGAGATCGAGGTGGCGGACGGGGAACGCAAGATCCGCGTCAGCCGCCAGATGATCCAGGCGATGAGCGCGGCGCCCGCCCTGCCGCTGGCGCCACCGCCGCCGGCGGGCGCTCCGGCAGTCGTTCCCGCCGCCGAGGCAGCGCCCGCCGCGCCGCCGGTCGATGCCGTCAAATCGCCGATGGTCGGCACCGTTTTCCTGGCGCCGGAGCCGGGGGCGCCTGACTTCATCTCGGTGGGCAAGGCCGTGAAGGCGGGCGACGTGCTGCTGATCGTCGAGGCCATGAAAGTGATGAACCAGATCACCGCGCCCAAGGCCGGCACCGTGACCGCCATCCTCGTCGGGAACCAGCAGCCGGTCGAATACGACCAGCCGCTCGTCGTGATCGGCTGAGGACGCACCGCTCATGGGCATTTCCCGCCTGCTGATCGCCAACCGCGGCGAGATCGCGCTGCGCATCCACCGTGCCGCGCGCGAAATGGGCATCGAAACGGTCGCGGTTCATTCGACCGCCGATGCCGACGCCATGCACGTGCGTCTCGCCGACCACGCGGTATGCATCGGGCCCCCGGCCGCGAAGGACAGCTACCTCAACGTCGCCGCGATCATCTCGGCCGCCGAGATCACCCAGGCCGACGCGATCCATCCCGGCTATGGCTTCCTTTCGGAAAACGCCAGGTTCGCAGAGATCGTCGAGGCGCATGGCATCGCCTGGGTCGGCCCCAAGCCCGAGCACATCCGCACGATGGGCGACAAGGTGGAGGCCAAGCGCACCGCCGGCGCGCTGGGCCTGCCGCTGGTGCCCGGCTCCGACGGCGCGATCGAGGACGTGACCGAAGCGAAAAGGCTGGCCGGGGAGATCGGCTACCCGGTGCTCATCAAGGCCGCCTCTGGCGGCGGCGGGCGCGGCATGAAAGTGGTGCAGAACGCCGGAGAGCTGGAAAGCCAGATGGGCCAGGCCCGTTCGGAAGCCAAGGCCGCGTTCGGGGACGATACCGTCTACATGGAAAAGTACCTCGGCAACCCAAGGCACATCGAATTCCAGATCTTCGGCGACGGCCAGGGCAACGCGGTGCACCTGGGCGAGCGCGACTGTTCGTTGCAGCGTCGCCACCAGAAGGTGCTGGAAGAAGCGCCCTCCCCGGTCCTCACGCCCGAAGAACGCGACCGCATGGGCGGCGTGGTCGCCAAGGCCATGGCCGACATGAGCTATCGCGGCGCCGGCACCATCGAATTCCTGTGGGAAGACGGCGCGTTCTACTTCATCGAGATGAACACCCGCCTCCAGGTGGAGCATCCCGTCACCGAGGCGATCACCGGTGTCGACCTGGTGCGCGAGCAGATCCGCGTCGCGGAAGGCCGCCCGCTGTCGTTCGCGCAGGACGCCATCGAGTTCAAGGGCCACGCCATCGAATGCCGCATCAATGCCGAGGATCCCTGGACCTTCGCGCCTTCGCCCGGCCTGGTCTCCAGCTATCATGCGGCAGGCGGCATGAACGTGCGCGTCGATTCGGGTCTCTATGCCGGCTACCGTATCCCGCCGTACTACGATTCGATGATCGGCAAGCTGATCGTCTCCGGCCGCACCCGCGAAGGCGCGATCATGCGCCTGAAGCGCGCGCTGGAGGAAATGGTGATCGAAGGCGTGAAGACCTCGATCCCGCTCCACCAGGCATTGCTGGAGGACCCGGAATTCAACAGCGGCGACTATACGATCAAGTGGCTGGAAGAGTGGCTGGCCAGGCGAAACGGCTAAGCCTCGTGGTCGAAATGCAGACTGGACAAGCATGAATTCCTTCCTCGACTTCGAAAAACCGATCGCCGCCCTGGAAGCGCGCATCGCGGAATTGCGCGCGACGGCCAGCGACAGCGCGCTCGACATCGGCGGCGAGATCGCCAAGCTGGAGAAGAAGAGCGCGGGAATGCTCGCGGCGACTTACGCCAGGCTCACGCCCTGGCAGAAGACGCAGGTCGCACGGCATCCGCTGCGGCCGCACTTCCTCGATTACGTGCGCCTCGCCTTCACCGATTTCATGCCGCTGGGGGGCGACCGCCGTTATGGCGAGGACGCGGCGATCATCGGCGGGCTGGCCCTGCTGGGAGACCGCAAGGTCATGCTGATCGGGCACGAGAAAGGCCACGATACCGCCAGCCGCATCCGCCACAACTTCGGCATGGGCAAGCCCGAGGGCTATCGCAAGGCGATCCGCCTGATGGAAATGGCGAGCAAGTTCGGCCTGCCCGTGGTCACGCTCGTCGATACCTCGGGCGCGTTCCCCGGCATCGAGGCCGAGGAACGCGGCCAGGCGGAAGCCATCGCCCGCTCGACCGAGGCGTGCCTGGCGCTCAAGGTGCCGATGGTCGCGGCGATCGTCGGCGAGGGCGGCTCGGGCGGGGCTGTGGCGCTGGCCAGCGCCAACCGGGTGCTGATGCTCGAACACGCGGTCTATTCGGTGATCTCGCCCGAGGGTGCTTCCTCGATCCTGTGGCGCACGGCGGACAAGGCGGCCGATGCCGCCACCGCCATGAAAGTGACCGCGCAGGACCTGCTCGATCTCGCGGTGATCGACGCCATCGTGCCCGAGCCGATGGGCGGCGCGCACCGTGACCCGGCCCAGGCGGCCCGCGCGCTGGCCGATGCGCTGGCCGATGCGCTGGCATCGCTGGAAGGCGGGAGCCCGGCCGACCTCGTGCGCCAGCGCGAAGAGCGCTTCCTGGCGATCGGGTCGCTGTGACACGCGGCGACCAGGGCGGAACTTGAACGCGACGCTCTAATTTTCCGTGCACTGCGTCCGGTTAATGGCAATGGACGCTCCCCCGTCCAGCCGATAGTCGGAATGCCCGACGGAACCCGCCAGGCTGACCACAGCCATGCGCTGCGGCGGGCCGGCAAACGGGGTCGAATATTCCAATGAGCCTGATACGGCGTCTCACTCCCAGCAGCATCGCGCTCGCCCTCAGCGCGCTGGTCACGGCGGCGTCGGTCTATGCCGCCGCGCTGGACCACGAAACGGCCCCGGCCGCAACCGTGGGCGACGTCGTCCAGGCACGGGCGGCCATGATCGAGCCGATGCTGGACCAGTTCTGCTCGCGCTGCCACAACGACATCGACAGGATCGCGGACCTTTCGGTGGAGGATCTGAAGGCCGACGACTTGCGCACCGGTCGCCATGCCGAGGAGTGGGAGAAGATCCTGCGCCGCGTCGCCGCCGGCGAGATGCCGCCGCACTCCAAGCCCCAGCCCGATCCGGCCCAGCGCGCCGCCTTCGTGCAGTGGCTGGATTCCTCGCGGGCCGGCTACGTCGCCGCCAATCCCGACCCCGGCCAGGCGACGATCCGCCGCCTCAACCGCGCCGAATATGCCAATGCCGTGCGCGACCTGCTTGCGATCGACGTCGATTTCAGCGGCGAACTGCCGCAGGACAATTCCGGCTTCGGTTTCGACAACATCGCCGACGTGCTCACCGTCTCGCCCACGCTGATGGAACGCTACATCGCGGTCGCCGGCAAGGTCGGCCGCCTGACGACCGGGCTCACCTCGCGCCGCGAGTTCGTGACGACCTACCAGGTCCCCAAGGACGGCTCGACGATGAACTCGGGCGTGCCCGCCTACAACGAACGGGCCAGCGCCGACCTGCCGCTCGCCTCGCGCGGGGGCGCCGCCTTCCGCTACTTCGCCCGCTATGACGGCGAGTACGAAATCGCCGCCTGGCTCAATTCCAACACCAACAACGAGACCGACCGCCTCACCGAGGATCGCTACAGCCTGCGCGTGTCGATGAAGGCCGGATCGCACCTCGTCGGCTTGTCCTTCCGCCGCCAGACTTGGCCCGACGAGAGCGTGCAGACGCTGCGCAACACCACCGACGCGGTGCCGCTGCCGCTCGATCCGCCGGGGATGCTTCCGCTGGACGTATGGGTGGACGGGACACGGGTCAGGACGCTGGAGGTCCCGTCCTATCGCATGCACCCGCGCTACTCGCAGCGGAACTTCCCGCGCGACGTGCTGCAGATCGACGTGGCCGGCCCCTATCACGCGGTCGGCATCGCCGACACGCCAAGCCGGCGCGCGGTGTTCCTGTGCCGGCCGAACAAGCCCTCGCAGGAACAGGCCTGCGCTCACCGGATCGTCTCGACGCTGGCCCGCCGCGCCTGGCGCCGTCCGGTCGGCGAATTCGACGTGATGCCGCTGATGCGAATCTATGCCCAGGAACGCGCCGCTTCGGACTTCGAGCACGGCATCGAGGCGGCGCTGGAGGCGATCCTCGTCTCGCCCGAGTTCCTGTTCGTGGTCGAGACCGATCCGCAAGGCAGCCTGCCCGGCAGCACCCACACGATCACCGACCTGGAACTCGCCACCCGCCTTTCGCTGTTCCTGTGGAGTTCGATCCCCGACGAGCGGCTGCTCTCGCTCGCCGAAACGGGCAAGCTGCACCAGCCCGCCGTGCTCGATGCCGAGATCGCCCGGATGCTGGCCGATCCCAAGGCCCAGGCGCTGACCGCCAATTTCGCCGGGCAGTGGCTCTATTTGCGCAACCTCGACCAGCAGCGCCCGGACATCGCCGTCTTCCCCAAGTTCGACACCCGCCTGCGCAGCGCCATGGCGACCGAGACCGAGATGTTCTTCGCCAACGTGCTGCGCGCCAACCGGCCGGTGCTGGATTTCATCTCCGCCGACTACACCTTCCTCAACCAGCGCCTGGCCGAGCATTACGGCATTCCGGGCGTGACCGGCCCCGCGTTCCGCAAGGTCGGCCTCGATCCCGCCTGGCATCGCGGCGGGCTGCTGGGGCAGGCCAGCATCCTGACCGTCACTTCCTATGGCAACCACACTTCGGTGGTGAAGCGCGGCAAGTGGGTGCTCGACAACATGCTCGCCGCGCCGCCACCACCGCCGCCGCCGGACGTGCCCGCTCTGAAGGCCGAGCACGACGGGCGCCTGCTGACCGCGCGCGAACAGCTTGAACTGCACCGCTCCAACCCCAGCTGCGCGGCCTGCCACGTCAAGATGGACCCGCTCGGCTTCGCGCTGGAGAACTTCGACGCGGTCGGCGCCTGGCGGACCAGCGACGTCGGGCAGGCGATCGACAACGCCGCGACATTGCCCGACGGCACCAGGTTCACCGGGCTTTCCGGCCTCCAGCGGATCCTGATGGACCGCAAGGACGAATTTACCCGCGCCTTCACCGAGCGGCTGATGACTTACGCGCTCGCCCGGGGCCTGGGCCCGCAGGACATGCCCGCCGTCCGCGCCATCGCCGGCGATGCCGCCGCCGACGGCTACCGTGTGCGCACGATCGTCCGGGGCATCGTCTCCAGCGCGGCCTTCACGATGCGCAAGACGCCGCAGCCGTTCAAGGCCGTCCGGGCGGACAGCTCGGCGGCGTCCATCGACACGCTTTGGACGAGCGGAGGGGGAACGATGCGTTCTTTTGCAACGGGAAGCTCCTTCGCGATCCCCTCGGCAGGGAGACCAATGAAATGAGGATCATTCGCAAGCCCCTCGCCCGGCGCACCGTGCTGCGCGGCCTCGGCACCACGATGGCGCTGCCTTTCCTCGAAGCCATGATGGGCACCGCCCGCGCCGCCGATATCGCCCAGCGTCCCAAGCGCCTCCAGGTCTTCTATTCCCCCAACGGCATGACCATGCCGGGCTTCCAGCCGGCCGGCACCGGCTTCACGCTGCCGCCGACGCTCGAACCGCTTGCCCCGCACCGCGACACGATCGCCGTCATCAGCGGCCTCGGCCACCCGCAAGCCGCCGCCATGGGCGATCGGCCTGCCGGCCATGGCCGATCGTGCCCCGCCTTCCTGACCGGCGCCCACGCCAAGCAGACCGAAGGGCCGGACATCCGCTGCGGCGTGTCGATGGACCAGGTCTTTGCCGCCCACCTGGGCGATGCGACGCAGATCCCCTCGCTCGAACTCGGCATCGACCAGGCGAGCCTGCTGGGCAGTTGCGACATCAATTACTCCTGCGCCTATACCAACGGCATCTCCTGGCTGACGCCGACCGTGCCGCTGCCGGTCACCGCCAACCCGCGCGCCGTCTTCGAAAGGCTGTTCGGCGACGGCGAGGCGCTGGACGAGAAGGGCCGGCTCGCGCAGCTGCGGCGCCAGTCCTCGATCCTCGATTTCGTGATGGAGGACACCGCGCGCCTTTCCGGCCGGCTCGGGATGGAGGACCGCCGCAAGCTGGGCGAATACCTGGAGGCCACCCGGGCCATCGAAAAACGCATCCAGCGCGCCCAGGCCTCTCCCGCGCAGGCCGCCACGATCGAGCAGCCGGCGGGCATTCCCGAAGACTTCGCCGAGCACGTGAAGCTGATGATCGACCTGCAAGTGCTGGCGATGCAGGCCGATATCACCCGGGTGGGCACTTTCATGATCGGCCGCGAACTTTCCAACCGCACCTATCCCGAGATCGGCGTGCCGGATTCGCACCACATGCTCAGCCATCACGGCAACAATCCGGAGAAGGTGGCGAAGCTGGCGCGGATCAACCGCTTCCACATGGAATTCTTCGCCTACATGCTGCAGCGGATGAGGGAAACCAGGGACGGCGAGGGATCGCTGCTGGATCGAACCCTGGTCATTCGCGGCTCCGCCTTCGGCGATTCCAACGAGCATGACTTCATGGACCTGCCGGTGGTTGTGGCCGGCGGGCTGGTGAAGGGCGGACGCCACGTGACGGTGAAGCCCGGCACGACGATGTCCAACCTGCTGCTGGCCGGGCTCAACCTGCTGGACGTACCGGCGACCACGTTCGGCGACAGCACCGGGCCGCTTCGGGAACTGGCCGATGCATAGCGTCTTTCGGGAACCGGTCGCTACTCCTTCCCGGGGGAGATTCGATTCCTCCCGGAAAGGGTTCGCCGGCGCGCTGCTCGTGGCGGTCGCCCTTCCGTCCGCCGCATGTGCCCGCGAGCAGGCGAACGCCGCGACGCTGGCCAGCGCCATCGCGGCGGACGATGTGGCAGGGGCCACGGCGGCCCTCGCCCACGGCGCCAATGCCAGGGCGCCGCTCGGCTACGGCGAAAGTCCGCTGGCCCGCGCGGTGGAGACGCAGGACCCGGCGATGGTCGCCGCGCTGCTGCGCCACGGCGCGAAACCGAACACGGCGGACGCCGGGGGCGTAACGCCGCTCATGCTTGCCTGCGAGCGCGGCAACGGCGCGATCGTCGGCCAGTTGCTCGATGCCCGGGCCGACGTGCGCCGGGCCGCGCCCGACGGCACCACCCCGCTGGCGGTCTGCGCCCGCTTCGGCCCGGCCGCCGCGACCTCGCGCATGCTGGCGATGGGCGCGAAGGCCGAAACCGCCGACGCGCGCGGGCAGACGCCGCTGATGTGGGCCGCCTCGGCGGGCAATGTCGAGGCGGTGGCGGCGCTGCTCAAGGCCGGCGCGCAAGTCAACCGGATCACCCAGGCCGGCTTCACACCCCTGTTCTTCGCGATCAAGGGCGGAGGATCTGAAGCTGTCCGCATGCTGCTGGACGCGGGCGCCGATGCCGGCCATCGCGGCCCCGAAAACACCAGCGCGGCGCAGCTTGCGGCCTATCAGCAAAACTGGGCGGCGGCCGCGATGCTGGTGGAACGCGGCGCGGATCTGGCAGAGCGGGATCGCAACGGCAACCAGTTGCTCCATGCCGCTGCCGCCGGGGGCGATACCGCGTTGGTATCCCTGCTGCTGGCCAAGGGCGCCGATCCCAATGGCCTGACCGGCGCTTCCCGGATCACCTGGGTCACGGAGGCCAACTTCGGAGTGCCGCCGCCGCCCGTCCCGCCGACGCCGCCACTGCTGCTGGCGGCGCGCAATGGGCGGGTCGAGGCGATGAAGCTGCTGGCCGCCGGCGGCGCCGACCCCCGGTTCGTCGCGGCGAACGGAACCAACGTGGTGCTCGCCGCCGCGCATGGGCACAGCGCCGCCGCGCTGGACTATGCCTTGAGTCTCGCGCCCGATGCCAACGTGGCCGACGCTGGCGGCGCCACGCCGCTGCATCTCGTGCTGGACGGCGGCCTCCATCCCGAACTGGAGGCCATGCTGCGTGTCCTGGCCAGCCATGGCGCGCGCACGAACATCCCCAACAAGCGGGGCGCCACGGCCGCGCAAGCCGCCGAAAACGGCCTTGCCGGCGTGCGGACGATCTATGCCCAAGTCTTTGCAGACCGGCCGTCCCCCGTGCTAACGGTCTCGCGCAATTGAATCCCTTATCCATGCTAGGACAGGACGATCGCATGATTCGAACCAAGCCCTTCACTCTCGCCGCCATCGGCGCCTTCGGCTTCGCCGCGCTGGTCGCGAGCGGGACCCTGGCCACCGCCGCCCCTTCGGCCAGCGCCACGATCTCTGCCCGGCAGGCCAACTTCAAGAAGATCGGCGGGGCGATGAAGACGCTCAAGGACGAGCTGGGCGGCAGCGCGGACAAGGTAAAGATGCTGACCGCCGCGAAGACGATCGCGGCAGTCGGGCGGGCGCAGGTGAAGCTGTTCCCCGCCGGGACCGGCCCCTCCGCCGGGGTCAAGACCGACGCCCTGGCCGCTATCTGGACCGACCGTGCCACGTTCGACGGGCATATGACCAAGTTCATCGCCGAGGCGGACAAACTGGTGGCCGCTGCCGGGCAAGGCAATGCCCAAGCGGTCGGCGCGCAGTTCAAGGCGATGGGCGCGACTTGCGGCGCCTGCCACCGCCAGTTCCGCGCCGACGACTGACACCGCGAGGGGGAGAGCGATGACCGAAACGACGACTGGCGGATCGACCCGGATCTGGGACTTGCCGCTGCGGCTGTTCCACTGGCTGCTGGTCGCGCTCGTCGCGTTCTCGTGGTGGAGCGGCGAGAATCACGAGATGGACTGGCACCGCCTCTCGGGATACTGTGTGCTCGCGCTGCTGGTGTTCCGCGTCTGGTGGGGCTTCGTCGGATCGCGCACTGCGCGTTTCGCCCAGTTCGTGCGGGCGCCGGGCACGGTGCTGGCTTATGCCAGGACACTGGGAACACGGCCCGGCCATGCCGCCGACGGGCACAATCCGCTCGGCGGCTGGAGCGTGGTGGCCATGCTGGCGGCGCTGGCAGTGATGGTCGCCGCCGGACTGTTCGCGGTCGATGTCGACGGTCTCGAATCGGGCCCGCTGGCCGATTACATCAGCTTCGACCAGGGCCGCGCCGCCGCCGAAGTGCATGAGGCAGTGTTCAACCTGATGCTGCTGCTGATCCTGCTGCATGTTGCCGCGATCGTCTTCTACCTCGGCTTCAAGCGGCTCAACCTGGTGCGTCCGATGATTACCGGGCGGCGCGCCAGGAGCGAGGGCGACAGCGAGCATGGCGCGGCGGCGGATGTCCGCTGGTCCCCGATGCTGGCGCTGGCCGGGATCGTGATCGCCGGCGCCGTGGCCTGGGCTGTATCGACTGGGTTTCGATAGAGTTTCAATTCCAGGCCGAATCGAGGCGGACACCACAGGGGTCTAACGGGGGTACAACCGGGGGACCAACCCGGCTATGCCCCAGTCCGGAGCCCGGTCCGGCCCGGCACCAGCAGGTTCAATCCCACCGCCGTGACCGCCGCCGGCAGCACGCCCGAGCCGAGCAGGATGCGCAGCGTCTCGGGCAAGTGCTGGAGCGCTTCCGGTTCAAGCTGCAAGCCCAGCGCCAGCGAAAGCGAGACGCCGAAGATCAGCATGTTGCGCTGGGTCCAGTCGACCCCGGCAAGCATCGAGGTGGCGGCGGAGGCGACCATGCCGAACATGACGATGACGCCGCCGCCCAGCACCTCGATCGGGATCGTGGTGATGACCGCGCCGACCTTCGGGAGCAGCCCGCAGGCGATCAGGAACAGCGCGCCGATGGTCACCACGTGGCGGCTCATCACGCCGGTGATGGCGATGAGGCCGACGTTCTGGCTGAAGGTGGTGTTGGGCATGGCGCCGAACACGGCGGCCAGCGCGGTGCCGACGCCGTCGGCGCAGACCGCGCCGGAAAGCTCGCGGTCGGAGGCGGGCCGGCCGGCGTTGCCTTCGCAGATCGCGTCGACATCGCCGATCGATTCGATCGACGAGACGAAGCCGGTCAGGCAGAAGCCCACGATCGCCGAGGCCGAAAGCGCGAAGCCGAAATGGAACGGCATCGGCAGCATGACCAGCCCAGCCGAAGCGACCGGGGCGAAGTCCACCCGCCCCATCGCGAGCGCCGCGCCGTACCCCGCGAGCAGCCCCAGCAACACCGCGGCGGTCGACCAGATGCCGCGAGCGAAGAAATTGAGCCCCAGCGTCACCGCCACCACCACGCCCGCCAGCAGCCAGCTCTGCCACGCGCCGAACGCCGGGGTTCCCACCGCCGGGACGCCGCCGGCGGCGTACTGCACGCCGATGCGCATCAGCGAGAGGCCGATCATCAGCACCACCAGGCCGGTAATCATCGGCGGCAGCGCGAAGCGGATCCTGCCCACGAAAAAGCTCAGGCCGGCGTGGAGCAGCCCGCCAAACAGCGCGGCGGTGGTCAGCGCCGCCATCGCCGCCACGCCCTTGCCCGCGACGATCGGGATCATGATCGGGATGAACGCGAAGCTGGTTCCCTGCACCAGCGGCAATCGCGCGCCCACCGGGCCGAAGCCGATGGTCTGGAGCAGCGTGGCGATGCCGGCGAACAGCATCGCCATCTGGATCATGTAGATCATTTCCGAAGTGTCCGCCGCGCCGTATCCGAACCCGGCCGCGCCGGCGACGATGATCGCCGGGGTCATGTTGCTCACGAACATCGCCAGCACGTGCTGGATGCCCAGCGGCACCGCCACCGCCAGGCCCGGGAAGTAATCGGGATCGCGCGCCTGCGCGGGGGTCATCCCGGCGGCGACAGTGGGAGCGATCGAGGTTGCCGGCGTGGTCATGGCGTCCTTTCGATGGTCAAGCGAGGCTCATCAGCCGTGCGAGCGAATGCGTGGCGGCGCGCACCACCATGTCGCGGCTCACCGTGACGAGATCGCCGCCGCGAACCACGGCGCGGCCTTCCACGAAGAGGTCGCGCGCGCCGGAAGGCGGGCACAGCACCAGCGCCGCGACGGTATCCCAGGCCCCCGCCGAAGCGATATCCGCCATGTCCCAGACGGCGAGATCGGCGCGCTTGCCCGGCTCGAGCGAGCCGCAGTCCGCCCGGCCGAGCACTTGCGCCCCGCCGCGCGTCGCCAGCCACAGCGCCTCGCGCGGGTCGAAGGCGTCGGCGCCCAGCTTCAGGCGCTGCAGCAGCATGGCCTGCCGCGCCTCGTTCAGCAGGTGCCCGCCGTCGTTGGACGCCGATCCGTCCACCCCCAGCCCCACCGGCACCCCGGCATCGATCATCGCGCGCACCGGCGCGATTCCGGAGCCGAGCCGGCAGTTCGAACAAGGGCAATGGGCGGCGCCGGTGCCGGTCCGGGCGAACAGGCCGATCTCCTCCGCGTCGAGCTGCACGCAGTGGGCATGCCACACGTCCGGCCCGGTCCAGCCCAGGTCCTGCGCATACTGGCCGGGGCGGCAGCCGAACCGTTCGAGCGAGAAGGCCACGTCGTCCGCGTCCTCGGCAAGGTGGGTGTGCAGCATCACCCGCTTGTCGCGCGCCAGCAGCGCGGCTTCGCGCATCAGATCGGTACTCACCGAAAAGGGCGAGCACGGCGCCACCGCGACGCGCAGCATGGCGCCTTCGGCAGGATCGTGGAACGCGTCGATCACGCGCACGGTATCGGCCAGGATCGCCGCTTCGTCCTCCACCACGCTGTCCGGCGGCAGGCCGCCCTTGCTTTCGCCCACGCTCATGCTGCCGCGCGCGGCGTGAAAACGCAGGCCCACCTCGCGCGCGGCATGGATCGAATCGTCCAGCCTCACGCCGTCGGGGAACAAGTAGTGATGATCCGATGTCATGGTGCAGCCCGACAGCGCCAGTTCGGCCAGGCCGAGCTGGGTCGCGGCGAAGACGTCCTCGGGCCGGTAGCATGCCCAGATCGGATAGAGTCGCTTGAGCCAGCCGAACAGCGAGACGTTGATCGCGCCGGGCAGCGCGCGGGTCAGCGTCTGGAACAAGTGGTGGTGGGTGTTGACGAGGCCGGGCGTCACCACGCAGCCGCGCGCGTCGATCACTTCGTCCGCCTCCGCGGCCAGGGGCGCAAGCTCGGCGCTGGTCCCGACCGCGACGATCGCGCCGCTACGCCAGGCGACCGCGCCGTCCGCGATCTCGGCCCGGGCATCGTCCATGGTGACGAGAATGTCGGCATTGCGGACGAGCGTGAGCACCGTTCCGCTAGTCATCCGGCACCAGACTTCGCTTCATCCAGACTCGTCGCCCTGAACTTGTTTCAGGGCCCATCATACCTGCTGGCCTGGAGTAGCGAAGGGATCCGAACCCGGTGTCCGAGCCTCGTTCAAACGGCAGTGCCAGGTCTCGAAATGGATGCTGAAACAAGTTCAGCATGACGATTCATCGGAAAATTGAATTGTATTCGGCGACATCACGGCGTCCCGAACTCGTACTTGTCCCAGTGGCCGAGTAGCTCGTCGACCACTTTCGAGCCGACCGTATAGAGGTTCTCCACCGCCGCCTGCAGTCCGGCATAGCCCTCGTTCTCGCGCAGCAGATAGCTGGCCGCGTCCACGCCCGGCGGCGGCATCGTGTAATTGCTGCCCGCACGCAGCACCAGCACACGGTCGCGGTCGGCGCGGCCGATCTCGCTCAAGTAGGTCAGCGAGGTCATGACCCCGGTGTCCTCCATGGCCGAAGTGACGAACTCGCCCTTGCCGCTGGTCCAGTAGCGCACCCAGGAATTGGCCCAATCGGTCATCAGCTTGCCGTGCCAGAACGTCATCGCCGAAAGCTGATCGCCTTCCAGCACGAAGGGCGGTTCCTGCGCGTGGGGGTCGTCGGCGAAGCGCGCGCGCTCGGCGGCGATCGCCTCGCTATCGGGCAGTTCGATGTCTTTGGTGAGATTGTAGGCCCAGGTTTCCAGCGTGGGATTGATCCGGAACATCTCCCCGCCGGAAGGATCGGGCTTGCTGGAGGTATCGTTCGGTCCCTGGGTCTGGCGCGGGAAATAGCCGAACTTCCAGTCGGCCGGAATCTCGCGCGGATCGATCTCGTGCGCCAGGTCGCCATCGACGACATAGCGCGCCCAGGCGACCGAGCCGATCGAGGCATCCTCCGGATCGATCCCGGCGATGCCCGCCACCAGCCAGTAGGCCTTGCTCAGGTCGAAACGCGGATCGAGCCCGAGCGCCATGGTCGCGGCGGTGGAACGCGCGGTGCCGATGCCGGTGACCATGCCGAGCACCTGGGTTTCGGGGTTGTAGTAAAGATCATGGAACGATTGCGGGAAGGGAATGCGCATGGAAAGCGCGCGCCGTTCCTTCCAGAGCTGGAATTCGCCCGCCGTGTCGCCCTCGTCCTGGCCGATCTCGAACAGCGAGACGATCACGACCTTGACCGGCAGCGGCGTCTGGCAAGGCCCGCCCGGGTCGCAGGCGGAAATATCGGGAACCGGGGGCGCATCGGCGAATGCGGCCCCGTTCGACAGGCACAGGGCCAGGCAGGCACCCATGATCGTCGCGACGCGCACCAGGAACTGCATGCGAATACCTCTTTCAGGAACGAGGGGCGCCGGGATGAACCGGCGCCCCTCGCCGTTGGAAGCTGTCAGGCCGTGAATTCACCTCGCTTCACGAGACCCGATGATACCCGATCTCAGTGATCGGAACTCGTGTTCCTCTCCCTTTCGTCATCGCCAGTCGCCGAAGGCGGTGCGGCGATCTCGCGGGCGACGAGAGGGGGAGATGAGTCTCATCCCAAGAGATCGGGTATACGTCATCCGGCCTCAGAACTTGTACGAAATCGTGCCCTGGAAGCTGCGCGGCAGTTCCGGGAGGACGATCGTCGAGCCGAACAGTTCGGTGAAGTTGGCGCGGAAGTACTTCTCGTCGGTCGCGTTCTTCACCACCATTCGGAACAGCCACGGCCCGGTCTCATAGGAAGCGCCCAGGTCGACCTTGGTATAGGCGGGAAGCTTCACCACCTTCGACTGGCCGGAATAGACCGAATCCACCGAGACCATGCTGGCCGACAAGGCAATGCCGTTGTCGAACTTGTAAGTGCCGGTCAGCGAAAAGAGGTTGGTCGGGATGCCGGCGCGGCGGGCGTCGCTCTTGCTGTTGATCGGCAGCAGGCCGATCGGCTGGCCACCAAGGTACAGCGTCGGGTCGGAAACGTTCGCCAGATCCTCGATGCCCCAGAAGCTGAACGTGCTGCCATTCTCGATCGAGGTCAGGTTGTACACCTTGGTGCGGGTGTAACCACCGGTCAGCAGCAGGTGATCGTCGACGGCAAAGCGGAACTCGGCCTCCAGGCCCTTGGTCTCGACCGCCTGGTTCACCGTGATCGACTGCGCGCTGTAGTCGGTGCGCTTCTGCTTGTACATCGAGACCGCCGCATAGAGGCGTTCGTCAAGCCACGTACCCTTCAGGCCGGCCTCGTAGAGCTTGGATGCCGAAATCCAGGTGCCGGCGGCAAGGTTTTCGGGATCGAGCTCGGCGCCCTGTCCCGCGATCACGACCGCCTGGCGCGCGGCGGTGACGTAAGGGATCAGGCCGAAGGGCAGCTTGTACGAAGCGCTGGCCGACCAGGACCAGTCGCCATCGGTATCCTTCGCGCCGGAGAAGCCGGGATCGGATTCCATCTTCGCGATGTTGTAGTTGGAGACGCCCTTGATCCGGTCGTAACGGGCGCCCAGCGTGACATCGAGCCCGAAGTTGAAATCGAGATCGACGAGGCCGGCGAAGGCAAGGTCGGTGTAGTGGCCGCTGACATAGCCGGTGTAGTCGCAGTCGCATTCGGTCGACAGCAGGCGGTCGCTGAGCGGCGTGTAGCCCACCGTCAGGTCCACGCGGTGGAAGTATTCGTAGTTGAAGTCGTCGCCGTGCTTGAAGTTCGTGTAGCGGATCGACGGGGAGAGCTGGAACGAGAACTTGCCGGCGCTGCTCTCGAAGCTCTTCGAAACGACGATCTTGTCCTCTATCACGTAGGAATCGTGGAACTGCGAGAAGCCATAGGCATTCTCGTTCAGGTTCTCGTAGCTGTCGTAGAACAGCTGGTTCTTGATCTCCAGGTCGTCAGGCCCTTCCCAGATCAGGTCGGCATAGAACGTCGTGGCATCGTTGTTGAGCACGTCGTCCTTGCCGGTCAGCGTGTTCTTGCGGCTGAGCTTGGTGGTGCCGGTGTTGTTCAGCTGCAGCAGCGGATTGGTATAGCAGGCGTCGGTGGCCGAACCCGGGAAAACGCCGCCGCCGCAGGCAAAGGCGCCGAAGACCGAAAGGCCGGAGCCGTCATTCGCGGCCAGGATCTCCTGCTGCGAGATCTGGCCATCACCGTCCGTATCCGGAATCGCCGTAGCCGCGCCGGTGATGTAGGTGCCGTTGTCGACCAGGTCCTGCGTCAAGCGGTTCCAGCCGCCGTTCTGCTGGCCGCGATAGCGGTGATACATGCCGCCGAACTCGAGCCGCAGCGAGGGCGTAAGATCGGTGTCGAACGCGGCCTGCAGGATCGTCTGCTTGGTCGACATATTGCGGTAATAGCTGCCGGAATCCTCGATTTCGGCATAGAGGCTGTAGCCGAATTCCTGGCTGCCGAGCTTACCAGGGCCCCGGATTTCGGCGGAGAGATCGGCCTTGTTCCAGCTTCCGCCGGTAAAGCTGATCTTGCCTTCCGGGGTGGACATGAGCGAACCGCCCTTCACGCGCGCGGACTTGGGAACGAAGTTCATGTAGCCGCCGGTCTTCGACGGGCCATAGATCGGCGAGGCCGGTCCGCGCACGATGTCGATGCGTTCGGACGCGCCGATCGGCGTGGGGTAGTTGCCGGGGTTGTCGAGGCGGCGAACCCCGCGGAAGTAGATTTCGCCGGGCGTGCCGCGAATGTCGAGCGCGCCGCCGACGCCGAAGAACGAGTTGGTGAAAGTGCCCGGCGCCTGCGCGACAAGGTCATAGATATCGGTGATGCCGAAGCGCTCCATCTGCTCCGAACTGATCGTCGAGGCCGAGCGCGGCGTTTCGACCAGCGTCTTGTCGAAGCCGAAGACGGTGCCGACATCGGCGATCGGCAGGGCTTCGAGCGAACCCTTGACGACGATCTCGTCGCTGGCGGGCTCCTCCTCATCCGCCGCCAGCGCGGGCGATGTCAGCGCGGTGCAGCAGAACAGGCTGGCGGCAAGCGCGAGAAGTGGTTTGCGCAGCGCACTATGCTGCGGTGCGATATCAAATGGTGCGTCAACGGACATATTCGTCGCCATCGTGTCTTACCCCCTGAAGCTGGCGCGCAAGCCGTTCCTGGCTTCCCGCCGCGCTTTCGTGTTGTGACCCACCTCTCCCGTTCGAACGTTATGTTTGTTGCAGTGCATCATTACATGGATCGCCGCATTGGCGAAGACCTGTCCTCCTAGGAATCCTGTGGATGCTTGAAACGGCCGAGCCCGTGCTCGAACCGGTCGAAACGGCCTTCAAGATCGGCCTGAAGGCGGGCTTTCTCGCTCGATGCGAGGAACGTCTTGCAGCGATCGTCCGCCAGCGAGGCCGAACAGGCCTCCACCGCGGTTCCAAGCCTGCCCTGGCGCCACAGGCTGGCGCCCGGCACGAAGGAATATTCCAGGCTCGCGCGCGCCGCCGCCTTGAGATCGGCATAACCCAGGCCCTGCTCGGTCGCGGCGCGGCGGTATTCGTTGGTCATGTCCGAGCGCAGCACGCCCTCGTCGTCGGTGGAAATCACCACGGGAACGCCCATGCTGCGATAGAGCGCGATCGGATGCTCGCCGCCCCTCACTCCCAGGATCACCGCGTTGCTCGTCAGGTTGATCTCCACGGCAATGCCTTCGCGCGCCATGCGGGCCAGCGTTTCGGGCGCCGTATCCTCATAGGCGATGTCGGTGCCGTGGCCGATCCGCCGCGCGCCGGAAGCCACGGCCTGGGCGATGTGGTCCCCCAGCTCGCGCGGACGCACCAGGCCCAGCGTCAGTTCGCCGGCATGCATCGATACCTTCACGCCGGGATACTTCGCTTCCAGGAAGCGGAACATCGCCATGTGCAGGCCATAGTCGCGCAAGGCGACGGGATCGTCCTCCGGCATGACGATGTTCACCCCGACGAAGCGCGGATCGCGATGCGCCAGCGCGAAGCCGGAGATCAGCGAGCGGAAGGCGACGGCCGGCGCCATCCCGCGCCAGGCGAAAGTCAGGTAGTGGACCGCGACGCCGCAGGCGGGTTGCGCCGCCGGGGTGCCGCAAGCCATGATCCGGCGCGCGTCCGCCTCCTCGCGGTCGACTTCGGCCATGGCCTTGCCGAGCAGTGCCTCGACCGCGCCGGCCTCGCGCCTATACACCGCGCCGAGGCCGGCCTCGTCGAGCGGCTCGTCGCCGGCGGCCATCGCATATTCGGTGAGCACGCGCGGGTTGTGCATGAGCTCCAGGTAGCTCACCTGGTTGCGCGCGGCGCTGGCGCGGGTGACCGCCAGCCAGCGCCCGACATCGGCGACATAGGCCGGGCCGAACTTGTCGAAGCTGGAGAAGAACTGGGTGTGGCCGGAAACCTCGTCCGCCCCCACCCCTTGCTGCACGCCGCGCGTCGAGAGCGAATCGATCAGCCGGGCATAGGCGAAGGGCCGGCGCTCGCCCATCGCCGCGATGGTGCGCTCGCTCGGGCACGGCGGCGGGACGATGCGCTGTTCCGCTTCATCGGCGCACATGCCCTTGCCGGCCGCCGTTTCGAGAAAATCCTCGGCATAGACGCTGCCGCCCAGGTGGTTGTGCAAGTCGCCGCCCTTGGGCATCGCCTGAAGAAACACGCGCAGGCGCGCGGCGTTGCCGGAAACCGCATCGAACATCGCCGAGGCCGCCGCCTCGCCGGCCGGGTCGGCACGCGCCGCCCCCGGTGCGAGCAGCAGCGCCTGGCCCGCCATGCAGGCCAGCGCCAACGCGCGCAGGCGTGCCCCCGGGGGGCGCTCGTTTCGACTCGTCACCATTAACCAGACCCCGCGATCGGGAACGCGCGGCCAGCCATGCCTAACGGGCCGGAGTGGAGTTGCGCCCCCTTGCCGAAATCCGGCGCCGAACCTGCGGCGCCGAACATGCGGAAAACGGCCGGCATCCGCCCTCCGGGGAGGATCGGAAAACGAATGCCGGGCCGGCCGCACCTTTCGGTGTTGTCCCGGTGGTAGGCACTTGACTGGATGCGATCAAACGCAATGAATCCTACACTCCGTTGCAAAAATTAGAGCAGGTGGGTAAAGCGGGCCCATGCCGGCGTTTTCGCGTTTTCTTCGCTACTTCATGGCGGTCGGCCGGCTCGGCTCGATCCGCAGGGCCGCCGACGAGCTCAACGTCTCGGCTTCGGCGATCGCCCGCCAGATCCTGAACGTCGAGGCGGAAATCGGCATGCCGCTGTTCGAGCGCCTGCCCAGCGGCCTGAGGCTTACCGCAGCCGGCGAAATCATGATGGGCGCGGGCAACCGCTGGCACAAGAACATGATCGACATCCGCGCGCAGATCGAGGATCTGCGCGGCCTGAAGCGCGGCCATGTCGACATGGCGATCATCGATGCGCTGGCCAAGGGCCATATCCCCGCCGCGATCCGCGCCATCCAGAGCCGCTACCCCGGCATCACCGTGAGCGTGAAAGTTCTGGAGAACGACGCGGTACGCAAGGCGGTGGCGAGCGGAGAGGTGGACTTCGGGATCCTGTTCGAGCCGCAATCGTACCGCGACCTGACCGTGCGCGCCTTCGTGGAAGTGGTGCTGGGCTTCGTCACCCCGGCGGGCCATCCGCTGGGCGACCGGCGCGAGGCGCGGTTTTCGGCCTGCACCGGCTCCCCACTGATCCTGCCCGCCGAACCGCTCGCGGTGTGCCAGCAGGTCGCGGTGCTGGAAGGCACGACCGGGATGGAACTGGACCGCAAGGTCAGCTCCGACAATATCCAGATGATTACCTCGCTGATCCTCGAAGGCGTGGGCATCGGCGTGCTCACCTCGCTCGATGTGATTACCGAGATTCGGGCGGGGCTGCTCTCGTTCACGCGCATCTCCGATGCCCTGCTGCGGCCGATGACGCTGGCGCTATGCACGAATTCGGCGCGCACGCCTTCCTATGCCGCAAGCATCGTGCTGGGTGAGATCGAGAACGGCTTCGCGCAGCTCAGCTACCCCGCCTCGATGCACCGGAACGCGGAAAACGGCGATTGATGCGCGCGCCCGCGATTGCGCGCGCCATTCGAAAAATATAATCGGAAGGTTCTCCCGACATCTTCCGGACAGGATTCGCGACCGATGAGCCCGACTGCCGAGCCCGAACTGCACTATCTTGAATATTATGAGGACTTCCTGGCGAAAGTCCGCGTGCTGTCCCGCAAGGTACGCGAAAGCGGCTGGCTGCCCGAATTCGTGATCGGCGTCGGCCGGGGCGGCCTGGTGCCGGCGGTCTACATCTCGCACCAGCTCGAACTGCCGATGCTTTCGATCGATCATTCCTCGAAAGTCCCGGGTTTCGCCGACGAACTGCTCGCCAAGGTCGCGGCCATGACCACGCAGGGAACCCGCGTGCTCTTCGTTGACGACATCAACGACAGCGGCGGCACCATCGACTATATCCGGGGCCTGCTGGCGGGGAACGGCTACGCGGCGGAAAACCTGCGCTTCGCGGTGGTCATCAACAACCAGAGCTCCAAGGTCGAGGTCGACTTGTGGGCCGACATGATCGACCGTGCCGAGGACAAGCGCTGGTTCGTCTTTCCCTGGGAAGCGGTCGGCACCAGGGAAAGCATCGTCGACGAGGCGCTTTCCGTGCCCGAACGCCTGTCCTGACCCTAACGGCCTGATCCTAACGGCCTGATCCTAAAGGAAAGAAATTCCGGCAAATGCGCATCTGCGTCTATCTTGGCTCCTCCCCGGGCCGGCATCCCTCCTATCGCGAGGCGGCCGAACGGTTCGGCACGTTGCTGGCCAGGCGCGGCATCGGCCTGGTCTACGGCGGCGGCCAGGTCGGCCTGATGGGCGTGATCGCCGATGCCGTCTGCGCGGCGGGCGGCGAAGTGATCGGCGTCATCCCCGAAGCCCTGCGCGCCCGCGAAAAGGACCACCACGGCATTACCGAACTGCACGTCGTCAAATCGATGCACGAGCGCAAGGCGCTGATGGCCAAGCTGTCCGACGGGTTCGTCACCCTGCCGGGCGGCATCGGCACTTTCGAGGAAATGTTCGAGGCCTGGTGCTGGTCGCAGCTCGGCTATCATGCCAAGCCGGTGGGGCTGCTCAACGTGGGCGATTTCTACGACGGCCTTATCCAGTTCGTCGACAAGATCGTCGCCGAGGGCTTCCTGCAGGACCGCCACCGCGCGATGCTGCTGATCGAGCGCGACCCCGAAGTCCTGCTGGACCGCATCATCAAGTTCATTCCGCCCGAAACCGAACACTGGCTGCACGAAGGCGAGAACTGAAGGTCGATGCCGCAACGCCTTGCTCTCACCGCGCTGGTTGTCGCCGATTACGACGAGGCGCTTGCCTTCTACGTCGACAAACTGGGCTTCGAACTGCGTGAGGACAAGCAGCTGACACCGGAAAAGCGCTGGGTCGTCGTCGCGCCCCAGGGCAGCGATGGCGCTCTGTTGCTGGCACGCGCGGCTAATAATAGGCAAAGCGGCACGGTCGGCAATCAGACCGGTGGACGCGTTTTCCTGTTCCTCGAAACCGATAATTTCGCGCGCGATCATGCCGCTTATACCGAACGCGGCGTGCGCTTCGTGCGCGAACCGGCTAGCGAGCCATACGGGACGGTGGCCGTATTCGAGGATCCTTACGGCAATCTATGGGATCTGATTGAACCGAAAGCCGGACAGCCCGCAGGGAGCGAAGCAACGATATGACCGCAACACCGCGCCAGATCGTGGAAACCTGGGTCGAGCGTTTCAACGCCGCCGACGTGGACGGCCTTGCCGCGCTCTATGCCGAGGATGCCGTCAACCATCAGGTCACGCAGGAACCCGTCGAGGGCCGCGAGGCGATCCGCGCGATGTTCGAACGCGAATTCGCGGCCGCCGAGATGGTCTGCCTGGTCGAGGCGATACACGAGGCGGGCGAAGTCGCCGCGCTCGAATGGCGCGATCCGCTGGGCCTGCGCGGCTGCGGCTTCTTCACCGTGCGCGGCGGCCTGATCGCGTTCCAGCGCGGCTACTGGGACAAGCTCTCGTTCCTGAAGATGCACGGGCTGCCGATCGCTTGACCGCCGGTCGGGCGGACGGAGTCAGGGCGAAGGGCGCCTGGCGCCCTCGGCCATGGTTTCCACCATCAACGCTCCCAGCCGCCCGGCGTCGATCGCGCGCACCACGTGCGCCTTCCGTTCGCCGATGCCCGGCTGATAGTGCTCGCGCCAGCTCAGCATGTCGCCATAGGCCGGCCCGAACTGGGTGTCGTAGTCGACATAGAGATCTTCCGCGTCGGTGGTCATGCCGGGATCGAGGACATAGCCGGCGGCGATTTCGTCCCACAGTGGAAAGCCCGGCTCCATCGCGGCGATGAACTTGCCGAGATCGGGCGCCGCGGCCTTGCTCATCCGCGCGATCAGGTCGGGGGTGAGCTGGGTGGCGGTGGAGGGATCGACGGGAATTACCGTCAGCTTGCGCCAGGGGCTGCGCGAGACGATACTGGCCGCCTCGGGATCGAAGCGTGCGTTGAACTCGCGGCGCGGCGAATTGGCGAATTCGCGCGCGAACTGCTCGGCCGAAACGTTGTCCAGCGCCCGATGCGGGTTGAGGCTGCCACCCATGTAGACCAGCTCTCCCACCAGCGACGCGAATTGCGGGTCGAGCCGCTGCGCCAGGGCAAGGTTGGTCAGCGGCCCGCAAGCGACGATCGTGATCTGTCCGGGATACTTGCGGACCATGCGGATCAGGAAATTGGCGGCGATCTCACCGGACGCCTTCAGCTTGGGATTGCCCTCGGGCAGGTTCACCGGATCGGCGGGGCCGAAATAGGCCGGCGTGCTCTGCTGGGTAGGCTCCACCCACTGCTTCATCCAAGCGCCCTTCCAGGTCAGCTTGCCGTAGAGCGCCTCCCAGCGATCGGTGAGGACCTCGGAATTGAGCAGCGGGTAAGTCGCGCCCTCGGCAACCGGAACGTCGGGACGCTGCGCGATCTCCAGGCCGCGCAGCGCCATCGCGGTCGCGCGGTTGGCCCAGGTATTGCCGGAAACCGTAGTGATGCCGACCACGTCCACCTGGCTGCTTTCCAGCAGCATGAGATGCATGAGCCCGAAGCCCTCGTCGTCGATGATGACCTTGCGCTTCGCCGTATCCGCATGCGCGGGGCCGAAGGAAAGCGCCACGATGCCGCAGAGCGCGAGAATCGCGCGAAGGAACCGCGCCATCAGGCGTATGCCGCCACGTAGGCGTCCAGCTTCTCCAGATGAAGCGCGACCGCCTCCGGCGGCAGGAACGATCCGGTGAAGCTGTTGCGCGCCAGGGCCACGATCTCTTCACGGTCGAGCCCGCGCGCCCGCGCCACCGCCCGGAAATTGTCGCCGATGTAGCCACCGAAATAGGCCGGATCGTCCGAATTGATGGTGGCCTTGAGCCCCAGCGCCAGCATCCGGTCGATCGGGTGACGGGCAAGGTCGTCCACCACGCACAGCTTGAGGTTGGACAGCGGGCAGACCGTCAGCGTCATCCGCATCTCGGCCAGCCGGTCTACCAGCACCGGGTCCTCCAGTGCGCGATTGCCGTGGTCGATGCGGTCGGCATGGAGCAGGTCAAGCGCCTGGTAGACATATTCGGGCGGTCCTTCCTCGCCGGCGTGGGCGGTGATCTTCAATCCCCTGTCGCGCGCGGCGGCGAAGACTTGCGCGAACTTGAGCGGGGGGTGGCCGACTTCGGAGGAATCGAGGCCGACCGCCGCGATGCGGTCAAGCCAGGGTTCGGCCGCTTCCAGCGTGGCGAAGGCCGCTTCCTCCGACAAGTGGCGCAGGAACGAGAGGATCAGCTTCGAGGTCATGCCATGCTCCGCCTCGGCTTCGGCCATGGCGGACAGCAGGCCCTCTATCACTTCGGAAAAGGCAATTCCGCGATCGGTATGGGTCTGCGGGTCGAACATGATCTCGGCATGGACCACCCCGTCCGCCGCCGCACGCGCGAAGTAAGCGGCGGCAAGGTCGTGGAAATCCCGCCGGGTGCGCAGCACGCCCGCCCCGGCGTAGTAGATGTCGAGGAAATCCTGCAGGTTGGAAAAGGCATAGGCCGCCCGCACTTGCTCGACCGAGGCATAAGGGATGTCGATCCCGTTGCGCCGCGCCAGCGCGAACATCAGCTCGGGCTCGAGGCTGCCTTCGATATGCAGGTGGAGTTCGGCCTTGGGCAGGCCGGCGATGAAGCTGTCGAGGTCGGTCATCAATTGGTCCTTCGCCAGGCGCATTCGCCCAGCACGTAAGTGCGCGCGACGACGCGGTCGTCGCCCAGGATCTGCAGTGCGAACAGGCGTTCGGCCAGAGCCGCCCCGTGCGTGCGGCGCGCCAGCAGCGGCGTCGCGGCCTGGTCCAGCACCACGAAGTCGGCCTCCTGCCCAGGCTCCAGCGCGCCCACCCGGTCCTGGATGTGCAGCAGCGCGGCGCTGCCGGCGGTCGCCAGGTAGAGCGCGCGAAACGGGTCGAGCCGCTCCTCGCGCGCCAATGCCGCCTGATAGGCCAGGCCGGCGGTACGCAGCAGCGAGAAGGACGTGCCGGCCCCGATATCGGTGCCGAGGCCAAGGCGCACCCCGTGCCGGTCGGCCCGTCCGAAATCGAACATGCCCGAACCGAGGAACAAGTTGGAACTGGGACAGACCGCGATCCCCGCCCCGCTCTCATGCAGCCGGCCGCAGGCGCGCTCCGACAAGTGAATGCCGTGCGCGAAAACCGAGCGCGGCGTGACCAGGCCGAAACGGTCGTAGGCGTCGAGGTAATCGACCGCCTGCGTGAACCGCGCCTCCACTTCCGCGCATTCGCGCAGGTTCTCGGCAAGATGGGTGTGCATCAGCACGTCCGGGTGCTCCGCCAGCAGCGCGCCGGCATCGGCGAGCTGCGCGTCGGTCGAGGCAAGCGCGAAACGCGGCGTCACCGCGTAGCCCAGCCGCCCGCGCCCGCGCCAGCGCCGGATCAGCGCTTCGCTCCCGGCCCGGCCCGAGGCCACCGTGTCGCGCAGGCCCTCGGGGCCCAGGTCCATCAGCACCTTGCCGGAGACGATGCGCATCCGCCGCTCCAGCGCCGCTTCGAACAGCGCGTCGACCGACTGTTCGTGCACGGTGGGATAGACCAGCGCGCTGGTGGTGCCGTTGCGCAGCAGTTCGTCCAGGAAGAAGCCAGCCACTGCATCGGCATGCGCCTTGTCGGCAAAGGCCATCTCGGCCGGGAAGATGTGCTTTTCCAGCCAGTCGAGCAATTGTTCGCCGTAAGAGGCGATGCGGTCGGTCTGCGGGTAATGGACATGCGCATCGACGAAGCCGGGAACGACCAGCCCCGGCAGGGTCTCGATCGGGACCTCGGAAAGGCTGTCGGCGAGTTCCGCGTAAGGACCGCGCGCGATGACGAGCCCGTCCTCCACCACCAGCAGGCCGTCTTCCTCGTAACGCACGGCATGGGGGATGTCGCGCGGGTCCTGGTCGACCGAAAGCAGTTCGCCGCGATAGGCACGGATCATGGCCGCGCTCCGCCTCGGCCGGGATTCGCGCGGAGGCGCGGAGACGCGGAGAGAGTGTTTTGGGCTGATGCACGCAGAGACGCAGAGACGCGGAGAAGATAGGTTTCGCGGCGCAGCCGCTTTCCGTCGCCACGACGCGTTTTACAGCGAGCAATGAATGGCAGGAGACCTGCGGTGCGACGGAACGTCTCTGCGTCTCTGCGTCTCTGCGTGCTTTTTTTGTTTCGCTTCTCTCTTCGCGTCTTCGTGCCTCCGCGTGCGACGCCGCACGGGAAGAGAACGGCGTGGAGGAAAAACGCCCCGCCCATCATCGCCCCCTCAGTTGCAGCAGCTGCGCCAGCACGGCAATGGCGATCACGTCCGGCTCCTTGCCCACCACCCCGGGCATGCCGATCGGCGCGGTGAGGCGCGCCAGCGCGTCCTCGGCAATGCCGTCGGCCAGGAGCCGCGACTTGAACCGCGCGATCTTGGTCGCGGAGCCGATCAGGCCGATGAAGGCCACCGGGTCGCGCCGCAGGGCGGCGAGCGCCAGGTGGTAATCGAGCGGATGATCGTGGGTGAGGATAAGGATGGCGGCATCCGCCGGCGCTTCCGCGACGCAGTGGGCGATGTTTTCCTCGCCCATCACCGTGACCCCATCGATCGCGGCCTGTTCGGGCCGGGTATCGAACCAGGCGAGCTGGAGCGGCAGGCCGGTCACGTGCCGGGCGATGGCCTGGCCGACATGCCCGGCGCCGAACAGATAGACCGGGCGCGGCCGCTCGCCCACCGGCTCGACCAAGCGCGCGCCTTGTCCGGGCCGGTCGCCGCGCGCGGATTGCCGCGTCGCGGTCTCGCGCTCGAACACTTCGCGCAGCACCGCGCCCTCGCCAAGCGTGGTCGCCAGCATGCGCCCCGGCTCGGCGTCGTGGAGCCAGCCCAGCGCCTGGGGGTCGAGATGCTCGATCAGCAGGCGTACGCGCCCGCCGCAGCACTGGCCGAGCAGCGGGCCGAGCGGGTAGTCCTGCACCCGCCATGTGCCCTCCGGAAGATCGAGGATCGCGCGCGCCTGCTCGGCGGCGCGGAATTCGAGCTGGCCGCCGCCGATGGTGCCTTCCAGCCGGTCCGCCCGGACCAGCATGCGCGTGCCCGCCCCGCGCGGCGCCGAGCCCTCGGTCGCCAGCACCGAGATCATGGCGCAAGGCTCCGGTCCGAGCCGGCGCAGCCAGCCGATCCACTGCGTCATGGCAGCCCGTGCCCTGTCTGGCGGTACTCCGCGATGGCCTTGAGAATACGCTCGGGCGTCGCCGGCGCATCGAGCGGCGGCAGGCCGCGCTTGCCCGGCACTGTCGCGGCGATCGCGCGGTTCAGCGCCGAGAATACCGAGATCGCCAGCATGAACGGCGGTTCGCCCACCGCCTTGGAGCGGTTGATCGTCGGCTCCACGTTCTCCCCATCCCACAAGGCGATGGTGAAGCGCCGGGCGCGGTCGGAGGCGGTCGGGATCTTGTAGGTCGCGGGCGAGTGGGTGAGCAGGCGGCCCTGGTCGTCCCACACCAGTTCCTCGGTGGTCAGCCAGCCCTGCCCCTGGACGAAGCCACCCTCGATCTGGCCCAGGTCGATCACCGGATTGAGCGAGCGGCCCACGTCGTGGAGGATATCCACCGCCAGGACCTTGTGCTCGCCAGTCAGGATGTCGATCGCGACTTCGCTGACCGACGCGCCATAGGCGAAATAGTAGAACGGGCGGCCCTGGTGCGCGTCGCGGTCATACTCGATGCCGGGCGTGGCGTAGAAACCGGTCGAGGAGAGCGAAATCCGGCCGAGATGCGCCTTTCGCGCGACTGCCGCGAAATCCAGCGTCTCGGCCCCGACCAGCACGCCACCGGGAGTGAAATGCACTTCCGTCTCTTCTCGGCGGTAGGTACGCGCGAGGAAGGCGGCCAGCCGCTCGCGGATCGCCATGGCCGCGTTGTAGGCCGCCATGCCGTTGAGATCCGCGCCGGAACTGGCCGCCGTGGCCGAAGTATTGGGCACTTTGTCCGTGCGGGTCGACGTGACCCTGACGACGCCGAGCGGGACACAAAACACGTCCGCGACCACCTGGGCGACCTTGACGTAGACACCCTGCCCCATCTCGGTGCCGCCGTGGTTCACCTGGATCGAACCGTCGGCATAGACGTGCACCAGCGCGCCTGCCTGGTTGAGGTGGGTGGTGGTGAAGCTGATACCGAACTTCACCGGCGTCAGCGCGATGCCCTTCTTGATGACCGGGCTCTTCGCGTTGAACGCATCGATCGCCCGGGCCCGCTCGTCGTAGCGGGACGTCTCGCGCAGGCGGGCGATCAGTTGCGGCGCGATGTTGTCCGCCACCCGCATGCCGTACTGGGTCACCTCGCGGCCGGGCCCGTAGAGGTTGGCCTGCCGCACTTCGAGCGGGTCCTTGGCCAGGTGCGCGGCGACATGATCGATGATCCGCTCGATCGCCAGCATCCCCTGCGGCCCGCCGAAGCCCCGGAACGCGGTGGCGGAGACCGTATGGGTCTTGAGCCGCTCGGAAACGATCTCGACATCGGGCAGGAAATAGCAGTTGTCGGCGTGGAACATCGCCCGGTCGTTGATCGCCGGCGAGAGGTCCACGGTCGCGCCGCAAGGAGAGGCGAGGTGCAGCCGGAGCCCCAGCAGGTGGCCCGCGTCATCGAAGCCGACGTCATAGGCCACCTCGAAGGGATGGCGCTTGCCGGTCATCACCATGTCGTCGTCGCGATCGCAGCGGAACTTGGCGGGGCGGCCGGTCTTCGCGGCGACCAGCGCGGCGGCCCCGGCGAAGAGCGCGGCCTGCGTCTCCTTGCCGCCGAAAGCCCCGCCCATGCGCCGCACTTCCACCGTCACGTCGGCCGATGAGCGGCCCAGCATGTGCGCGACGAGGTGCTGCACTTCGCTGGGATGCTGGGTGGAACTGAGCACATGCATCTGCCCGTCCTCGCCCGGGGTCGCCACCGCGACCTGGCCTTCGAGGTAGAAATGGTCCTGCCCGCCCATCTCGAAGCGGCCCGAAAGCCGGTGAACGCTGGATTCCAGGGCAGAGGCGGCATCGCCGCGCGCCATGCGCTGCGTGGGTTCGATCAGCGAGCCGGCCGCGCGCGCCTGCGCCGCGGTGATCGCGGCGGGCAGCGGCGCGTATTCGATCCGGCCGAGCCGGGCCGCCAGCCTCGCGGCGCGCTGGCTGGTCGCGGCGACCAGGAACACCGCCTGACCGTGGCACAGCACCTCGCCGTCGGCAAGCAGGCGGTCGTCGCCCGCGAACGGGCTGACGTCGTTGGCGCCCGGGATGTCGGCGGCGGTATAGACCGCGACCACGCCCTCTGTCGCGCGCACCGCCGAAAGGTCCATCGCCGCGATCCGCGCATGCGCCTCGCCCGATTGCCCGAAGGCCAGGTGGAGCATGTCCGCCGGCTCGGCCAGGTCGTCGGCATAGCGCGCCTCGCCGGTGACGTGGATGCGCGCGCTGTCGTGCGGGTGCCGGGGCTTTTCCAGCACTTTCCAGGCGGGATCGCGCTCAGCCATCGAGGCCCTCCAGGTCGAGCACCGAGATCGCCTGCCCCTGTTCGCGCAGCCAGAGCCGGCGCAGCAGGTTGGCGGCGGCTTCCAGGCGGTAGGCGGAAGAGCCGCGCACGTCGCTGAGCGGCGCGAAATCGTGCCCGAGCGCCTGGGCGGCAGCCTCGATGGCCGCCTCGCCGAAGGGCTTGCCGGTCAGTGCCGCCTCGCAGGCCCCCGCCCGCCTCGGGGTGGCCGCCATGCCACCGAAGGCCACGCGGGCGCGGGTGATGGTGCCGTCCTCCACCGTCAGCGCGAAGGCGCCGCACACCGCCGAGATATCGCTGTCGAACCGGCGCGAGAGCTTGGCGATGTGGATCACCGTTCCGGGGCCGGGCCGGGGAATCCGGATCGATTCCACGAACTCTCCCGGGCGGCGGTCCTGCTTGCCGTAATCGAGGAAGTACTCCTCCAGCGGCAAGGTGCGCCGGCCCGCCATGCCGCGCAGCGTCAGCTCGGCGCCGAGCGCGATCAGCGCCGGCGGCCCGTCGCCGATCGGCGAGCCATTGGCGATATTGCCGCCCACCGTCCCGGCATTGCGCACCTGGAGGCCACCGATACGGCGGACCAGCTCGCCCAGGTCCGGATGAAGCCGCGCGAACGGCGCATGGACATCGGCATAGCGCGCACCCGCGCCCAGGGTGATCGCCTCGCCGGTTTCCTCAATCGCGGCGAGATCGGCCACGTCACCCAGGAAGATCACCGTATCCAACGTCTTCAGGCCCTTGGTCACCCACAGGCCGACATCGGTGGCGCCCGCGACCATGCGCGCGTCGGGATGCCGCGCCAACAGCGCGGCGAGTTCGTCCTTGGAACGCGGCGCGAACCACTTGCGGCCCCGCCATTCGCCGGACGCGCCCTCGGCGGCGATCCCCGCCAGCAGCGCGGCCAGCGCCGTATCGTCGCGCACGATCCGGTCCACCGCCTCGCCCGCCGCCAGGATCGGCCCGTAGCCGGTGCAACGGCACAAGTTGCCGGCGATCACATCGGCGACCGGCAGCTCGCAGCCGCGCGCGCCGATCGCCCGCCCGTGCAGCGACATCACGAAGCCCGGCGTGCAGAAACCGCATTGCGAGGAACCGTTGGCGGCCATCATGGCCTGGAGCGGCGCAAGGGGGGAATGACGAGCTTCACGCGAATCCTCCCCGTTCCGGGGATGGACTTCGGCCGCGGCGTCCGGCTGGTTTCCCAAACTCTCCACCGTCATCAGCGCCTTGCCGTGCAGCATGGGCAGGAACTGGATGCACGAATTGACCGCGCGCCACCGCACGCCTTCGCTCGCCAGTTCGCCCACCAGCACCGTGCAGGCGCCGCAGTCCCCTTCGGCGCAGCCTTCCTTGGTGCCGGTGCGGCCCATCCGGTAGCGCAAGTGATCGAGCACGGTCGCGGTCGGATCGACCTCGGGAAGATCGATCACCGCGCCATCGAGAACGAAACGCATCGCCACCTCAGCTACCCCGGTAAGTCGAATAGCCGAAAGGCGAAACCAGCAGCGGCACATGATAATGGCCGACCGGATCGGCGATGCCGAAGTCGATCCGTACCACGTCGAGGAACGGCGGTTCGGGCAGCACCGCGCCGCGCCCGCGGAAGTAATCCGCCACCGCGAAAGTCAGGCTATAACAGCCCGACGACACGTCCGGCAGGCCGGGGCAGCGCCCATCGGCATTGGTCTCGCCTTCGAAAAGCACCGTCCCCGTCATGGTCGCCAGGGACAACGCCACACCGGCGGCGGGGCATCCGTGGGCAGTGTCGAGGACATGGGTCGACAGGCTGCTCACGCCGCCTCTCCCTGTTCGGGTGTCGGCCATTCGCCAAGGAACTCGGGATCGTCGTAGGCCAGGAAATCGGCGACCAATTCGTCCTGGTCGTCAAGGAACAGCTGGTCGGCCACGCCCGTTATCAGGCGCGGCAACGCGTTGTGGAGGCCCGAGAGCGCCGAGGCCGAAAGCCCCAGGCTGACGAGCGCCGAATAGTTGAATGCGAACAGGCCGCGCAGCCGGGCGCCGTCCGCGCCCTCGCGCGGGAGGAACTCGAAAGCCTCGCCCAGATAGGGATGGGCATCGATCAGCGCGTTGCGCTGGCCCGATGCCGGCGTCACCCGGTCCCCCCAGCGGGCGATGAGATCGGCCACGTCCGCCAGTTCCGGGCGCAAGCCGGGATCGCTGAGCAGGCCGGTGGAGATCACCACGAAGTCGAACTCATGAAAGCCGTGCGGCGTCGTGACCCGGACCAGTCCGTCCTGCCCGGCGACCACGTGCTCGGCAACGTCGAGCCAGGGTGAGCCCAGGTGCAGCGCGAAGCCGGGCCAGGCGGCGGCGCGTTCGAAGGTATCGTTGGTCGGCGGCTGGTTGTGGCCCAGGAAACAGTCCATCGCCGCATACTTGGTTTGATCGTCGAGCGCCGGATAACGCGCGGTGAAGCCCACCTTCTCCATGAACCGGATCGGGTTGACGCGCGGCAGCTGCTTGCGGCGCATGAAGACTTCGGCCGCCGCCACGCCGCGCGTCAGCGCATGGTTGGCATTGTCGAAGGCGGAGGCGCCACCGCCCAGGATGCCGATGCGCTTGCCGTGCAGCCGGTCGAAATCGATGGGCTCGCTGGTGTGCGCCCAGAGCGCCTTGGGCAGGTTGTCGCGCACCATCGCCGGCGTGTGCCATTCGCCGCCGCCCTGAATGCCGGTGGACAGCACCACCTTGCGCGCATGCTCCACCGCGCCGCCGGCGAAGTGGAGGCGGTGCAGGCCCTGCCCGGGCAGCGGCTCGATCCGCTCCAGCCTGGCCAGGTTCTCGACCGGGATGTCCAGCACGCGGCGATACCAGCGCAAGTAGTCCATCCAGTCGCCGCGGGCGATCTTGTCGACCGCCTCCCAGCCCGCGCTGCCGTGCCGGGCTTCCCACCAGGCGCGGTACGTCAGCGAGGGAATGCCGAAGTCGATCGGATTGAGCGCCTTGGGCGTGCGCAGCGTGACCATGCGTGCGTACGTTTCCCAGGGCCCTTCGTAGCCCGCCGGGTTCTCGTCGAAGACCATGACATTGGTCACGCCCTCGCGGCGCAGCCCGAAGGCGACGGCAAGCCCGCACTGGCCGCCGCCGATCACCGCGACATCAAGCGCCTTCTCGCCCTCGACCAGGCGCGGGCGCACCCATTCGGGGCGCTCGAAGCCGATCACGTCAAGCTCGCGCGCAAGCCGCGTTTCCAGCGCTGCAAGGCCGATGGCGTCGGATCCGGTCATGTCAGGTCCTTCAGGCGCAGGCGGACGATCTCGCCGATCTGCTCTATCGCCGCCGCGATTTCCGCCTCGCGATCGTTGCCGAGGCGGCGTTCCATGGCGGCGAGGATACCAGCCTTGTCGGTCAGGCGCACGCAGATGATGAAAGGAAAGCCGAAGCGGTCGCGATAGGCCGCGTTCAGCGCATGGAAGCGTTCGTATTCCTCCGGAGTCAGGCGATCGAGCCCGGCGCTGGCCTGCTCGGCGGTGCTGGCCTCGGTCAGCGTCCGGTCGATCGCGGCCTTGCCCGCCAGCTCGGGATGGGCACGGATCAGCGCCAGCCGTTCCTCCGGCGTCGCCTGCTCCACCACGGCCATCAGGTCGGCATGACGATCGCCGCTGGAAGGCCGCGCGTCGGCGCGCTGCTCCACCCAGGGGCTGTGCTCGAACAGCGCGGTCAAGACGTGCTCCCTTCCAGGCTGACATGCGCGGAGACGACTTTCCAGCCCTCCGGGAACTTCACCCAGGATTGCGTCTGCCGGCCGCGCCGGTCCGACCCTTCACGGAAGAATTCGGCATCGGCGGTGGCGAAACCGTCGCCGTAGACGGTGATGGCGACACGGCCCAGCTTGCGCCTTGGCGAACCGCCGCGCCCCTTGCGGAACTCCCGGATCGCCTCGATGCCGTAGAGCACTTCGCCCACGCCGTAGCGGTTGGTGGTGGGGGCATCGTGGAACAGCGCGTCCATCGCCGGGATATCGTCCTCCATCAGCGCGCGCTCGTATTCGTGGAACGCCTCGGTCACCTGGGCGTGGAGGACGGGGTCGTCGATCTTCACGTTTGCTCTCCTGGGTGCGGATGCACCTCCATCCAGTGGCGGGCGATGTCGATGCGCCGAGCGACCCAGGCGTGGCCACTGGCGGTCACGTGATCCAGGAAGCGCGCGAGCCAGCGCGCGCGCCCGGGCTTGCCGGCGATGCGGCCGTGCAGGCCCACCGACATCATCCGCCCGCCTTCCTCGACAAGCTGGTCGAAGCTGTCGCGCATGTGGCGGAAGAACTGCTCGCCCTCGGTAAAACCGTTGTAGGCCACCATCTTCATGTCGTTGACGTCCAGCGTATAGGGAACGATCAGCTGGGGCCGGCCGTATCGCGTATCCCAGTAGGGCAGGTCGTCGGCATAGGAATCGGCGTCGTAGACGAAGCCCCCCTCCTCGGCGACGAGCCGCGCCGTGTGGGGCGATGTGCGTCCCTGATACCAGCCCAGCGGACGGCTGCCGGTAAGCCGGGCATGCAGGGCGATCGCCTCGGCGATATGCGCGCGCTCCACGTCCTCGGGCACGGTCTGGTAATCGATCCAGCGCAGGCCGTGGCTGGCGATTTCCCAGTCGGCGGCGAGCATGGCCCGCACCGCTTCGGGGTTCATCTCCATGGCCTTTGCCACGCCGAACACGGTGACCGGCAGGGCCCGCGCGGTGAAGATCCGGTGCAGCCGCCAGAACCCGGCGCGGCTGCCGTATTCGTAGAGGCTCTCCATCGCCATCGCCCGGTCCGGATGGCTCCCCGCGCCGACCATTTCGGACAGGAACGCCTCGGAACCCTGGTCGCCGTTGAGGACGCTGTTCTCGGCGCCTTCCTCGTAATTGACGACGAATTGCACCGCCACGCGGGCACCGTTCGGCCAGCACGGATCGGGGGGCGCGGCGCCGTAGCCGACGAGATCGCGGGGGAGGCTCATGCGCGCTCATCCCGAGCTGGTCGGAGGGCCCAAGCCTCCAGCGCGGCCGGCACCGCCTCGCCCAGCGGCAGCGCGAAGCCCTGCATCCGCAGGCATGCCTCCAGCGCGGCCAGGGTCAACAGCACTTTGTGCTTCATGGCGTTGTAGCCCATCGCGCCGATCCGCCAGATCCGGCCTTGCAGCGGGCCGAAGGCAGTGCCGATCTCGATCTCGAACAGCTCGCGCATGGCCCGGCGCACCGCCTCGCCGTCGACGCCCTCGGGGATGTGGACGCCGGTGACGTTGGCCATGCGGTGGGCGTCGTCGCCGAACACGGCAAGGCCCATGGCGCGCAGGCCCGCCGTCATCGCCCGGCCTGCGTTCGCATGACGGGCATATCGCGCCTCCAGCCCCTCGCCCAGCGCGATGCGGGCGCACTCGCGTGCGGCATAGAGCATCGAGGTCGCCTCGGTATGGTGGTTGAGGCGCTTTTCGGACCAGTAGTCCATTATCATCGCCAGGTCGAAATAGTTGGAGCCGATGCGCGGGCCCGCGCCGTCCTTGATGTCGTCGCGGCGGATGCCCTGCTCGACGTGGCGACGCTTGCCGATATGCGCGGCGGCGTTGTCCGAAATGGTGATCGGCGCCGAGCCCGAGGGCCCGCCCAGGCACTTCTGCAAGCCCCCGGTGACCACGTCGACGCCCCAGCGATCGGCGGCGAGCTCCATGCCGCCGATGGTCGCGGTGGCATCGACATAGCTGAGCGCGCCCGCCGCGCGGCACAGTTCGCCCAGCCCCTCCAGCGGCTGCGCCATGGTGGTGGAGGTGTCCCCGTGAATCGTCGCGACAAGGTGGGGCGAGGTGCGATGGATGGCGGCCGCGATGACCTCCATCGGCACGACCTCGCCCCAAGGCGCGTCTACCGTCTCGATGCAAGCACCGATACGGGTGAGTATCTCCGTCAACAGCAGGCCGAAGCGGCCGAAGTTGACGACAAGCACGGTATCGCCCGGCGCCACCATGCTGACCAGCGCCGCCTCGATCCCCGCGCGCGCGGTGCCGTCGACCAGCATGGTCCAGCGGTTCGCGGTGCCGAAGATCGGGCGATAGAGCGCCATGACCTGCTCCATGTAGCCGGTCATCTCCGGATCGAACTGGCCCAGCAGGTCGGCGCTCATCGCCCGCAGCACGCGGGGGTGGGCGTTGATCGGGCCGGGGCCCATCAGCAGGCGCTGCGGCGGGTCGATCTCCCCGAACAGGAGAGGATCAAGTTCCAGGCTCACGTTTCCTCTCCCCAATGGCGTTCGAGCCGCTCGATGAAGCCGAGCATGACCTTGAGCGCCACTTCCGCGTCTTCGGTTTCGACATGCTCGGCCGGATTGTGGCTCACCCCGCCCCGGCAGCGGATGAACAGCATCGCGGTGGGGCATAGCGCGGCCATGTTCATGGCATCGTGCCCCGCGCCCGAAACGAGCCGCCGCACCGGCTGCCCGGCAGCGAGCAGGGCATCGTCCATCAGGTCCATCAGCGCCGGATCGCATGGGCTGGCGGGCAGGTCGTGGATGCGCTCGGCGGCGATCTCGAGACCGCGGGCCTCGGCGATTTCCGCGATGCGCGCCAGGATCGCCTCGGCAACGGCATTGCGGCGCGCCTCGATGCCGGAACGCACATCGATGGTGAAGCGTACTTCGCCGGGAATGACATTGGCGGCGCCGGGCAAGGCCTCGATCGTGCCCACCGTGGCGACGGCATCGGAATTGTCCCCGCGCGCGATCTGCTCCACCGCCAGCACCATCGCCGCCGCCCCGGCCAGCGGATCGCGGCGCAGGCGCATGGCGGTTGTGCCCGCATGCCCCGCCATGCCCTTCACCGTCACCGCGTAACGCAATTGCGAGGCGATCCCGGTGACGGTTCCCACCGCAAGGCCGTCGGCCTCCAGTACCGGGCCCTGCTCGATATGGGCTTCGAGGTAGGCCAGCGTGGAGCCGGGCGCACGGCGCGCGGCCAGATAATTGCCCTCCCCGTTCGTGTCGAGCGAAGTCGAGACACGTTGCGCTCGCGTGTCTCGACTTCGCTCGACACGAACGGAGGCAAGAGCTTGTTCAAGGGAAATGCCGTCCGCGTCCGCCATGTCGAGCGCGCCCGCATCCAAGGTTCCCGCCACCGCCCGGCTGGTGAGCATGGCGGCGGGAAAGCGCGAGCCTTCCTCGTCGCCGAAGGCATAGATCTCGATCGGGAACGGCATGCGCCGGCCCTGCCCGTGGAGCGCGGCGACGCATTCGATGCCGAGCATGATCCCGAGCGGCCCGTCATAGCGCCCGCCGTCGCGCACCGAATCGAGATGGCTGCCGATCATCAGCGCGGGCGCGCCCGGCACTTCGCCCTCGAAGCGGCCGACAAGGTTGGCGGCGGCATCGCGGCGCGCGGCCATGCCCGCCGCTTCCATCCAGCCGGCGATGGCCTCCTGCGCGGCCGCGTAGGCAGGTGTCAGGTAAGCGCGGTAGAGCCCTTCCGCCATGTCGCTGTAGGGCGCGACGCCCAGCGCATCGCACCGCGCCACCGCGCGCGCGCCGCCCGGGGGCAGGCCGCTCACCATGCCGCCACCCCGCCGTCGCTGCGCGGATCGCTGGCGCCTTCGAAGGAACCATCGGCCAGGCGCACCACCGCGCCGGCATGGCCCATCATCGCGGTTTGCGGGCCGACGCGCTCGACATCATGCCCGGCCTCGGCAAGCGCGGTGTACAACGCTTCGTCGAACCCGTCCTCCAGCTTGAGCGTAGTCGATTGCTCGCCCCAGGTGCGTCCCAGCAGCCAGCGCGGCGCGCTGATCGCTTCCTGCAGATCGACGCCAAAGCGGGCATAGCGAGAGAACAGCGCCGCCTGCGTCTGCGGCTGCCCTTCGCCGCCCATGGTGCCGTAGGCCATGACGCGGCCATCGTCGAACACGGCAAGCGCCGGATTGAGCGTGTGGAACGGCTTGCGGCCCGGCCTCAGCGCGTTCCAGCCCTGCTCGGCGAGACGGAACGAGCTGCCCCGGTTCTGCCAGGTGATCCCGGTGCGCGGCAGGACTAAGCCGGAACCGAACTCGAAGTAAGTGGACTGGATGCACGAGACCACCCGCCCTTCCCCGTCCGCCGCGCCGAACCAGCAGGTGTCGCCCCACTGCGGCGGCTGCGGCCAGGGCAGCGCACGCGCCGGATCGATGCGCCTGGCCAGATCGTTGAGCGCCCGCGCATCGTCGAGCCAGAACTGGAAATCGAAATCGGTATGGGCCGGATCGCCGACATGCGCATCGCGCAGAAGGAAGGCCTGCTTGGTCGCCTCGACAAGCCCGTGGACATGATCGAAACCGTCCGCCGCCTCGGCCCCCAGCCGATCGAACAGGGCAAGGATCATCAGCGAGGCGAAACCCTGCGTCGGCGGCGCGCTGTTGTAGAGCCGGGCGCCGTTGATCGAGACGTGGAGCGCCGTTGGCCGCGTCGCTTCGTGCGCGGCCAGATCCGCCAGCGAAACCGGGCTGCCCAGCGCCGCCAGATCCGCGGCGATCAGCGCGGCGAGATCACCGCGATAGAAATCATCGAGGCCATTCGCGGCCAGCTTGCGCAAGGTCTCGGCCAGGATCGGCTGGCGCAGCACGTCACCCTCGGCAAGCGGGCGCCCTTCGGGTTCGAACACTTGCGCATAGGCACCGGGCTGGCCGCGCAGTTCCCCGCCCTTGGCCGCCGCGATCGCGGCCCCGCCCGCCGTCACCGCCACCCCCTGCTCGGCATGGTCGATCGCATCGCGCAGCAGGCGGCCAAGCGGGAGCGCGCAGCCCGGCCCCGCCAGCGCCGCCGCCCAGGCGGAGATCGTGCCCGCCACGGTGTTGGCCGCCAGCGGGCCGCGCGCGGGAACCGCGTCCAGCCCCTGGTAAAGCGCCAGGTCCGCCGTCCCGGCCGCACCGCCGCAGCCATGGATCGAACGGACCGCGCCGTCCGGCTCGCGGATCACCCAGAACCCGTCGCCGCCGATCCCGGTCATATGCGGATAGACCACCGTCAACGCGGCGGCGACGGCGACGCAGGCCTCCACCGCGTTGCCGCCGTCCCTCAACACGTCGCACCCCGCCCGCGCCGCAAGATGATGCGGCGCGGTGACAATGCCCTGGCTGCCGGTAACGGTCTTCATCGACGGATCCTTAGTCAGGCAGCGCGGCGAGGAAGGCACGCACGACATGCGCGGAGTTCACCGAGGCGAGATGCTCGAACGTGTCCTCCATGTTCTTTTCCCGGTCGCCGCCGGCAAGATCGGAAAGGCTGCGGAACACGATCGTCGGCACCTGGTTGGCATAGGCCACCTGGGCCACGGCGGCACTCTCCATGTCGAGCAGCCGCGCGTTCCAGGCGGAATGGAGATATTCGCGGAACTTGGCGTTGTCGGCGAAGACCCCGGCGCTTACGCCTCTCCCGCCGACGACGACCTTGGGCTCGCGCGGCAGGCACAGTTCGGAACCGGGCAGCGCGCTCTGCGAAGGCGGGACGCAGCGCTCCATGGTGATCGTCGGCGCCACCTTGCGCGCCAGCGCCAGCAGGCCGGGGTCCATCGCGAAAGTGTAGTGGCGTGCCGGCGCTTCCACCGCATTGCCCACGCGCACGCCGCGCGGATACATGAATTCCCAGTTCGCCGGCGCGGCGGGATCGATCGGCTCGGGCGAACGCCAGCCTTTCCTGTCCCGCCGGGCGAAATTGACCTCCAGGTACTGCCCCCAGTCCTCCGCGACGACGACGTCGCCGATCGAAAGCGCGGGATCGACACCGCCAGCGATGCCGGAAAAGACGATCCGGCGCACGGTGAAGCGATCCAGCACCAACTGGGTGTTCATCGCCGCGTTGACCATCGAGACCCCGCTCTGCATCAGCAGCACCGGTTTGCCTTCCAGCGTGCCGGTCAGGTAGGTCATGCCGTTGAGCTTGTACTCGGCCGGCCCCTGCACCGCGCCGACGAGCGCATTCCATTCGGGCTGGTAGGCGGTCATCACCAAGGTGCGCGGGGTCGCGTCCAGCCGCTCGGCCAGCGCGGGGGTGGCGATCAGCGCCAGCAGCGCGGCGAGGCATTGCGCAATCCGGCGCATCAGGCCGCTCCCATCCACACGAAGCGGGCGATGAACAGCAGCGCCAGCACCAGCAGAAACCAGTCTTTCCTGGTGATCGTCCCGCGCACCAGCTTGAGCGCGGCGTGGGCGGTGATGCCGAAGGCGAGGCCGTTGGCGATCGAAAAGGTGAGCGGGATCATCGCCACGGTCAGGAAGGCCGGGATCGCCGAAAGCGGGTCTTCCCACTCCACTTCGGCAAGCGGCAGCAGCATCAGGCCGCCGACGATGATGAGCGCCGGCGCGGTGGCCGCCAGCGGGATCACCTGCGCATAGGGCGCGACGAACATCATGGCCAGGAACAGCAGGCCGGTGACGACGGCGGTCAGGCCCGTGCGCCCGCCCGCCTGGACGCCCGCCGCGCTCTCGACATAGCTGGTGACGGTGCTGGTGCCCGCCATCGAGCCGACGATGGTGGCGGTGGCATCGGTGATGAGGATGCGGTTGAGGCGCGGGATGCGGCCGTCCTTGTCCATCAGCCCGGCACGCTTGGTCACCGCGACCAGGGTGCCGATATTGTCGAACAGGTCGACGAACAGGAACACGAACAGGATTTCCAGCAGGCCCAGGCCATGTTTGCCGGTAAGCCCGAAGACACCGCCGAGATCGAGCTGGAAGGCGGTGCCGGTAAGCGCGGCCAGCGAATAGGGCTCCGGGCTGACCGAGACCATGCCGAAGACCCAGCCGGCCAGCGTGGTCGCCAGGATACCGATCAGCATCGCGCCGCGCACGTTCCACACGCTGAGCGCGCCGATCAGCACCAGGCCAAAGATCGCCAGCGCCGCCCCCGGCGCCTTGAGATCGCCCAGCGCCACGAACGTCGCCGGATTGGCGACGATGATCCCGGCATCCTTGAAGCCGATGAAGCCGATGAACAGGCCGATCCCGCCGGCCACCGCCGCGAAGAGGTAATGCGGGATCGAATTGACGATCAGCTGGCGCACGCCGGTCAGCGTCAGCACCAGGAAGGCGACGCCCGAAATGAACACGCAGCCCAGCGCCACCTGCCAGGGCACGCCCATCTGCTGCACCACGGTGAAGCTGAAATAGGCGTTGAGCCCCATGCCCGGCGCCAGTGCCAGCGGGGTGTTGGCGACCAGCCCCATCAGGATCGAGGCGAAAGCCGCGGCAAAGCAGGTCGCCGCCGCCACCGAGGCGACCGGCATGCCGGCGCTGCCCAGGATCGCCGGGTTGACCAGCACGATATAGGCCATGGTCAGGAACGTGGTCATGCCCGCGAGCACTTCGGTGCGCGCGGTGGTGCCTCTGGAGGAAAGCGCGAACCAGCGCTCCAGCGCGCCGGGGGGAGGCCCGGCCTCGGGCATGGGTTCCATCGTCTGTGTCTGCGTCACGCTGCTGCCCCCTAAGCCGCCCCGGGCGGCGATGCTTTGCCGGCAATGACTGCCTCGCGCGGAGATCCTGCCCCGGCGGCGGCCGTTCCCGGCGGTATTGTCGATCCGATCACGCCCCGCGCCTCCAGCCCGGCAGCGAAGCGAAAGAGAGCCGCTTCCCCGCCCGGCCCGCCGATCAGCTGCAACCCGAGCGGCAAGCGCCCCGGACGGTAGAGCGGAACCGCCAGCGACGGCAATCCGATAAAACTGATCGGCTGGGTATGAATGCCCAGGTCCGCCCGCGCCGGCACCAGGGCGCCGTCGATCACGATGCGCGGATCGTCCACGCGCGGCGCCGTGCAAGGGGTGGCCGGGGCCAGCAGCACGTCGAAACCGGCGATGAGCGCGGCGATCCGCGCGCGGTACACGGCGCGATACGCCTGCGCTTCGGCGTAAAGCTCGCGCGGCAGCAGCGCCCCGGCTATCAGGCGGTCGCGCGTCTGCGGATCGAAGGCCATGGCGTCGCGCGCCAGTGCCTCCCGGTGCAGCGCGCCGCCCTCGAACGCGGTGATGAGGAACGCGGCCGAGCGCGCGCGGGCGATCTCCGGCAGTTCCACCAGCGGCGCACCGGGGGCGATCGCATCGATCGCCGCGAGTTGATCGGGGTCGGCATTCTCGCGGAAACGACCGCCCAGCCGGGCGACACGCAAGGGGGCATCGTCCGGCGCGAGGTTGCGGCCGGCGAGAACTTCCCAGACCAGCCGCAGGTCGGCGGCCGTGGCGGCGAACGGCCCGGTATCGTCGAAGCTCTCGGCAAAGGGAAACACCCCGCCAAGCGGCAGGTCTCCATGCGTGGGCTTGAGGCCGTAAGTCCCGGTGAGGCTGGCGGGGACCCGCACCGATCCGTTGGTATCGGACCCGAGCGAGAAAGGGAGCAGCCCGGCGGCGACAACCGCCGCCGAGCCGCCCGAGGAGCCGCCAGCAAGGCGGGAGGGATCGTGCGGATTGCGAGTGGTGCCATAGGCCGCGTTGATCGTTGCGAAGCCATAGGCGAACTCATCCATGTTGAGCGTGGCGACCAGCACCGCGCCGGCCGCGCGCAGGCGCGCCACGGCTTCGGCATCGCCGGTCGCGGGTGGAGCATCGGCGTAGAGAGCGGAGCCGGCGGTGGTCGGCAGGCCGGCCACGTCGAACAAGTCCTTGACGCCGTAGGGCACGCCGGCGAGCGGGCCGGGATCGCGTCCGGCCGCGACCATCGCGTCGACGCGCCTCGCCTCTTCGCGCGCGCGGTCCTCCAGCAGGCGAGTCACCGCGCGTAGCACCCCTCCGCGCGCGGCCAGGGCGGCCAGGCATTCATCGAGCACCTGCCCGGCGCTCAGGCGCCCGGCGCGGACGGCGCCCGCGATCTCGACCGCGCTTCTCATCGTGGGCCTTCCCGCAGGCGCTCGGCATGATCGGCCAGCAGCGCCAGGTTGGCGGCGACGCCCGGCGCGCACGCCTCGGGAATCGCAATCCCGGCCCGCGTCGACGCGGCCGCGATTTCCTCGTCGCCGCGGGGGACTTTCAACGCGGCCGGCGTCTCGCCAGCCTCGGCCCCAGGCGCAACCTCGGCAGCGCGCGCGAAGCGGGCCGCGAGCCAGGCGCAGACGAACAGTTGCAACTGGTGGAAGATCATCAGCGGCAGCACCACCATGCCCACTTGCGCCGGCGCGAACAGCGCCCCCGCCATCGGCACGCCCGAAACCAGGCTTTTCTTGGAGCCGCAGAAGAGCAGCACCACCGCATCTTCCCGGGGCAGGCCGGCAAGCCGCGCGGCCAGGGCGTTGACCGCCATGATCGCCGCCAGGATCACGGCGGAAAGCACCAGCAGCTCCGCCAGATCGGCAAAGTTGAGCACCTTCCAGATGCCGTTGACCACCGCCGCGCTGAACGCGGAATAGACCACCAGCAGGATCGAGCCGCGATCCACCGGCATCAGGATCGCCTTGTGCCGGTCCACCCAGGTGCCGATCAGCGGGCGCAGGAAGTGGCCGGCCAGGAACGGCACCAGCAGCTGCATGACGATGCTGCGCACCGCCTGCCAGTCTCCACCCAGTCCGCCCCGCGCCGACTGGATCAGCACCCCCACCAGCAGCGGCGTCAGCACGATGCCCAGCAAGTTGGAAAGCGAGGCGCTGCACACCGCCGCCGCGACATTGCCGCGCGCCATGGCGGTGAAGGCGATCGAGGACTGCACGGTCGAAGGCAGCAGCGTCAGGAACAGCACGCCGGAAAGCAGCAGGGGATTGATCCAGCCCTGCGCCAGCCGCGCCGCCGCCAGCCCGGCGGCCGGAAACAGCAGATAGGTCGATCCGAGCACCAGCAAGTGCAGCCGCCAGTTGCCGATCCCCGAGAGGATCGCCGCGCGTGAGAGCTTGGCGCCGTGGAGGAAGAACAGCAGCGCGATCGCCAGGTCGGCGAGCACGTCGAACCCGTCCGCCGCCGCCCCCCGGACAGGCAGCAGCGAGGCCGCCGTCACCACGGTGATGAGGCAGAGCAGAAAGGGGTCAATGGACGGAATGAACGACGCGCGCCGCATAAGCCATCGTACCTGCCCGCATGCCCCCTGTCGATCAAACGCAATGATCCGCACGGATCGTTGCGAAAAAGGCAGCACCCCGCGCCGGAGTCATACTGACCTGCGTCGATAAGAACTCACCCGCTTTTCCTTCGTCTTTGCGAGCCCGCGAAGCGGGTGAAGCAATCCAGGGCAGCACGAACCGCTCTGCCCCCTGGATTGCCGCGCCGACTTCGGCGGCTAGCAAGGGGGAAATGAGTCTCACTCAAAGAGACTTGGTATCAGGCCTTCAACCGCTCGGTCAGACGCTGTGCATGCCAGGCGACATGCTCGGCCATGAAGGTGGAAATGAAGTAGTAGGAATGGTCGTAGCCTTCGCGCATGCGGATCGTCGCGGGCAGGCCGGCCTTCTCGCAGGCCTCCACCAGAAGCGGCGTCTTGAGCTGCTCCTCCAGGAACCCATCGGCGGCGCCCTGGTCGACGAGCAGGTCGGGCAGGCGCGCGCCGTCCGCGATCAGGGCGCAGGCATCGTATTCGCGCCAGGCCGCGCGATCGGGGCCGATGTAGCCGGTCAGCGCCTTGTCCCCCCAAGGGCAGTTCAAGGGGCTGACGATCGGCGCAAAGGCACTGACCGAACGGAACCGCGCCGGATCGCGCAGCGCGATGGTCAGCGCGCCGTGGCCGCCCATCGAATGGCCGGTGATCCCCTGGCGCGCCATGTCGGCGGGGAATTCGGCACCGATCAGCGCGGGCAGTTCCTGCTCGATGTAGGAACGCATGCGAAAGTTCTTGGCCCAGGGTTCCTGCGTGGCATCGACATAGAAGCCTGCCCCCTTGCCGAAGTCATAGCCCTCGTCGTCGGGCACCTCGTCGCCGCGCGGGGAAGTATCGGGCGCGACGAAGATGATCCCCGCCTCGGCGCAGGCCGCCCGGTACTCGCCCTTTTCCGTCACATTGGCATGGCTGCAGGTCAGCCCCGAAAGATACCACAGCACCGGCAGCTTCACGCCCGGCGGATGGGGCGGCACGAAGACCGAGAATGTCATCGGCGTCCCGGTCTGGGCGCTTGGGTGCGTATAGACGCCTTGTATGCCGCCGTGGCTGCGGTTGGCGCTGACCTGTTCCATCCGATCGCTCAGACGAAAACGTAGGCGCAGATCTTGTTGCCTACCGGATCGCGCAGATAGGCGGCATAGGCCCCGGGCAGATAGTCGCGCGGACCGGGCTGGCCCTCGTCGGTGCCGCCGTTGGCGATGCCGGCGGCGTGGAAGGCATCGACCGCGGCCGGATCGGCGGCGGCGAAGCCGATGGTGCCGCCATTCGCGAAAGTCGCGGCCTCGCCGTTGGCCGGAAGCAGGACGAGCAGCGCCGGCTTGTCCTTGCCGTAAATCACTGCCTTTTCACCCGCGGGCCCCATGTTCTTGACGCCGAGCGGCGCGAGGACCGCGTCGTAGAACGCGGTGGATGCCGCCAGATCATTGGCGCCAAGGCAGATATGCGTCAGCACCGAATCGCATGAAAGCATGGTTCTTCTCCTAAGGTTGAGCCGTTCTTCAGAATACCACGACCGAACGGATGCTCTCGCCCGCGTGCATCAGGTCGAAACCCTTGTTGATGTCTTCGAGCGTGAGGACGTGGGTAATCATCGGGTCGATCTGGATCTTGCCGTTCATGTACCAGTCGACGATCTTCGGCACGTCGGTGCGTCCCTTCGCGCCGCCGAACGCGGTGCCGCGCCAGTTGCGGCCGGTGACGAGCTGGAACGGCCGCGTGGAGATTTCCTTGCCGGCTTCCGCCACGCCGATCACGATCGAGGTGCCCCAGCCGCGATGGCAGCATTCCAGCGCCTGGCGCATCACCTCGGTATTGCCGGTGCAATCGAACGAATAGTCCGCCCCGCCGTCCAGCATGTTGACGAGATAGGGCACGACATCGCCGACTTCCCGGGGGTTCACGAAATCGGTCATGCCGAACTTGTAGCCCCATTCGGCCTTGCCGGGATTGACGTCGACGCCGACGATCCGGTCCGCCCCCGCCAGCCTGGCGCCCTGGATCACGTTGAGCCCGATCCCGCCCAGGCCGAAGACGACCACGTTGTCGCCGGGCCGCACTTTCGCCGTGTTCACCACGGCGCCCACGCCGGTGGTCACGCCGCAACCGACATAGCACGACGCCTGGAACGGAGCGTCCTCGCGGATCTTGGCGACGGCGATCTCCGGCAGCACGGTGAAGTTCGAGAAAGTCGAGCACCCCATGTAATGGAAGATCGTCTGGCCTTTGTAGCTGAAGCGGCTGGTGCCGTCCGGCATCAGGCCCTGCCCCTGGGTGGCGCGGATCGCGGTGCACAAGTTGGTCTTGCCCGAGAGGCACGATTTGCACTGGCGGCATTCGGGCGTGTAGAGCGGGATGACGTGATCGCCGGGCTTCACGCTGGTCACGCCCGCGCCGACCTCGCGCACCACGCCCGCGCCCTCATGCCCCAGGATCGAGGGGAAGATGCCTTCCGAATCGAAGCCGTCGAGCGTGTAGGCGTCGGTATGGCAGATGCCCGTCGCCATGATCTCGACCAGAACCTCGCCCGCCTTCGGGCCTTCGAGGTCGACTTCGACGATCTCGAGCGGCTTCTTGGCTTCGAAGGCAACGGCGGCGCGGGTCTTCATGGCATTGTCTCCTGTCTTTGCGGCGGGGTTCTAGCGCCTTGCAGGATTGCCGTTAATGGGCGTTGTCGGGAAAAGTGCTATAATTTCACGGCCGGGCCGATTGAATCGGCGAAACCAGTGTCACTGAGGAACAAGCGATGGACGTCCGCCGCGAATCCGACAGCATCGGCGAGATCGATGTGCCCGCCCAGGCCTATTGGGGCGCACAGACGCAGCGCAGTATCGAAAACTTTCCCTTCGGCCCCGCCGAACGCATGCCGATCGCGATCGTCCGCGCGCTGGCGCTGGTCAAGCAGGCGGCGGCACGGGTCAACCGTTCGCATGGGCCGGCATGGGGCCTCGACGCAGGGATCGCCGACGCGATCGAGACCGCCGCCGGCGAAGTCGCCGCCGGCATGCTCGACGACCAGTTCCCATTGGTGATCTGGCAGACCGGCAGCGGCACCCAGACCAACATGAACCTCAACGAGGTGATCGCCGGGCGCGCCAACGAGATCCTCACCGGCCAGCGCGGCGGCAAGGCTCCGGTTCATCCCAACGACCACGTCAACCAGAGCCAGTCCTCCAACGACAGCTTCCCCACCGCGCTGCACGTGGCGGCGGTGCTGGACGTGGACGAGCGGCTGATCCCGGCGCTCGACCGGCTGTGCGGCGCGATCGACGCCAAAGCCCGGGCGTGGCGCGATCTGGTCAAGATCGGCCGCACGCACCTGCAGGACGCGACCCCGATCACGCTGGGACAGGAATTCTCGGGCTACGTCCAGCAATTGCGCGACGGCCGCGAGCGCATCCTCGACGCCGAACGCTTCGTGCTGCGCCTGGCGCAGGGCGGCACGGCGGTCGGCACCGGCCTCAACGCACCGGAAGGGTTCGCGGACGCCATGGCCAAGGAACTGTCCGGACTGACCGGCCGGGACTTCATCGCCGCCCCCAACAGGTTCGAAGCGCTCGCTTCCAACGACGCCCTGGTGCAGCTTTCGGCCACGCTCGCGACGCTCGCCGTCTCGCTGACCAAGATCGCCAACGACATCCGCCTGCTCGGCTCCGGCCCGCGCTCGGGGCTGGGCGAGCTGGAATTGCCGGCGAACGAACCGGGCAGCTCGATCATGCCCGGCAAGGTCAATCCCACCCAGTGCGAGATGCTGACCATGGTGGCCGCGCAAGTGATCGGCAACCATCAGGCGGTGACCGTGGGCGGCCTGCAAGGCGCGTTCGAACTCAACGTGTTCAAGCCGTTGATCGGCGCGGCGGTGATCCGCTCGATCGATTTGCTCGCGGTAGGCATGGCCAGCTTCGCCGAGCGCTGCGTCGAGGGCATCGAGCCGAACCGCGCGCGCATCGCCGAACTGGTGGACCGCTCGCTGATGCTGGTGACCGCGCTCGCGCCCGAAATCGGCTACGACCAGGCCGCGCGGATCGCCAAGCACGCCCACGCGCACGGACAGACCCTGCGCCAGGCGGCGCTGGCGCTGGGTCTGGTCGACGCGGAGACTTTCGACCGGCTGGTCCGTCCGCAAACCATGGTCTGATCCCGGGCCGCGATGAAGGGAACGCATCAAGCCCCTCCCCGTCAGGGGAGGGGAGAAGAGTCGCAATCGGTTGGTATCAGTCGTCGCTACCGGCTCCGGCAGTGGCGCTGGCGTTCACGCCCAGGCTGGCGGAACCGTTCCTGGAAGCCGAAGCACCGGTCGAGCCGGCGGCGCTCCCGTTGCCGGACCCGGCCTTGGCCGAGCCCTTCGCCGAGCCCCCGGCCGAACCGCTCGCGCTGGCGTTCGAGCCGGAACTGGCCGCGTCGCGAGCCTGGCCGCCCACGGCCGCGGCGCTGCCCATCGCGGCATTGCTGGCGCCGCCCACGAGTTGCGAGGCGGTGCCGGCGGGGTTGATCGGCAAGGTCGAGGCACCGGTCAGGCTGCCCGATCCCGAACCCGACGCGGAGCCATGGGCCCCCGAGCCATTGGCCGAACCCGAAGCCGCGCCCGAAACCGCGCCCGAAACCGCGCCGTTGCCGGCGGCCATCGCACCCGAGCCCAGCGTGCCGGTGGCACCCCCAGCCGCATCGACCAGGCCGCTGGCGCTGGAACGGACATTCGATACCGCGCCAGTAGCCGCTGCCGCAGCAGCCGAGGTATCGGGCGCGGCGACGTTGGGCGTGGTCACTTTCTTGCGTGCCTTGGCGCTGGCGCTGCCGTCCACCGTGGAAGTCACGCTGCGCCCGGCGCGCGAAACGCCGATATCGCCGGCGCCGCCGACGGTGCTGTCGATCGTGCCGCCAATGCCGTCCCCGACACCGCCGATCCCGCCGCCCAGGGTCCCGCCCAGCGTGCCCCCCAAAGCGCCTCCCAGGCCGCCGCCGCCCAGCAGCTGGGCATTGGCCGCGCCGGGCACGGCGAAGAGGGCGAGCGTGGCGATCGCGGTTCCGATAGTGAGCTTGTTCATGGGTACTGCTCCTTCCTTCTGTATCCGTCCCCGATCCGCTTTCGGTCCGGGGTCTCTGGAGGAAGCAACGGATGGCCCTTTCGCTTTCATCCGCGACGGTGCGATTTTTTTTGAATTTTTCTTCAGAGGCCGGATCGGCAGATGTTGCACAGCACCCCGCGCCCGGTCCGGGGCTGGGCCTGGACGGCTTCGGCATCCGCCGCCTTCAGCGCCGATGCTGCGCTGGAGAGCGCGGCGCGGCGCGCGGCGATGCGCGAGGCGGCGAGCGGCGCCGCATAGGACGTGCCGCGCAAGGCCACGCGGCCCCTGCCGGGGACCAGCGCGGACATGTCTGCGCCCGGCGCCGCATAGTCGAGGTGGGCTGCCCGGCCCGCCTCGATCAGCACGCGCCCGGCGCCGTCCACCCCGGTCACCGCGATGACGCCGGGATAGGAAGCGGGATAGGCCGGCGGGGCGGCGGCGCCGTCATTGCCGACGGCGGCCACCACGACGATGCCCTTTGCCCGCGCGGAAGCGACCGCGCGCGCGAGCAACGGATTGGCCGGGCCGATCAGGCTGACCGAAACGACCGTTACGCCCTGCCCCTGCATCCAGCCCAGCGCCCGGGCAATGGCCAGTGCATTGCCGCCCGCCGGATCGGAACCATAGACGTCCGCGCCATAGATCCGCGCCGTGCCTGCCCCGGCCAGCAGCGAGGCGATGGCCGAGGCGTGATCGCTGGCCCGGGGCGCCCCTTTGGCGAAGCCTTGCTGCGCGGCAAGCCGGTCCGAGCCGGCGATGCCGCCGTCGATAATGCCCACGGTGCCGCCGCGCGGCAAACCGCCGGCGCCGCCGCCGCTTTCGCGGGCGCCGCCGGCGGGCCGGCCCGCGGGGAAATGGAGCTGGTCGGCGCTGATCTCGCGGCCCGGCAAGGCCTTGCGCAGCGCCTTGATCGCACGCGCCAGCGATTTGCCCTCCGGCGCTCGCAGGCGCGCGTAGCGCACGTCAAGGCCATCGAGCGCGCCTTGCTCGATCATCGCGTAGCCGTTCCGCCGCGCCACTCCCAGCGCCTCGGGATCGGGATCGAGCAGCAGGATCTCGCCGCGCACCGCCGGCTGATGCCGGTCGTCCCATTCGACGCTTTCGGCATTGTCGGACACGTAATGCGAAAGGCGCTGCAGCCGGTCGCGCGCCAGCCTGCCGATATCGCGCGCCGCTTCGCCCACCGGCTCCAGCGCGGCATCCGCCACGTCGCGTACCGTATCGCGCACGGTGTCGCGCACCTTGCCGACGGTGCCCAGCGGATCGACCGGCAGCGACGCCGAAGGCACAACGCCGCCCAGTTGTGCGCTCGCCGGCCCGCCGGCAAGCGCCAGCAGCGCCGCCGCGATTGCCAGTCCCTTGGTCGTCCATCTGCCCATAGTCTTGTCCGATAGCAAAAATCGTAGCACTCAGGGATGAAACGAAGCTGTCCAACCGTTTCATCCCCAGGCAAGAAAAGTCGATGGGCACGAACCGCTTCTGCGAAGAACTGACTGCGCTGCTGCCGCGCCTGCGGCGGTTCGCGCGCGGGTTGACGCATGATGCCGCCGATGCCGACGACTTGTGCCAGCAAACCATAGAGCGCGCGCTCAAGGCCCGCCAGCAATGGCAGGAAGGAACGCGACTCGATGCTTGGGTATACCGGATCATGCGCAACCAGTGGATCGATGAAGTACGGGCAAGGACGCGGCGCTCGCAGACTTTCGTGCACGAGGACGAAGGCATGAACGTCGGCACCACCGGCGACAGCGATGCCGAAAACCTGGTGGAGCTGGGCAATATCGGCCGCGCCCTCGCCCGCCTGCCGGAGGAACAGCGCGAGGCGGTGGTGCTCGTGCTGGTGGAGGGCTTTGCCTACAAGGAAGCCGCCGAAATCATCGGGGTGCCGCAGGGAACGCTGACCTCGCGGCTCGGACGCGGGCGCGAGGCGCTGCTGCGCGCATTGGGGGAAGCGGCATGAACGTGACTCGCGAGGAACTCATGGCCTATGCCGACGGCGAGCTTTCGGGTGCGGAAGCGGCGCGGGTGGAAGCGGCGGTGGCCGCCGATCCGGCGCTTGCCGAACGGCTGGCGGCCGAACGGCGACTGCGCGAAGCCCTGCAAGGCCATCTGGACCCGGTGGCCGAAGAGCCGGTGCCCGACGCCCTGGCCGCGATGATCGCGGCGGCGCGCGAGGACGATTCCAGGATCGTCAGCATGGCCGCCGCGCGGGCCGAACGGGAGGCGAAGGTCGTCCGGCGCCCGTTCCTGCCGCACTGGGGCTCCGGCCTTGCCCTCGCCGCCTCGCTGGTGCTCGGGCTGATGCTGGGAACGCAGCTGAATTCGGGCGGTTCGATCGCCGAACGGAACGGAGCGCTGGTGGCGTCGGGCATGCTGGCCAAGGGGCTCGACACCCAGCTGGCATCGGCCGGGGACGAAGGCGGGCCGCTGCGCATCCTGACCAGCTTCCAGCGCCACGACGGTGACTATTGCCGGGTGTTCGAAGCGGCCGCGACGTCCGGCATCGCCTGCAAGGACAACGCGGGCTGGGTGTTGGAGCGCACCATGGCCAACGGCAGGCGGCAAGCGAGCGAATATCGCCAGGCCGGCTCAGCCGAAAGCGACCTGATGACCGCTGCCCAGGACATGGCGCAAGGCGCGCCGCTCGATGCCGACCAGGAGCAGGCGGCGAAGGCGAAGGGGTGGAAGAAGTAGTACCAAGTCTCTTGCAGCGAGACTCACCTCCCCTTCGCCTCCCGCGAGACGGCGAAGCCGCCGACGCAACCGAGGGTGGAGCCAACCGCTCAGGATTGCCGCTCCGCCATTTGCGACACCGCCGCGCTCACGCCTTCGGGCCGCGCCATCGCGGCGCCGATCAGCAGCAGCGCGGGGCCGTCGCCGAGCGCGGTGCGCGCGGCCAGGGGCAGGAGGTCAAGGCGGGTGTTGAAGTGGCGCTCGGTCGGCAGGCTGGCGCTTTCCACCAGCGCGACCGGGGTATCGGCGGCGAGCCCCGCCGCGATCAGCCTGGCCGAAACCTCGGCCGCCGCCGCCTTGCCCATGTAGACCGCCAGTGTCGCCTCCGGATCGGCGAGGCGCGACCAGTCGAGGTCGAGCGCTTCCCCGGCGCGGGCATGGGCGGTGACGAATGTCAGCTTGCGGGCTAGGCCGCGCAGCGTGAGCGAGGCGCCGAGGCTGGCGGCGGCGGCGCTGGCGGCAGTGACGCCGGGGCAGACGCGCACCGGCACGCCGGCGGCGCGGCAGGCGTCGAGTTCCTCGGTGGCGCGGCCGAAGATCGCCGGATCGCCGCCCTTGAGGCGCACGACTTTCTCGCCGGCCAGCGCGGCATCGACGATCAGCTGGTCGATCGTCGCCTGATCCTTCGAATGGCGGCCCGAACGCTTGCCGACGTGGACGAGACGCGCCGAGGGCGCCGCCATTTCGAGGATGCCGGGCCCGACCAGTGCATCATGAAAGACCACGCTCGCCTCTCCGATCAGGCGCTCGGCCTTGCGGGTGAGCAGTTCCGCGTCGCCCGGGCCGGCGCCGACCAGCCATACGGACCCTGGAGGAAAATCGGTCATTCGGCGGCTTCCCGGTCCAGGGTTGAAAACACTTCGAGCAACTTGGCGATGGCCGGCCGGCACGATCCGCAATTGGTGCCCGCGCGGGTGCATGCGCCGATTTCGGGAACGGTCGCGGCACCGTCGTTGACGGCGGCGGCGATCTCCATCTCGCCCACGCCGTGGCAGACGCAGACGATCGGGCCGCGATCGGGCAGCGGCGTGCTCGGCCGTCCGGCCAGCAGCTCCGCCGCGCTCGCCCGGTCGAGGCCGAGCTGGCTCGCCGCCCAGCCCCTTGGGGGAAGTTCGCCCGAGCGGGTGAGATAGGCCGCCGCACCCAGCGTACCATCCCCCCCGCGCACCGCGATGCGGCGCATGCCGCGCACGATGTCGGCGACTTCCAGCCGTTCGCCGTCGGGCAGCAACGCATCGATGTCGATCGTCCCGTCACCGGCGAGTTCATAGAGCCAGCCCGCCTTCACGCGCGAGCGGGTCCAGTAGAGCAGGCCTTCGGGCGCGATCACATCGCGGCGGACTACGAAGGCGCGCCACTCGGGCGACAGGGCGACGACACGCGCGGCGCTGTTCTTGAAACCGGGCTGGCCGGAAACGGGGTCCACCGCCTGCGTGGGCAGGCGGTTGGAGCGCCCTTCCCCGGCCATGGCGTCGGTCCAGTGCATCGGCACGCAGATCTCCCCGCGCCGCTGCCCGTCGGACAGGCGGACGCGATAGACCGATGCGCCGCCGGCGGTCTCGACCCGGCCCAGGCCGCCGTCGACCAGGCCCAGTTCCAGCGCGTCGGCGGGATGGACTTCCAGCAGCGGTTCGGACCGGTGCTGCGACAGCGTGGGCGAGAGGCCGGTGCGGGTCATCGTGTGCCATTGGTCGCGGTAGCGCGCAGTGTTGAGCCGCAGCGGGAACTCCGCGCTCGTTTCCGGGGCCGGCGGCGTGGTCGAAACCAGCCGCGCCTTGCCCGAGGGCGTCGGAAAGCGCGCGGACATGGGTAGCTCGCCGCCCCACTGGAACGGCTCCATGGCGGCGTATTGCGGGTCGCTGATCCCGGCGTGGCCGGTGAGATCGAGCACTTTGCCCCGGGCCTTGGCCAGCTCGGTCATCCGTGCATATTCGCGGAAGACATCGGCGGCATTGTTCCAGGCGAAGCTTTCCGCCCAGCCCATGCGCGCGGCCACGTCCGCCACGATCTTCCAGTCGGCGCGAGTCTGCCCGGGAGCGGCGAACAGCGCGCGCTGGCGGCTGATGCGCCGTTCCGAATTGGTGACGGTGCCGTCCTTCTCTCCCCAGCCGTGCGCGGGCAGGCGGACATGGGCGAAGCGGCCGGTGTCGGTATCGGCGATGATGTCGGAGACCACCACGGTCGGGCAGCGCGCGAGCGCCTCGCGCACGAAGCCGCTGTCGGGCAGCGAAACCGCCGGGTTGGTGGCCATGACCCAGAGGAACTTGATCCGCCCCTCGTGAACCGCCCGGAACATGTCCACCGCCTTGAGCCCGGGCCCGGAGCAGATGTTCGGCGCATTCCAGAAAGCCGCCGCGTCCGCGCGCTCTTCCCGGGAAAAGCCCAGGTGGCACGCGAGCATGTTGGCCAGTCCCCCCACCTCGCGACCGCCCATGGCATTGGGCTGACCGGTGATGCTGAACGGCCCCGCGCCGATCCGGTTGATCCGGCCCGTCGCGAGGTGGAAGTTGATGATCGCGTTGCCCTTGTCGGTGCCGCAGACTGACTGGTTCGCGCCCTGGCTGAACAGGGTGACCATGCGCGGGCGTTCGGCGACGAGGTCGCACAATGCCGCGAAGGCGGTGTCGGGCACGCCGGGCGGGCAGGACAGGTTCTCCCAGAACCCCTCGTCCGCCTCGACATGGGCGGCAAGGTACTGATCGTCCACCACGCCGCGCCGCCGCATCTCGGCGAGCAGGGCGTTGAACAGCGCGATGTCGCCATCGGGCGCGACCGGCACGTGCAGATCCGCCTGCTCGGCGGTTTCGGTGCGGCGCGGATCGATGACGACCAGCTTGGTCCCGCGCTTTTCGCGGGTCTGCTCCAGCCGCTGCCAGACGACCGGATGGCACCACGCCGTGTTGGAGCCGACCAGCAGCACCAGGTCCGTCTCGTCGAGGTCCGTATAGGAACAGGGCACCACGTCCTCACCGAAGGCGCGGACGTGCGCGGCCACCGCGCTCGCCATGCACAGGCGCGAATTGGTGTCGATGTTGCCGCTGCCGACGAAGCCCTTCATCAGCTTGTTGGCGGCGTAGTAGTCCTCGGTCAGAAGCTGGCCCGAGACGTAGAAGGCCACGCTGTCCGGCCCATGCTCGGCGATGCATTCGCGCATGCGGCCGGCCACCAGATCGAGCGCCTCGTCCCAGCCCGCTTCCCGATCACCGATCATCGGGGCCAGCAGCCGGCCTTCGAGCGCGACGGTCTCGCCCAGGTGCGTGCCCTTGGAGCAGAGGCGTCCGTGGTTCGCGGGATGCGTGCGATCCCCGGTGATGGCGACCCCCCGATCGCCATCACCGAAGCCCTCCCCAACCTCGGCCACGATGCCGCAGCCGACGCCGCAATAAGCGCAAGTCGTGCGGATCGCCGCCACGACGCTCAGGCCGCCTCGGCCGGAGCACCCTCGCCGATCACGGCGGAGCGCAGCAGGTAGATGCGGCCGGCATCGACCTTCAGCGGAATGGTGGGAACGCAGCCCTCGTCATCGCCCAGCGCCTTGCCGGAGCGCAGCGAGATGTTCCAGTTGTGCAGCGGGCACGTGACGACATCGCCATGGACGATGCCCTGGCTGAGCGGCCCCTGCTTGTGCGGGCACCTGTTGAGAAGCGCGAAGAATTCGTTCCGCATCGTGTGGAACACCGCGATTTCCCGCGTTTCCGCGCCCGGGCCGCCAATGACCGGCAAGGTGCGGGCGGTGCCCGGTTCGATCTGGGTGACCGGGCCGATATCGAGCCAGTTGCCGATCATCACGCGTTCTCCATCTGTGAACCGGGGAAGGGCCGGAATTCGGCCAGATGCTGGTGCAGCTTGTCGTGCTCTCCCGCGGCCCGCCGGGCCCAGGGATCGTCCTGCATGAACTGCTGCGAATAGCGGAAGCGCGCGGCATAGCGCTGCACCGCGCCCTCCTCGGCCAGCCTGTCCTTGACGTATTGCAGCCCGACGCGCTCGATCCACGGCGCGGTGCGCTCAAGGTAATGCGCTTCCTCGCGGTAGAGCTGGATGAAGGCGGCGCAGACCTCCAGCGCCTCTTCCTCGGTGGCGACCTTGCCGAGCAGGTCGGTAGCGCGCACCTTGATGCCGCCGTTGCCGCCGACATGAAGCTCGTAGCCGGAATCGACGCAGACCACGCCGAAGTCCTTGATCGTCGCTTCGGCGCAATTGCGGGGGCAGCCGCTGACCGCGATCTTGAACTTGTGCGGCATCCAGCTGCCCCAGGTCATCCGCTCTATCTTGACCCCGAGCCCGGTCGAATCCTGGGTGCCGAAACGGCACCATTCGGAACCGACGCAAGTCTTCACCGTGCGCAGCGACTTGCCGTAGGCGTGGCCCGAGACCATGCCGGCGGCATTGAGATCGGCCCAGACCGCGGGCAGGTCCTCCTTCTTGATGCCGAAGATGTCGAGCCGCTGCCCGCCCGTCACCTTGACCATCGGTGCGTTGAACTTCTCCACCACATCGGCGATGGCGCGCAGCTCGCGCGGGTTGGTCAGGCCGCCCCACATGCGCGGAACCACCGAATACGTGCCGTCCTTCTGGATATTGGCGTGCATGCGCTCGTTGACGAACCGGCTCTTCTGGTCGTCCTCGTACTCGCCCGGCCAGGCGCAGAGCAGGTAGTAGTTGAGCGCCGGCCGGCACGAGGCGCAGCCGTCGGGCGTGGTCCAGTGCAGTTCCTGCATGACCTCGGGAATGACCTTCAGCCGCTTCTCCACGATCAGGCGACGCACGTCGTCGTGCGTGAAGCTGGTGCACTTGCACATGGTCCGGGGGCCGGACTGGACGTCGCCCCCCAGCGTCACCGCCAGCAGGCTTTCGACAAGGCCGGTGCACGAACCGCAGGAGGCCGAGGCCTTGCAACTGCCGCGCACCGCGTCGAGCGAGCAGGCGCCGGCGAGGATGGTCTTGACCACGGTGGCCTTGGAAACGCCGTTGCAGCCGCAGATCTCGGCATCATCCGAGAGGGCGGCAACGGCGGCGTTAGGGTCCGCGAGCGCACCCCCGGACGCGAAAGCCTGGCCGAAGATCAGCGCCTCGCGGATATCGGAGACATCCTCGCCCTTCTTCATCAGGTCGAAATACCAGGAGCCGTCGGCGGTATCGCCGTAAAGCACGGCGCCGATGACCTTGCTCTCCTTCACGATCACGCGTTTGTAGACCCCGCGCGAGGCATCGCGCATGACGATGTCCTCGCAGCCTTCCCCGCCGGAGAAATCGCCGGCGGAGAACACGTCGATCCCCGAAACCTTGAGCTTGGTCGACGTGACCGAGCCCTGGTAGCCGCTGGGCGCCTCGGTGACGAAGTCCGCCAGCGCGCGGCACATGTCCCACAGCGGCGCGACCAGGCCGTAGCACATGCCCCGGTGCTGCACGCATTCGCCGACCGCCAGGATCGCGGGATCGGAAGTGACCATGTGGTCATCCACCATGATGCCGCGCTCGACTTCGACGCCGGCCTCGCGGGCCAGCACCGTGGCGGGACGGATGCCGACCGCCATGACGACGATATCGGCGGGCAGCTCGGTGCCGTCCTCCAGGCGGACGCCGGCGACCATCCCGTCCCGGCCCACGATCTCCTTGGTGTTGGCTCCGGTCAGGACGGTCTGGCCGCGACGTTCCAGCTCGGTCTTGAGCAGCCAGCCGGCCGCCTCGTCGAGCTGGCGTTCCATCAGCGTGGGCATGAGGTGGATGACGGTGACCTTCATCCCGCGCAGGGACAGGCCATGCGCGGCTTCAAGGCCGAGCAGGCCGCCGCCGATGACCACGGCCCGGCCCTGCTCACCGTTCGGGCCGCCCTTCCCCGCCGCCTCGAGCATCTTGTCCACGTCGTCGAGGTCGCGGAAAGTGACGACGCCGCCCAGGTCCTTGCCGGGCACGGGGATGATGAAAGGGTCTGAACCGGTGGCGATCAGCAGGCGGTCGTAAGGTTCGACCCGGCCCGAAGCGGCGATCACGCGCTTGTGCTCGCGATCGATGCTTTCCACTTTGTCGCCGGAGACCAGGGTGATGCCGTTCTCGTCGTACCATTCCTGGCCGTTGATGACGATCTCTTCGAAGGTCTTCTCACCCGCGAGCACCGGCGAGAGCATGATGCGGTTATAGTTCACGCGCGGCTCGGCGCCGAAGATGGTGACGGCGAAACGCTCCGGATCGCGGGCCAGGATCTCCTCCACGGCACGGCAGCCCGCCATGCCGTTGCCGATCACCACGAGCCTTTCCCTGTCCTGGCCGGCAGGCGTGCCCTTCTCGAAGTTCATCGGTGCATTCACGTCACGTCTCCGTTCGCGACGCGCACAAAAAAAACCGCCTCGAGCTTTGTCCCTGTCGGGAAAAGCACGGGCGGCTTCGTTGCCACGCGTCTGTCAGTCTGAAGGCGAGGCGCTCAAATCGTCCATCGGCGGACAGCGCTCTCTCGCTGAGTACCCTTTAACCGATTCGGCATGGCGCGGGCAAGATGGTTTTTTGCAGTGCAGCAGTGAAAAGGGATTTGACACGCCCCGGCAGGGAAAACTTCACCTTTCGCCGTCCGCGCAGGCGGCAATTGCGGACATCGATGCGCAAGCCGGGGCTTTCGCATATGCGTCAGACCAAATGAACGCAGCATCTCCCCTTCCCTTCAGGGTGGACAGGGGAGATGATGCGCGGTCGATCAAATCGGGTATTCGTCATTGCGGCCACCCAGGCAATCCGGGGCGGCGCCGAACCGCCCCGTCGGAATGCCCGCCGAGCCCTTTCCGGCGGCGGATCACGCCGGTCAGTAGGCGAATTCGAGTTGCAGCCAGAACTTCTCCACGTCCCCGGCGGCCGGTGTCACCGCATTGTAATTGGCGTACTTGGCAAGGATCGAGAACTGATCGACCTTGAAGCCGATCTGGGCGTCCCACTCGGTGCCAAACTCGATGCCGCCCACGTCGCTGTCGAACTGGTGATAGATCACCTGGGCATTGACGCCCTTCACCGCGCCGAGGTCTCCGAACTTGTAGGCGACCGATCCGTAGGCGTCCTGGAGGCCGGTGGCGGGCGTGGTCAGGAACACGTCGGCCCAGCCGTTGAACTTGTGGAGCGTCGCCAGCGGGGTCTGAAGCGAGAAGCCGTTGTCCGAACCCAGCACTTCGTAGCCGCCCGCCACGCGCAGGGCCTTGTAGGACAGGCCGGCTTCACCGGCCGCGTAGTCGGCCGAGTAGTTCTTGACCGGGTTCTTCCAATCGTCCTGCTTCGCGTAGGAGCCGGCCAGGTCTAGCTTCAGCGCTTTCGAAAGCGGCAAGGTGGTGGTGGCGCGCAGGCCGATGGTCTTGCTCGAATTGGCGATCTGCAGCGGATCGTCGTAGTTCAGATAGTAAGCGAAGCCCTTCAGGTTGACCGGGCCGAGCGCGGTGCCGGCGCCGACGAAATAGAAGTTGCCGTCATAGGCCTGGCGCGGTCCCGCGTCCTCGCCGAAGATGGTGCGCTGGCTCCACGAATATGTCGCGTCGAGCGCGACCGGGCCGAACTTGGCCTCGCCGCGAACGGCATCGAAAGTCTGCTCGTTCTGCCGCCAGGCGACCGAGCCGACCCAGCGCTGATCGTCGAGGTTGATCCGCTGGCGGCCGATGGTGACGCCGTTGCCCTTTACCTTGTAGGAAAGCTGGATGCGGTTCAGATCGATATTCTCGGGATCGGGAATGACCGAATGGACCCCAGGGTGCGACTGGCCCGATCCGGGAACGGCGAACGGAAAGGCATTGTAGCTGTCATCGATCGCCAGGGTGCCTTCACCTTCGACCAGCAGCGAGAGGTTGTGCAGCTTGAACTCGGCGCCCGCGCGCAGGCGCATGGTCACCGCGTCGGCATCGAGCTTGAGGCCGTCCTGGTCGACATGCTCGTAGCGCAGGCGGCCCTCGACGATCGGATCGATGGTGAGATCGTCGCTGACCTTGACCGGATCGCCGGTCTTGGCGGCGGCCGGCGCGGCAATGGCGAGCGATGCGCCGAGGGAAACGGTGGCGGCGGCAAGTGCGGCAAGCGAAAGTGCATTCTTCATAAGCGTAGCCCTCCGAAGGGCGCCACCCCTGGCGCCCTTTCCAAACTGGATCGAAGGCAGACGCCGTTGCCCGCCGCTTCACTCCCCTCCCGGGCTCACTCCCGGCCCTTCCCTTGCGCGTCGGACAGCGAACCTCCTTGTCCGCCGCCGCCCCTCACGAGCGCGCGCTTGCTTGTCCTCGATGCTTCTTGCTGCCGCCGCGTCCGGCGACAATCGCTTCCTTCTCAGCCGGCCCGTGCCTCAGGCCTCCTTCGCGGCCGGCCCATGCCTCAGGCCGCCTTGGCGGCCGGCCCATGATCGTATTCGGCCAGGAAATGCAGCACTTCCTGCCGGTAGTGATAGAACTGCGGATGATCGAGCAGCGCCTTGCGATCGCGCGGGCGCGGCAGGTCCACCTTCAGGATCTTGCCGATGGTGGCGTTGGGGCCATTGGTCATCATCACCACCCGGTCGGCCAGCAGGATCGCCTCGTCAACATCGTGCGTGACCATGATCGCGGTGACCTTGGTGCGGTTCCAGGTCTCCACCAGCACGTCCTGCAGATCCCAGCGGGTGAGGCTGTCGAGCATGCCGAAAGGCTCGTCGAGCAGCAGCAGGCGCGGGCTGAGCGCGAAGGCGCGGGCGATGCCGACGCGCTGGCGCATGCCGTTCGACATCTCGGCCGCCATCTTGTCCTTGGCATCGCCCAGGCCGACGCGGTCGAGGTAATAGTCGATGATGTCGCGCCGCTCGGCCTTGCCGGCGTGCGGATAGACCCGCTCCACGCCCAGCGCCACGTTCTGGCGCGCGGTAAGCCAGGGCATCAGGCTGGGCGCCTGGAACACCACCGCCTTGTCCGGCCCGGCCACGTCGATCTCGTGGTTGTCGAGCACGATGCCGCCCGAACTGATCGCGTTGAGGCCCGCCGCCATCGTCAGCACGGTGGACTTGCCGCAGCCGGAGTGGCCGATCAGCGAGATGAACTCGCCCTTGTCCATCAGCAGGTTGAAATCCTCGACGACGGTGAGCGGCCCCTTGGGCGTGGGGTAGACCTTGTGGAGCTTGTAGAACTCCAGGTAGCGGCGCTCGACCGCGCTGCGTCCGGCCTCGAGGTAGGCCCGCGGCAGTTCCGCCTCCTTCCTGCCGGCGAAGAGATCGAGCGGGGCGACCTGGGGCAGCTCGACGCTGCTCTCGCCCACGCTCGAGCCCTGTTCGTTGAGCTTGCCGAGGTAGGCGACGATCGCCTTGCGCAGCGACTGGAAGTGCACGTCGTCGTTCACCGCCTCGCGGTCGCGCGGGCGCGGCACGTCGACTTCGAAAATCTGGCCGATGGTGGCGGAAGGGGCCGGTGTCAGGATCGCGACCCGGTCGGCCAGCAGCAGCGCTTCGTCCACGTCGTTGGTGACGAGGATGATGGTGCGCTTCTCTTCCTTGCGGATACGCTCGATCTCGTCCTGAAGCTTGGCTCGGGTCAGTGCGTCGAGCGCGGAAAGCGGCTCGTCGAGCAGCAGGATCTCCGGCTCCATCGCCAGTGCCCGCGCCACCGCCACGCGCTGGCGCATGCCGCCCGAAAGCTGCGCCGGCTTGCGGTCCATCGCATGGCCCAGGCCGACCAGTTCGACCTTCTGCTTCACCAGCGCGGCCCGCTCTTCCCGCGAACGGTCCTTGTGAACCGCGTCGACGGCAAGCGCGACGTTCTTTTCAACCGTCAGCCACGGCAGCAGCGAGTAGGACTGGAACACCAAGCCGCGATCCTTGCCGGGACCGTCGATCTGCTTGCCCCGCAGCAGGATTTCGCCCTCATCGGGCTCGATCAGGCCGGCGACGGCCGAGATCAGCGTGGTCTTGCCCGCCCCCGAGAAGCCGAGGATGGCGATGAACTCGCCCTCCTCGACATCGAGGTCGATGCGATCGAGAACCCGGGTGACGCCGCCGGTCTGGCCGCCCTTGTTCTTCGAAACGTAGGACTTGCTGATGCCCCGGAGCGAGAGGATCGTGGCCATGGCTGCTGTTCCTGTTCTCTTGGTCTGGACCGGTTTCGTGTGGCGTTGGTATGGCGTTGGTGTGGGGTCGGGCCCCGTCCGGTGCCGGCTTCAGACGGTGCGGTTGCGGCTGACGAAGGCCTGGAGCATCATCATGATCCGGTCGAGCGCCACGCCGATCAGGCCGATCACCACGACGGCGACCATGATGCGGGCCAGCGACTGCTCGTTGCCGTTCTGGAACTCGTCCCACACGAACTTGCCCAGGCCGGGATTCTGCGCCAGCATTTCCGCGGCGATCAGCACCATCCAGCCCACGCCCAGCGAAAGCCGCATGCCAGTGAAGATATAAGGCAGGCTGGAAGGCAGGACGAGCTTGGTCAACCGCGCGAACCAGCCCAGACGCAGCACGCGGCCGACGTTGATGAGGTCTTTGTCGATCGAGGCCGTGCCCACCGCCGTATTGATAAGCGTCGGCCACATCGAACACATCATCACCACAATCGCGGAGATCACGAAGCTCTTGGGCAGCGTCGGATCGTCGCTGGTCATCGACGCGGAGATCACCATGGTCACGATCGGCAGCCATGCAAGCGGGCTGATCGGCCGCATGACCTGCACCAGCGGGTTGATCGCCGCGTTGAAGCGCTTCGACATGCCGGCGACGAGGCCCAGCGGCACCGCCGCCAGCGAAGCCAGCACAAAGCCCATCGCAACCGTTTCGAGCGAGGTGAAGATCTGATCGATGAAAGTCGGCGGACCGGTGTAGATAGAACCCGCCGCCACGGCCGCGGCCGCCTCCGCGCGGGCGGCGGAGTATTCACCCATCAAGCCGACGAAGGCGTTCCAGACATCGCCCGGTCCCGGCAGGGTGCCGAGCGACGTCTGGACCATCGGAGCCAGCAAGGCCCATAGCGCGAGGAAGGCGCCGACGCCGGCCACCGGGGGCCAGGCCGCTTCGAACAGCGCGCCCCCCGAAGGCAGCCTGGCGGCAAGGCCGGGGCGCCGGCCGGAGGGCTTGGGCGCCCCGTCTTCTTTGGTGACCGCCGCAGCGACGGGCGGATCGACTTCCTGAGTCATCGTGAATTCGTCTTTTCTCAGTGGTGCGGCGGTCATGACAGCAGTTCCTTACTTGACGCCGGCGGGCGTAACCTTCTGGCCATCCTTGAGACCGATGGCAAAGCTCGCCGCGTAGGCAGCGGGCTTGTGCGCATCGAAGGGCACGCCGTCGATCGCCTTGCGGGCATAGACGCGGAAACCATCGGTCTTCGGGAAGGCGGCTGCATCGGCCTTGCCGTCCGAGACCAGCGACGCGGCGGCGGCCTCGTAGATATCGGGACGATAGACGGCCTTGGCGGTATCGAGATACCACTGGTCGGGCTTCGATTCGGCGATCTGGCCCCAGCGGCGCATCTGGGTCAGGAACCAGATCCCATCGGAGTAGAACGGATAGCTCGCCTGCTGGTCGAAGAACAGGTTGAACTCGGGAGCGGGGCGGGTATCGCCGCCGCCGAAAGTGAACTTGCCCGTCATCGAGGCCAGCAGCACCTTCTCATCCGCGCCGACGTATTTGGAGTTGGCCAGCATCTTCACCGCCTCGGGCCGATTCTTGCCGCCGTCGGCATCAAGCCACATCGACGCGCGGATCAGGGCCCGGACCAGCGCCTTGACGGTCTTGGGGTTCTTTTTCGTGAACTCCTCGGTCAGGCCGAAAACCTTGTCGCCGGTGGTGCCGGCAATGTCCGGATCGACGATGATCGGCACGCCGATCTTCTTGGCGACGGCAGCCTGGTTCCAAGGTTCTCCCACCGAATAGCCGTTGATCGTGCCGGCTTCCATCGTCGCCGGCATCTGCGGCGGCGGCGTGACGGAAAGCTGGACGTCGGCGCCGGTGAGGCCGGCCGTATCGCCCGGCAGGTAATACCCCGGGTTGAGCCCGCCGGCCGCGAGCCAGTAGCGCAGGACGTAATTGTGCGTGGAGACCGGGAACACCATGCCCATCTTGAAGGGCTTGCCGTCCGCCTTGAACTTGGCGACGACCGGCTTGAGCACCGCGGCCGAGACCGGGTGAATCACCTTGCCGTCGGGCCCCTTCGGCAGGCTCGGCGCGATCATGTCATAGACCTGGTTCGATATCGTGACGCCCTTGCCGTTCAGATCCAGGCTGAAAGGTGTGATGAGCTTCGCCTTGCCGCCGATCCCGGCGCCCGCGGCCAGGACCTGGCCGGCGAGCATGTGGGCGCCGTCAAGATCGCCGCTGACGACACCGTTCAGCAGCACTTTCCAGTTCGCCTGCGGCTCCAGCGTGACGTTCAGGCCTTCATCGGCAAAGAAGCCCTTCTCCTTGGCCACCACCAGTGGGGCGATATCGGTCAGCTTGATGAAACCGAGCTTGAGATTGGCCTTCTCGACCGCCCCGGCGGCCACCGGCGCCTTCTCCTCAGAACCCTTGCTGCCGCAGCCAGCCAGAGCAACGCTCGCCAGCAGCGCCACCACCGCTGCCCTACGCGTGAAACCGAACCCCCGATCCATGCTCATTGAAACCACCCCACGCTGGCGGCAAACGCAAAAACCGCCTCGACGCAAGTCCCATCGGGACTACATCGGGCGGCCACGTTGCCACTGATTGCTGAAAGCCGCAGACCGGTTCTGTTTCGCCCCCGTCCTTGGGGGACAACCGCTCTGCGTCAACGCGTGTTTAAGCGATTCGCCCCGTCGGCGTAAAGCTCTTTTTGCAGCGCAGCAGTCGAAAGCCTTCAGGCCATGCGTGCGATATACCCTTCGATGTCGTGCGGATCGAACACCATTCCATCAAAGAAAACATTATTTTCCAGCATGATAGAACCCTGCTGGGTGCCGACCACGGTGCGCGAGGCAAGGCTGCCTTCGACCTTCGAACTGGCACCGGGCAGAGGTTCCCCCGTGCCCAAGAGTGCACTGCGGTACACATCCGGGCGGAACACCCGGGCGGCCTTGCGGGCATCTTCGGCGTCATAGGGAATACCATCCCAACGCACCATCTGGGTATAGAGCCACTCCGCCTGGCTCACCCATGGAAAGTTCGCGGCCTCGCGGTACTGGAACATGAAATCGGGATAGTGGACGAGCGGCCCGTCGCGCGCGATCAGCAGCTGGTCCGAGATGGCCCGGCGGATCAGGTCGGCGGAGCCGTCAAGATACTCCGCCCGCGCGAGAATTTCGGCATTGAGCTCCCAGTTGGCGGGATCCACGAAATGGGCGCCGGCCCGGCACAGCGCCCGGATCAGCCGCAGTACCCCCTCGCGCTTTTCTTCCAGCACGCTTTCGCGCAGGGCCAGGACCTTTTCCACCCCGCGCCGCCAGATCTGCGCGGTCGAGAGCACGATTTCGCCCGCGCCCTGTTCCACCGCCACGCTGTTCCAGGGCTCGCCGACGCAAATGCCGTCCACTTCGCCCTGCTTGAGGGCATCGGCGCAGAACGGCGGCGGCACCGTGGTGATCTCTACATCGTGATCGGGACGAATGCCGCAGGCCACCAGCCAATACCGCAGCATGTAGTTGTGGCTCGAATAGCGATGGACCACACCGAACGTCAGCGGCCGGCCCTCTCGCCGCCGCTCCTCGGCGATGATCTTGAGCGCCGCGCCGACCGCCGCCGGCATGCCCATCCCGCCTCCGGGCCGGACTTGCCGCGCCAGTTCGGGCCGCAGCGTGATCGCATTGCCGTTGAGCCCCAGCACGAAAGGCACCGACAGCGGCTGGGCCGGCCGGCCCCGGCCCAGCGTGGCGGCGATCGCCAGCGGAGCGACCAGGTGGGCGGCGTCGCTGTGGCCGTAGAGCAGGCGATCGAGCACCGTGGCCCAGCTCATGTCCTTCACCAGCCGCAGCGAGACACCCGCTTCCTCGGCGAAACCATGCTCGTGCGCCAGGATCGGCAGGCAGGCGTCGACCAGGGGCAGGAAGCCGATTGTCAGTTCGGTACTCACGTCGAAGATCCCCCAAGATGGCCCGAACCCATCAGGCATTCCCCATCAGGTTATGTGCCGTGACGATGGCTTCGGCGATGTCGGCGATACGCTTGCCCTGGTTCATCGCCGCCTTGCGCAGTTCCGCGTAGGCCTTGGGCTCGGGCAGGCCCCGACTGTCCATCAGGATACGCTTGGCCCGGTCGATCGTCTCGCGCTCGGCCAGCTTGCCCTTGGCCTCCGCCAGGTCCTGTTGCAGGCGCGAGAAGGCATTGAACCGGGTTACCGCCAGGTCGAGGATCGGCCGGATGCGTCCCGGCGAAAGCCCGTCCACCACATAGGACGAAACGCCTGCCTCCACCGAGGCGACGATCGATTCGTCGTCCGATTCGTCAACGAACATGGCGATCGGGCGCTGCAGCGCGCGGCTGACGATGAAATATTCCTCCAGCACGTCTCGCGACGGATTTCCCAGATCCATCAACACGATATCCGGATCAATCTCGCCGATGCGCGCCAGCAGCCCGCGGCGTTCTGTCACGACGAACAGCTCGCAGTCATCGATCATGGCAAGCCCCTCCCGGATGATGGAGGCGCGTGCGGCGCTTTCGTCGATGATGGCAATGCGCATGCCGCGGCTTGTGCAGTGCAGCACCCCCGGTTGGCAAGAGGGCGCGGCATCTGGACCCATTCCCAATCGAACGGACGAACCTGGCGCATCTGATCCGAAACGGGCGCAATTGCGATAAACACCGCCGGCGTTTCCAGGCTAGGCATTCCGCGATGCACAACGCCCCGCGTACCGAGATCGGTCGCGAGCAACGGCTACACATGGCTGGAGTTCAGAAATTTGCAGCGCACCACTCCGCCGCCTTCCCGATACGATGACGGCGGCTCGGCCGGGAAACCACCGGCGGCGAATGGCTGACCGCATTCCGGCGCAGCGGGGCGGGCCGGGGCCGGGTGGACTGGTAGTGGTGCTCGGAGGCGGTATCGCCGGGCTGGCGGCGGCGGACAGGCTGAGCCAGGCGGGCTGGCGGGTGCGAATCGTCGAGAAGGACCGGCGCTGCGGCGGCGTCCACCGCGCGCGCCAGATCGGGCCGTACACTTTCGGCGTGGGTTCGATCTTCTATGAAGAGAACGCCCGGCTCTTCGATCTGGCCCCGGGTCTCAGGAACTTGTGTCCGACAGTGATGCGGGTCCAGCGCCGCATCGCGCCCGACGGCGCGATCCTTCACTACCCGCTCGAACCGCGCGAGTTCCTGCGCCAGTCCCCGCTGCGCCTGGCGCGATCGGTGGTGGACCTGGCGTGGTCGCGCCTGTGGGTTCGCCGGGACGGGACGCTCGATGCCATCGCGCGCCAGCGGCTGGGCGGATCCTTCTTCGAAAGCACGGGCCTGGCATCCTACATTTCGCGCTTCCATCACGTGTCCCCGCGCGAGATCGACGAAGTGTTCTTCTTTCGCCGCATGGCCTACGTCGAACGCTTCACCCGGATCGGCGCGCTGGCACGGTCGGCCGCGCGCTCCCTGCTCTCGCGCGCGCCGGTCAACCAGCGGACGCGGCGGCCGCTTCGCGTGCGCCCGCGTGAGGGCTTCGAGCCCATTTTCGAACGGATCGAACGGCGCCTTGCCGCGTCCGGGGTCGAGTTCTCGCTGGGCGACGCGCTGCTGTCGCTGCGGCGCGAGGGCGGGCTGTTCCACTTGCGCACCGCATCCGGCTCCTGCTTCGCCGAAGCGGTGGTGAGCACGATCCCGCTGGACAGCCTGCACCAGGCTATGTTCGGCGTCGGCAGCGGCCTGGTCTCGCTCGACATGACGACGCTTTTCGTTTCCGCCGCGCATCTCGACCGGCGGCTCGGCAACGTGCTGTTCAACTTCCACCCGCGCGGCCAGTGGAAGCGGGCCACGATCTATTCGCGCATCTATCCCGATGCCGCCGGGCGGGATGGTGGTTTCGACCGCGAATTCCTCGCGGTCGAAACCACCATCCCGCCCGGCGGAAGCCACGATCCGCAGCGCATCTTCGAGGATTTCCGCAAGCATATGACAGTGCTGGGACTGGCCCGCGACCTCACGCTCGAAGGGCACGAACGCGTGGAGAACTGCTATCCGCTCTATACCCCCGGTTCGGGCGCGATTCTGGAACAGGCGTTGCACCGGATCTCGCGATCGGGGATCATCCTGGCCGGCCGCCAGGGCCGCTTCGAATACCTGCCGACCTCGAGCGGCGTGATCCTGCGCGTGATGCAGGAACTGGACGCGGCCGGCCTCTTCGCCGCCGCTCCGGAAATGGCGGCCTGAGGCGGCCATGAACAACATGCGCTTCACCGGCGGGGAAACAATCGAGGGCATGCGGCAGCCGATGTCCCCACCCCCCCATGTCCTTCGCGGCCCCGGCATCAAGCCCCGCCGCAGCGCAGCGCGGGTGCGCATCTTCAACGTCAAGTACAGCCCGAACCTGGGCGACGGCCTGCTTTCCGAATGCCTCGAGCAGGCCCTGATCGACGGCGGGGCCGATCCCGATACCTGGTCGGTCGACCTGGCCGGGCGCACTGCCTACGGCCCGGGATCGCCGGGCCGCTCGGCCCGGATGCGGCTGCTGGGCGCCGTTCCCGATCCCCTGCGCCGCCTCGCCATTCGCGCCCCGCTGGCGATCGCGGCGCGGCGGTACTGGCGGCCGCACTATCGCCGGTCGCTGGACGGGGCGGACTGCGTGGTCATCGGTGGGGGCAACCTGATCGCCGACCTGGACCTCAACTTCCCGACCAAGATCGCGCTCGCGGTCGAGGAAGCGGCGCGGCGCGGCCTGCCGGTCTTCATCTACGGCTGCGGCGTGTCCGGCGGCTGGAGCGCGCGCGGCCGGGCATTGCTGGAAGGGGCCTTGCGTCACAAGGCGATCCGGCGCGTCTTCGTGCGCGACGAACGCTCGCGGCGGATATGGAACGAGTTGGCAGGGACGGCGGCCGGCCTGGAAGCCACGCTGGTGCGCGATCCAGGGCTGATGGCCGCGGAACGTTACGGGCTGCGACCGGCGGCACGAACCGGCAAGCCGCCGGTCATCGGCCTTAACCTGACCAGCCACCTGGCACTGCGCTACCATTCCGAACGGCCCCCTTCGCCCGCCGCTCTCGACGCATGGTATCTCGACCTGGCACGGTCACTGATCGGGCAAGGTCACACGGTCGCGGTGTTCGCCAACGGCAGCCCGGAAGATCGCGCCTGCGCGCAGAGGCTGCGGCCGGCGTTCGAGGCGCTCGGCGGTGCGGCGATCCATTTCCCGGAAGCGCACACGCCGCAGGAACTGACCCACCTGATCGCCGGCTTCACCGCGATCGCCGCCTTTCGCATGCACGCCATCATCGCCGCCTACGCCTGCGCGGTGCCGTTCCTGGCGCTCGCCTGGGACCCGAAGCTGGAGGCCTTCCTGCAGTCGGTCAGCCGCGAGGGATGGCTGTGCCGGCCAGCCGATACGCTCGCGACGGTCGCCGCCGGGCAGCTGCTCGAGGCCATGCACGGCGGCATTCCCGATGCCGAGCGCAAGCTCGTGGTCGCCCAGGCACGGCGGGGCGTGGCGATGCTGCAAGAAGAAATCGCGCGGGCGCTGGCCCGGTGATGCGGATCGTTGCGTCATGCCAAGTTGCTCACAAGCCTCCCTTCGTCGTTGCCGCACCACCCGCAGCGGCTGGCAACGACGAAAGAAGAAAATGATTCCCGGTTCACGAGTCTTGGTATCACGCATCGCCTGCTCCCTGGCCGCGATCACCGCGACCATGCCCGCCGACGCGCCGGTCCAGCAACGGCAGGCTTCGTCCACCGCCGCCCCCATGCGGCTGGGCGCCGCATCGAACTTCTCGCAAGGCTGGAGCGAGCGGACCTGGCGCGCCGCGCTCGACTTGCCACTGCGCCGCCTGCGTGACGGCATCCGCTGGGCCGATGTCGAACGCACGCCCGGCCAGTACCAGTTCGACAAGCCGACCACCACCTGGCCCGACCGGTTCCCGGACGGCGGTGCCGGCATCACCCTGACGCTGAACTGGGGCAACCCATTGTACGATGACGGCGAGACGCCGCATTCACCCCAGGCGCTGGCCGCTTTCGGCCGTTTCGCCGCGGCGGTCACCCGCCGCTTTCCCCATATCGACACGCTGGAAATCGGCAACGAGATCAACGGGAGCAACTTCGTTTCCGGGCCCGTCAAGGACGCCGGCCTGGCCGAGCGGGGGCGATACCACCTGGCCATGGTGCGCGCCGCCGCCGCGGCGGTTCGCAAAGTCCGGCCGGACGTGCGCGTGATCGGCGGCTCCACCCATTCGCTGCCCGCCGGCTTCCTGTGGCCGCTGCTGGACATGCCAGGCGCGGGTGCCATCGAAGGGCTGGCCGTGCATCCCTATACGACGCCGATCGACCAGTTGCCCGCCCAGATCGGCCTGCTGCGCCGGCACGGACCGGCGGCCGCGCTTCCGCTGCACGTCACCGAGTTCGGCAGCGAGGACACCCGGCGGGCGGCCGACGACCTGATGCGCGGCTATGCCACGCTCGCGGCGCTGGGTGCCGCCGAGATGGACTGGTATCCCTTCAACGAGCGCGGCGACGGTCTGGTCCCGCTGGTGGGCCGCGACGGCATGCTGACCGATGCCGGCAAGGCCTTCCGCTTCATCCAGTCGCGGCTGGCCGGGCTTGCCGCGCGCGACACCAGCCCCGACCGATTTACTTCCGTCCGCGCGTTCGGCCTCGATACCCAGGTGCTCTGGGGGGCGCCGCGCGCCGTCACCATCGATGCCGCGAAGGTCACCGCCTTCGATGCGGCGGGCGCGCGCCTCGACCCGCGCGGGCTCTCCCTGCGGGAGGACCGGGCGCTGGTCCTGATCGGCCGGGAACCGCTGGCGGCGGGCCAGTCGATACGCCTGGGATGCAATCCGCTGATCGCCGACAGCTTCCACCAGTTCGGCTATCCTCAGCCCGGGCCTCTGCCCGGGCCCCTGCCCGGCGGATCGCAAGCTCCCGGGGACGGGTTCGCGCGCTTCGTCCGTGTCGCCGGCCGCGAGATGCCGTTCGAAGTCATGCCCGGGCAACAGCGCGCCGGCGTACCCTGGACGCCCTATCTCGGGCGAGCGGGCATGGCCAACCTGCGCCTGATGGCGGATACCATGCTTCCGGCCATAGGCGGGAAGGACGGCGCGATAATCCACCGCTACCTGGCCGGGCGCGATGCCCGCGTGCGGCTGGTGGCCGAGTTTACCGTCTCGCAGGACAGCGCGGACGGAATCACCGTCGCGCTTGCGCGAGACGAGCGTGAAATCCTGGCGCGGGCGGGAAGCGCGCCGGTCAGGATCGACCTTCACCTGACGCTGCGCAAAGGCCAGACCCTCACCCTGTCAGTCGGCCCCGGTGCCAATGCGCGCGGCGACACCACGCGCTATCGCATCCAGGTCTTCGACGAAGGCCGATGTCCGAAAGACGCATCCCCGGAATCCTGATTCCCGATTCGCCCTGACAGAACGATTCCGCGGGACGATTCGCCTCCACGGCACCGACGGAAGGCGATCGGGGCCCCCCAATCCGTCCATGAAAGCGAAAAATTCCTGCCCGAATGAGGGAAGCCGGCGGTTTCCATCGCCAGCTTCCTGCCGGGTTCGCATCCGTAAACCTGCCTGGTTCCAGCGCCCAACCGAGCGCCCGCGCACGCGATCACAGCGCGAGGCGATCCGAAGCTTCCGCCCATGGTTAATATTTTCGGACCGGCCCGGATGGCGAGCGCAGCGATAGCGCAGCGATAGCGCAGCGATAGCGCCGCGATGCGGTCCGCACCGGTTTAATCGAAGTATTACGTGTATGCATTTTTCCATATTAAAAATGAAAAGTCATGAAACTAATACTGGTACTTCGTAGTTAATTTCGATTTACCGCACCCATATAGGCCCCGTTCAGCACCATCCCATACCCGTCATAGCGTCGCCGATTTCGGTAATGTAATGCCGAAATTCAATGCAGATCGCTACAGCCACGGGATCGCCTCATGACTGACACAAACAAAATCCAGCCTACGGGCAATACGACTTCACCCAATGCTTATTTCTTCAATGATACTTACGAAAAAAAGGAATGGTATCTTGATGGGTCCGCGCTTTCGCCCCTCAGCATCAATATTTATTCGGTGTGGAAGGATTACAACGGCGCGGGCGTCAAGATTGGGGTCATCGATTCGCAGATCGACTTTCGCCACAAGGATCTGAGCAAGGCCTACGACACGTCGCTGGACTACAATTTCGCGCTGGCCACGGGCCAAGTCTCGATCACCGACGGCAACCTGCCTTATTATCACGGCACCGCCGTCGCCGGCGTGATTTCCGCCCAGGCCAACAACGGGCTCGGCACGGTCGGCATCGCGTCCGGCGCGACACTGGTCGGCATGGGGATCGATTACAACTCCAGCGGGTGCGTCGACCAGATCGTTTCCGCGCTGAGCGCCTCGACGAAGGTCGATGTCGTCAACAACAGCTGGAGCTTCGTTTCCAACTTCGAGGACGACTTCAACAAGCATCCGGAATACGCCGAGGCGCTCAAGCATGCCGTCACCAGCGGGCGCGACGGCCTGGGCACTTCGGTGGTGTTCGCCGCCGGCAACGCGGGAACCAGCGGCACCTCCAACTACCACAACTTCCAGAACTCCCCCTACGCCATCGCCGTGGGCGCGGTGAATGCAGACGGCACCCCGGCCTGGTTCACCAGCCTGGGGGCCAACGTGCTGGTTTCGGCGGCGGGTTCGGGCGTCTATACCACGACCTTGAAGGACCGCTTCGCCGACTACAGCGGCACTTCGTTCGCCGCCCCGGCGGTGACGGGGGCGGTCGGCCTGATGCTGCAGGCCAATCCCGATCTGGGCTACCGCGACGTACAGCAGATCCTGGCCTATTCGGCGCAGCGCGAGGGGCTGTCGAACACCGCCAATTTCGGCGACGGCTGGCGTACCAACGGCGCAGCCAACTTCAACGGCGGCGGCCTGCATTTCAGCGACGCCTTCGGATACGGCTTCCTCAACGTTCACGACGCCGTCCGCCTGGCGGAAACCTGGACCCGGCAGCAGACTTTCGCCAATCTCGCTACAGTGAGCAAGTCGGTGCAAATCGACAAGGAACTGGTCGCCGGCTCGAACGATCACATTTCCGCGCAGATCAAGGTCGACCAGGCCATCGGCATCGAGCACGTCCAGCTCGCGCTGGACCTGCGCTGGGTCGATACCGGCAACCTCGACGTCTACCTCACTTCTCCGGACGGCACGACCGTGCGGCTCGTCTACGACTTGCCCGGTGAGGATCGCGCCGGGAGCCTGCGCAACTTCACCTTCGATTCGGTGGCATCGATGGGCGAGCAATCGGCCGGGACCTGGACGATCGACGTCTACAACCGCGATCCCGCCGCGACCGCCAAGGACGGAACCCCGCTTACCGGCCTGTTCGAGGATGCGACGCTGACGATCACCGGCAGCGCCGACAATCCGGCCAACGACACCTACATCTACACCGATGAATTCGGCACGCTCTACCACGGCGCCGATCTCGCAAGCCGCAGCGTGCTCAACGACAGCGACGGCGGCAACGACACCGTCAACGCCGCGGCGCTTACATCGAACGCGATCATCGACCTTTCCGGTTCATCGAAGACGGTGATCGCGGGCGTAACCCTCTCGCTTGCACCGAACACCATCGAGAACGCCTTTGGCGGCGACGGCAACGATACCCTGATCGGCAGCAAGGCGGCCAACCTGCTGAGCGCCGGACGCGGCAACGACGTGGTCTACTTCAGTTCCGGCAACGACACGCTGGACGGCGGCCAGGGCCAGGACCGCCTGGTGGTGAACGCCAGCTTCGGCAGCGTCACCGGCCATGTCACCGCCGGCGGCGACGTGACGATCTCGCTCCACGCCGGCGAAGTCTCGACGGTTTCGAACGTGGAGAGCTTCGTATTCTCCGACGCCACCTACTCCTACGATCAGCTGCTCAAGATCTTCACGCTCACCGGTGATACGGCGAGCAGCCGGGCCGGAACCACGTCCGATCCGGACGTGCCGGCCGGCGGAGGATCCTCGCAAGGCGATTCCGGTCAGCAGGGCTCCGCGATCGATATCCCCGGCAACTTCGACGAGACCACGCGCGCCTACGCCAAGACCTTCACCGGGACCGGCAGCGGCGAGAAGATCAATGGCAGCGACGCGGCCGACCTGATCGACGGCAAGGACGGTGCCGACAACCTGCTAGGCAATACCGGCGACGATGCCCTTTACGGGCGCGATGGCGATGATCGCCTGTCCGGCGGGGCCGGCCACGACTACCTGAACAGCGGGACCGGCGCCGACAAGCTCTATGGCGACGCCGGCGACGACAAGCTGCTCGGCTCCGTCGGCGACGACCTGGTGAAGGGCGGCGAAGGCAGCGACTGGATCGAAGGCGGCAGCGGCGCCGACCGGCTCTACGGCGATGCCGGCGCCGACACCTTTGTGTTCAACCTGTCCGATATCGACGCGCTCGACATCGTCTACGATTTCAACGCCGGCGAGGGTGACCGGATCCTGGTCACCGGCCTGGGCGCCAATCCCGGCGCCACGTTCGATTTCGTCAGCCGCGGCAGCAGCGTCTACCTGGAAATGCACGTCGGCGGCGAGAGCTACGACATCGCACGGATCAAGGGCGACGACATCGACCATCTGGGCACGAGCATGAGCACGAACGATCTGGGCATTCTCTGGGCATAAGCCCCGCGAGAGAGCCCGGTCGGGGCGAGGCGGCGGACTCCGGGGGGACCCCGCCGACACGGACCGATGCTGACGGGGGAACCACATCGGACCAGCGCCAGGGGCCTCGGGAAACCGGGGCCCCTTCCTGTTGCGGCCCGCTTCGCCGATCGGAGTTGGCGCCGGACATTCTCCCCACGGCGGCAGCGCCCCGGTCGAACGGGATGTCGCCCCGCCTTTGAAACGCCAAACGAATCCGTTTTGAACCGTCAGCACGGGGTGTTTCGAATAGTAATATCCTATAATCGCAATATACAATCGATTAAATAGGTTATAGCAATGTAAATAGAAATACCTGATTAATATCCATTTCGGACTTAGTCCGTCAGTTCGTAATCGAGATCAATTTAGAATATGTTGCCAACTGTTAATAATACCGATTATTACTCCGTTCATCTCGAACGGGGCTCGATTCGCCGATAACAGGTAACGAGGGTAGCCGGCACCACGTGATCGAGAGGCACTACCGAAACAGTGCGAACTGACACGCAGATTCACGCAGGGCAGCAGACTGAAAGGAAACTCTTATGCCAGTAATTAACGGAGACTCCGCCGGAAATAAGATCTCCGGCACCGCCGGCTCCGACGTCATCGATTCCGGCGGCGGGCTTGACGCCGTGCATGCCGCGGGGGGTGACGATACGGTTATTGGCGGCGCCAATCGAGATCGCCTCTACGGTGATGACGGCAACGACCTCCTGAACGGCGAAGGATCCAACGACAAGCTTTACGGCGGCACCGGCGACGATACCCTGCTCGGCGGCGGCCAGGACGACCGCCTCTACGGCGGCGACGGCAGCGACGTCATCAACGGCGGCGATGACGACGACGTTCTCTATGGCGACAATGCCGACGACGCCAACGACAGCGAGGGCTATGCCGATACCTTCCTGTTCGATTCCGCGGACGGCACCGACAAGGTGTTCGACTTCGAACATGGGATCGACCAGGTCCACCTGACCAGCGGCGGCACGTACTCGCTCGCTTATACCGGCTCAGGCAATACGGTCCTCACTTACGGTTCGACCACCGTCACGTTCTATGACGAGCTTCTCGACGCATCCGACATCGTCGTGCTCTGACAGTCCGAACCGGCGATACCGGGGCGGACCATGAATGGGGAGCGGCCGCTACCGCTCCCCATTTTCGCGCCAACAACGCGATGCCGCTCGATCATTGCACCCGGTTTGGCGGCAATAGCCCCCTTGAACGGGGCTCCCGTCAAAGGCCCCGCGTTCGAGCGGGAGCCTTGGCGCCAGGGATCGCCGGGACTTCGCCGCGGTTTCCGCCCCATCGAACCGGCGATCATCGGGCTGGGAAAATAGGCTCATATCGGAGCCTACTCATTTTCCAGGCCACGAACGCTGTCGGTACAGTCCGGACAAGCCGCGAATCGCGCAATTCTGGAGGCAGGTTTGAACAGGGTATCCGGTCAGGCACATCCCGCTCTCGAAGCGACGGGCGCCACATGCGGCAAGCCGACGCCCAATCTCTTCATCATCGGCGCATCGAAATCGGGATCGAGCGCGCTCCATGCCTACCTGAATGCCCATCCCCAGATCCGCATGAGCACGGAGAAGGAGCCCTGCTTCTTCGTCGACCAAGGCGAGTTGGAAAGCGCCTGGCCGATCATGGCGCGCCAGCCCTGTTCGCACGACTGGGACGCCTATCTCGATCTCTGGAGAGGCGGCGAACAGGCGCGATATCGCGGCGAAGGCAGCGTCTACTATTCGCAGGCCCCCCACCGCGCCCAGGTCCCCGCCCGGATCGCCGCCGCCAGCCCGGATGCCCGTTTCATCTATACCGTGCGCGAACCGGTGACGCGGGCGATCGGCCATTACTGGCAGCGCTTCAAGGAATTCCAGGAACCGCTGGGCATCGAGGCCGCGATGCGCGATAATCCGCTCTATCGCGATACCTCGGACTACGCGCTGCAATTGCAGGCCTACCGCGAACATTTCGACGCGTCCCGGATCCACGTGATCGTCGCCGAGGACTTGCGCGCGCATCGCCGCGAAGTCCTGGCGAAGTGCCTGGACTGGCTTGGGCTGGAGCCGTTCGAATACACGGAAACGCAGCTTGCCGATCGGCATCGCTCGCCGCCCACCAGCCGTCGCCAGCGGTTTCCCTTCGTCAGCCGGATCAGGAATTCCGGACTCTGGTCGGTCGCCCGCGAGCGCCTGCCCGCCGGCATCGTCAACCACTTGCGCGCGGTTTCGACGGTCTCGTTCGACAAGCAGCAGGTGGATGAGCGCGGCGCGCGCGCCTACCTGGCGCAATACCTCACACCTCGCCGCGCCGCGTTCGAGGACATGATCGGGCGGCGCATCCCCGCCTGGGATCCGGCCTGAACCGATGAGCCGGCATCGCCCGCCGGGGCACCGCATGCGCCGCGCCCGGCCATGAACGCGGTGCCCATCATACTGTTCTGGACGCTCGCGATCTGGGGCCTGCTGAGCCGGGGCCCCGTCCTGATCTACCTGTTCTTCGCGAGCATGCCGGTGGGCGCCTTCGCGGCCGTTCCCACCACCCTTACCGGAGGGCTGACATTCACGGCGACGCCGATCGTGGCGCTGCTGCTGATCCTGCGGACATTCCTGCGCCGCGACGGTCCGGCCACATTCCTGACGCTCGCCGTGCTGCCGCGAAGGCTGATGCTGCTGACGCTGTTCTGGCTGGTCGCCGGGATCGCGACGGCGTTCATGCCGCGCCTGTTCGCGGGCACGGCCATGGTGGTGCCGGTCCGCGGCATGATCGGCGCCGCCGTTCCCCTCCAGCCGACGCCGCAAAACGTCTCCCAGTTCGCCTACCTCACGATCGCGGTGTTCTCGGTCTTCGCCTTCGCCCGCCTTCTCCGGTCTCCCGCGATGCGCCAGCATGCGTTCAGGGCCTTGTGCCTGGGCAGCCTGGTTGCCGTCATCACCGGGCTGCTGGACTATGCCAGCCAGTTCCTGCCGCTGGCACCGCTGCTCGAACCGTTTCGTACCGCCAGCTACGCGCTGCTCACCGATATCGAAGTGCTGGGTTCGAAGCGTATCGTCGGGCTGATGCCGGAAGCCTCGGCCTATGGCGGGCAGTGCCTGGCATTCCTGAGCGCGCTCTACTTCTATCGCCGCGCCATTGCCGACGATCGCCTGCGAGAATTCTACGCCCCGATCCTGCTCGGCCTGCTGGCCATCTGCGCCTGGCTGTCGACCTCTTCCGGAACCTATGTCGGCCTCGGCTTGCTGGTGGTGGTCGCGGCGCTGGAGTGGTTCCTGCGGATCAATGCCAACGAACGCAGCGGATCCATCCATCGCCGTGGGCTGGCGGGCGAAACGTCGATCGCCGTTTCCACCGTGATCGCGCTCGCCCTGCTGACCATCCTGCACCCACAGATCCTCGATCCGATCCATTCGCTCGTCCAGCGCATGGTGCTGGAAAAGGAAAGCTCGAGTTCGTTCGAAGAGCGGGGAATGTGGCGTTCCGTGGCCATCGCCAGCCTGGCCCAGACCCACGGCTTCGGCGTGGGCCTGGGCGGCACGCGGGCATCGAGCAGCGTGGTCGCGGTCTTCAGCAGCACCGGCATCGTCGGCGGCGCGCTGTTTTACGCTTTCGTGCTGCAAAGCCTTCTACGACGGGGCGCTTCGATCGAAAGCCAATCCATCGTTTCGGCCTTCCGCTTTTCGTTCATCCCGACTTTCATGGTGTCGCTGATGGTTGGTGATGCCGACTTCGGCGGGATCATCGCCTTCGGCTTCGGCATGTCGGCCGCGCTGGCCATCGCCGGGGCGGGCCAGGCCGCTTCATCCCATCGTCCCGGACCCACTCCGGGATCGTTCGCGGTCATTCGGCAGAACAACCTTCCCGCAAGGTCGCGTGTAAACACAGCCGGCGGTCCGGGATGAGCGACGGGATGACAGGGACGCTTTTCGACAAGCTCCGGGTTTCAGCCTTCCGGTTCACCGATCAATCGCCCGTCAGTTCCTTCTCGAACTCCTGCCGGCGCAGTTCGATCAACCACAACACCGCGAACAGCATCAGCCAGACCGGCCAGAGCAAGGCATCGCGCGCGTCTCTTCGGAATCGGCCGGGAACCGGCACCGGCCCCTGGATGCGGAAGAAGCACAGGGCGGCAAGCGCCCACCCCGCCAGATAGATGCCGATCGCGACCAGAAATCCCTCGATCATCGCGCCCGCCTACATTTCCAGGATCCGGCGCGGGTCCACCCGGCCGCGCAGACAGTCGATCACGGCCAGCACATTGCCCAGCAGCCGCCCGCGCCGATCGATCAGCGGTTCGGGCTTCACGCTCCGCACCGCGTTGGCGAGCAGGTTCTTCGCCATCAGCCGGTTCCCGAAACCGCGGCGCATCGTGCCCTTGCGCTTCAAGTAGACCACGTTGGCGACTTGCGAGTATCCCAACCGCTTTCCGGAGGTCCGCCCGCCGCTGACGCCCAGGTGGACGCCGGTCACGCCCGACGATGAAATCTGCCGCCCCTTGCGCCCCAGCCGATTGGTGAAATCGACATCTTCCTGCCAGCCGTAGAGCGGCAGGTTCTCATCAAAGCGCAGCCCCTGGGCGGCGGCGACGCGAATGGCCATGTTGCAACCGTAGAGTTCCCGGCGCTGGACCACGGCGGGGGGAAACCGCGCCGGCCGGCCCGCGATGATCGCCTGGGCCTCCTCGATCGAATAGCCGCCGCGCAGCACGCCGTCGGCCAGAAGTTCGCCGGTGATCCCCACCACGCGCGGATCGGCCTCGAAATGCGCCTCGACGTTCGCGATGTAGTCGGGCGAAGGGATGAAATCGTCGTCGAAATAGATCACGATGTCCGCCCGGCCCTCAAGCACGGCCAGGGCCCGGTTGCGCTGGCGGCAGAGGCCTTTTTCGCAGAACAGCACTTCCGGCGAACCGCGCGTCCGTTCCACGCCGGAAACGTCCCCCGGCGTGACGCTCACCACAACGATGCCATCCGCCGGCCGAGTCTGATCGGCGAGCAGATCCGCCGTGCGGCGCACCAGCTCGGCGCGGCCCACGGTCGCGATCACGACGAAGATCCTTGGCAATTCAGCGCCTCCTGATGCGATCGGCCGGGCTCATGCTTCGCTCAGCGCCGGAGCGGGCCGTTTGAACTGCTTGAGAAAATTCGACAGGCGCCGCTGCAGGCCCCGCTCGATGAAAAGCGCGAAGATGCCGGCAAGCACGGTGCACAACACCGCGGTCAGAATGACGCCGGCCGCCGGCGGGATATTGCCGCGATAGGCCAGGCCCAGCAGGAAGCCGCCGATGATCTGGTTTATCAGGTAGAGCGGATAAGTGAGCAGGCCGGCGATCGTCGCGAACCGGACGAACCGGGGCCCCGATCCGACCCGGCCGAGCACGCAGGCGCTCATGACCAGCGTGACCCCGCCCCACACCGCCGACGCCGCCACGGGGTCCTGACCGAACTCTGAAACGCCCACGTTGGACAAGGCCGCATAGTAGGTCGCAACCAGCGAAACCAGATAGTTCGCCGCGAACACCACGAGGTTCGCGGCCACGCTGCGGCGCATGAACAGGCCGTAGAGCGAGGCTCCGACGACGAAGTAGCAATTCGTGGAGATCAGCGTGACCCGCAGCTTGTAGGATGAAGCCGCGCCGGCCAGCCGGTGTCCCGCTTCCCCCAGCGCCCCCGCCTCTCCCGCGAGGACCGCGCCCCAGAACGCCAGGTTGAAAACCGTCATCACCAGGGTGATCGATGTCATGCGGCCGATCATTCCCGTCCTTATGAACACGAAGATCGCCGCATAGAACATCGCTTCCGCCACCAGCGTCCAGACCGCGCCGTCCACCCAGGGCCCAATCGGGAACAGGATCATCGAACGCAGCATCCGCACCGCAAGCTCCGCCGGTCCAAGCACGCCGCAGGCCAGCAGGACCAACGCCGACAGGACAGAAAAGACCCATAAGGCAGGTGCGATCCGCGTCACGCGCCCGATCAGGAAATCGGCGGCGGATTTGTCCTGCGCCGACATCAGGATCACGAACCCGGAGATCACGAAGAATATCTGGACGCCGACCCAGCCGAGGCTGGCCCAGGCGGTGGCGTCCGCGAACACCACCGGGTTGCCGACCACGGCCCTGATGCCACGCGAACCTTCCGCTTCGGCCCAGGACAGGAAAACGAGATGGTAGAACATCACCGCCTGCGCGGCCAGCAGGCGCATCACGTCGAGCGAGGAGACCTCGCGCGTTCGTCCCGTGCTCATATATCCTCCCGATGGGTTGCGGCCGGCGCTCGCCCGGCGGCCCGCCCGCCCGCCCTGATGACACCGTGGTAATGGGCCAGGATTTCGTCGGCCCAGCTTTCCTCGCTGTTGCACAGGTCGCGGTAGCCCGCGTGCCCGGCCAGCGACATCGCCGCTACTTGTCCGTCGTCGGCATGGAGCCGCGCCATTGCCGATGCGAAGGCGGCGGCATCGGCGGTATCGATCGCCAGGCCGAAGCCGGCGCGCGCGATCTCGCCGGCCACCAGCGCGCGGTCGCTCACGATCGCGGGAACGCCCGAGCCGATCGCCTCCAGCGCGACCAGCCCGAACGGTTCGGACCAGCGGCTGGGCATCACCGCGACGCGAGCCCGCGAAAGCATGCGCGCCAGGCCGGAGCGATCCTGCCGCCCGACGAAGACGGCCGCGGGATTGAGCGCGCGGATGCGATCCACCTCGCTGCCTTCGCCGACGAACACGATCGGCAGGCCGGCGATCCGGGCGGCCCGCGCGGCAAGATCGGCGCCTTTCTCCACCGAGATGCGCCCGATGAAGAGCACGCCCCGGTTTCGCTCCGCGCACACGCGCTCGGCGCACGGCGGGGTCACGGGATTGCGCACGGGAAACAGCTTGGCCCGGGGCCATTGGCCGATCGCGAAATTATCCGCCTGGCCGGGATGGATCAGCAGCAGCCGGCTGGCCCCGGCGACACCGCCCTGCAAGCCCCGCCGCAACCCTTCGCGCCCCGAACGCCACAGCTTCTGCGCATAGGAGGACTTGTCGCACTGGCTGCGCAGGCACGCACCGGAAAGCGGCACTAGGGCGCAATCGCGCTCGGCGGCGTAGTTGAAGAAGCCGCCGTTCGGGCAGCAGTTGAAATAGTCGTGCCCGTGCAGGATCACGCGGCCCGCCACCGGGCGCAGCGCCGCGAATACGGCGGGCGTGAGGATCTTGGACCAGCCGTGGACGTGATAGACGGTGCCCGGCGTGTCGTTGCGCCGGATCCAGTCGCGCGCGCTGGCATGGACCGAACGGTTGTAGAGGCCCAGCGTCAGCGCCCCCAGCCTGGACCGGTCGAGCAGGGCCTTCCCGCCGAGCGCGACGAACTCGACATCCCGGCGGCGGAAATTGGCGCCGGAATCCCCCGCGAAGAACGTCACCGGGATATCGCGCGCGCGCAGTTGCCCGATCAGCACCTGGACGAGATGCGAGGCACCGCCCAGGGCCTCGCTGAAATCGTGGAACAGCACCACGCGTTCGGGCCCGCCGCGGGACATGAAGGGCTCGTGCCGCATCCCCGCGCTCCTCAGAAGTACCGCGGCTCGATCCTGACGGTATCGCCCGGGAGCACCGCGGCGCCGCTGGTCAGCTTGTAGGCGGCTTCGGAAGCCTCGCCGGCGTGGCGGACATAGACCACGTTCTCGTTCGCGCGGTAGGTGAAGCCGCCCGCCTTGGCGACCAGCGCCTGGACCGACATCTGCCGGGTATAAGCATATTCCCCCGGTTTCTCCACTTCGCCCAGGATGTAGATCGGCCGATAGCTCACCACGTCCAGGTTGATCTTGGCGTTGCGCACGTATTCGCGCCCCAGCGTCTCGGTCAGTTCGCCGCGGAGCTGGGCCAGCGTCTTGCCGGCGGCCTTGACGTCCCCGACCATCGGCAGGCCGACCATGCCTTCCTCGTTGACCACATATTCGCCGGAGAGGCCTTCTTCCCGGAACACCTCGAGCTTGAGCCTGTCACCGGCGGAAAGGCGATATTCGGCAACGTCGACGCTCGGCAAAGCGGTGCTCGCGGTGGACGCGCACCCCATCAGCATCGCGCAGCCGACGGCGGCCGGGATGACAGCTTGAACGATCGTGCGAAGCGGCATTGCGGGCCCTTTCATAAAAGCTAGAAAGTTCATATGTTTACGTATAACCACAGCGAAACGACCAAGTGGGCCCCAATGGGGGACCAGGGTGGGACGACAGGGGGACCAGGCACCGCACCCGGCATCACGCCACCAGCCGCGATGCGCGGCGGTAGTAATCGAGCGCCTCAAGGATCCCGGTCGCGAAGGCCTCCGGCGAAAACCGGGCGGCGTTCGCCACCGCGTCCTGCGGGTCGAACTGCGGAAGCCACGCCTCGAAACGGTCGATGGCATCGCACAGCGCGTCAACCGTCTGTTCGGGGAAGAACAGCCCGGTCCGGCCTTCGACGATCGAATCGACCGCACCCCCGTGGCCATAGGCGATGACCGGACGGCCACTGGCATTGGCCTCCACCGGGACGATGCCGAAATCTTCCTCCGGCGTGAAGACCAGCGCCTTGCACGTCGCATAGGCCGCCTTCAGCTCGGCGAAGCTCAGCCGCCGGCGCACCTCGACATTGGGCCCGGCGTGGGAGGAGACATATTTGAACATCTCGCCGTCGCCGACCATCAGCGCCGGCACGCCCAGGCGGTTGAATGCTTCCAGCGCGATGTCGGCGCGCTTGTAGGGAGTCATCTGGCTGACCCACAGGTAGCGGTCGGTGACCTGTTCCACCGGCTGGTAGGCATCCACCGTGACCGGAGGGTGCACCACCCGCGCCTCCCGCCCCCAGACCTTGCGGATGCGGCGGGCGATGAAGGTGCTGTTGGCGATGATGCCGTCCACCCGGCTGGCGGAGCTGACGTCCCATTGCCGCAGGCGGTGGAACATCGTGGGCATCATCATGCGGCTGAGCCCGCCCGCCGAAGCCTTGTAGTCCTGATAATGGTCCCACAAGTAGCGCATCGGTGAATGGCAGTAGCAGACATGCAGGGCGTCCGGGCTGGTGATGATCCCCTTGGCGGGGCCGGATTCGCTGCTGATGACCAGATCATAGCCCCGCAGGTCGAGCTCCTCGAGCGCCATCGGCATGAGCGGCAGGTATTTCTGGTAATGCCTGCGGGCGCCCGGCAGCCGGCCGACGAAAGTCTCGCGCACGTTGGCGGCGCGGATCTTTTCCGACACTTTGTCCGGATCGTAGACGTGGGTGAACACATCGGCGCCGGGAAACAGGTCCAGCAGCCGTTCCAGCACGCGCTCGCCGCCGCGCATGGCGATCAGCCAATAATGCACGATCGCGACCCGGGGCGCGAGGCGCGGTGCAACCCAGGGCGGCACGGAGAGGCCCGCGCCGGTCACGCGTAGTACCGCCGGTACTGTTCGTAGAAGCTGGCCGCGTCGGTGCCGCCGAAGCGCACCTGCTTCTTCATGTCGACCAGGTTGAGCACGATGCCCAGGTCCTTGATCGTGCGGATCGGCAATTGCCGCACCGCCGCGCTTATCACCCGGTCGATCGTCCTGCGCCAGCGGACCACCAGCACCACGTTGTCCGCCAGCGAGACGATCTCGCGCGATTCCGCGATCGGCAGGATCGGCGGGCAATCGAGGATGATGACGTCGAAGTCCTCCCTCAGGCGCGCGATGACGCGGTGCAGGCGGCCGCGCTCGGTCAGCCGCTCGCCCTTGGGGAATGGCCGGGTGATCGGGATCACGCGCATGGTCGAATGCGCTTCCTGGTACTGCGCGATCCGGCCGGTTTCCGAGTGCAGTGCCTCGTGGAGACCCGGCGCGCCATCGGCCAGGCCGAACTGCTTGCTCAACTGCGCGCGGATCACGTCGCAATCGATCACCGCCGCGCGCTCGCCCGCCATGGCGAGCGCGCGGCCCATGCAGGCCGCGATCGTCGACTTGCCCTCGCCGGGGATCGCCGAGGTGATGGCGATGACCTTGCACGGCCCCGAGGCCGCCTGGCGGATCGAGACGATGACGTTGCGCAGCGCCTCGGAGAAAGCGCCGTCGGGATATTCACGCACCGTATCGAGCGGCGAGCCGGCGTGCGGGTCCACGGTGCGATAGGCCGGCACGAAACCCAGGCCGCGAATGCCCAGGCGGCCCTCGACATCGTCGAGCGTGGTCAGGCCGCGATAGGAAAGCTCCGAGACGATCGCCAGCATCGCGCCGAGCAGGACGCCCACCACCAGCCCCAGGGCCAGGTTGAGCACCAGGTCGGGCGATTCGGGCAGGATCGGCACGTTGGCGGCGGAGATCAGGCGTGCGGTCGGCTGCTCCGATCCGCTGCCCGCCACCACTGCGCTATAGCGATCGAGGTACGACTGGTAGAGCGTCTGCGCCGCCTGCGCGCGCTTTTCGAGATCGGCCAGAGCCACCAGCGCGCTATTGTCCGTGCTGAGCTGCGAGCGCGTGCCGCTGCGGCTGGCGAGCAGCGAGGACAGCCGCTCCGCCGAAGCCTGCGCGCGCGATTCCAGTCCTTTCAGCGAACGGTTGACCTCGGCCGCGATCTGCCGGTCGATATCGACGATCTGCCGGCGCACCGTGACCAGGTCCGGGTTGCCATCGAAGTAGCGCTGCGACATGTCGCGTTCGCGGATGACCAGCTGCGCGCGCTGCGCCCGCAAGGCCGAAACCACTTGCGAGGCGGCGGCCTCTCCCACGCCGTCCGCCCCGCCCGAACGCAGCTGTCCCCGCGCGCTGGAAAGCGCCGCCGCGTCCTGCGCGGCTTCCGCGCGCGCGGCGGCGATCTGCTGGTTGTAGGTGGAGATCTCCTGCTCGGTCAGGCTGGTCGCGGCCGAACTGAGCAGCCCGGTGCGCACCCGGTAGGATTGCACCGCGGCGAAAGTCCGGTTGGCGGCCTGGCGCAGTTCGTCGACGCGGGTCTGCAACACCCGGGCGGCGGTGGCGTTGGTGCGGGCGCGTTCGCGGGCATCGTCGGTCGTGAACAGGCGCGCGTAAGTATTGGCGACGGAGGCGGCGCGGCGCGGGTCCGAATCGTCGAAGGCAATGCGCAAGTTGAACGATTCGCCGACCCGCGCGACATCGAGGCGGGTAATCAGATAAGTGACGGCCGCTTCGCGAAACGCCGGCGAGGCACTGTCGACACCCGCCGCCGCGCGCCCGCGCCGGATGCCGAGCGTGGCAAGGATATTGTCCAGCGCCGTTCGCGGCTCGGCCACGTCGGCGCGGAAACCCTCGTCCTCGAGCAGCCCGGTCCGGTCGAGCACCTGGCCCGCCATCTCGCGCGAGCGGATCAGTTGGATCTGCGTCTCCACCTCTTCCGATCGCGTCGGGCCCTCGTTGACCTGTTCGTCATCGTTCGGCACCACTTCGGTGGAGCGCGTAATCATCACCACATCTGCGCTGGAGCGATAGATCCGGGGCAGCGCGGTCGTCCAGACCAGCGCGAGCACCACGCAGATCGCCAGCGTCAGGAACAGAACCTCACGGCGCCGCCGCAGCATCGCCAGCAGCAGCCGCACCGTTATCTGCTCCTCGGAAGCCTCATGGAAGGCTGCGCCATCCGCGATGACTTGCGGAACGCCGCCTCGGGGCTCGTAGATAGCGGGAAGGTTCAAGCGCAAAACTCCCTCGGGCCCTCTAGGCGCCCGGCGTGACGGTGATGCCGAGGCCGGCGCCGAACGAGGTGAACGGATTGACGAGCGGCGCGCCGCGGACCTCCTGCCGCAGGAAATCGACGTAGGCTCCCACCGACACGCCCCGGTTCAGCCGGTACTGGGCCCGCAGCCGCATCGACTTGCGCCAGGTTCGGGTATCGGCTTCGCTGAAATCGCCCCGTTCCAGCCCCGCCACGGCGGAAAGGCGCAAATTGCGCAGCGGGTCGTAGTAGGCGCTCAGCATGAAGGCATCGGCCAGGATACCGCCGACCCGAAGGTTGCCGCTGTTGCGGAACGTCCTGCTCGCCTGCGCCCGCAACGTCACCAGCGGCGTGACGTACCACTGCACGTCGGCCCGGAAGGTCAGCCCCTGGAAATCGCGATAGGCCGGCGGCGCGTAGTCACGTGACTGGTAGCCCACGCCCACCTCGCCGGAAATGACAGGCGAAAGCTGCCCGCGCAGTCCGACCATGACCTGGTAGCCGCGCGAATCCCGCCGCAAGGCCGTGGGCGCCGAGGTGGAATCGATATCTTCATAGGCGCCGGCGGCAAAGGCCGAGACCAGGCCCGAGAAATCATAGTCGAGCCGGACCTCGCCGCGCAGCGTGCGCGTGTCGCGAAAGGACTGGTCTGCCGTCCCGCCGCCGGTCAACGCCACCGGGTCATAATCGACGCGCTCGTATCGCAGCGCCGGAGCGAGGCGGAAGCGGCCGAGTTCGAGCCGGGTGCCAAAGTCGCCCGCGAGCCGGTCATAGCTGATCGGTTCGGCCGCATCGAGCGCCGAGCCAGCGGTGCTGCGCGGTTCGATCAGGTGCGAAAACTCGATCGAGACCTTGGCCGCATGCCGGGCACCGAAGTCCAGTCGCCCATGCCCGGCCAGCGCGAATTCCGCGCTGTTTTCGGTCCGGTAGCGGGAAAAACGCCGCAAGGTGCCGGCGGCCGAAAAGTCAAGCTCGTGGCGCGGCAGGTCGGCGCGCAGGGCCAGCGACGGCATCACCGTGGCCAGCGCCGCCGCCTTCGCATCCGGACGATTGAACACATTGCCGTCATACCCCGCGACGATCGAGACGCTGGGCTGCGCGAAGACCGGCCCGACCAGGATCGGGCGCGGCCGATAGGCGGGCTCGATCCGGGCGCCCGCCACGTCGTCCCGGTCGAGTTGGGGCTCGATGACGATCGAGGAACCGGCGCCGACCGTCTGGGCGACGGCAAGCGCCGGCGCCATCACCGCTCCCGACGACACCGCCAGCCTGGCAAGACCATTCATCCTGCTCACCTTGCCCAGACACGGGAAATTGAGAAAAACCCCACGAATATCTCCAAACGGATCCGGGGAAATTCCGGCCGCTTCATCAAAAATGCCAATGTCCATTATATACTTCCGACATCGGATGGAAAAATCCAACGCCGGCAATCGATCTTGGCGACTCATCGTAAGTAAATCTGCGTGTCGTCTGGATCTTCCAATGACACTCAGGACTTCTGTCTAATGAGTATCGCGACTATTCGCGCAGCGCGCGCTTGAATTGATCCGAAAGGGGGCGAATAATGTATTGCAGGATCGTTCGCTGCTGGGTCTGGATGAACACTTCGACCGGCATACCCACCGAAAGACGCACCTTTCCAAGCTTCCTGAACTCTGCATCCGGAATGGAGACAGTGGCCGAGTAATAGGATGCGTTGGTGGCCTGATCGATCGAGCGATCGGCCCCGACCCGGGTCACCGTGCCGGTGAGCTCGGGCGTGGTGCGCATGCTGAGCGCGGTAAAGCGCAAGTGCGCCGGCTGCCCCACCACGACGCTGTCGATGTCCGTCAGCTTCACTTGCGCCCGGACCACGAGGCGATCCAGGTCGGGGACGATTTCCATGAGCGCCTCACCGGCCGGAACCACGCTGCTCACGGTGCGGACCCGCAGCTTGTCGACGATGCCGTCCTGCGGCGCGCGGATCACGGTGCGGTCGTTCTGGTCGCTGGCGGCGGCCTCCTGCTTGCGCAAGTCCGAAATCATCGCCTGGACTTGCGCAAGCTCGAGCGCCGCCTCGCTGCGCGCGGCGCTGCTCACGGAAGCCATCTGCACTTGCAGCTCGCCGATCCGCGCCCGCGCCTCGGTCATGCCCGAAACGGCGGCCGCCTTCTGGGCCTGTACCCCCACCGCCGCGCGTTCGAGCGCGTTCAGGCGATCGAGCGTGGTCAGGCGTCCTTCGTAGAGCTGGCGGGTCTGGGCCAGTTCCTCGCGCACCAGTCTTTCCTGCCGTTCGTAGGCGTCGGCCTGGCTGGCGTAAGTGGCGATCTCGGCGCGGCTCTGGGCGATGCGGGCCTGAAGCTGTCCGAGCTGGTCCCCCCGCGCGCGCCGCGCCAGCGCCAGGCTGCGGCGTTCGTCCTCCATCGCCGCCCCGACCCCCGGATCGCCCGCCTTGCGGACCAGTTCCCCGGGATAGGCAATCGTCGCCGCGCCGCTCTGGATCGCGCGGAGCCGCGCCGCCCTGGCCAGTAACTGGTCCAGGTTGAGGCCGGTATATTCGGCGGCGGCGCCCGAAACCCTGCTGTCCAGCCGGATGAGCGCCTGGCCTTTCCTCACATGATCCCCGTCCCGCACCAGGATGTCGGAAGCGACACCGCCGAACGGATGCGAGATCTCCTTGACGTGCGTCTCCACCGTCACTTCGCCCGGCGCGATCACCGCCCCCGCCATCGGCAGGAACGTGATGAGCCCGCCGATGCCGAGCACCAGTAATGCCACCGTGCCAAGGCCAAGCCGCACCAGCCGGGAAAGCCCTCGCTCGGCGGCGGCCGCGAACACGCCGTCCACGGGCGCGAGCGCACGCCCGGACAGGTCCGGGACGATCCGCACCGGAGGGTTCATGGCTGCCCTGGGCGCATGCACGCGCCCTCTCCGGCGCGGCGCGGCGGCGCGGCGTCCTTCGCCCCCTGTACGCGTTCGGGTGGTACGCGTTCAGGGCTCGGATCCACGAGGCCCGCCATCATTCGCCGACCTGCGCGGCCATGTCCGCCTCCTCGCGCTTGCTCTCGCTCCGGGAAATCGGCGCGGGCGGTCTCATTCGGGTCTGGAATTCCTCGCGTGTCTCGAAGCGTTCGATCCGGCCGTTGTTCATCACCATGATGTGGCTGACGTGGGCGATCACGCTGGGACGATGGGCGATCACGAGCACGATCCCACCCCGCTCGCGCACGCGCTTGATGGCCTGGCCCAGCGCCATCTCGCCTTCGTAGTCGAGGTTGCTGTTGGGCTCGTCCAGCACGATCAGGAACGGATCGCCGTAGAGCGCGCGGGCCAGCGCGATGCGCTGGCACTGGCCGGCCGAGAGCCCTCCCCCCTGCGGGCCGATCAGGTAATCGTAGCCGCCGTCGAGCCGGACGATCAGGTCATGGCAATCCGCCGCCCTGGCCGCCTTGAGAATCGCTTCGCGGTCGGCATCGGGGCGGAAGCGGGCGATGTTCTGGGCGATCGTTCCTTCGAACAGCTCGATCGACTGCGGCACATAGCCGATGATCCGCGCGATCTGGTCCGGCGACCACTGTTCCAGCGTCGCCCCGTCCAGCCGCACCGAACCGCGCAGCGCCGGCCAGACGCCGCAGACGATCCGCGCCAGCGTGGTCTTGCCCGATCCGCTTCGCCCCACCACCGCCAGCGCCTCGCCCGCCTCCAGCTTGAAGGCCACGTCGGCGAGCGTCACCGTGCGCGTGCCCGGCGGCGCGGCAGTCACCCCGGCCACCGAGATGCCGGCATTCGGGAACTCCAGCCCCATCGGTTCGACCTGATGGGGAACCGCATCCAGCAGTTCGCGCAGCCGCCCCAGCGCCTGCCGGCTCGACACCATGCCCTTCCAGTTGGCGATCACCTGCTCGACCGGCGCCAGCGCGCGGGAAGACAGGATCGAGCTGGCGATGATGATGCCGCCGGTCGCGCTGCCCTCGATCACCAGGTAGGCGCCCAGCGCCAGCGTGGCCGACTGCAGGAGCATGCGAAACGCCTTGGTCACGCCCGACATCGTGCTGGAAATATAGGAGAAGCGATCGTTCGCCCGCAGGTACTCGGACTCCGCCGCATGCCATTCGCCGCGCCGCGCCCCGGCCATGCCCAGCGCCTTGAGCGTTTCCGCGTTGCGCAGGGTGGCATCGGCCAGGCCCGCCCGCCGCGCCCCGGTGCGCATCGTCGCCAGCGCGAGCGGCTCGGTCATGCGGTTGTTGAGCAGCATCAGCGAGACCAGCACCAGGACGCCGGCCAGCGCGAGCAGGCCCAGCGACCAGTGGAACACGCCGAGGATCAGAAGGTACACGGCAATCCACGGCAGGTCGAGCACCGCCAGCGGACCCGGACCCGAAAGATAGGCGCGCACGGTATCGACATCGCGCACGATCTGCGTGCCGCCCGGCATCGTCCCCCGCGTCAGTTCATAGCGTGAGATCACGTCCAGCACGCGGTCGCTGATCGATCGCATGAACAGCGAACCGACATGGACCATGATGCGCCCCCGGATCACGTCGAGCGCCGCCTGGAACGCATAGGCCAGCGTGACCATCACCAGCAGGCTGACCAGCGAAGGCACGCTGCGGCTGGGCAGCACGTCGTCATACGTCAGCAGCATGAAGAACGAGCCGGAAAGCAGCAGCACGTTGTAGACGCTGCTGATCGCGACGATCGGGAGCAGAACACGCCGCATCGGCGCGATCGCGGCCTTGAGCTCTGCCGAAAGCCGAACGGCGAAAATCATAATTACGTCCTGACTGGAACAGTCTCACGCTGCGTTACAACAACTCCGCGTATAAATTACCACAACCAATACATCAGTTTTGGGGATTGTGGCCGCGAGGTCTATCGTTCGAAGGGAACGAATATGCGTAAATACCTGGGCATTATTACTAGTCCGCAGATTTGCGTATACATACCCCTCTTGTTCACCTGCACACCCGTTCAAGCCGATACGCTGGAACAAGCGCTTGCCGCCGCTTACGCGAACAATCCCTCGATCCAGGGCAGCCGCGATCTTGCCAGCGCGTCCGACGAAGTCGTGGTCCAGGCCAGAGCGGCCTACGGGCCAAGCCTGAGCGTCAGCGCCCGCCACGCGTTCACCGCCGCCAGGATTCGCGGGACCACGCTGCCGTCTGAAAGCGAGGGCTTCGGCACGTCCGCCGAGCTTTCGCTTTCCCAGCCCCTGTTCACCTCCGGCCGCCTTGCCGCCGGCCTGGACGCGGCGATGGCGGCGCGGATGGTCGAGCGCGAGAAGCTGCGCGCTGGCAGCCAACAGTTGATCCTCGACGTGGTCAATGCCTATGTCTCGTTGCAGCGCGACATCGAACTCCACGGAGTCGCGGTGGAGATCCACGAACTGCTGCGGCAGCAGCGCGACGTCACCGCCGCCCGCTATCGGCTGCGCGATTCGACCGAGCCCGACGTCGACCAGACCGTCAACCGGCTGGAACTCGCCGCCGGCCGAGTGATCCTGGCGCGCTCCACCGTAGAGGCCAGCGCGGCGCGCTATCGCAACCTGGTGGGCGCTTATCCCGCCGCCCTGGCCCCCCTTCCCGCGCTGCCCGACCCGTCGACGCTGGAAACACTCTATGTCGAGGCGGAAACGCACAATCCCACGCTTGCCGCCGCCAGGTTCACCGAGGCCCGCTCCCGTGCGCTCGTCGGCGCGGCGCGCGCGGACATGCGCCCGCAAGTAAGCGCGTTCGCATCCGCGGCGCGCAGTCCGCTGACGCCCTACCAGAACACCCTGCGCGAGGAGTCGGTGGTCGCCGGCGTCAGCCTGTCGATGCCGCTCTACTCGGGCGGCCAGCTGTCCTCGGCGCTGCGCGAGGCGATCGACCGCAACCTGGCCGACCAGCAGTTCGCCGAGCAGGCCCGGCGCGACATGCGCGAGACGCTCGCCACCGACTGGAGCCTGCTGCGGGCCTCGGCCGAGGCGATGCCGCGCTACGATGCCGCGGTCGACGCCGCGGAACGCGCGGTCGCGGGTGTCAAGAAGCAGGAGACCTCCGGAATCCGCACCTTGCGCGATGTCCTCGACGTCACCAACGACCTGCTCGCCGCGCGCACCGGCGCGGTCCAGACCCGCGCCGAGATGTACTTGCGCCGGGTCGCGGTGCTGCGCGACGCGGGCCTGCTCTCGATCGAGATGTTCGCTGCCGTCCAGCCCTACGATCCGGACAGCCGCAGGGCGGGCATCGCCTACCTTGCCGGCCTGCCGCTGCGCCCCGCCATCGAGCCGGCGGACCGCCTGTTCCTTTACGACCACGTCGAGCAGGCGCCCGTCCAGCGCGAGGATTCGCCCGGGTATGGCTGGTCGGACGAGGCCGGCGACCGGAGCCCGGATTGATCCGGATCGGAGACGATCCTTGGCCACCCGCGCCCAGGGCCAGGTAGTTACGCGCCCTCACCGGAGGATGCACGGCGCCATGTTCGTTCCCAAACCCCTCGATCCGCAATGCCACGAAGCGCGATCGGCCGGGCGGCGAGCGGCGGGACTGCTTGCCCTGCCGCTGTTCGCCGCCGCCTTGTCGGTTCCGGGGAACCCCGCCGGACACGCCGATCGGATCCGCCGCGCGGCGAATGCACCCGCCGCCAGCGATGTTGCGCCCCCGCCCGGCCTGTCGCCGATGGACCTGATCGAAATCCCGCGCGACGATGCCCGGCGCCTCAACGCCGCCGTCCCCTTCTCACGCGCGCCCAATCCGGCGGCACCGCCGTTCCATTTCGCGGGCGACGACACCAGCCGCCTGCGCGCGATCGACTGCCTGGCGAGCGCCGGATACTACGAGGCCGGCGGCGACCTCGAAGGCCAGCGCGCGGTGGCGCAAGTGGTGCTCAACCGCATGCGCCACCCGGCGTTCCCCTCCACCATCTGCGGCGTCGTCTACCAGGGCTCGGAGCGCGTCACCGGCTGCCAGTTCACCTTCACATGCGACGGCGCCATGGCGCGCCGGCCGGTTCCCCGGCTGTGGGAGCGGGCCCGGGAAATCGCGAAGGCGGCACTGGACGGCAGCGTCTATGCCCCGGTCGGCCTGTCGACGCACTACCACACCGACTGGGTCATGCCGGTCTGGAGCGGCAGCCTCGACAAAGTCGCCAGCGTGCGCACGCACCTGTTCTTCCGCTGGCGCGGCTCTTGGGGCCGCCCCGGAGCCTTCACCAAGCCGGTCTCGGCGACCGAACCGGTGGAGCACAAGCTGGCCGCCCTTTCGCCCTGGCATCGCTCCGGGGAAGGCGGCACGGCGTTTCCCCGTCTCGCGATCGAGCCGGTCATCGACGACGGCGCATCCGGCCCGGACCCCGTATCCGCGCTGGCGGGGATCGACTTGCGCGGCAGCCTGCTGCGGCTGGCGCACCCCCAGGGCGATGCCTTCGGCTTCCTGGTGCCGCGCGCCTATCCCGGCTCGCTTGGTCTCCTCGCGCTCGACGTGTGCCGGGGCCGCGCGTTCTGCAAGGTCATGGCTTGGACCGATCCGGAGGCGATCCCGCAAGGATTTCCCATCCCCTTCGAGGCGCGGCGCAACATGGCCTTCCTCTACGTCCACGACAGCGCCCGCCACGGAGCGATCATCGCCTGGAACTGCGATATCTTCCCGCGCGAGGACCCGTCCGAATGCCTTTCCACCCAGCTCAGCCAATGGGACGCCATGCGCCAGGCCGCCAGCACCGCGCCCCATGGCCCGACGATGTGACCGACGGTCTTGCACGACCGTCCGCGCGAAACGGATCGCTGACCGTGCCAAAATGCAGAACCATCAATCCCGGATCAAATCCGTAATGACCTGTATACGCGAGCCATATGCGAACGCTTCAAGCCGGACGCACTGGGCCATTCGGTACGAAACCGAGGCAATTCGATTTGCGGGAGGGCCCGGGCGGGCGTAATCGCGGGATCGGTTGTACGGCGCCCGCATTCCAGCGGCAGGTTCGGGAACCCAAAGATAACGAATCGAGAGGTCGCATGAACAGGCTTGCACGCCACACACTCGTCACCTGCCATCTTGGCGACAGGATTTCGCTTCGCGGCTGGGCCGTCGCCATCGGCGCCGGCCTTGGCCTCTGGTGGATCCTGCTCAGGTTGGCATAGCCCTGCCGGGCTTCAATAGGACCCGCGCGCGAAGACGACGGCCGGGACCGTCTTGCACAGCAGCCAGGTGTCGAGCATCAGGCTTTTGCGCTCGACATAAGAGACGTCCATGGCGACGCGCTGCTGGTAGGTGGTGTCGTTCCGGCCGCTCGTCTGCCACAGGCCGGTAAGGCCCGGCCGGACCAGGCAATAGTATTCGAAGTGGGGGCCATAGCGCTGCACCTCGGTCTCGACGATCGGCCGGGGACCGACGATGCTCATGTCTCCCGTCAACACGTTGATGAGCTGGGGAAATTCGTCGAGGCTGAGCTTGCGCATCATCGCCCCGATCGGCGTCACGCGCGGGTCCGACTTGAGCTTCTGCGTTTCTTCCCATTCGCGCCGGGCTTCGGGATCGGCCCGCAGGTGCTCGCGAAGGATGGCCTCGCCGTTCACTTTCATCGAGCGGAACTTGAAACAGTCGAACTGCCGCCCCCGGTAGCCTACCCGGCGATGCGCGAAGAAGATCGGGCCCGGATCGCTGGCGTAGAGGACTACTGCCAGCAGGACCAGGAACGGCAGCACGACAAGGAGGACGAGAGCGGCGACCACGATATCGAAGCCGCGCCACATGCAGGCTTCCAGCATCGAAATGGGTCGTGGCGATATACTTGCATGTTTCGTGGGCCGCGCCCCGTAGGTCATCGGGGTAGCGCACACCTGCTCAACCGTTTCCACCGCTTGTTCCTCCCTGGAATCGGACGAAGGGGTAGATTACCGTCCGATTAACCAAGGCTATCACTGGGAATTTTGCGCTCGCAACAAGAGTTATATTCAGTTCGGTTTATTTCGGATTTGATTACTGAATATAATATGTTGTCCATTACATATAAGCATAGATACTTATATTTGTCATATGGCCGGGAGACTTCCGTGCGGGAAACCGGGTGGGAACGGACCATCTTTTCCGCAATGCGGAATGAACCGGCGGCGCACGGAAAGCTCGATAATGGAAACGAGCCCGCGCCCTGGCATCAGGCCAGGGCCCGATCATCCTCGAACAAGGCAGCGAGCCGCCGGTAGCGCTCCCGCGCCGCGTCGGCCAGACCGGCGGGCAGGTCGAGCGGCGCATCGTCGCGGGCCGGACCGGACAGCGCGGGATCGATGCGCGTATGTCGCCCGCTGACCAGCGGATCGCCACCACCGCCCCGGCGGGACGCCGCCAGGCTCACGTAGCGGTTCTCCAGCGGCGGCAGAAAGCCCAGCCGCGCGGAAATCGCCGCCAGCGCACGGTCCGGTTCCCGGACGAGCGCCTCGTGCGTCAATCCGATCCGTCGCCGCGCGGGAAACTTGTGCCAGAGCGATTCCAGCGCCGCGAGCCGTTCGACATAGTAGGCCCCGGCCTCCGCCTGGGTGGCGTATTCGCCGCGATCCAGTCCGGCGAAAAGCCTGACGATCGAATGGATGGCATCGCCCGGCCGGCGTACCACGAAGATCGCCCGCGCCTCGAAGAATTCGGGCGGCGCGTCCCGATCGTGCCGGGAATGCAGGATCTTGTCGAAAAGACAGCCCGCCCGCGGGTTCCAGCCGCCACGGCGCATCTGGTTGAGCGCCAGCTGTCCCGGCGAACTCGGTCCGCCGTGGCGCACGTGCGCTTCCCCGTATCCGCTCACGTCCGCCCGCGAACACAGGATGTTCGAAAGCGCGGTCGATCCGCACCGCATGTGGGCGAGAATGAACACGCAGTGGCGGTAACGGTATCGCGGCATCGAGTGGCCGAGCAGCCAGCCAGCGGTTCGTTTTCCGGATTCGCGCAGCACCTGGATCATGGAGAAGAGGGACCTTTCTGAACCGACGCACGGAACGCCGATGCACGGAACGATAATCCCTTCGATGCCGGGTTCCCGCCGGGAATTAGCTCCATCCCGGCTGCAATTCGAATTCGCCCGGCGCCGCCGGATGATAGAAGGAACCTGCACATCGTGGACAGGGGAACGCGGCACTGACGGGCGACGAGATGAACTGAACAGGCCGGCGCGATCGGCCGCGTCTTTCACGGCACCCGCCCCCCCCCCCCGCGCGGATGCCACTTCGGACCGTGGTGGCGAGATACGTTTATGACCATGATCGGCGCAGTATGGAAAAGGCGCGATTTGCGTTCCGCCGGCCGGCAAGGCGGCAAGGCCCTGTTCGCCTTCACCGCGCGCTCGCTGCAACAGGTCTCCACCCTGCTCATTACGCTGCTGGCCGCGCGTTTCCTGCTGCCGGCGCAATACGGCGTCTACAGCCTGGGCGTGGTGTTCGTCATCCTGGTCCAGACGATGACCTACACCGGGTTCTACCAGTTCATCCTTACCGCCAAGGAAGAGGATAGCTTGGTATTGTCCACCTGCTTCTGGCTGATCGCCGGGCTGGTCTCCCTCGCTTCGCTGCTGCTGGCGCTGGCCGCCTATCCGCTGGAACGGCTGTTCCATGCAGAGCCGCTGGGCAGCGTGCTGGTGCTGCTGGCGCTGGCCCAGCCGCTCGCCAGCCTGGGCGCATGGTCTTCCGCCGCACTGCTGCGGCGGGGCGAGACCACGCTCAATTTCGCGATCATGTTCGCGCAGAACCTCGTCGCGCTGATCGGCGGCGCGGCGCTGCTGTGGTTCTGGCATTCGATCTATGCCCTGGTCGCGTTCCGCTACCTGCGGGTCGTTTCCGGCGCGATCCTGTTCGCGACGTTCGGGCGGGACTGGCCCAGCCTGGTCTTCAGCAAGGACCTGGCGATCAAGGCCACCGCGTTTTCCGGCGGCCTTTACGGCTCGCGCCTGCTGAACTTCCTGGCGCGCTACGCCGCCGACCTGCTGCTGGGCATGCTCCATTCCCCGGCGGCGGTCGGCCTCTACCGCTTCGGCAACCGGGTGGCGACCGGCGCGACCGATATCTTCAACCAGCCGATGAGCAATTTCGCCGCCACCCAGTTCGGTGCCGCCGCGCGGCGGGACCAGGACCTGGCCGTGCTGCTGGGCCGGTTCGCGGGAACGATCACCATGCTGAGCGGGATCGTCGGCGCGGTCGTGATCGTCTTCGCGCATGACGTGATCGCGATCTTCTTCCACCCATCGTACCTACCCGCCCTGATCGTGACTTACGCCCTGGCCATGCGCGGCGCGGCGGGGGTGGGCCAGATGCTGGTCGAACCCGCCTTCTCGGCGCTGGGCAGGACCGCGTGGGTCATGATGTTCGATCTGGTTTCGACGGTGATTTCGGTCGCGGCGATCTTCGTCGCCTCGCCACTGGGACTGGAGGCGCTGGCCTGGACGCAGGCATTGGTCGTGCTGGGCACCACCTTCTGGGCGTTCCACCTGCTGCGCTGGCGGGGCCATATCCGGATCGGCGGCGCCGTGCGGAATTTCGCCGGCGCCATAGTTCTCTCGGCGGCCTATGGGCTGGTCCTCCACCTCGTCTACCGGCAGGCGATGCCCCGGCTGCCGGTGGGCAGGATCGAAGCGCTGGGCCTGGGCCTGGCGGCGGCGGCCGTGCTGGGGCTGGCGGCCCTGGCGCTCGCCGCGCGGCTGCGTGTGTTCAGCCTGCGGGCATTTTCGGGGTAGGCCGAAAACGCACCAGCGACAGCTCCCGCCTTGAACCCGCGCTATTCGCCGGCCGGCTTCTTGCGCGGCGCGCGCATGCGCTTGGGCTTTTCAGGGGCAGGCGCATCGCCCGACAATGCATCCGCCTGCGGGGCTTTGGGAGCCTTGGCGGACGCGGGCTTTCTGGCGGAGGGCTTGCGGGCGGTGGGCTTGCCTGCCGGCTCGGGTTCGCCGGTGATCTGCTTCACCGCCTTTTCGGGCGTCACGAAAACATCCTCGCCCCTGGCCTTGCGGCCGATCGAATACTTGTAGATCACATAGGCGGAAGCGCCGCCTACGGCCCACCTGAGCAGCTTCATCGCGTGTCCTCTCCCATCCAGCGGGGTCGAACCGCCACCCTAACCGAATGTGATACGCATGTAACCTGCCGCCCGGCCTTCGGCGATCCATTCACGGCTCGGGGCGGGCTGGTGAACGCGATCCCGCACGCAGGGATCGCTCGCGGGACCGGTCACACCGGCCGACACGCGTTAACTTTCACTGCCCGCCAGTCCTGAGCCGGGACACGAACGTCTGCGCTCTGGCGCTCAACCGCCGATTGCGCGATGGTCGGCGCCTGAATTCAGGCAGATTCGCCAGGGAATCGATCACGTGAACGGACGCATCTTCCTCGCCTCGGGCTTCCTGGCCCTCGCCGCGATCGTCGGCGTGCTGGTCATGGCTGCGTCGCCGTCCCGGCCCGAGCCCGCCTCGCTCGCCGAAGCGCGGGTGGCTGCCGCAAAAACCTCCACCCCAGCAGTGGCGCCGACCGCCGCGGCGCCGGCACCTTCGACCGCCGCCAAGGACGAACCTTTCGTCATCAAGCGCATCCTGCCGATCGATGGGCCGATCAAGTACGGCGAATGGCACTGGAACGACAAGGACGTGCCCAAGGGCCCGATCGTCATCACCGTCGATCTCGACGCGCGCGTGCTCTCGGTGTTCCAGGGCGGGTACGAAGTGGGGGCCACCGCCGTCCTGCTCGGCACCGAGGACAAGCCGACCCCGCTCGGCGTGTTCCCGATTACCCAGAAGGACCGGGACCACGTCTCCAACATCTACACGGGCGCCCCGATGCCCTACATGCAGCGGCTGACCGACGACGGGATCACCTTGCACGGCTCCAAGGTGGAACTGGGCTACGCCAGCCACGGCTGCGTCGGCATGCCCGAAGCCTTCGCGGCCAAGCTCTTCGCGGTCACGCACCTGGGCGACAAGGTCTACGTCACGCGCGGCAAGCAGGTGGGCCTGGGCGACAACCTCATCGGCGGCTGATCCTCATTCCTTCCGTTTCGCCGCTCTCACCGGCGCCTTGGCGAAACTCCACCCGCCCGCGTTGGGCCGCGCCACCAGATCGCCGATAGAAGCGGGCCGGCCTTCGCAGAGGGTATCGAACAGCCGCGCCACCATGCCGCCGCGCGGTTCCTCCCCGTCAAGTTCCCGCACGATGCGCGCCACCACGCGCAGCGCCACCGCGCGCGGCGCCTGCGGGCGATACCTGAGCCCCATCGGCTCCTTCTTCACGCATGAGCGCCATTCCAGCGCCGCCATCCAGTCAAGCGCGGCGTCCGCCTCGGCGATGTGGGCGGCACTGCGGGCGATCGCGGCGACATCCAGCCAGTCCGCACCCCTCAGCGCCTTGCGCACGCGCACCCGATCGAAGCGGTCATTGGCATTGCTGGGATCCTCAACGGCGGCAAGCCCGGACGCGCGGACCACTTCCGCCAGTTCGGCGCGACGCCAGTCGAGCACCGGGCGCAGCAGCGGGATCGCCGTTTCCGGTACGATTCCCCGCGCCCGCGCGCCGGCAAGACCGGCCACGCCGCTCGCCCGGTTGAGCCGCATCAGCAAGGTCTCGGCCTGATCGTCGGCCTGATGCGCGGTCGCCAGCGCGGCCAGGCCGCGCTCGTCCAGCCAGCTTGCCAGCGCCGCGTAGCGCGCCAGCCTGGCCTCCGCCTGGAGATTGCCGGCAGCGACATCCACCTTGAGCGTGGCGTGAGGAACGCCAAGTTCCTGGCAGGCCCGCGCCACGCCGGCAGCCTCGCCCGCGCTTTCGGGGCGCAGGCCATGGTCGACCGTTGCCGCCTCAACCCGCCCTGGCAGCACGGCCTGCGCGAGCAGCAGCAGCGCCATACTGTCCGGCCCGCCCGAAACCGCCAGCCCCAGTTTGGCGCCGGCCTCTCCCGCGCCCTCCGGCCAGACGGCCTCAAGACCGGTCCGGAATCGCGCCAGCGTTTCCGCCGCCGGGCCGCGATCAGCTACAGGAAAGCCCATTGCGGGTGGAATCGTAAAGGCCTTTCAGGCGTCCGGCGGCCTCAGCGGCGTAAGTCTGGCCGAATTCGGCAAGGGCGATGCAGGCACGCTTGGCATCCTTCATCTGCTTCATCGTGACGGCAAGGTAGAGCAGGCTGTCCGGCGCCCGCTCGCCACGCTTGTCGGTCTGGTAGTTCTGCAGGAACCACTTGGCCGCCTCGCTCGGATTGCCATCTTCGAGATAGGCACGGCCGAGCAGGTTGCGGCCCCAGCTGCCGCGGGGATGCCTGGGATACTTTTCGAGAAACAGTTTCAGCTGCTGCTGGGCTTCGGGATAGAACTTGGCCTCCCACAGGCGGTAGCCATAGCTGTATTCGTCGTCGCCCGGATCGGCGGTCTGCGGCTTGACCACGGCCTTGACCGCTTCCACGCGAGCCGAAGACGGGGCGGCGGGCTTCGGCTTGGGGGTCGGCGCCGGCGGCGGCGCGATCGGCTTGGCGGAAGCGCCGCCGGTCATGGCGTCGAGGTTGGACTGCGCCGCCGCCGGCGGGGTCACGACGGGCGTCGCGGCCGCCGGTGCCGGTCCCGCGGCGAGCTTGGCCTCAAGCTGGTCGATCCGGTTGGTGTTCTGCTCGACCTGGGAAGTCAACCGCGCCATCTGGGCTTCGACCGCGTCCATGCGGGTCAGCAGGTCGGTAACCGGGGTCGTCGCCGGTTGGGCCGGAGTGCCGGGCGAAGTCGGGGTCGGCGTGATCTCCGGTTCGAAGAACTTGCCGCCAGGCCCCGGGAAGACCTTGCGCTGCAGGGCGCGCACTTCGGCCTCCACTTTCTTCAGGCGCGTATCGGTGCTCTCCTGCGCCAGCGCGGGCACCGTTCCGCCGGCCAGGATCGACGCGGCGGCCACCGTCGCCAGCAAGCGACCGGACCGCATAGCCCCTAGTGAACCTTTCATCGCCAATTCAACTCCGTGCCAGAATGTTCCGCCGCTTTTCGCCCCCTCGTGTCGGCAGCGGCGGACGGAACCGGAAATTAACCAAGCAAGCTTTCCCGCGTTTGTTGCCGCAAGCGCCTCGGCCTGTCGAGGGCGCCTAGTTGGAAACCGTGGAAAGCGGATCGGCCGGATGCGGCGATTGCGGCATGGCCGAACCCAGCGGGCGGCCGGTGCTGGTGGCGGGGCTTGCCGCCGCCGTCGTGGATTCCACCGGCGTCGGTTCGATGGCTGCATCGGCCGGTCGGGGTGAGCCGGTCGTGGGCCGGCGCATGCCCGATGGCCTCGATGCGGGGGCCTGGGGTGCTGGCAAGGGCTGGCTCGCCGCTGGCGACTGGGCAGGAACGGCGCGCGCCCGGACATCGGCGGGCATCAGCGAAATGCCCGACATCGTCATCGGCCGCTCGGCCAGTCGCGGCACGGCCTTTCCGCCGACCGTCAGCTGGAGTGCGTCGGGCCGGCCGGTGCGCAGCTGCGGCCCCCGCGCATCGGCGGGCACCGTCCAGCTTTCGCCTTTGGCCAGTTCCTTCACCAGCAGCATCGCGCCGCCGGCATCGGTGACGCTCACCCACACATTGTCGGCGGTTGCCGTCAGGACCACCGGCTCACCGGCGGGTGACGGCCGGGGGACCGGCAAGGCCGCCGGAAGGCTCGCCAGCGGCGCGGGCGCCTCGTCGGCCAGGAGATCGGGCAACTTGCCTTCGGGCGAGAGGAAGCTGCTCCAGAACAACAGCAGCAGGCCGATCACGACGACCGCCCCCCCGCCCGCCAGCCAGGCCAGCCGCATCGGCGGCACCCGCGCCGGATCGCCGGGCTCGAAGCTCGGCGCGCCTTGCGGGCGCTCGACTTTCTCGGCATCGATCTGGCGGCGCACGGTCTTGGCCATCTCGGCCTCGTCAAGGCCGATCGCGCGTGCATAGGCCCGCGCGAAGCCGACGGCATAAGTGCGGGCGGCAAGGTCGCCGAAGCGATCCTCCTCTATGGCCAGCACGTGACGCTCGGCGATCTTGGTCCGGAAGGCAATGTCGGCGCGGCTCAGTCCCGCGGCTTCGCGTGCCATGCGAAGCTGGCCGCCGGCTGTCTTGGGACGATCAGCCCAACCCTGATTTTCTACCTGTTCCATTCCACCCCGGGGGACTTGGTGAGTGTGCGACCTAACGGACACTAACCAAACCGCCCCGTCGCCCAAAGTCAATCAGTCCCCGGGCAATCGCGTGAATATTATGCGGCGGATAATGCGCGTTTCGCGGCCGATACCATCGGATTGCGACACACCGGTGTCAATCCACGTGTATGTCTCGCTCGGCCGCCCAGGCGGACATCGTCGCGCGCAGACTGGGTGGCGGCGCGGCAAGCCATCCCGCCATGGCCTCTCCTATCTCGCGAAGATCGACTTTGCCGACCAGTTCCTTGATCGGACCCACCGAGGCCGGCGTGATCGACATGCGGCGAATGCCCAGGCCCAGCAAAGCCAACGCCTCCAGCCGGCGCCCGCCCATTTCGCCGCAAACGCTGATGTCGACGCGAAAATCCTCAAGATTGCGCACCACCCGCTGGATGAACCGCAGGATCGCCGGGCTCAGCCAGTCATAACGCTCGGCAAGCTTGGGATTGGAACGATCGGCCGCGAACAGGAACTGCGTCAGGTCGTTGGTGCCGATCGAGAGGAACGAGATCTTGGGTGCCAGCAGGTCCAGCTGCTCGGCCATGGCCGGCACTTCCAGCATGACGCCATAGCGAATGGCTTCGGGCAGCACTTTCTTCTGCTGCTTGAGATAGGCCAGCTGCCCGTCGAACACCGCCTTGGCCGCGTCGAACTCCCACGGCTCGGCGACCATCGGGAACATGACGTAGAGATTGCGGCCCGCCCCCGCTTCCAGCAAGGCGCGCGCCTGCGCCTTGAGCAGGCCGTCGCGCTCCAGCGCCACGCGCAGCGCGCGCCAGCCCATCGCCGGGTTCTCCTCACCCTCGCCGTCGTCGTGGCGCAAGTAGGGTAAAGTCTTGTCGCCGCCGATATCGACGGTGCGGAAGATCACCGGCTTGTCCCCGGCGGTGTCCATGACATCGCGGTAGAGACGGGTCTGGCGCTCACGCTGGGGCAGCGTGGCCGAAACCAGGAACTGGAACTCCGTGCGAAACAGGCCCACGCCGTCGGCGCCGGTCAGGCTGAGATTGGCGATATCGTCGCGCAGCCCCGCGTTTATCATGAGATAGACACGCTGCCCATCGCGCGAGGTCGGCAGCACATCGCGCAGCGCGGCGTAGGCCGCCTGCCTTTCGCGGCTCTTGGCGAAACGCGTCTCGAACGCCTCGATGATGCCGGGCGAGGGACGCACCGTGGCGATGTCATGATCGGCATCAAGCAGCAGCTGATCGCCCTCGCGCACGACCCCGCGCAACCCCCGCACGCGGCCCAGCACTGGAATTCCCATCGCCCGGGCGACGATCACGACGTGGCTAGTGAGCGAACCCTCTTCCAGGATCACGCCCTTGAGGCGGCGGCGATCGTACTCGAGCAGTTCGGCCGGCCCGAGGTTGCGCGCGATCAGGATCGCGTCGTTCCTGAGGCCCATCGAGGCCGCGGTGCCGATCTGGCCCGAGACGATCCGCAGCAAGCGGTTCGCCAGGTCCTCCAGATCGTGCATCCGGTCCGCCAGCAGCGGATCGTCGATCTGGCGCATGCGCATGCGGGTGCGCTGCTGCACGCGTTCGATCGCGGCTTCGGCGGTGAGGCCGGAATCGATCGCCTCGTTGATCCGGCGCGTCCAGCCTTCGTCGTAGGCGAACATGCGGTAGGTCTCCAAGACCTCCTCATGCTCGCCGCCGACGCCGAATTCGGCCTGACCGGCCATGCGGTCGATCTGCTCGCGCATCTTGTCGAAGGCCAGGATGACGCGCTGGCGTTCCGCCTCCGTATCCTCGGCGACGACATGCTCGATCGTCACCCGGGGCTGGTGGAACACGGCCACGCCCGAGGCCAGCCCCTTGACCAGGGTCAGTCCGCGCAGCTGCTCCGGCCCGGTCTGCCCGGCGCCGAAGGCCCCGGCGTTTTCCTCGTCGATCAGGTCGGCATTGACGATGAGTTCGGAAAGCACCATCGCCACCGTCTGCAGCGCCTCGATCTCGACTTCCTCGTAGCGGCGCGGTTCGACATGTTGCACGCACAACACGCCCACCGCCCGCTGACGCCGCACGATCGGCACGCCTGCGAACGAATGGAACTTTTCCTCGCCCGTTTCCGGCCGATAGGAGAAGTCCGGATGCGCCGCTGCCTCGGCAAGATTGAGCGTTCCGATCTGGTCGGCGATCGTGCCAACCAGGCCTTCTCCCACCGCCATGCGGGTGACGTGGACCGCTTCCTGTGCCAGGCCGCGCGTCGCGAACAGTTCCAGCATCCCCTCCCGCAGGAGATAGATCGAGCAAACCTCGCTATCGAGGCATTCGCCGATCACTTCCACCACGGTGTTCAGCTTGGCCTGCGCGTGGCTGCGCGAAGCCATGACCTCGTGGAGGCGGGTGAGAATGTTTCGTGCTGCTTCGACGGCTCCGCTGGTCATGCCGTTGCACCTAACCCAAAGCGAGCCCTTTGGGAACGCAGCGGTGCCGACAAATCAGCTTGTTCCGACGATATCGCGCAATCCGGAATCGGCGATCAGAACCGCACGATTTCCTCCTTGAGCCTAAGCTTTCGCTTCTTGAGCGCCTGGATCAACGCGGCATCAGGCATGGGGCGGCTCATCTCATCGTGGATTTGCCGTTCGATACCGGCATGCTTGAGCTGCAAGGCACTGACGTGCGAACTATCCATGGACGGTTCCTCCTCTAAGGAAGCCGGACCCAGCCGAATAACCCGAATTGGCGACTCGGCATTAGTGGTCCGGCGCGAAACGGATGGAACCATATCCAGTCCGTCTTGCGAAGAGCATGAATGCTTCATATCGGTGAATCGCGTGAATCCTGCGCTGGGCAGGAACGCGCGGCGCTGCCGCGGGTATGGCACGATTCAGACGAGGAATTCCGGCGTGACCGAAGAGGAAATGCGCAAACGCCTCGAAATCCTGCGGGTCGAGCATCGCGACCTCGATGCCGCGATCGACGCGCTCCTGGCTTCGGGGTCGAGCGACCAGATGCAGATCGCGCGACTCAAGAAGCGCAAGCTGAGGCTCAAGGACCAGATATCCCAGATCGAGGACTATCTGATCCCCGACATCATCGCCTGATCGCCGCCGGCCGGCCCTGGTTGGCGTACATGCCGGGATCGGCCGACCGCCTGTTTCCGGTTAACCTGTGTTCACTATGAACCGTTCCGATCGGGGACAGCGGAAATTTTGCCCCGGATTTTTACCATTGGGCAGTTGCCGCCGAGTCGCGGCTGGGAAATATGGACCGGAGATGTCCGAACCGGTCACCATAAACCCGCGCATCATCGAAGCGCTCTATTGCGAGGCACTCGTCCTGTCCGACGAGGTTCGCAATGCCTTCACGCTGTCCGGCCGATTGGAACGGGTTGGCGCGGACCAGGATCTCGCGCGCGTGGCGCTTTCGGCGGAAGGCCTGCGCACGACGACGCGGATGATGCACGCGATCGCCTGGCTGCTCAATCATCGTGCCTATTTCATGGGGGAAATCAGCGAGTTCCAGCTTCGGCATCACGGCCGCCTGTCTTCCGAGATGCGGCTTTGCGAACCGGACCAAGTGGCGTTGCTGGATCCAAGGATCGCCGAACTGGTGGAAACCACCCGCCGCTTCTACGATCGCCTCCTGCGCCTCGATCACAACTGGCGGCTGACCGGACAGGGCCAGTCCAGCGCCATCCAGCGGCTGCGCGAACGGATCGAGCGGCGCCTGGCGAGCTGACGCGGATTCATCATTAACGGCCGATGCGGATTCCGCCTTCCGCGCAGACCCATGGCGCGAGTGGAGCGGCGGGAATGGCTCGACACGCCTCCCTACAATGCCCATATCGCATCCATGGACGCTTCACGGGACATCGAAGGGCCTTATGCGGTGGCCGAGCACGCCGGCCAGTTGGTGCGGCGCGTGCTCGCGCGCAATCCATCGCCGTTCACCTATACCGGCACCCAGACCTATATCGTCGGCGATGCCGGGGAAGTGGCGGTGATCGATCCTGGCCCGGACCGGCCCGAACATCTTGAGGCGCTGATCGCGGCCATCGGCGATGCCCGGGTTCTGGCGATCTGCTGCACCCATACCCATCGCGATCACTCACCCGCCGCCGCGTCGCTTTCGGCCAGTACCGGCGCCCCGATCGTCGGCTGCGCGCCGCTGGTGCTCGACGATGACGGCCCGCGCGCCGATGTCGCTTTCGATCCCACCTACCGTCCCCACCGCGTGCTCGCGGATGGCGAGGCGATCGCCGGCGAAGGCTGGACCCTTACCGCCGTCGCCACGCCCGGCCACACTTCGAACCACTTGTGCTTCGCGCTCGAAGAAGCCGGCGCGCTGTTCACCGGCGATCATGTGATGGGCTGGTCGACAAGCGTGGTTTCCCCACCCGATGGCGACATGACCGCCTACCTGGCAAGCCTGCAGAAGCTGCATGATCGCATGGGGGATACCGTCTACTATCCCGCGCATGGCCCCGCCGTCGAAAAGCCGCGCCAGCTGGTGCGCGGCATGATCGGCCACCGCCGCAGCCGCGAAAAGCAGATCCTGCGCCAGATCGAGGCGGGGCGCACCCGGATCGCGGACATGGTGCCGCAGATGTACAAGGGCGTGGACGAAAGGCTCTGGCCCGCCGCCGGCCGTTCCGTGCACGCGCACCTGATCGACCTGGAAAGGCGCGGCGTCACCATGCGTGACAAGGACAACTGGACGCTCGCCGAACCGTAATCGTCGCTCGTCGATGAAAGTATTGGGACCAAGCCGCGTTTGCGATTATTCCCCTGCGCTTCCAAAGCAGGAGGGATTTCATGGCAAGCGTTGCAGACGCGCGGGTTGCGCGCCTTTCATTCTGGCAGAAGATGACGATCGGCATCTCTGCCTTCATCGTTTTCGGTTTTGCGCAGTTCGGCCTGCGGGGCATGGTGGATTACCAGCATGCCCCGCTGGTCATGCATCTTCATGGCATGGCGATGCTGGCGTGGCTGAGCCTGCTGGTAACGCAATCGCTGCTGGCCGGCCGCGGCGGGCTTGCCCTGCACCGCAGGCTCGGCTGGGCCAGCGCGGTGCTGCTGCCGCTGATCGTGGTACTCGCCAGCCTCACCTGCCTTACCGCGATCCGCAGGGGCATATTTCCCCCGTTCTTCACCGCGCCCTATTTCCTCGCGCTGGTCCACGTCAGCGTGGCGATCTTCGCCGCCATCGTCGCCACCGCCGTCGCCCGGCGCGGACAAGCCGATTGGCACAAGCGCCTGATGGTCGGCTCTACCGTGTTGCTGATGGAGCCGGCACTGGGCCGTATCCTGCCGATGCCGCTGATCCTGCCTTGGGGCGAATGGCTGTCGATGGTGATCCAGCTCGGCGTGGTCGGCCTCATCATGCGTCACGACCGCAGGGAACTGGGACGCATCCATCCCGCGACAACCGCGGTCGCGACCGCCGTCGCCCTTTCGCACGTGCTGGTCGAACTGCTGGCGATCACGCCCTGGTGGATCGCCTTCACCGCGCGCGCGGCCGGCGCCTGAGCCTGTATTTTATCCTTGGGTCCCGGCCCCCGCATCCCTAGATAGACCGCGCCCCGGCGTCAGCGCCGGGGCCAGGACGAAAAAGGGAATGCCATGACCGTAATGCCCGCCGACCTTTCCGGAATCGACGTGCGCGCCGAAATCGAACGGCTGCGCAAGGAACGCAACGCGGTCATCCTGGCGCACTACTACCAGAAGCCCGAGTTGCAGGACCTCGCCGACTTCGTGGGCGACAGCCTGGAACTGTCGCGCAAGGCAGCCGAGACCGATGCCGACGTCATCGCCTTCTGCGGCGTCAAGTTCATGGCCGACACCGCCAAGATCCTCTCGCCCGAAAAGATCGTCGTGCTGCCCGACCTGGAAGCCGGGTGCAGCCTGGAGGATTCCTGCCCGCCCGAAAAGTTCAAGGCCTTCCGCGAGGCGCACCCCGATCACATCGCGCTCACCTACATCAATTGTTCGACCGAGGTGAAGGCGCTTTCCGACGTAATCGTCACCAGTTCCAGCGCAGAGACGATCCTTGCGCAGATCCCCAGGGAGCAGAAGATCATCTTCGGTCCCGATCGGCACCTGGGCGGCTACCTCAGCCGCAAATTCGGCCGCGAAATGCTGCTCTGGCCGGGCGTGTGCATCGTCCACGAGGCTTTCAGCGAGACCGAGCTGATGAAGCTCAAGGCCCAGCACCCCGGCGCGCCGATCGCCGCGCACCCGGAATGCCCGCCGCACATCGTTGATCACGCGGATTACGTCGGATCCACCAGCGGTATCCTGAACTACGCCAAGACCATGCCGGGCCAGACCCTGATCGTCGCCACCGAGCCGCACATCATCCACCAGATGGAACTGGCGCTGCCGCACAAGACCTTCATCGGCGCCCCCGGCGCCGACGGCAACTGCAACTGCAACATCTGCCCCTACATGGCGCTCAACACGCTGGAGAAACTCTATCTGGCGTTAAGGGACCTGACGCCGCGGGTGGAGATCGAGGAAGGGCTGCGGCTGGCAGCGAAGAAGAGCCTGGATCGCATGCTGGAAATGGCCAGCGGGACGGTGGGCAAGGGGGATTTGGGCGGGCGGTGAGCGAAGCTGCGGGGGCGGAAAAGGTCGCCCGCTGGATCAGGAATGATCCGCTTCGCTGGAACCTGCTTGGCCATGTGCGGGCGCTCGATCTCCCGGATTGCCAGATCGCCGCCGGCTTCGTCCGCGACGCTGTCTGGGCGATCCTCCACGATCAATCGCCCGATCTTGCCGGGGACGTAGACGTGATCTGGTTCGACGCGACCAACACCGCCGAAGAGACGGATCGCTCCATCGAAGCCCGACTTCGTGCTGAAGTGCCGAACATCCGCTGGTCCGTGAAGAACCAAGCGCGCATGCACATCGACAATGGAGACGCGCCTTACCGTTCCTCGGAAGACGCAATGCGCTTCTGGCCGGAAACAGCCACCGCTGTTGCCGCGCGCCGCACGCAGGACGATCGTTGCGAAGTGATCGCACCGTTCGGTGTTTCCGACCTGCTGACGCTCACGCTGCGCCCGGCCGGTGACTTCAAGGACAGGAAACGGGCGATCTTCGAGCAGCGGGTGGAAGCGAAAAACTGGCTGACCCGCCTCCCCCGCCTGCTACTGACGGGCTGAACCTTACCCCGCCATCACCCGCCGCACCATCTCCGGCTCCGCCTCGATCACCTTGAGATAGGCGCGCACGGCCGGCGGAGGCATGTGTCGGGCCAATTCGTATTGCCTGAGGTTCGCGACCGGAATGCCGAAAGCGTTGGCGAATTCCTGCTGACTCATGCCCAGCCGGTGGCGCAGGATACGAAAGCGACGGCCCATGTGCGCACGCTCCAGCCCGGCAACGCTGACGTCCCGATCTTCCGGGTCATTCGGGTCAGCGGGAATAGCGATCGTAGTCTCTTTGTTCACCTGCGTTGCTCCTCCTGACGGAGATCAATCGGATACGTTCTCCGCGCCAGACGTGAACGGCCGTGTAGAGCTTTCCATCGACACGGCCCACCGCCTTCCATCTCTCCTCCTCATCGTCGATCCGGATGGTCGGCGCGAGAACATGAAACGGATCATCGAACACCCGCATCCCGAACGCCAGCCGCAGCCCGTGCTTGAAACGGTTGGCCTCGTCCTTGGCAGGGTCGCATTCGAACTCCATGCCGTGCGACTATGTGAATCACATATAGCATGGGAAGTTAACAGATGTCCATCAGCCATCGGCTTCCCGCCACTCGCCCGGTGCCAACCCGGCCAGCGTCCAGTCCCCCACGCTCCAGCGCACCAGGCGCAGCGTCGGGTGGCCCACGGCGGCGGTCATGCGGCGGACCTGGCGGTTGCGGCCTTCGCGGATGGTCAGGCGCAGCCAGCAATCGGGCACCGACTTGCGATAGCGCACTGGCGGATCGCGCGGCCAGAGCCCGGGGTCGTCGATCCGTTCGGCCTCCGCGGGGCGCGTCGGGCCGTCCTTGAGGATGACGCCCTTGCGCAGGGCCGCCAGCGCCGCGTCGCCGGGCAGGCCCTCAACTTGCGCCAGGTAGGTCTTGGGCATCTTGAAGCTGGGATCGGCGATCCGCGCCTGCTGGCGCCCGTCGTCGGTGAGCAGCAGCAACCCCTCGCTGTCCCGATCGAGCCGGCCGGCGGGATAGACGCCCGGCACGTCGATGAAATTCGACAGCGTGGCGCGCGGCGTCGGCGAGCCGGCGTCGGTGAACTGCGAAAGCACCTCGTAGGGCTTGTTGAACAGGATCAGGCGCGCCACCGGCTTACTTGCCGTCGGCCTTGGCCAGCGCGAGCGCGCCCGCCAGCAGGATCATGCCGATCACGTCGCCCGAAGAAAGCGTCTCCCCAAACACCAGCCAACCGGCCAGCGCCGCGATCGCCGGCTGCGCCAACAGGGCCAGGCCGATCACCAGCGGCGGAAAGTGCCGCAGCGCATAGATCAGGCCGCCCTGCCCCACCAACTGGCTGGTCACGGCCAGGACCAGCAGCGGCCGCCAGTCGTGAGGCATGATCGCCTCGCCCTGCAACCAGGCGATCCCCAGCATGACCGGCACGCTCGTCAGCATCGAGTAGAGCAGCAGCGAATAGTTGCCGATCCGCTCGCGCACCGATCCCAGCATCAGGATATAAATCGCATAGAGCAGCCCGGCGAGCAGGCAGAGCAGGTCTCCGACCAGGTTGCCGCGGCTGATTTCGAGCGATCCGCCCATCAGCAGCGCCGCCCCGGCCAGCGAAGCGAGGATCGCCGTCAATTCGAGCAGGCGCGGCGCCCGGCGCGCGGCGATGAGCCCCCAGGCCATCAGGATCACGCCGCCGCCATTGCCGAACAGCGAGGCATTGCCCAGCTTGGTGCGCTCGATGCCGATATGCCACGCGGCAAGGTCGAGCCCGAAAGCGATGCCGCCGCCCAGTACGACGAGCAAGGCCGCCCCGGCCACGCGGCGCTGGGCAAGCGGCTCGCGCATCGAGAGCGCGAAGATCACTGGAAAGGCGAGCACCAGCCGCCAGAACCCGGCCGCCACCGGCCCGGTATCGGCGAGGCGCACCAGCATCGCGCCAAGCGCGAGGCCGAAGTTCGCGATCAGCAACACCGCCAGGTGGCGCACGGTCCAATCGTACCCGGAACGATGCGGTTGCGTGATGGTGCTGGGCATCACCGTGCCCTAGCCGCGCCAAGGGCCCGGCGTCCAGCCGCTCGGCAGGGACGAGGCAAGGAAGGGGGAAGCGCCGGCGCGCGGGGTTGGGGGGCTTGCGCGCCGGCGCGCAGTTACAGGCTTATCGCTTCGGCGGTCGGGGGTGATAACAGCCGCGCCAGCCTGTCCCTGAATTTCCGTTTCCGTTGTCTCAGCCTTGCGATCTCCAACGGATCGGCAAAGCGCTCTCTCCTGGCCCTGGCCAGCAGAGTGTCGAGCTTCTGGTACTGCTCGAGCATTCGGAACATGCGTTCGGTCATTCTCAATTCCCTGTCGAACGGGTTTGGTTCGATCGGGAGAGCCGGTGCGAAGCTCCGGAAAAGCCGGAGCCCTGGGGAACCTCGGACAGTATCTTGCCGGGTCCTGCATCGGTATCACCCGATGCGGTCCGACATCACGAGACGCGGAATTTGCCGGAGCCTTCCAGCCAAGTCCCGCGCCGCGCCAGAGGGGCCCGGTCCGCGCGCTTTTTTTAGGTCCTAATCGCTCCGCTTTCAAGTCCAATCGAGCTTTTGCCCGATTCCGGCAGCGACGCCGCCCCTGGCGAGCAAGCACGCGGGAGTAAGGAATGCCCGCCTTTTCGTCCCGCCACGGAACGCGGCCAAACCCGTTTACACCTTGGCATGCCGGACGGGATAAGGTCCCGGCATGATCCGGCTTCCCCGACTCGCCTTCGCCCCCATCGCGCTGCTGCTGGCCGTCCAGCCGGCAGAGTTCGTCTCGGCCCAGAACGCCTCCGGCGCCGCACCTTACACCATCGTGGAGACCGGGCGGGGCTATGCCAGCCTGCAGGATGCGGTGAACGCGATCGGCGAGGGGCGCGGCACCATCCGCTTCGCCTCGTTGCGCTTTGCCGACTGCGCGGTGCAGGGCGCCGGGGAGATCACCTACCAGGCGGCCGTCCCCGGTCAGTCGGTGCTCGACGGCACCGCGTGCGAGGGCAAGGGCGCGCTCGTCCTGCGCGGGCGCGGCGCCCGGGTGGAGGGCCTGGTCTTCGCCAATATCCGCGTTTCCGACAAGAACGGCGCCGGCATCCGCCTCGAACGCGGCAACCTGGCCGTCTCGCAATCCTGGTTCCGCGACAGCGAGCAAGGCATCCTTACCGCCGACGATCCGGCCAGCACCATCACCATCGACAAGTCCACTTTCACCCGGCTCGGCACTTGCGAGGGTTCGGGCTGCGCGCATTCGCTCTATGTCGGCAACTACGGCGCCCTTACGGTGACGCGCAGCCGGTTCGAGGCGGGCACCGGCGGCCACTATGCCAAGACCCGCGCCGCCAGGATCGCCATCCTCAATTGCAGCTTCGACGATTCGCGCGGCCGCGCCACCAACTACATGATCGACCTCAGCGACGGCGCCACCGGCCGCATCGCCGGCAACTGGTTCGTGCAGGGCCGCGACAAGGAGAATTACTCCGCCTTCATCGCCGTCGCCGCCGAACATCGCAACCATCCCTCGGGCGGGCTGACGGTGGAGGACAACAACGCCCGCTTCGCCCCCGGCATAGACCGCCGCAGCGCCTTCGTGGCCGACTGGTCGGGCGACGCCGTGCGCCTGGGCGTCAACACGCTCGGCCTGGGCCTGGTGCGCTACGAAAAACGCTGAACGGCGCGGTCGCGGCGAGCCGCCACGCTACAGCAGGTGCCCGGTCCGGTCCCGCTTGGTCTCCAGATACCGCGCGTTGTGGGGATTGGGGGGAAGCTGGTGGGGGACGCGTTCGATCACATCCACGCCCACGGCGCGCAGGGCGCTGACCTTGGCCGGGTTGTTGGTCATCAGCCGGATCGCGTGGACGCCGAGCAGGTCCAGCATCCGCGCCGCCACTGGGAAATCGCGCGCCTCGGTGGGCAGGCCCAGGCGGTTGTTGGCGTCCACGGTGTCGAAGCCGAAGTCCTGCAACCGGTAGGCGCGCAGCTTGTTGATGAGGCCGATGCCGCGCCCTTCCTGCCGCAGGTAGAGCAGCACGCCCCAGCCGCCACGCCCGGCCTCCTCGGCCATGGCGCGTAGCGCGGCGTCGAGCTGGGGACCGCAGTCGCATTTCAGGCTGCCCAGGATGTCTCCGGTAAGGCATTCGGAATGCAGCCGCACCAGTGGCGGGCGGTTTCCGTCCTGCGTGCCGATGACCAGCGCGACATGCTCGCGCAAGTCGTCGAGCGCGCGGAAGGCGATGATCTCGGCGGTCTCGCAGGCGGCGACCGGAAGCCTCGCGCGCGCGGCGATCGCCAGACGGCGGGTGTCCTTCCACGCGGCAAGGTCGGCGGGTGAGACGCCCTGCGCTTCGCCGGCCGGCGCGGGAGCGACCAGGAAGGCCGGCAGGATGCCCGCGAGCCGCGCCAGTTCCATGGCGGCGCGCGCGGCCTCCGGGTCTTCCAGGGGTTCGGCGGCGAAGGGCCCCTTCATCGGATGGGCGAGATCGAGCGCCGGATCGGCGACCGCGCGCGCGGTTTCGAGATCGAAGGCCTGTGCCGCGCGGATCAGCACCGGCGCTTCCGGCACGGCGGCCTCGCGCTGGTTGGCAAGCTTGAGAGTGACCGCGCGCGCGGCCGAGATCAGCATGCGCTGGGCGCTCGTGCAGGGCGCGAAGCCAGTCTCGGCGGGGAGCAGGACATCGCCGGCGTCTGGCCCCTCCCCCACCCGGACCGGCCAGCCATGGCGCAGCGCGTCCAGCGCCAGCGCCACCCGGCGGGCGCCGGGCGAAGGCGGCGGCTGGTTCAGAGATCGAACTCCGTTATCAGCGGCACGTGGTCGCTGGGCTGGTCCCACCGCCGGGTTTCCTCGACGAAGCGATGCGCGCGGGCCTGCGGCGCCAGTTCGGGCGAGGCCCACATGTGGTCAAGCCGGCGGCCCTGGTCCTTGGCCCGCCAATAGCTGCGATAGGACCACCAGGAATAGTTGCGCTCGGGCGCCGGGATGAACCGCCGCCCCAGATCCACCCAGCCATGGGCGTCCTGGAAACGCGCCAGCGTCTCGATCTCGATCGGCGTATGGCTGACGACCTTGAGCAGCGCCTTGTGATCGTAGACGTCGCAATCGAGCGGGGCGATGTTGAAATCGCCGACGATCAGGGTGGGCCGGTCGATCTTGTCCGCCCAGCGCGTCATGCGGCCGATGAAGTCCAGCTTCTGGCCGAACTTGGGATTGACCTCGCGGTCGGCCACATCGCCGCCGGCGGGGATGTAGACGTTCTCCAGGACCAGTCCGCCAGGCAGTTCCACGCCGACATGGCGGGCCTCGCCATTGTCCTGCCAGTCATGCCGGCTGAACTCGGTGAACGGCAGGCGAGAGACGGTGGCGACGCCGTGGTAGCCCTTCTGCCCGTGCACCGCGCGATGGGTGTAGCCCAGCCGCTCGAACATCTCGTGCGGGAAGAGATGTTCGGCGACCTTGATCTCCTGCAGGCACAGCACGTCGGGTGCCTGCTCGGCAAGGAAACGCTCGACCTGGTCGAGGCGCAGGCGGACGGAATTGATGTTCCAGGTGGCGATCTTCATGCGCGTGGCTTTAGGCACGCCTTGGCCGAAATGCCAGAGGGCCCTTCCGAATGCCCCTACCGAGCCTCCCGGAACGGCACTGGCGGGAAATGTGCACCGAAAAACAGAAAACCCTCGAGCCGGGGGCAGAGGCTCGAGGGTTCCTGTAAGCGTTCGTCACGCTATTGGCAGTACGGCCGGTTCAGGAGGCGTGGGCAACAGGGGGGAAACCCGCCTCAAGCCGTACTGACCAGTTCAATCTAGGACCGATTGCCTTGCTGGCAAGTGAACGGAATTCAGGAAATTGTCGCAGTTTGTCGCTTGGCGAGCACGATCTGCGGCGGACCGTTGCCCCCTGTCGACGAGTCCTATCGGTGAGTCCGGGGACGCGGATCGTTCCAGCGGAAATCGTTGTCGCTCACCGGTGCACCATAGCGCTGGTTGGACAGCGCGATGGTGGTGCGCTGGTTCTGCGAATCGAGCGCGACCCAGTAACTGAGCTCAAGCCCGCCCGGCGCGGAAGCCTTGCGCGTGAAGATCAGCGTAATCACGCCGTACTCGGGATGCGCGGTATCGCGCACTTCCACGCTGATGACATTGGGATTGCCGGTGGGCATGGCCTTGCCGTACCGGGCGACGTCGCGGCGCGGATCGAGCAGCGCGCCCAGCGGGCTGTTGCTGATCGGCCAGCGCTGCACCTGGTTGACCGCATAGTCGATCAGGGTCAGCGCCTTGCCGTCACCCACGATCAGCATCCGCGCGCTCTTTTCGTACTGGAAGCGGATCCGGCCCGGGCGCTTGAGCGTGAGTGTCCCTCGCAGGACCTGGCCGTTGCGATCGGTCTGGACGAAATCGGCCTTCATGGTCGAAATCGCGCGCAGCGCGGCAACCGCCTGGTCGAGCTGCGCCGCGTCGGCTGCCGATGCGGCAGCGCGCGCCGGTGCGGCAGGAAGGAGGGCAGGAACGCAAAGCGCGGCCAAAGCGGCCGCGCCAACGCAAGAACGAAAGGTCTTCTGGATCGGGTTCATGGCTTCCCTGATGGGTACACCGCCTTGAACCGACCGTGAACCCTTACTTGATCTTGGCTTCCTTGAACTCGACATGCTTGCGCACGACGGGGTCGTACTTGCGGAAGTTCATCTTCTCGGTCGTGTTCCGGGGATTCTTCTTGGTGACGTAGAAAAATCCGGTGTCGGCGGTCGAGACCAGACGGATCTTGACAGTTGCGGGCTTCGCCATGGCGGTTTCCTGTAATCTCTCGTTTCAAGCCGCCCTGGCAGGCCGGCGTGTCCGTTGAAAAACTTCGGGCGGCAACAATGCGCCGCCCTTCAAGGCTGCGGCCCATGCGTCAGGGCCGCGTGAAAGTCAAGCGGATGGGAGGCGCTCAGTCCGGCTTGAAGGGTTTGATCGGCTCGAGAATGCCGAATTTCTCCTTCTTCGGCTTTTCCTCCAGCGGCGGCATATCCAGATCGGGGGCATCGCAACGGGTATCGGGAAGATGGTCGAGCAGGTCGCGAATCAGGGTGAGGCGGCCGCGCCGCTGATCGTTGAAGTCGACAAGGGCCCAGGGCGCGTGCTTGGTATGGGTGGCTTCCAGCATCGCCTCGCGCGCCTTGGTGTATTGCCCGTATTTCTCGCGCGCGGCGAAATCGATGGGTGAGAGCTTCCAGCGCTTGAGCGGGTCTTCCAGGCGTTCATGCAGGCGTTCCTCCTGCTCCGCCTGGTCGCAGGTCAGCCAGTACTTGAAGAGCAGGATGCCATCGTCGGTCAGCAGCTTCTCGAATACCGGCACATGGCGCAGGAAGGCGTCGACCTGTGCCGGGGTGGCGAACCCCATGACCTTCTCCACCCCGGCGCGGTTGTACCACGAGCGGTCGAACAGCACGATCTCGCCGGCGGCGGGAAGATGGGGCACGTAGCGCTGGAAATACCACTGGCCCTGCTCGCGCTCGCTTGGCGCGGAAAGCGCGATGGTGTGGCACTGGCGCGGATTGAGGCGCCCCGAAATCGCATTGATGACCCCGCCCTTGCCGGCGGTGTCGCGCCCTTCGAACAGCACCAGAATGCGCGCGCCGGTGGTCTTGGCCCAGCGGGCCATGCCGGCAAGCTCCTCCTGCATGGGTTCGAGCAGGGCCTCGTATGCCTTGTGCCCCAAGGTTTCGGAGTGCCCCTTGCCCATCCCGAGCGGCCGTCTCAGACCCGCGAGAGCAGGAACAGCGCCGCCACGCCCACAACAATGCGATACCACGCGAAGGGCGCGAAGCCGGAGCGGCTGACGAAGGCCATGAACGCCTTGATGACGACCAGCGCGACGACGAACGAAACCACGAAGCCGATCGCGATCTGGTTCCAGCCCACCGGGCCCAGGCCGGCGGCAAGCTGATGGCGCGCGCCCCACAGCTCCAGCGTGGTGGCGCCCATCATCGTCGGCACTGCCAGGAAGAAGCTGAATTCAGCGGCGGTGCGTCGTTCCACCCCCATGGCGAGCGCGCCCATGATCGTCGCGCCCGAACGGCTGACGCCGGGCACCATGGCCAGGCACTGTGCAAGGCCAACGCCGATGCACTGGGACACGGGAAGTTCCGCAACCCCCGTCAGCGGACCCGGCCTGGCCACTTTCTCGATCGCGAGAATAGCGATTCCGCCCGCGATTAGCGCCCACGCGACGACCGAAGGCTGGCCCAGCAGGGCTTCGATCTGGTGCCTGAGCGCGAAGCCGAGCACGGCGGAGGGCAGGAACGCCAGCAGCACGTTGCGCACGAATCGGATCGAGACGGGATTGAGCCTGAACAGCCCCATGCCCACCGCCCAGAACGTGCGCCAGAACTGCACGATCACCGCCAGGATCGCGCCTAGCTGGATGACGATGTTGAACGTCGCCCACTGATCGGCGTTGAACCCGAACAGGACAGTGGCAAGGATGAGGTGCCCGGTCGAGGAGACCGGAAGGAACTCGGTGAGACCCTCGACAATGCCGAGGAGGATCGCGGTGAATGTCAGGTCCATCGGCGGCAGGTCATGCCGCACCCGCCGGACAAGTCAAGCCGACACATGCTGCGGTGCGAAATTTGTAGGCCGGAAAGGCCAAATCCGCGATTTCACCAAATCCGCACGCGTTGCTCGGGCGGCAGGTAGAGCTTGTCGCCCGGCTTGACGTCGAAGGCCTTGTACCACTCGGCGAAATTGCGGACGATGCCGTTGATCCGGTATTGCGGCGGCGAGTGCGGGTCGGTCACCAGGAACTGGCGGGCCTGCTCCTCGCGCACCTTGCTGCGCCAGACTTGCGCCCAGGCCATGAAGAAACGCTGGTCGCCCGTGAACCCGTCGATCACCGGGGCCTCCTTGCCGTTCAGCGAGAGCCTGTAGGCGCGGTAGGCAAGGCTGAGGCCACCCAGATCGCCGATGTTCTCGCCCATGGTCAGCTTGCCGTTGACGCAGGTCTTGCCTTCGTCGAACGGGCAAAAGGCGTCGTATTGCGCCTCCAGCTTGCTTTGCAGCTTCTGGAACGCCGCCTTGTCGGCGGAGGTCCACCAGTCGCGCAGATTGCCGCTGCCGTCGGACTTGGCACCCTGATCGTCGAAGCCGTGGCCCATCTCGTGGCCGATCACCGCGCCGATCGCGCCATAGTTGACCGCCGGGTCCGCCGAAAGGTTGAAGAACGGCGGCTGCAGGATCGCCGCCGGGAAGACGATCTCGTTCATCGTCGAGTTGTAATAGGCGTTGACCGTCTCGGGCAGCATGCCCCACTCGGCCCGGTCGACCGGCTTGCCTATACGGTTCATGTCGAAGTTCGCCTGCCATTCCCCGGCACCGACCGCATTGCCGAGCGGATCGGTGGGAGAGAAGGCGAGGCCTTCGTATTCCTTGAACTTGTCCGGCGCGCCGATCTTGGGGGTGAAGGCGTCCAGCTTGGCCTGGGCCGCCTTGCGGGTATCGGCACCCATCCACTTGAGGTCCTGGAGGTTCGCGGCCATCGCCTTGCGCAAGTTGGCGACGAGCGCTTCCATCGCCGCCTTCTGCTCGGGCGGATAGAACTTCTCGGCATAGATCCTGCCCAGCAGTTCGCCCGCCTGGTTCTCCACCGCGCCGATGCCGCGTTTCCAGCGGGCGCGCTGCTGGGGCTGGCCCGTCAGCGTCCGGCCGTTGAAATCAAAGGAAGCCGCGTCGATGTCGCTCGGCAGGACAGCGGCGTGATCGCCCAGGAAATGCGCCGCGAGATAGGCCTGCCAGGTCGCCACCGGCACCGTATCGAGCAGCTTGGCGATCGCCGGCATGCCGGCACCGAACAAAGCGCCCGCCTTGGCGGCATCGATGTTCGCCGCCTTGAGTTCTTCCGGCGTGGGCGGCATCTCGCCGACGATCACGTATTCGGCCTTCGCGGCGCCGGTGGCTTCGAGCAGGCTCTTCACCAACCCGGGCGAGCCGAGCGCCTCGAACTCCGCGATCGACAGCCTGTTGTAGGTAAGATCGCGGTCGCGTGCGCCGGCGCGGTCCCAGTCGACCTGGGCGATTCGCGTTTCGAGCGAAAGCACCGCCTTCGCAGCGCCCGCGGGATCGGCGTAGCCCGCCTTGCCGAGCAGGAAGCCCAGGTAGCCCAGGTACTTCGCGCGGATATCCTGGGAACGCTGGTCGTTCTTGAGGTAATAGTCCCGATCGGGCAGGCCCAGCCCGCCGATATTGGCATGCAGCGCGTAGATGTCGCTCTGCTTGGGATCCGCGTCGACCCACAAGGTGACTGGCGAAGCGAAGCCGGGGGCGCCGAACAGCCGGACGATATCGTCCGCATTCTTCGCCGCGAATATACGGTCGAGATAGGGCCGCGCCGGCGCCAGGCCCGCCTTGTCGATCGCGTCGGTATCGATGAAGGCCTTGTAGGCGGCCGCGACCCGCGCGTCGTCCGTGCCCGGGGCGGGACTGGCGGCGAGCAGGCCGTCCAGGATCGTGTGGAGGCGCTCTTCGGACAAGTCGCGCAGATCGATGAACGCGCCGGCACGCGTGCGATCGGCCGGCAGTTCGACCGAGGCGTTCCACTTGCCGTTGACATATCCGTCGAAGTCGTCGCCGGGCTTGATCGCGGCCTCCATCCATTGGGTCTGGATGCCGAAGCGGCCCCAGTCCAATGCCGGGGCAGGAGCCGGGGATGGCGCGTCGGCGAAAGCCGGGACGGCCGAAAGCGAGAAGACAATGGCGGAAACGCCCACCGACGCGGCTAGGGCACGGCCCAGGAAATTGCGCATGCATGACCCTTCTTCGGGAGAATCAAGGGACCGGCCGCGACGGACCGATCATAACCGCGCAACATAATTGCCCAGCCGCGCAACGCCAGCCTCAAAATGTCGTTAGCCGAGCGGAATCAGCGGTTCGTCGAACTGCAACGAGGCCAGCCGCGCATAGAGGCCGCCCGCGCCCGAAAGGCTCTCGTGCGTGCCCTGTTCGACGATGCGCCCGCCATCCATCACGACGATGCGATCGGCCTTGCGCACGGTGGCCAGGCGGTGCGCGATCACCAGGGTGGTGCGGTTCGCCATGAGCCGTTCGAGCGCATCCTGCACCAGCCGCTCGCTTTCAGCGTCGAGCGCGCTGGTCGCCTCGTCCAGCAGCAGGATCGGCGCGTCGCGCAGCAGCGCGCGGGCGATCGCGATGCGCTGGCGCTGGCCGCCCGAAAGGCGCGCCCCGCCCTCGCCAAGAAAAGTGTCGAGCCCTTGCGGCAGCGCACGCAGGAAGCCCTCGGCATTGGCCGCGCGCGCCGCTTCCCAGACCGCGGCGTCGTCCGCCTGCCAGTTGCCATAGCGCAAGTTGTCGCGCGCCGAGGCGGCGAACAGCACGCCGTCCTGCGGCACCAGGGCGATACGCTGGCGAATCTCCGCGGGATCGGCCGATGTCAAGGGCACCCCGTCAACCTTGATGACGCCGCTCTGGGGATCGTAGAAGCGCTCCGCGAGCTGGAACAGCGTGGACTTGCCGGCGCCCGAGGGGCCGACGATCGCCACCGTCTCGCCCGGCTCCACGGTCAGGCTGAAATCATGCAGCGCCGCCAGTTCGGGGCGCGAGGGATAGCGGAAGGTCACGCGTTCGAAGGCGAGCTTGCCGCGCGCCGGCAGCGGCAGCGCCAGCGGGCGGTCGGGCGCGGAGATCGCCGGGCGCTCATGCAGCAGCTCGTCCAGCCGGCTGGCCGCGCCGGCGGCCCGCACGAGGTCTCCGTAGACCTCGCTCAGCGAGCCGAACGAGCTGGCGACAACCGCGCCGGACAGCACGAAGGCGGCGATCGTGCCGCTGCTGATCCTGCCAGTGGCGACATCGATGGCGCCCTGCCACATCAGCAGGGTGAGCGAGCCGAACACCAGGACCATGATGATCGCGGTCATGACCGAGCGGAGCCGGATGCGGCGCTTGGCGGCGGTGAAGGTACGCTCGACCGCCGCCTGGAAACGCTCCGCCTCGCGCCGTTCCTGGTTGAAGGCCTGAACGATCTTCATCGCACCCAGGACTTCGGTAATCATCGTGCCGACATCGGCGACACGGTCCTGGCTGCTGCGCGAGGCCTTGCGCAGCAGCCGCCCCATCAGCACGATTGGCACCACCACCACCGGGATCACCAGCAGCAGTTCCGCCGTCAGGCGCGGCGCCAGGTAGAACAGGTAGCTGGTGCTCATGATGGCGATCAGCGCATTGCGCAAGGCGATCGACACGGTGGTTCCGGCCACCATCTCGATCAGCGCGGTATCGGATGTCATGCGCGAGGAAATCTCCGCCGGGCTGTTCTGCTCGAAAAAGCTGGGCGGCATGCGCAGCAGGTTGGCCTGGACGTCGCGGCGGATGTCCCCGACCACGCGTTCGCCCAGCCACGAGACGAAGTAGAACCGCACCGCCGTGCCAAGCCCGAGTACGGCGATCACCGCCAGCATCGCCAGGAAGGCGTGATTGATCTCCGTTATCTGCGATTCCGGGCCGAAGCCCTTGTCGATGATCTGCTTGAACCGGCTGGGAATGTAGGACGTCGCCGCCGAAGTGGTGAGCAGCGCCAGGCCCGCTATCGCCGCATGCGTGGGATAGTGCAGCGCCCGCTGCCACACCATGCGCAAGGACCCGAGGCTCCTGCCGCCGCGCGGCGCGGCGGGCTGTGTCGTGCTGGTTTCGCGATCCGGCGCGGTGGCCGTGCCCTGGTTGGCGTCCATGCGCGCGCCCTTACAGTCTCCGCGAGCCAAGGGGAAGACCCATGCCCGCCCCGGGGCTCGCCATGCGAGGGAGCATGAGGGAGATTCGGTATTGCCGCATTGCACAAAGAGTGGTTAGCCCCCAAGTGGAATATCAGGTTCGCGCGGCCATGGGGCCGCGCCAGGAGAAGTATCTTGCTCTACAACGCGTATGAACTGCAGCGCACCATGCTCAGCGGTGCCGCGGCATGGGCTTCCGTCACTTCCGAAATGCTGTCGAATCCAGCGCTTCCCATCGGATATCTGGGATTCGGCCCGGTCATGGCCTCGGCCCTTGACGTCTTCGCGCATGCCGCCATGCCGCGCGGCAAGCCGGAATTCGGCATCGAGCGGATCGAAGTCGGCGGCAAGGCCCACAACGTCACCGAATCGATCGTGCTGCGCCGCGCCTTCGGCAATCTCCTGCGCTTCGATCACGAAGGCCTGCCCGCCGATGCGCCGAAACTGCTGATCGTCGCGCCGATGAGCGGCCACTACGCCACCCTGCTGCGCGGCACCGTGGCGCGCATGCTCGAAAGCTGCGTGGTCTACATTACCGACTGGGCCGACGCCAAGATGGTCCCGGCAAGCGCCGGCCGCTTCGACCTGGACGACTATATCGACTATGTGATCGGCTTTCTCGAGCACATCGGCCCCGGCACCCACATGCTGGCGGTGTGCCAGCCCTCGGTCCCCTCCTTCGCCGCCGCGGCGGTGATGGGCCAGCACGAGCATCCGTGCCGCCCCGCCACGCTGACGATGATGGGCGGGCCGATCGACACCCGCGAGGCGCCCACCAGCGTCAACGACGTCGCCATGCAGCAGCCGCTTTCGTGGTTCGAGCACAACGTCGTCGCCACCGTGCCGATGACCTACCCGGGTGCCGGTCGCAAGGTCTATCCCGGTTTCCTGCAGCTGGCCGGATTCATGGCGATGAACCTGGGCAGCCACATGATAAGCCACTTCGGGATGTTCAAGCACCTGGTCGAAGGCGACGGCGAGAGCGCGGCGGCGACCAAGGCGTTCTACGACGAATATCGCTCGGTATGCGACATGACCGCCGACTTCTATCTCCAGACGGTCGAGCACGTGTTCCAGCGCCATTCGCTGCCAAAGGGCGAATTCGTCCACCGTGGCGAGGTAATCGACCTGGGCGGCATCCGCGACACCGCGCTGCTCGCCGTTGAGGGTGAGAAGGACGACATCTCGGGAATCGGCCAGACCAGGGCCGCGCTGCACCTTGCGCACAACCTGCCGGACAGCCGCAAGAAGTACTTCCTTGCCGAAAGCGTCGGCCACTACGGCATCTTCAACGGCAGCAAGTGGCGCACCCGCATCGCGCCGGTGCTTGAGGACTGGATACGCCAGCACCAGAAGAAGCGGCTCAAGATCGTGGCCTGAACTTCCGGTCGTCCCCGGCTTGTCAAATACCCAAGCTTATCGATCGGGACTCTTGCTCTCCTTGCCTTCATCATTGCGAGCCGCCGTAGGCGGCGCGGCAATCCAGAGTGTCGGCCAGGACGGTAACTGCCCTGGATTGGTTCGGCGGCTTCGCCGCCGCGCGGGCGACGAGGGGGGGGGGGGGGGGGGGGGGGGGGGGGGGAGACGAGTCTCGCTTCAAGAGACTTGGTAGAAGATCACTGGGGCGCAGCGCCGGAAGCGCTGGATCGACACCCTTCGACAGGCTCTGGGTCAGCGGATCCGGGTTCGGATCGCGTGTTCCTTGGTTCAGTTAGAGCACGCCGAATAGCAGGATGGCCAAACCCACCCAGAACACCAGCGAGGATACCACGGCGATGGCCAGGCCGAGGGCGATGTGCCGGTCATCCTCGTCGGGCAATTCCGCGGTTGCCCTGATCGCGAGCCATTCCGGCAGGGTATTTTCGTGGTGACGCTGCACGTTCGGTGCTTCGATGCGGGGGCGTTCGATGTCGAGCAGCATGTGGTAGAATCCCAGGGACCGGACGGCTTCGATCAGTAGCCTCGTTATGCCTTAATCAGATGTATTGGTAATAGGTAATGTACCCGATCAGCCGCCGGCCTTTCCGGCCAGCAGGGCCGGTGTCAGCACTTGCGGCAGTTGCTCGGCCCTGCCGCTGCGATCGTACCAGACGTAGAGCGGCACCCCGGCCGCGCCCTGGGCGGTGAGATAGCGGGTGATCCCGGGATCGCGGCGAGTCCAGTCCCCGCGCAGGACGATCACGCCGGCCTTGTCGAAGGCCGCCTTGGTCTCCGTGCGCTCGATGGCGACGCCCTCGTTGACTTTGCAGGTCAGGCACCAGTCGGCGGTCATGTAGACGAACACCGGCCTGCCGCTGCGGCGCGCCTCGGCCAGCACCTCCTCGCCGAAAGGTCTCGCATCGAGGATGGATTCGATCCGCGAGGGCGGCGGCGCTGGCTGAGGGAGCAGCAGCGGTCCGGTGAGAGCGAACATCACAGCGGCGAACGCCGGCACGGCGGCGGTCTGGCCCCGGCGCTGCCGCCAGCCCAGCCACGCGAGGGCAGCCACCACCATGCCGGCGCTGACAAGCGTGAGGGCGGCGAAACCGGCGCCGCCCACCTTCCAGGCCAGCCAGGCCAGCGCCGCCACCGTCAGCGCCATCGGCAGCGCCATCCAGCGGCGGAATTGCACCATCCAGGCGCCCGGCCGGGGCAGCCGCGTCCTCAGCGCGGGCACGAAAGCCACGGCCAGGAACGGCAGGGCGATACCCACCCCCAGTGCCGCGAACAGCAGCAGCGCGGGCAGGACTGGCAGCAGCAGCGCCGCGCCCATGGCGGAGGCCATGAACGGCCCCGTGCAGGGGGTGGCGACGAAGGCGGCCAGCAGCCCGGTGGCGAAAGCGCCCTGGGTATAGCTGCGCGGCGAACCCGTGCCGACAAAGCCGGGCACGGCGAATTCGAACAGCCCCAGCAGGTTCGCGGTGATCGCCGCCGCCAGCAGCAGCAGCGCGACGACGACCAGCGGCTCCTGCAACTGGAACGCCCAGCCGACCTGCTCGCCCCCCGCCCGCAGCGCCAGCAGCAGCGCGCCCAGCGCCAGGCAGGCGGCGATCACGCCGGCCGCGTAGGCCAGCCCTTCGATCCGCGCGTGCGCCTCGCTTTCGCCGGCCCGGGCCAGGCTGAGCGCCTTCAGGCTGAGGATCGGGAAGACGCAGGGCATGACGTTGAGCAGCAGACCGCCCGCCAGCGCGGCCAGCAGCAGCCACGGCAGGGCGGGCAGCTTCGGGGCCTCGCCGCTGAACACCGGCACGCCGCCCTCCGGCACTTTGCCGGGCCTGCCCGCGAAGGAAACGCCGTTGCCGGCTTCGTCGAGCTTGAGCACGCCGCTGACCGCATCGCCGCCGCGCGGCTCGAACCTGGCGCGCGGGATCGTCACCAGCAGCAGGTCTCCCTTGCGCGCGAAGAGCTGCGGCGCGGCATAGTCGACCAGCTTGTCCTCGCGGATGAAGACATGCGGAGAAACCAGCTCCACCGAGGCCGGCAGCGGGATCGCGAGGCGCAGGTCCCGGTCGCCGAGCGCCATCGCGGCTGGTCTGTCGAGCGGGGCGGGGAGGCGGCGGCCCCATTCGCCGAAATCGGCGGGCGGCGGAGCCTGGTCGGTGCGGGCGGAAGTGATGGCCACTTCCGCAGCGAGCCGTGCGCTTTCAGGCACGCAGATCTGGTCGGTGCAGGCCAGCCACTGCGCTTTCACCCGCACCGGCAGACGGCTTCCGGGCGCGGCATCGGCGGGCATGCTGAAAGGGACGAGGACCGCGTATTCGCTTTCATAGACGTGGTTCATCAGGCCCTGAACGAGCAGGGTCTGGGGCACCGGATAGCGCGGCTCGCCCGTTTTCGCGCCCTTGGGCAGGGACCAGTCGAGCTGCATGCCGAGCCCCGCGTCGCCGGGATTCACCCAATAGCCGTGCCAGCCCGGCGCCGGCGTCATGCGGATCGCGAGCTGTGTTTCCGCGCCCGGCGCCGCCGCTGGGCCGGCGATCAGCTGCGCGGCGATATGATTGGGCTCCGCACGGGCAGTGCCGACCAGGCCCAGAAGTATCAGGACGTGACACAGGAATGCCATGGACAGGCAATAACGGCGCGAGATCATCAGGCTTCCGTGCGTTGGGCGGCCCTTGCGCCGGTTGCGCAATCCGTTCATCGACGCATCTGCCCGCATTGATCCGACATTTCAAGGAACCTCCCCCCGATGCGCTCCGTTCTCCGTTCGGTCGTCCTCCCGCTGATCGCCCTCTCCGCCGCCCTTTCACCCCTGCCGTCCCTTGCCGATCCGGCACCCGCCGCCAGCCCGGCCCCGGCCGAAGCGCCCGCGCGGCCGCCCCGGCTGATCGTCGCCATTTCGGTCGACCAGTTTTCCGCCGATCTCTTCGCCCAGTACCGGGAGCATTTCTCGCATGGTTTCGCACGGCTGTTGACCGGCGCGGTGTTCCCTTCCGGCTTCCAGTCGCACGCCGCGACCGAGACTTGCCCCGGCCACTCCACGCTGCTCACCGGGGTGCACCCGGCGCGCACCGGGATCATCGCCAACAACTGGTTCGCTCCCGGCATCGGCCGCAAGGACAAGCAGGTCTACTGCGCCGAAGACGAGACCAACCCACAGAGCACTTCGGAAGAACCCGTGGTCTCGTCCGGACACCTCAAGGCGCCGACCCTGGGGGACCTGATGAAGCGGAAGAACCCGGCCGCGCTCAACGTCGCCGTCTCGGCCAAGGATCGCGCGGTGGTTATGATGAGCGGCCATACCGCCGACGCCGCGTACTGGTTCAAGGGCAAGGGCTTCACCAGCTTCGCGGACCGCGCGCTTTCGCCCGCCGCCCAGGCGGAGAACGCGGCCCTGGCCGATGCCATCGGCCAGGGCGCGGGCGCGTTGCCGATGCCGGACTGGTGCGCCTCGCTCGACCGGGCGCTGCCGCTCGGAGACTTTTCGATCGGCACTTACAGGTTCCCGCTCAAGGCCGGCGACTTCAAGGGCTTCGCCGCGAGCCCGCGCATGGATGCCGCCACCACCGACATGGCCGTGCGCCTGGTGGACGAGACCGGGATGGGCAAGGACAATGTCACCGACGTGCTTTCGGTCAGCTACTCGGCGACCGACAAGGTCGGCCATGCCTATGGCACCGAAGGCGTGGAGATGTGCATCCAGATGGCGCAGCTCGACCGGACCATCGGCACCCTGCTCGACGCGCTCGATGCGCGCGGGATCGATTATCTCGTCGTGCTGAGCGCCGATCACGGCGGCATCGACGCGCCCGAGCGGCTTCGGGAGCATGGCGTGCCCGATGCCTCGCGGCTCGACCCGGCGCTCACCAGCGCGGCGCTGTCCGAGGCGGTTTCCAGCGAGACCGGGATCACCGCGAAGTCCGGCCCGCTGCTCTACGGCGCGGGTGGTTCGGGCGACATCTGGCTGGCCGACGGGCTGAGCGGCAAGCAGCGCAGGAAAGTGATCGCCGCGCTTGTCGCCCGGCTCAAGGCCAATCCGCAAGTCGCGGCGGTCTACACCGCCGACGAACTGGCCAAGGTCAGGGTTCCGCGCGGCAACCCGCAGGACTGGACGATGATCGAGCGCGTCGCCGCTTCGTTCAATCCCGCGCATTCGGGCCAGGTGCTGATGATGACCGGGCGTGCGGTCGTGCCCGGCACCAAGCCGGTTCCCGGCTATACCGCCACCCACGGCAGCCCCTGGGACTATGACCGGCGCGTGCCGATGCTGTTCTGGCGCAAGGGGCTGACGCACGAGGAGCAGCCGCAGCCGGTCGAGACCGTCGACATCGCGCCGACCCTGGCCGCGCACATCGGGCTGCCCGAGCCAGTGGGAACATGGGACGGCAGGTGTCTCGACATCGACGGTTCGCGGGCCGATACCTGCGCGCGATGAGCGACTCGGATACCAATGCGAAGCCCGCGGGCGAGACCCGCGACCTGACTATCCTGGGCGGCGGCCTCGTCGGCATGACGCTGGCACTCGCCGCCGCCCGGGCCGGGATCACCAGTCACGTGATCGACCGTGCCGACCCGGCGGACCTCGTCGCCGAGGGCGCGGACGGACGCGCCTCGGCGATCTCGACCGCGAGCTGGAACCTGTTCCGCAACATCGGCATCGCCGAAAGCCTCGCGCCGCTCGGCTGCCCGATCGATTCGATCGCCGTGACCGACGGGATGAAGCCGGGCCGAATCGATTTCACACCCAAGCCTGGCGGGGAATTGCTCGGGGGTTCGCTCGGGCGCATGTTCGCCAACCGCGACTTGCGCATCGCGCTGTTCGATGCCGCGCGCGGCGAACCGAACATCGCCTGGCATGTCGGGACCGAGGCGGTGCGCCGCGATCGCGGCCCGCACAGCGTCGAGGTGGAACTGGCGGACGGGCACGTACTGCGCGCCTCGCTGCTGGTCGCGGCGGAAGGCCGCCAGTCGCCCACCCGCGACGAGGCCGGCTTCGCGCTCGCCAAGTGGGACTACCAGCACCGCGCGATGGTGACGGCGCTGTTTCATGACAAGCCGCACGAAAACACGGCCTGGGAAATCTTCTACCCCGCCGGCCCCTTCGCGCTGCTGCCCCTGCTCGACGATGCCGAAGGCCGCCACCGCAGCGCGCTGGTCTGGACCGTGGCGGAGAAGGACGCCGCCGGGGTGATCGCCATGAACGACGCGATGTTCGTCAACGAGGTTGCCGGGCGCATGCACGGGGTGCTCGGCGCGATCTCGCTCGCGGCGCCGCGCATGAGCTATCCCTTGCGCTTCCACCACGCCGGCAAGGTCGTCGGCCAGCGTCTCGCGGTGATCGGCGATGCCGCGCATGGCATGCATCCGATCGCCGGACAGGGCCTCAATCTGGGCCTGCGCGACGTTGGCGCGCTGGTCGAGGTCCTGGCCGAGGGCATGCGGCTCGGCCTGGAGCCGGGCGACGCGCAGCTGCTCGCCCGCTACGAGAAGTGGCGCAGCCTCGATGCCTTCATGGTCATGTCCGTTACCGACGGCCTGACCCGCCTGTTCGGCGTTCCCGGCCGCCTGCCCAGCGCCGCGCGCCGCCTGGGCATGGGCGCGGTGCAGCGCCTGCCGGCCCTGAAGCGCTTCTTCATGGACGAGGCCCGGGGAATGTCGGGTAAGCTGCCCGCGCTGCTGCGGGGCTGAACCCGATTCCCACTTCGGGCGAGACAACCGCGTTTTGTTGATATGGCGCAATGACGCCGCGAGATCGGCGCCATACACGCGGTGCCGTTCCCCATCGCCACCGCGTCCGGCACGGCCTTGAAAGCGGCCTGCGGGCGTCGCCGTGCGGCGCCATATCCGGGCGTCTTGGGGACCTCATTCAAAGAAATGCGAACGAATGTCATTAGCGTTGACAGTGCGATCGATTCGCAATAGCGGTCCGCCCACCAAATGGGGGGAACCAGCTAAATGTCCAATTCATTGTTCACGTCTGTCCGTGCAGTTCCTGTCTCGCTAGCCGCCGCCATGCTGATGGCCGGGCCCGCCTTCGCCGCGGAGGATACCGGCGAGGCCGATCGGGCGGACCAGGATGCCATCCTGGTCAAGGGCCAGCACGAGGAAATCGACCTTCCGGTGGTGCGCGGCCCGATCATCGACGTACCGCAGATGGTCAACGTCATTACCACCGAGACGCTGCGCGATCGCCAGGTGATTTCGCTTGAGCAGGCGCTGCGCAACGTGGCCGGCGTCACCACGCAGATCGGTGAGGGCGGGGTCGTCAACGGCGACCAGTTCTTCATTCGCGGCCAGTCGGCGAAGAACGACATTTTTACGGACGGCCTGCGCGATTTCGGCGCGTTCACGCGTGACAGCTTCAACTATGAATCGGTTGAAGTCCTGAAAGGCTCCTCCTCCACGGCCTTGGGCCGGGGCGTGTCGGGCGGCGCGATCAACACCACCTCGAAGGCGCCCGCCACCACCGATTTCTTCAGCATGAACGGATCGGCGGGTTCGGCGAATTACGGCCGCGTCACCGTGGATGCGAACAAGGCGCTCACCGACAGTATCGGCGTTCGCCTCAATTTCATGGCTCACCAGAATGACTCGGCCGACCGCGATCTGGTCGAATCGAGGCGCTGGGGCTTCGCGCCCGCCGTCGGCATCGGGATCGGCCAGCGCACCAGCCTGACCCTGGTCTACTTCCATCAGGAAGAAACCCGGGTGCCGGACTATGGCGTGCCGGTGGCGGTTACCACGCCGACGGACGACATTGAGCTTCCGGTCACCGAGCTTGGCGTGCCGCGTTCCAATTTCTACGGCTACACAGCAGATACCGACAGGGTCAACGTCCACACCGTGACCGCGAAGTTGCGGCACCAGGCAAATGACTGGCTGAGTTTCACCAGCGATACGAAACTGGGTGTTTACAAGCGCTATTTCCGGCAGACCGTAGCCTCCTGCCCGGCCGCGACCTGCGGCAATCTGCTGATCGACGGCAATACCGCGACTGTTCCGGTCGCCACCATGGGTGGTCCCGGCCCCTATGACCAGACCACCAAGGGCATCCAGAACGTCTCGACCGCGCTCATCACCAAGCCCATCGGCGGCATGCGCAACGAACTGGTGCTGGGGATCGACTTCTCCTACCAGACCAATGACCGGACCCAGTTCAACTACGCGGCGACTCGCGCGGCCAAGGACCTGTTCGATCCGGCGCACGATCCGTCGCCCGCCCTGTCGGCGACGCTCAACAACATCCGCGACACGCGCGGCACCGACATCTCCTTCTTCATCGACGAGCGGCTTTGGTTCACGCCCGAATTCTCGGTGGATGCCGGGCTTCGCTTCCAGCATTTCGTCAATCGGCAGGACCAGACCAGCTACGCCGTCCTGACGTGCAACGGCGTGGGCAGCACCACCGCCATTGACTGCGATTTCACGCGCAAGTCCGTGCACAATCTTTGGAATCCCAAGGTTTCCGCGATTTGGGAACCGTCCGACGATGCGAGCTTCTATGTAAGCTACAGCAAGGCGGCCGTCCCGCCGGGCAATTCCATCGGCAATGGCGACGCACTGTCCGCGCTGGCCACCAATGGCACCATCAGTACGGCCGACCTCGACCCGGAAAAGACCGAGACTTTCGATATCGGCGCCAAATTCGGGCTGTTTCACAACAAGCTGCTGGTTCAAACAGCCGTGTACCAGATCAACCGGGACAACGCGAAAGAGACCGACTCCAGCGGCAATCTCTTTGCGTCGTCGGAGCCCAAGCAGCGGCTTCGCGGCTTCGAACTGGGCCTGAGCGGCGCTGTCAGCAAGGAACTGCTGCTGACGGCCAACTATTCCTATGTCGATGCGGAAATCCGCGAATCCTTCTCAAGCAACGTGGTGGAAGACAGCGTCGGCAACCAGGTCCGCTATGTTCCCAAGCACGCGGCGTCGGCCTGGGCAACCTGGAAACCGGTGGACGGTTCCCTGGCCGGCCTGGAGGTTGGCGGCGGACTCAACTACCAGTCCAAGGTCTATCTCAACAACCTCAACACCCAGGTGGCGCCGTCTTATGTCGTGTTCGATGCCTTGCTGGGTTACGATTTTGGTAATTACCGCATCGCGCTCAACGGCTATAACCTGACCGACAAGCTCTATTATGCCCAGGTGAACGGCGGCCGGGTGCTGCCCGCCGCAGGCCGCACCTTCGTGGCGACGCTGGGTGTTGCCTTCTGATCCCGCGCCCGGGCAGAAGACCGGGGGACCGGCCGCATGGCCGGCCGGTCCTCCACCGCTTTCCCGAAGGACTTCGCCATGCTGATCCGCATTCCCGGCCTGCTCTCGCCCGAGGAGCTGGCCCATTGCCGCAAGGTACTGACCGAGACCGCCTGGGTCGACGGGCGCGTCACGGCCGGGGTGCAGTCGGCGATCGCCAAGCACAACCTGCAAGTCCCGGAAGATGCACCGCAGGCGCAGGCGCTGGGTCAGATCATTCTCAAGGCGCTTGGCACGAACGTGACGTTCAACGCCGCCGCGCTGCCGCTGCGCGTGTTTCCGCCGCTGTTCAACCGCTATGACGAAGGCATGGGCTTCACCGCCCATGTCGACAACGCGATCCGCTACGTCGCCAGCGCGCGCCAGCGCATACGCACGGACGTGTCCTCCACCCTGTTCCTCAGCGAGCCCGACGAATACGACGGCGGCGAACTGGTGATCGAGGACAGCTATGGCGAGCAGCGGGTGAAATTCGCCGCCGGCGACCTCGCGCTCTACCCCGCCGACAGCCTGCACCGGGTGGAACCGGTGACGCGCGGAAGCCGCTGGGCCGCGTTCTTCTGGAGCCAGTCGATGGTCCGCGACGATGCCACCCGCGCGCTGCTCTACAACTTCGATCGTTCGATCACGCTGGTCCGCGCCGAACTGGGGGACGGCCATCCAGCGGTGCTGGGCATTACTTCCACCTATCACAACCTTCTCAGGAAATGGGCCGAACTGTAAATGGCTTTTCGTTTCAACCAGTCGGGCCTGCTGTTCGTCCCGGTCAAATGGCAGCGCGTGGCCTTCGTCCGCTGGCTGCGGCGCATTCACGCCTGGACCGGTTTCTGGGGGGCGATCCTGTTCTTCATGCTCGGCCTGTCCGGCATCCTGCTCAATCATCGCTCGATCATGAAGCTGGACACCGGCGAACCCGTGGAAGTTAGCGCGATGGATATTGCCGTGAACCCGACGCTCCTGCCCGATCGCGATGCGCTTGGGCGCTGGGCGGCAAAGGAATTCGGCCTCACCGCCGAAGCCCGCCCGCCGCGCCGCAAGGGCGGCGGGGAAGACGCGCCAAAGGGGCGCAAGAGCTTCCTCGGCCGGGAACGGCAGGAGGCCGAGAAGTGGGAGCTGGCGTTCTCCCAGCCCAACGGCAGGGTCACCGTGGAATACACGCCGGGCTCGCGCAGCGTCTCGGTCCGGCAGGACGCGGAAAACCTGCTCGGCGTCCTGAAGAACCTGCACAAGGGCACCGGCCTCGGCGTCCTGTGGGTACTGTTCCTCGATACCATCGCCGGGGCGCTGGTGGCGATGAGCCTGACCGGCTTTCTGCTGTGGACGCGGCTGCACGGCAGCCGGATCCTGGCCGGCGGGATCGTCGCCGCCAGCCTCGGCCTGGCCCTGACCGCGGCCTGGCCTCACCTCCTGTAGGCCGGGCGGAGGCGCCCGCCCGGCCGACCGGCCGATTTCAGATCCAGCCCGCCGTCCGCGCCAGCAGCCACAGGCCGATCGCCAGGAACAGCAGCGCCGCGATCACCCGCACCACTCCCAGCGGCACGCGCTTGATGATCTCGTGGCCGAGGAACACAGCGGGTACGTTGGCGATCATCATGCCCAGCGTGGTGCCGGCCATGACCGGCACCACGCTTTGAAACCGGGCGCCCAGCGCGATCGTCGCCAGCTGGGTCTTGTCCCCCATCTCCACCAGGAAGAAGGCGATCGTGGTCGCCAGGAAGGGGCCGAAGCGGCTCGGCCGGCTCCCTTCGTCTTCCTCGATGCTGTCGGGGATCAGCGTCCATCCGGCCATCACGATGAAACTGGCGGCCACGAGGTAGCGAAACCACCGCCCATCGAGGAACGAAGCCGCCTGCTCCCCGACCAGCGCGGCAAGGAAGTGGTTGGCCAGGGTTGCCACGAGAATCCCCGCGACGATCGGCCAGGGGCGTTTGAAGCGCGTCGCCAGGACGATCGCCAGCAGCTGCGTCTTGTCGCCGATCTCGGCCAGCGCGACCACGACGGTGGAGGTGAACAGGGCTTCCAAGCGAATTCTCCAGGCCGGGCGGAGCGAAGGCACAACAGCGCGCGCGGAACCCGCCCGGCCGAGCGGAACCGCAAGCGCCATTGGTCTCGCCCGAACGGTTGCCCGCCCTCCTGTGCGCCACGGCCTCTCGGCCGAGTGTGTTGACGACAGGTTCCGCCGGAAGAAAAGGCGGACGACTACTCCCCAGATGACAATGACCGTCCTAGGCAAGGAGACGGCCCCTGGAAAGAGAAAAAAGGCCCGGCCGCATCGCTGCGACCGGGCCGTTGAGGTGCCGTCGGGAAGGCAGGGACCTCCCGGTGAGGAAATAGTTCAGAAATTCAATTGCGCGGAGAACGAGATGACCGTGCCGACGTCATAAGTGTTGAACTCGACGGTGTTGTCGCCGCTGGTCTGGTACTCGCGGTGGCGCGTGCCCAGCAGGTTGCGCGCCTCGAATTTCAGCTCAACCTCCTGGCCGAGGAAATCGGCGCCCTCGCGCGCGACGAAATCGAGCTGGATGCCAGGCTTCTCGATGATGTCGGGCTGCGCCACCGAGCCGTTGAGGCCGCGGCTGACCACGCGCTCACTGGCGAAGCTGACGAGCAGGGTCTGCTGCGAGAGACGTTCGGTGTTCTCCAGGCCGAGCTGCAGATTCGCCAGATGGTCCGATTGGCCGGTGAGCGGCTCGCCGTCGCGAAAGTAGTCGGTCGCAATGCTGGACGATGCCGCATAGACCGCCACGCTGTCACCTGCCGAAACTTTCAGCTTGGACTTGCTGTAGGTATAGTTGGCGACGATCACGGCGCGGCGGTCGGTCAACCAGCCACCGGCATCGGACAAGTCGAAGTACTTCGTCGCTTCGATCTCGGCGCCGTAGAGCTGCGCTTCCGGCGCATTGGCGTAGCTGGTGACGAGATTGTCCGAAAGCAGCGTGATGAAGGCCTCGATCGGCTTGTCGATCTTCTTGTAGAAGCCGGCGATCGACAGGCGCTGCTCGGGCGCGAAGTACCATTCGAGACGAGTCTCAGCGTTGTAGAGCTGGCTGTCGGTGAGCAACGGATTGCCCAGGTACTGGCGATTGCTGTCCGGATCGAAGAACGGCTGGTAGATCAGCTCGCGAAACTGCGGGCGGGCGATCGTCTTGGAACCGCTCAGGCGGAATTGCAGATCCGGCTGAATCTGCCAGGTCAGCGTGGCCGCGGGCAGCCAGTATTCCTTGCGCAGCGCGGGCGTCGGCGTGTAGTTCGGCGGCGTGGTGAAGACTTGCACGGCAGCGACCGCCTGCCTGGCCTTTTCGAAGCGAACACCGGCGTCGAGGCTCAAGGCGTCGGTGAACTGCACGTTGGCCTTGGCGTAGCCTGCCCAATTGCGCAGCTTGCCCTGAAACGCCGGGGTCGCTTCGTCCGGCTCGATCAGGTCGATGCCGCCCACGGTCGTGCCGCCGCTGGTGGTCCCGATGACCAGCCCGGGCGACAGCAGCAGGTCCGGCCGGAGCACGCTGGCCTCGGTTGGGAAAGTACTGGAAGCACGGAACAGGAACTGGCGGCGCGAGCTGACGCGGTTGGTGTCGCTGAAAGCGCCGCCGACCGTCGCCAGGATCGAGGATGTAACCGCGTAGCTCACATCGACCCCGGCCGACCACAGATCCTCGTTGAGATCGGAGAAGGTGACGCTCGCCTCGCCATTGTTGCCATTCAGGCGATTGACGAAGAGCTGGCCATATGGATCCGCCGTCGTATTGGTGCGCACATATTCGAAGAACGTTTCGTAAGGCGCCTCGCGTTGCGAATTGGCATAGCCGCCGCGCAGATCGACTGAAAGGCCCGGGGCCAGCTTGAATTCGCCGACGAACTGCGTGTCGATCAGCTGGCGCTCATACCAGGCAGTGCTCTGCTGCATGTAGTCGACAGTGGTCTGGTTGCGCTGGCCGACGCCGAGGCGGCCCTGCTTGATGGTGTCGCGGATATAAAGGTTGGTCCAGCGGATCTTGTTCTGCCCAAATTCCAGGCCCAGGCCCAGCAGGCCGTTGGCGACAATGCGATTGTCGGTGGTGATGCGATTGAAATCCGTTTGCAGGGTCGAAAGATCGTCGCTGAACGAGGTCTGCTGGCGGGCCTGTCGGTTCGTCCACTTGTTGCTGAATCCGGCCGCGGCAATCACGCCGAGATCGGCACCGCCCAGGTCGAACGAAGTGCCGGCCGTGATCGATGTCGAATAGTTCACCGGCAGGTCGCGGACCTTCTGCAGCGTCGCGCGGCTGAAGCGGACGAGCTGCGCGCCGATCGCGCGGGTATCGACCGTACCCGAATTCATCGAGGCGCCGCTGTCGTAGAATGCCTGCAGTGCCGGAGGAACGTCGCGGCTGCCGTTGTCGAAACCGGTCCAATCGCTTTGGGCGCCGAAGTAGCTGTAGCCGAATTCGCCGGTGGTTTCGGAATCGACCTGGAAGCCGCCGCCGATGGTCAGGAACGATTCGGTCGGGACCGCCTTGGTGGTAAGGTTGATGACGCCGCCGCCGAACTCGCCGGGAAAGTTGACCGAATAGCTCTTCTGGACCAGCGAGGATGCGATCACGCCGCTCGGGAAGATGTCGAGCGGAACGACGCGGCGCAGCGGTTCGGGGCTGGGCAGCGGCGAACCGTTGAGCAAGGCCAGCGAATAGCGGTCGCCCAGGCCGCGCACGTAGACGTAGCCCGAACCGACGACGCTGAGACCGGTGACGCGGCCGAGCGCGCCGGCGATATTGCCTTCGCCGGTGCGCGCGATTTCCGCGGTGGTCAGCACCGAGACAACCTGGTCCGACGATTTGACGACGTTGCGGCTGCGCGAGCCGGTTACGATGATGTCGCCACCGCCGGGCACCGAGATATCGGGCTGGGCGGGTTCGGCCGGCTCTTCCCCGGCCGGCGGCGTATCGGCCGGGGCCGGGTCGGTGGCAGGCCCAGGTTCGCTCTGCGCGAACGCCAGGCTTGGCGAAACGATGGCCGACGTTATCAAGAGAGTGCCGGCGAGCCGCGACGTCAAGGACATCGGAATTCCCCTAGTTCCAAATGCAAGGACGGGGGCAGCCATTGCGGCTGCCCCCGCGTTGAGCCAGGCAGCCCGGTCTCAGGTGATCGGCAGCGAGGTGCAGTCACCCGAATTGCCCGAGCCGAAATCGGCGGTCGAGCTGTTGCAGGTCCAGCCGGCATACCAGGTGTCGCTGGAGTTGCGCACCGCGCCGATCCAGGTGGTGGTATCGAAGAAGGACGACACGGACTTTGGATCAGCGGCGGTGAAGCCGCTCTCGTTGGTGCCGTTGACGAAAGTGCTGGTCAGCGTGCTGATGAATGAAGCGTTGTTGTTGTTGGCGGAGAACACGTCCGCGATGGAAGCTGTGTCCGTCGTGTTGCCGCTGGCAAGATACTTGCCCGAGTTACACTGCATCGCGACCGAGAACGCTTTGAGCGTCGCTTTCTGAGCGTCCGTTCCAGAGAAGTTCATGCGAACACATTCGTTGTTCGGCGTGACGATCAGGCCATTGACCCAGGTGGTATCCGAATTGCCGCGCAGCAGGACGGAAGCCAGATCCGCGCCTTCGTTGTTGCTGCTGGTCGCGGGCTGCAACGCGGTAAAGTTGGCTACCGCCAGCTTCGTGCGCGGCGTCTCGCTCTCTTTGCCGTTGCTGTCGATTTCCATCAGCGCGTCGCCGGCGCCCGAACGCTGCATCAGCAGGGCATACTGAACGTTCATCTGCGCGCCGGTATCGACATCGAGGCTGTCGTCGTCGGCGCCGACCGAGATGTAGTACTTCATGTTCGGGCTGCCGCCGAACCATTCCGAACCGTCGTCCGAGCTGTTGTAGCTCTGGATGTGGTCAATCGTGGTGCCGGTGCCCACGCCTTCACCGGTGAGCGACTGCAATTCCACGTTCGAGCCCAGGATGAAACCCGAGTAACGGATCTGGACGTACTTCATGACGCCAGCGTTATACGCGGCGTCCGCGCCGCCGAAGCGCGCCGGGTTGGGCGAACCTTCGGTCTGGCGTTCACAAGTGCCGCCCGCGACGGTGCCGGCTGTGCAGTCGGTAACCGGGGCACGGCCCATCAGCACGACGCCGCCCCACTGGCCTTGCGAGGTTTCGCCGTTGAGGCCCAGGATGTTGTCGCGGCTGGTGAAGATGATCGGCTTTGTGGCGGTACCTACCGCGTTGATCTTGTTGCCACGATTGACGGCAAGCCAGGACTGTCCCGTACCGCCGAAAAGGATCACGCCCGGCTCGATCGTCAGGGTGACATTGGTGTCGGCGGTCAGCGAGGTTGCCGTACAGCCAACTGTCAAGCTTGCGGGATCCGTGAGCGGCGCCGCTGTGGTCGGGGCGGAAAAGCCGCCGTCGCAGCCGACGTCGACGCGGCCGTTCATCTGATAGACCAGGCCGGTGAGCTTCGGCAGGGTCGAAGACTGGCGGATCACGCTGGGCAGGCTGCACACGCGCCAGGTGCCGGTCGGGCCGCTGATGGTGCCGGCGTCGGTCAGGCCTTGCGGGTCGGAGATCGTGGGGCAGCCGGAGGCGGGGGTGACGGTCGGCGTCGGCGTCGGGGTTGCCGTCGGAGTCGGAGTGGGTGTGGGCTGGATGATTACGTCACCGCCGGTGCCGGGCGAAGCGATGTCGCTCGGGCCGCAGCCGACAAGCGCCAGCGAGCTGCAGCCGACAAGCAGCATTCCATGGAAATTTCTCACGTTGATTCCCCCGTGTTCAGGTCGAACGAGGCGGCGACTCCGCCTTCGCTATCTGGGGCGTCTAGGCTGGGGGGGTGACAGTTTGTTGGCGCTACGGTGACAGTAATATTCACTTATACGACAATAGTATGACATCCTTTCCCTCGCTGCCGCCGGGCGGGCCGCGACTCGGCGGTGCTGGCCGCGTTCACAGTAAAATTGCAGTTTTATGACATTTGCGTCATTTTGTTGCGGAATCGTGTGGCAGGGCGGACGATGCCTGCAATCGATACCTATAAGTCGGAGAGCGCCATGTCCCTTACCGTCCTCATCACCGCCGCCCTCTTGGGCCAGTCGGCCTTCTCGCTCGCGGCAGAGCCGCCCGGCACGGCAAAGGCGCCCGATGTCGCTTACGAAGAGCTTGCGGCTGGCCGCTCCGACGCTGCGCTGCGCAAGCTGGAGGCAAGCGGTGCCGCGCAGTCGAACGATCCGGCCGCGCTGATAAACCTGGGCGCCGCCTATGCCGCCGCCGGCAAGACCGACAAGGCGATCGCAGCCTACCGCGCGGCGATTTCCAGTCGCGACCGCTACGACCTGCAACTCGCCAACGGCACCTGGATGGATTCGCGCCTGGCCGCGCGCACCGCGCTCAAGAGCCTGCTGGCCGCGAACGCCCAGGCCTCGCGCTGAGTCCGCCGACGCGGGTTTCCGACCCGGCGCCGGTGCCCGCGCGGTCCTGTTCCGCCACCCTTCCGGTCGCGCCACATTATAAGAATTACTGTGCTTTCGGGGAGTGGAAGGCGTCGGCATTGTCCGGCGCCTTCTCTTTTGTCGTAAACTTGCAATGAATCCATTGAGCTGCAACAAGTATGTAAATTTGGCCACGGCCTCGTCACACACTTGTCATCAGCGTGGCGCAGTGGGCGCTCATATGGAGGGCATGGTGATTCGACACACTCAAATTTCGCGCCGCGGGTTTCGCGGAATTTCCGCCGTTCTCGCCGCTGCCTGGGCAGTGCTCAGCCCTTCCCTGGCCCAAGCCCAGGCGGTGGCGCGCGACCCCGCCGGTTCGGGCCCGATCGTCGCCGCGCTCGGCTGGTTGCAGGGCACGCTGCTCGGCAACGTGGCCACCGCGGTCGCGGTCATGGCGGTGGCGGCGGTGGGCTTCATGATGCTGACCGGCCGGATGAACTGGCGCTTCGGCGCCACCGTCATCATCGGCGTGTTCATCCTGTTCGGCGCCGGCGCGATCGTCTCGGGCATCCAGTCGGCGGCAGTGGGCTGAGGGCGGGGTGATGGCCCTCGCGCGCTATCCCGTCCACCGCGCGCTCACGCGGCCGCAGATGTTCGCGGGAGTGACATACAGCTTCTTTATCATCAACGCCGCGGTGACGACGGAGATATTCCTCATCACCAAGAGCTTCTGGGCGCTGCCCGCGGCGCTCGCGATCCACGGGGCGGGCTACCTCGCATGCTTGCGCGAACCCCGGGTGTTCGACTTGTGGATCGCCAAGGTCAGCAGATGTCCCCGCGTCGCCAACTGGCAGCGCTGGGGCTGCAACAGCTACGCGCCCTGAGCGGCGGCTGGGAAGGGAAATCATGGCCAAGAGCATGAAATCGCCGCTGAAGGGCCCGATGGCGAGATTTGCCGCGAAGGAAGTCCTCGCCGGCGACCGGCTGCCTTACGCCGCCCTGGTCGACGAGAACGTGGTGCTGCTGCGCGACGGTTCGGTGATGGTTTCGCTGATGGTTCCCGGTTTCGCCTTCGAGACGGCGGATACCGACGAGCTGAACGCCCATGTCGCCACGCGCGAGGTGCTGCTGCGCTCCTCGCTCGATGCACGCTTCGTGCTTTATCACCACGTCATCCGGCGCCGTGTCGAGATCGAACTCGATGGACACTTCGAGGATCCCCTGGCCGCGCACATCGACGCGCGCTGGCGGGCGCGGACCGGTTCGGGCGCGCTCTTCGTCAACGACCAGTTCATCACCCTGGTGCGCCGCCCCGCGCGCGGCAAGGCGGGCTGGGCGGACAAGCTTTCACGCCTGATGAAGAACAAGGGACACGTTCCGGCCGATGCCGATCCCGCCGACGTGCGCGCCTTGCGCGCCGCCGCATCCGCCATGGTTGCCTCGCTGGGGGCCTATGGCGCGCGCCTGCTGGGCGACTACCAGGGCCAGGCCGGCGCGTGCTCGGAAGTGCTCGAACTGCTGAGCGCGCTCTACAACGGCGAGATGCGCCCGGTGCGCCGCCCCGCCGAGGACACCGACATCGGCCACATGCTGCCCTACCGCCGCGTCAGCTTCGGGATGGACGCGCTTGAACTGCGCGGCGCCAATGGCAGCGCGTTCGGTTCGATCGTGTCGCTCAAGGACTATCCCGATTCGACCGCGCCCGGCCTTACCGACGCGCTGCTGCGGCTTCCTTGCGAATTGGTGCTGACCGAAACTTATGCCCCGTGCGACCGCCAGATCGCCCGCGAGCGCATCGACCTTGCCATCCGCCGGCTGCGTTCCGCCGACGAGGAAGCCATGGCCGAGCGCCGCGAGATGAGCGCCGCGCGCGATTCGCTGGGCACCGGCGCGGTGGGCTTCGGCGATCATCACCTTTCCGTGCTGGTCCGGGCCGATTCGCTCGACGCGCTTGACGAGGTGACGGCGCTGTGCGCCGCCGCGCTGGCCGATGCCGGCGCCGTCGCCGTGCGCGAGGAGGTCAACCTGGAGCCCGCCTTCTGGGGGCAGTTGCCGGGCAACGAATCGTTCATCGTGCGCCGGGCGCTGATTTCCAGCGCCAACATGGCCTGCTTCGGCAGCCTGCACGGCTTCGCCATGGGCCAGGCCAGCGGCAATCACTGGGGCGACGCGGTAACGCTGCTGGCCACGACCAGCGCAACCCCGTTCTTCTTCAACTTTCACCAGGGCGACCTTGGTAACTTCACTGTCATCGGTCCCTCGGGTTCCGGTAAGACGGTTGTCATGAACTTCCTTGCCGCCCAGGCGCAGAAGTTCGCGCCCCGCACCATCCTGTTCGACAAGGATCGCGGCGCCGAAGTATTCCTGCGCGGCATCGGCGGCACGTACAGCCGCGTCGCCGCCGGCCACCCGACCGGCTTCAACCCGCTCGCGCTGCCCGACAATGCCGCCAACCGCGCGTTCCTGCGCGACTGGCTGGGCGTCCTGCTCGAAGCGAAAGGGCCGGAGGAGCTGGCCACGATCGCCGGCGCGGTCGACGCCGCCTATGCCAACGATCCCTCGCTGCGCCGCCTCTCGCACTTCCGCGAGCTGCTGGCGGGCGCGCGCCGGCCCGAGCCGGGCGACCTGGCCGGCCGTCTCGACGCCTGGCTCGTCGCCGGTCCCAATGGCGGCGGCGAGCACGGCTGGCTGTTCGACAACCAGCAGGACCGGCTCGACCTGTCCTCGCGGGTGCTCGGTTTCGACATGACCGCGCTGCTGGAAAGCCCGCGCCTGCGCACGCCGGTGATGATGTACTTGTTCCACCGCATCGAGGAACGCCTCGATGGCGAGCCGACGATGATCCTGATCGACGAGGGCTGGAAGGCGCTCGACGACGAGGTCTTCGCCGCGCGCATCCGCGATTGGCTCAAGACGCTGCGCAAGCGCAACGCGCTGGTCGGCTTCGCCACCCAGTCGGCGCGCGACGCGCTGGACAGCAGGATCGCCACCGCGCTGGTCGAGCAGACCGCGACGATGATCTTCATGCCCAACGCCCGCGCCCGCTACGAGGATTACTGCGAAGGCTTCGGCCTTTCGCAGCACGAACTCGACGTGATCCGCACATTGCCCGCGCACTCGCGCTGCTTCCTGATCCGCCAGTCGGACGCCTCGGTGGTGGTGCGGCTCGATCTTTCGGGCATGCCTGAGGTGCTCACCGTGCTTTCCGGCCGCGAAAGCACCGTGCGCAAGCTGGACCAGCTGCGCGAACGCTATGGCGACCAGCCCTCGGCCTGGTATCCGGCGCTCACCGGCATGCAGTGGCCGGGCGATGCCGAGGACGGCGAGCTGTGGATCCAGGCGGCCGAGTGACCCCGTCATGAGCGCCGCCTGCGAACAGCTTACCGAAGTCGCTTCCGCCGGAGTCTCCCCAGCGCTGCGCGCGGTGGACTGCGTGGCCAACGAGATGGCCGCCAGCGCGTTCGGCCGCCTGTTCGGCGCGGGCGGGGCGATGGGGCCGGTGCTGACCATCCTGCTCACGCTCTACATCGCCTTCTTCGCCTTCTCGCTGCTGACCGGCCGCACCAGCCTGGGTGTCTCGGCGCTGACCCCGCGCATGCTGCGCCTGGGCGTCGTGCTGACGTTCGCGACCAGCTGGATCGCCTATCAGGGCGTGGTCTGGAACCTCGCGATCGGCGGGCCGGACTGGATCGCCGCGCTGCTGATGGGCGCCAAGGGCTCGGCCACGCAGCTCTTCGGCGATCGCATCGATATCGTGTTCGGCGCGATCAACGATATTTCCCAGGCTTCCGCCGGAGAGGGCGCGGCGCCCTCTGGCGGCCCGGCTTCGGCCCAAGGCCTGTTCACGCCCGAAAGCGTGATGTGGATGGGCGCGCTGCTGCTGCTGCTCGGCACCGTGGGCGTGCTGCTCACCGCGCGCATCGCGCTGGCGGTGCTGCTGGCGGTCGGCCCCATCTTCGTCGTGCTGGCGCTGTTTGGCGGTACGCGGGGGCTCACCGTCGGCTGGCTGCGCGGCGTCGTGCTGACCGCGGTCACCCCGCTGTTCGTCGTCCTGGGCGGCGGCATCACCCTGGAACTGCTGGTGCCGATCATCAACCAGCTGGTCCAGAGCGCCAACATGGGCGAGCTTGACGGACGCGCCGCGATGGCCTTGTTCCTGGTCGCGTCCGTGCACGTCGCGCTGATGGTCATGATCGTCAAGGTCGCGGCGACGATGGTTTCGGGCTGGCGGGTCTTCGGTCTTGCCGGCAGCGACGACGAGCGCTCCAGCGGCGCGCGCGGCGGACAGGACACGGCGCCGGCTCCGGCGGCCTCGATGCCCACGTCGAGCCCGCTCGCGGCGACGCAGCAGCGCCGTGCCCCCGTGGTTGCCGCCAGTGCGGCGGCCATGGGGGATGCCGCTTATCACGAGAGTAATGCCGCAATGCGTTCAAGCGAGCGCCGAACCGTGGTAACGCAAGTGACCGGCGGCGGAATCGAACCACTTCGCCACGGGGAGAATGGAACGCGCGCGCGGGGGATCGGCAGCCGGTTTCGCAGCGCGTCGAACGATACCGGCAAGCTGCCGGCGAAGGAGAAGACACGATGAAGCGCCGCAAGGCTCCCGTTCTCGCGCCCGTTCTCGCGATGGCCGCGATGCTTGCTGTTACGCTGGCCGCGCCCGCCCGCGCGGACGACGACCGGCTCGTCGAGCACACCTACAGCGACAAGGAAGTCGTGCGGATCGAAGGCAAGGCCGGGATCCAGGCGGCGATCGCTTTCGGTGACGGCGAATCGATCGAGAATGTCGCGGTCGGCGATTCGCAGACCTGGCAGATCACGCCGAACAAGCGGGCCGACCTGCTCTTCGTCAAGCCGCTGGAAGCCGCCGCGCGCACCAACATGACGGTGATAACCAACCGCCACACCTATTTCTTCGATCTTGTCGCCTCGCCCAAGGCCAAGCCGCTCTACATGCTGCGCTTCACCTACAAGGATCCCAAGAAGGACACCGGCAAGGCCGCGCCGCGCATCGATGCCGCGCCGGGTGCCGCCCTCGCGGAACTCGATCCGGCCGAGCAGGCGCTGGCCGCCGGCGATCCTTCGGAGCTGCCCGCCGATCCAACCACGCTCAATTTCGCCTGGAAGCGCACCGGATCGGCCAGGCTGCTGCCCTCGCGCGTCTACGACGACGGCAACGCCACCTACCTGCTCTGGCCCGAGAAGTCGGCGGTTCCGGCGATCCTGGTCCAGAACGAGAAGGGTGAGGAAGGCCCGATCAACTACGCCGTGCGCGGCACCACGATCGTGATTTCCGAAGTGCCCAGGAAGATCATCCTGCGCGCCGGGCGTGCCTTCGCCGAACTGGAGAACGCCCGCGACGATGCCGCCTCGGCCAAGGCGGCGATGGCCGCGAACACGCCGAACCTCACGACAATACAGGGGAACTGACAGATGGCGCCCAACTCCTCCATTCGTGAGCGCATCGCGCCCGGCACCGGCACCGATCCGCGCGACGGCGAGGGTGCGCAGGTCATCGATCTCGCCACCCGCAGCGTGCTGCCGCAGGTTACGCAGCGCAAGCGCGCCGACGGGCTGGGCCTTGCCGCCGGCGTGCTGATCGTGGCGGCGCTGGGCGGCCTCACCTTGTGGTCGATGGATTCGGTGCGCAGCGGCAAGGTCGATACCGCTCCCGGCCAGCCGGCCGACGCGGCATCGCAGCTCGGCGTGCCGGTTCCCGCCCCCGCAGCCCTGCCGGCACCGGAACAGAAGCCCGCCGCCGCGCCCGCCGAATTGCCGGCACCGGCCCCCGCCCCGGTGCTGGCGGCGCCGCCCGCGACCAATCCGGCGGCCGGGCTCCAGGCGAACCGCTATGCCAACCCCACCGTGGTCTTCGACGCCGGAACGGGTGCTGCCGGCGCCGCGCCGATCGCCGGTCCCGCCGGAGAGGCCAAGGCCAGCGGCAACGCCAACGACGATTTCTCCGCGCGCCTGGCCGGCTCGGGCACGACCGCCGCGGCGGCGCGCTCGTTCGATCCGGCCACCACGGTGACGCAAGGCACGCTGATCCCGGCGGTGCTGGAAACCGCGATCGACACCGACGTGCCCGGCTATGTGCGCGCCATCGTTTCCACCGACGTGCGCAGCTTCGATGGCCGGCACGTCCTCGTCCCGCGCTCGTCGCGCCTGATCGGCCAGTACAAGAGCGGGCTGACCGCGGGCCAGAAGCGCGCCTACGTGATCTGGACCCGCCTGATCCGTCCGGACGGCGTCTCGGTGAACCTCGGTTCGCCCGCCATCTCCTTCGGCGGCGAGACCGGCCTTGCCGGCAAGGTCAACAGCCACTTCTTCGAACGCTTCGGTTCCGCCATGCTGCTCTCGGTCGTCGGCGGCCTCAGCTCGATCGCTTCGAGCGGCGCCAGCGTGGTGGTCGGTGGCGGCCAGTCGGCGGCGGCGGCGGCGGTCCAGAACAGTTCCAGCGTCGGCCCGACGATCCGCGTCCGCCAGGGCGAGCCGATCCGGGTCTTCACCGCCAAGGACCTGGACTTCAGCCAGGTCAAGTGACGCATCATGGCGAATGTCCTTACCTTGCAGCCGGAGCGTGCTTCGGCGCCCATAACCATGGCTGAACCCGACGCGCCGGCGCCGCGCAGCGTCTATCTCGATGCCTACCTGGCGCCCCTGCGCCCCTGGCTCGAGCGCGAGAGCGTTACCGAAATCCTGGTCAACCGCCCGGGCGAGATCTGGATCGAGGACGGCGCGCACCCGGGGGCCGCCATGCAGCGTATCGCGCTGCCGGAAATGGACGATCGCCTGCTCCAGCGCCTTGCCGAACAGGTCGCGCGGATCAGCCACCAGGGCATCAACCGCGAACACCCGTTGCTTGCGGCGACCCTGCCGGCCTACGGCAACCAGTCGGGCGCGCGCATCCAGCTGATCGGGCCGCCGGCGACCCGGGCCAACTGGGCGATGGCGATCCGCCGCCATCGCCTGCTCGAACTGCCGCTCGACGCCTATGATCGCGGCCCGATCGCGCCCGCGCGCGAAGAGCCGGCGCCCGATCCCATGGCCGAGCCGATCGCCTTCCTGCGCGATGCCATCCGCCGCCGCCGCACGATCCTGATTTCGGGGGGCACGTCGACCGGCAAGACCACCTTCCTCAATGCCATGCTTTCGGAAATTCCGGAGCACGAGCGCGTCGTGCTGGTGGAGGATACGGCCGAACTGCGGCTGCCCGGCGCCAACGGGGTCGGCCTGATCGCGGTCAAGGGCGAGCTGGGCGAAGCCAAGGTTTCGGCCAACGACCTGCTGCAGGCCGCCTTGCGCCTCCGGCCCGACCGGATCGTGCTGGGCGAGCTGCGCGGATCCGAGACGGTCAGCTTCCTGCGCGCGATCAATACCGGCCACCCCGGATCGTTCTCCACCGTCCACGCCAACAGCCCGCGCGGGGCGCTGGAGCAGATCGCGCTGATGGCGATGCAGACCGGCATCGGCCTGACCCGCGCCGAGACGCTGGAATACGCGGCCTCGGTGATCGACATCGTCGTCCAGCTCGACCGCCTGGAAGGCAAGCGCGGGATCAGCGCGATCGCGGAGAGCCGCTCGCTGGTGCAGTGAGCGGCATCACGCCGCCGCGTGGCTCAAGCCTCGATCAGTACGCCGCCCGTCGCCTCGACGCTCCATTCGAGGCCCAGCCATTCGGCCAGCGCCTTGAGGTCCTTGCTGATTCCGCCATTGTAGAGCGGCCGGGCGGATTCCTTGAGCGAAAGGACCAGTCGGCCGTTTTCCAGCGACAGCGCCGTCGATGCCAATCCCGCCTGGGTTCCGCCGGTAAGGCGGCGGCACAGGCGCACCGCCAGGCCCCAGCCGATCGCCCTGTCGAGATCGGCCTTGTCGGCCAGGCGGGTGAATTCCGGCGGGATCGCGGTGAGGCCCGAATTGGCGAAGACGGTCATCGCCATCATCCCGCGTCCGCGCATGTCGAGCCCGATCCAGCGCTTGCGCAGCGCCCAGGTCAGCGCTTCCTCGGTGCGCATGTTGGGTTCGGTCCGCATCGCCGCCAGCGCCAAAAGGCTGGCGGCCTTGCGCAAGTCCCCGTCCCGCGCGGCGTCGCGGCAGGCCGGGGCGGTCCAGGCGGCGACGCCGCTGGCATCGTCCAGCGAGACCCGCGCGTTCAGCGCGAAGGCGGCGACGCTGGCCAGCATCGGGCTTTCCCGTTGGATGTCCTTGGGCAACTGCATGTGCAGCAACCCCTCGCGCAGGCCCCAGGAAGAGAACACCAGGCGCGAGGGCCTGAGGCTGGCGATCAGCTGCGTCAGCAGCGCGGCGGCATCGGGCAAAGTGGCGAGCCGCGCCGAGGAGATGCGCGGATCGGGATCGTCGATCCGGCCTTTCGCGAACAGGCGGGCAAGGTGCAGGGCCTCGGAGGCGGGGAGCTGGAAGCCATGCGGATCGTCGACCGGCCACTGGAGCACGCGCATCGCCTGGAGCGCCAGCGCGCGCCACGATCCGCCGACGATATAGAGCGGCAGGTCGCGGCCTTTGCCCCAGCCCCTGGCCTTGAGGCCGGCACGCACGGATGCGGCGAATTTCTGCGGGCCGGCGGCGCGCATGTCCGGCAGGCGCAAGGTGCCGAACGGCAGGGTGATGCCGCCCGCGCATGCCTCTCCATCGATCTCGACCAGTTCGAGGCTGCCACCGCCGAGATCGGCGGCGATCCCGCGCGCGCCGGGGAAGGCGGCGATCACGCCGGCGGCGCTGGCGCGGGCCTCCTCCTCTCCCGAAAGCAGGCGCGGCGCCAGGCCGAAACCGCGGACGGCATCGAGGAATTCGGCCCCATTGGCGGCATCGCGCGCGGCGGCGGTGGCGACGCATTCGACATTGTCGACGCCCAGCAGCCGCAGCAGGGCCGCGAAGCGGGCGAGCGCGGACAGCGCGGTACGCATCGCCTTGTCGGAAATCGCGCCGGTCCGGCCCAGGTCCTTGCCCAGGCGCGCGCTGACTTTCTCGTTGAGGATCACCACCGGTGCGCGCGGCGGGCCGTTGTAGACGACCAGCCGCACGGTATTCGAGCCGATGTCGATGATCGCGCGCTTTTCGCTGCTGAGGCTGATGCCGATCATTCCGTTCAGACTAATCACAGGAGTGACGAATCACACTTGGGCGAATCACCTTGCCCATGCTCCGGGCGGTTCGGTGCCCCTATGTCAGATATTGCCGCGCCTTAGCGAGAGCTTTGGCACCTTTCGTCCACTGGCGAGTGAAGCGCCGCGACCGGAAAGCGATGGATTGGTCATGAAATAGCGGTGCAGGTTGAAGGGCTTGTCGACCTTTCCGACCCGATCGCAGGTCCCGTCCGGCCGCAGGATCCAGCTCTGCTCGGTATCGAGCAGGTTCGCCAGCATGACCTGGTCCAGCACCTGGTCGTGCACGGTCTTGTTGCGCATCGGCACCATGATCTCGACCCGGCGGTCGAGATTGCGGCTCATCCCGTCGGCCGAGGTGATATAGACCTTGGCGCGGCGGTTGGGCAGGTGCGCGCCGTTGGCGAAGGCCCAGATACGGCCGTGCTCAAGGAAACGGCCGATCACCGACTTGACCGCGATGTTCTCCGAAAGGCCGGCGATCCCCGGCCTCAGGCAGCATATCCCGCGCACCACCAGGCTGATGTCGACCCCGGCCTGGCTGGCGGCATAGAGCCGATCGATCAGTTCCGGATCGGTCAGCGAGTTGAGCTTGGCCCAGATCTCGGCGGGCTTGCCGGCCCGGGCATGCGCGATCTCGGCATCGATCAGCTCGTAGAGCTTCGAGCGCAGCGAGATCGGCGAGATCGAAAGAAGCTCGGTGCGCTTGGGCTCGACATAGCCGGTGATGAAGTTGAACAGCCGGCCGACGTCGCGCCCCGCCGCCGGATCGGCGGTGAAATAGGACATGTCGGTATAGATGCGCGCGGTGATCGGGTGGTAGTTGCCGGTGCCGAAGTGGCAATAGGTGCGGTAGCCCCCGCTTACCCCGTCGCCCTCGCGCCGCACCACCATCGAGACCTTGGCATGGGTTTTCCAGTCGACGAAGCCGTAGATCACCTGGACCCCGGCGCGTTCGAGCTGGCTGGCCCAGAGCAGGTTCTGCTCCTCGTCGAAGCGGGCTTTCAGCTCGACCACGGCGGTCACCGACTTGCCCGCCTCGGCGGCGGCGATGAGCGCGGCGATGATCCCCGATTGCTTGCCGGCGCGATACAGCGTCTGCTTGATGGCGATCACGTCCGGATCATGCGCGGCCTGGCGCAGGAAGTCGATCACCACCTCGAAGCTCTCGTAGGGGTGCTGGATGACGATGTCCTTCTCGCGGATCGCCGCGAAGATATCGCCGTCATGCTCCAGGATGCGCTCGGGATAGCGGGGCGAATAGGGCTCGAACTTCAGCTCGGGCCGGTCCTCGTCGCAGATCGCGGCAAGGCCGGAGAAGCCGATGAGCCCGCCGGTCTTCATGATGAGCGCCTTGTCCAGCCCGAGCTGGGTGCGCAGCAGCTCTTCGGCGGCCGGGTCGAACCGGCCCTGCAATTGCAGCACGATCACCAGGCCCCGCCGGCGGCGCTGGATCGCGGTGCGGTAATAGCGCACCAGATCCTCCGCATCCTCCTCGATCTCGATGTCGCTGTCGCGCAGGATGCGGAACACGCCGTGGCCGTTGAGGCGAAAGCCGGGGAACAGTTCGGCGGCGCGGCGGCAGATCAGGTTCTCGATGCTGATCCAGGCAGCGCCCTCGCCCGGAATGCGCACGAAGCGCGGCAGCGGCGCGGGGATCAGCACCATCTCCATCACCGGCGCATCGTCGGCGATGCGGGTGAGCGAGAACAGCACGCCGATGCCCTGGTTCGCGACGAATGGAAAGGGATGCGCCGGATCGATCGCCTGGGGCGTGATGACCGGCATGACATGCTCCAGGAAATAATCCTTGAGCCAGCGTTCGCGGGCGGGCTCAAGCTTCTCTTCGCCCAGGACGGCGATCCCGGCGCCGGCCAGCTCGATCTTGAGGCTGGCCCATACTTTCTGCTGGATCTCCTCCAGCTCCAGCACTTTCTCGTGCGTGGCGGCGAGCGCCTGCGAGGGCGTCATCCCGTCGATCGAGACTTCCTCGATCTGGCGGCGCACCTGCCCGGCAAGGCCCGCCACGCGCACCATCAGGAACTCGTCGATGTTGCTGCCGGAAATCGAAAGGAAGCGCAGCCGTTCGAGCAGCGGATAGTCGGGATTGGTCGCTTCGGCCAGGACGCGTTCGTTGAAGGCCAGCCAGCTCAGCTCGCGATTGAAGTAGCGCACCGGCAGGCTTCCGAGCTGCGACGTCTCGCAGACTTCCGCTGCTTCCGATTCGCCGCGAATTTCGAGCATGTCCGAGGTTTTCACATCCATGTCCCTTGCATGCCATGATGACGATTGCGCGACAATCGCTGGGGTCGGCGGAACGATCGACGACGGCGGGCAGCGCGGAATCGGCGATCGTTAAGAACGTTTATAACCTATATGGTTCTAAATGTCAAGAGCTTTCGCCGATCGAGGGCTTCGGAGCCCCGGCCGGTAAACATCGTTGCAGTGCAGCATTGTTTGGCGCAATGTTCGGGCAATGATTAAGGCCGCTCTGCACCATCTCACCCGCTACCGCTATTCGCGGCGCATCAGGCTGGGCCCCCAGGTGATTCGGCTGCGGCCAGCGCCGCACAGCCGCACGGCGGTGCCCAACTATTCGCTCAAGATCAGCCCGCCCGAACATTTCCTGAACTGGCAGCAGGATCCGCACGGCAACTGGCTGGCGCGCATCGTCTTTCCCGAACCGATCGATCACTTCTCGATCGAGGTGGACCTGCTGGCCGAACTCGCGGTCATCAACCCGTTCGACTTCTTCGTCGAGCCGGAAGCGGAGGAATACCCGTTCGCTTATTCCGATGCGTTGAAGGCGGACCTGGCGGCCTATTTCGAGGTCGAGGAGCAAGGGCCGCTGTTCGAGGAGCTGGTGGCCGGCCACGCCGGCCATGAAGGCCGCACCGTCGATTTCCTGGTCGATATCAACCGCCGGCTCCAGCAGCGCATCAACTACGTGATCCGCATGGAGCCGGGCGTGATGACGCCGGAAGAGACGCTTGCGGCCGGAATCGGATCGTGCCGCGATTCCGCCTGGCTGCTGGTGCAGCTGCTGCGCCGCCTGGGCTTTGCCGCGCGCTTCGTCTCGGGCTATTCGATCCAGCTCGTGGCGGATGTCATCCCGAAGGAAGGGCCCAAGGGCGTTCTGGAGGACGTGACCGACCTGCATGCCTGGGCCGAGGCCTATGTGCCCGGCGCCGGCTGGATCGCGCTCGATGCGACTTCGGGCATGTTCGCGGGCGAAGGGCACATTCCGCTCTGCGCCACGCCGCATTACCGTTCGGCCACCCCCATCGAGGGCATGGCCGAACCCGCCGAGGTCGATTTCCACTTCGAGATGGGCGTTTCGCGCATCGCCGAGGCGGTGCGCATCACCCGGCCCTTCACCGAGGAACGCTGGCAGGCGCTGCTGGAACTGGGCGACCGGGTGGACGCGGACATGGACGCGGCCGGCGTCAACCTCACCATGGGCGGCGAGCCGACTTTCATCGCCGCCAGCGACTTCGAGGCGCCGGAATGGAACGGCGCCGCCGTCGGCCCGACCAAGGGCGCCTATGCCGACAAGCTGATCCGCCTCCTGCGCCGCAAGTTCGCGCCGGGCTCGCTGCTTCACCATGGGCAGGGCAAGTGGTATCCGGGCGAGACTTTGCCCCGCTGGGGCTATTCGATCTACTGGCGCAAGGACGGCGAGCCGATCTGGGGGGATGACAGCCTGATCGCCGGCGAACGCGCGCTGGAAAGCGGCGACGATCCCGATCCGCTGCCCACCATCGACGTAAGCGCCGCCGAGGACCTGCTGCGCGAGGCGGCGCAGGGGCTTGGCGTCGAGCCGGACTTCGTCCAGGCCGTCTACGAGGATGCGGAGGCCTGGGCCGGCAAGGAAGACGCGCTGCCGATCAATCTCACCCCGCTCGACGCCAAGGTGGAGGACGAGGAACTCGCGCGCCGCTTCAAGCGGGCCTACCGGCGCGGGCTGGACAAGCCGATCGGCTTCGTGCTGCCGGTGCAGCGCTGGAATTCGGCCGACCAGTCGATCCCGCGCTGGCGCAGCGAACGCTGGAAAGTGCGCAAGGGCGTCCTCACCGCGGTGCCGGGCGATTCCGCCATCGGCTACCGGCTGCCGCTGGGATCGCTGCCCTGGGTCCCGCCTTCCGAATTCCCCTACATCCACCCGCGCGACACCGCCGCCCCGCGTGAGCCGCTGGGCGATTTCCGCCGGCAGGTGATCGAACGCGGCAGCGAAATGCGCGAGGCGGGCACCGCTGGAAACGGGGGCGGGAGCGGCCGCGACGGCATCGGGCGGGGGGACCAGCGCAGCGAACGCGTGGCGATGCCGGAACAGGCGGAGCAGGCCTTCGGGCATCAGGAAACGATCGAGGGCGCGGTGCGCACCGCGATGACGGTGGAACCGCGCGGTGACTACCTCGCCGTGTTCATTCCGCCGACCGAATGGCTGGAGGACTATCTCGAACTGGTCGCCTCGATCGAGGTCGTCGCCCGCAAGCTCGGCCTGCCGGTGCGTATCGAGGGCTATCCGCCGCCGCCCGATCCGCGCCTCACGGTGTTGAAGGTCACGCCCGATCCCGGCGTCATCGAAGTGAACATCCACCCCTCCACCAGTTGGCGCGAGACGGTGGAGATCACCGAGACGCTCTACGACTGCGCGCGCGAAGTGGGCCTCACCGCCGACAAGTTCATGGTCGACGGCCGCTCGATCGGCACCGGCGGAGGCAACCATATCGTGCTGGGCGGGCCCAGCCTGCTCGACAGCCCGTTCATCCGCCGGCCGGACCTGCTCAAGAGCTTCGTCACCTACTGGCAGCGCCATCCTTCGCTCAGCTACTTGTTCTCCGGGCTGTTCATCGGCCCGACCAGCCAGGCCCCGCGTATCGACGAGGCGCGCCACGACGCGCTTTACGAACTGGAGATCGCGCTGGGGCAAGTGCCCGGCCCGGACATGCAGCAGCCGCCACCCTGGGTGGTGGACCGGCTGTTCCGCAACCTGCTGGTCGACGTCACCGGCAATACCCACCGCACCGAGATCTGCATCGACAAGCTGTTCTCGCCAGATGGCCCCACCGGCCGGCTCGGCCTGGTCGAGTTTCGCGGCTTCGAAATGCCGCCCGACGGCAAGATGAGCTGCGCCCAGCAACTGCTGCTGCGCGCGCTCGCCGCGTGGTTCTGGAAGGATCCGGTGCAGGGTCCGCTGGTGCGCTGGGGCACGCAGCTACACGACAGGTTCATGCTCGGTCACTTCGTCTGGACCGATTTCATGGACGTGCTCGACGATCTCGCGCGGGCCGGCTACCGCTTCGATCCCGCCTGGTTCGAGGCGCAGCGCATGTTCCGCTTCCCGGTCCACGGCGAAGTCGAGGGCGGCGGCGTCATGCTGGAGATCAGCCACGCGCTGGAGCCGTGGAACGTGCTGGGCGAAACCGGCGCGATCGGCGGCACCGTGCGCTATGTCGACAGTTCGACCGAGCGGTTGCAGGTCAGGGCCACCGGGCTCGTCGCCGGCCGCCACGCCATCACCTGCAACGGCCGCCGCGTGCCGCTCACCGCGACCGGGCCGGGGGAAGGCGTCGGCGGGGTGCGCTACAAGGCCTGGTCGCCGGCCGAATGCCTGCATCCGATGCTGCATGCGCACCCGCCGCTCACGTTCGACATCTACGACTTGTGGAACGGACGCTCGCTGGGCGGCTGCGTCTATCAGGTCGCGCATCCCGGCGGGCGCAATTACGATACCGTTCCGATCAACGGCTACGAGGCGGAAGCGCGGCGCAAGGCCCGGTTCCAGGATCACGGCCATTCCCCCGGCTCGCTGCCGCTCCCGCCCGAGGAAGCCGCCAGCGAGTTTCCCTATACGCTCGACTTGCGCCGCCCGGCCCGGCTGGTGTGAACCATGGCGTCCAGGCCGCCCGAAAGCACTGTCGAGCGCCCGTCCGAGTGGCTTGAAGGCTATCCGGTCGAGGCCGCCGGGGGTGATCTCTTCGTCGATGCCGCCAGCCCGGTCTCGGCACGCTGGAAGGCCGTGGCCGGGGGGCTGGCCGCGCTTTCCGACGGCGATCCCGCCGCCTTGCAGGAAATGACGAGCCGCCACGCGGCGGACCTGGGCCTGACTTTCCGCGTCACCGGCGACGAGGACGAGCGGGACTGGCCGCTCACCGCCATGCCGCTCATCATCGGGGCCGACGAGTGGGCGGAAGTGGAGCGCGGGCTGATCCAGCGCGCGACGCTGCTGGAGCAGCTGGCCACCGATATCTACGGCCCCCAGCGGGTGGTCAGGGAGGGACACCTGCCCGCCGCGGTGATCGCCGGCAGTCCGTTCTTCGCGCGCAAGATGCTGGGGCGCAGCCCCAAGCAGGGTCACTTCATCCATGTCTATTCGGCCGACCTGGCACGGGGGCCGCGCGGGCAGTGGCGCGTGCTGCAAGACCGTGTGCGCATCGCCAGCGGCGTCGGCTACGCGCTCGAGAATCGCCTGGCGATGAGCCGTACCGCCGGCAACCTGCTGGTCGACAGCCATGCCCGGCGGCTCTCCGAATTCTTCGCGCAGATGCGGGACGGCATGGCGGCGGCCTGCCACCGCGAGCGCCCGCGCGTGGCGCTGCTGACGCCGGGGCGCTTCAACCAGACTTACGCCGAGCAGGCCCACCTGGCCCGCTATCTCGGCCTGCCGCTGGTGGAGGGGCGCGATCTCAGCGTGCTCGACGATCGGCTCTATGTCGGCACCATCGCCGGGCCCAAGCGGGTCGACGCGGTCTGGCGCTGGATCAACACGACTTCGCTCGATCCGCTTTCATTCGACGCCAAGTCGCAGCTCGGCGTCGCCAACCTGTTCGACGCATGGACCACCGGCGGCGTGGAGATGGTCAACTGGCCGGGCGCCGAAGTGCTCGAATCGGCCGCCTTCTCCGCCTTCATGCCGCGCCTGTGCAAGGTCTTGCTGGGCGAGGCACCGATCCTGCCCAATGTCGCCACCTGGTGGTGCGGGCAGGCGGCGGAAAGCTCCACGGTCGGCGCACGGCTGGACGAGCTGGCGCTGCTGCCCGCCTTCGGCCAGGCGGTGGAGGGCCTGCCCGGCCGCCAGCTGGTGGCCGGCGCCGATCTTGCCGAAGCCGAACGCAAGACCCTGCTGGAAGCGCTGCGCCGCCGGCCCATGGACTATTGCGGGCAGGAGATCGTCCACCTTTCGACCACTCCGGCGATCATCGACGGCGCGATCGTGCCGCGCCCCTTCACGGTGCGCGCGTTCGTCGCGCGCAGGGCCGACGGCAGCTGGACGGTCATGCCCGGCGGCTTCGCGCGGCTGTCCTCCAGCAACGCGCTTCCCACGTCGCTGATGGGCGCGGGCGATCTTTCCGCCGACGTCTGGGTGGTGGACGAACGGCCGACCGGGCAACACGCGTCGGCACGGCCGGCCGAAGAGCCGCCGATTTCGCGCGGGGGCGGCATTCTTGCCAGCCAGGCTGCGGACAACCTGTTCTGGTTCGGCCGCTACAACGAACGGGCGGAGATGGTGGTGCGGATCGTGCGCGCCATCCTGGGCAGCTCGATGGAAGGAGACAGCGGGCTCGAGCCGGAGGACGGCGTGCTGTCCAGCCTGGTCGGCCTGCTGCTGGACTTCGGCGCGATCGACGCGGCGACGGTGGGCCGGCCGGCGGCGGCGGCCTGCGCCAAGGCCCTCACCGAAACGCGCCTGCCGGGCGGCGTCGCCACGCTGATGCGGCGCCGGCTGCAAGTAGGCCTGTCGCTTCGCGAACGCTTCGCCCGCGATTTCTGGCGCATCGTCAGCCGGCCGATGCCCTCGATCGACGTCGATCGCCCGCAAAGCATGCTCAGCAGCGCGCGCTGGCTGACGGAGCATTTCAGCGCGCTCGCCGGGCTGATCTCGGAGAACATGGTGCGTTCGGCGGCGTGGCGCTTCCTCGAAATCGGGCAGCGGATCGAGCGCGCCCAGGCGATCTGCCGGATCGTCGGCACGCTTTCGGGCGAAAACGGCGAGGCCGGGGGCGCCGCGCTGGGCGTGCTGCTGGACTTGTGCGACAGCCAGATCATCTATCGCAGCCGCTACCTGACCGCGCCGATGGCGAACCCCGTGCGCGACCTGGTCCTGCTCGATCCGGACAATCCGCGCGCGCTCAAGTTCCAGGTGGCCGAAGTGGTTTCCCACCTTTCGGCGTTGCCCAGCCTGCGCGACGACAACATCCCCGAACCGCCGCTGCGCGCGGCGCGCGCCTTGCTGGGCGAACTGGAAGCCGCGCTCGCCCCGGACATGACCGCCGAGCGGTTGCAGGCGATCGAGGCGCGGCTCCTGGAGCTGTCCGACGAGATCTCCGCGCGCTATTTCCTGCAGTTCGACCGCGAGGAGGCGGAGAAAAGGACACGGCTGCTGTAGGGCGCGCCGGGACCGGCCTGAATAGGGGAGAAGAGTCGCAATCAACGCATATTGGTATTACCCGGCTAAAGCCCTAGGGCAGTGTTGAGCAGTCATACCAAGTCATTGATCGGAAATCCTGTTCCCCCCTTCGTCGCCCGCGAGGTGGCGAAGGGGGATGTGTCTCACTTCAAGGGACTTGGTATCAGTTTTGGATCGTGTGACCCGATGCGCTATTCCGTCAGCCACATCACCACGCTGAAATATGCCGCCCCCGTGCGGCTCGCGCAGTTCAACATGCGGCTGCGGCCGGCGGACTGGCCGGGGCAGACGGTCAGCGACTACGTTCTGGGCATCGAGCCGCAGCCGGCGCAAGTGCACGATGGCGAAGGCGGATATCACGTCAACGAGACCCGCTTTTCCATGCACGAGCCGATCGACCGGCTGCAGGTCGAGAGCCGCTTCACCGTGGAGCGCGAGCCGCTGCCTTTCTTCGTCGCCGACGCCACCGGGCCGGACCTTGCCGAGCTTCGCGAGCGGGCGATGAAGCTGCCCGATCTTTCCGCCCTGGCGCCCGCCTCCTACATCTTTGCCTCGCCGGTCGCCGCGCCCGAGCACGACATCGCGATGTGGGCAGGCGCCTTCCTGGACGAAGCGATGCCGGTGATGGAGGCCGGCCGGGCCCTGATGCGGGCGATCCACGATGAATTCACTTTCGATTCCAAAGCGACCTTCACCGATACGCCGCCGATCGAGGCGTTCCGCCGCCGCCGCGGCGTCTGCCAGGATTTCAGCCACGTCATGATCGTCGCCGCGCGCGCCCACGGCATTCCGGCTGGCTATGTCAGCGGCTACTTGCGCACGCTGCCGCCGCCGGGGCGGGAACGGCTGGTGGGGGCCGACGCGATGCACGCCTGGGTCAATCTGTGGTGCGGCGAGGAACTGGGCTGGGTCGGCTTCGATCCGACCAACGCAATGCTGGCCGATGCCGACCACATCTTCATCGGCATGGGCCGCGACTATTCCGACGTCGCCCCGCTCGACGGCACGTTCCGGGGAACCTCGGCGCAGACGATGTATTTCTCGGTGGACGTGGTGCCGCTGGAGTGAAGCGCCGGCAAGCCCGGAACGACGTCGATGACCCGACGCCTGCCTGAGACCGCCGGTCGGAGGCGGCTGGAACGGTGCATTCGATTGTGCTATTCTTGCCACCATGGATCGGTCGCTGGGACGAAGAACAGTTCTCAAGGGTGGTTTGGCGGCGGGGATGGGCCTGGCCCTGTCCGGCCGCGCCCTGGCGAGCGAAGCCGCTGCGGCGGCAACCGGGACAGGGTTCACCACCGGGGCAGGATTCACCACCGGGGCCAGCGCCTTCGCGATCACGCCTTACGAACGGCGCGTCCTCGATATCGCGGCCAGCCAGGTCCAGCGCGTCGGCACGAGGGTGTGGCGGTCCGATATCGTCGGCGTCGCGGACTTCGCACAGCCTTCGTGGAAGCCGCGCCTGCATTTCGCCAATATCGAAGCGGGGACGGTGCGCTCCTTCCTGCTCGCGCATGGGCGTGGTTCCGATCCGGAACACAGCGGCTGGCTGCGCAGTTTCTCCAACATGCCCGGGTCCGAGGCCACCTCGCGCGGGGCTTTCCTCACTTGCGAGTGGTATCAGGGCAAGTACGGCACCTCGATCCGGCTGGTCGGGCTCGATTCGGACAATTCGATGGCGCTCAATCGCGCGATCGTGATGCATCCGGCGTGGTACGTGGATCTTTCGATGATCGCGAAATGGGGCAAGCTCGGCCGCAGCGAAGGCTGCTTCGCGATGAGCAACACCGATTTCAACGAAGCGCTGTGGCACTTGTCCGGCGGACGCCTGCTGTTCGCCGACCGCATCGGCGAAACCTGAACCGGGGCCTGAACCGGGGCCTGAACCGGGGCCTGAACCGGCCCCCACTCCGAGGTTAGACACCTTGGCGAGGCGGTGTTACGGGGCAGGCATGGAAGGCGAGATCAGCAACGCGGATTGGCCGGTTTTCGGCTGGATCGACGATATCCGTCCGGCCCTGGCCGATGCGGTCGGCGCCGGCCGGCCGGCCGCGCTGGCGACGCTGTACAAGGTCGAGGGCAGCGCTCCGCGCGGGCCGGGCGCGCAAATGCTGTTCACGCCGGGCGGGGACGGCGGCATCGCCGCGAGCGGCTATTTCTCCGGCGACTGCATCGAAGGCGACGTCGCCAACCACGCCGCGCAAGTCCTGGCCGATGGAGAGCCGCGCCGGCTGCACTACGGCATGGGCAGCCCGTGGATCGACATTCGCCTGCGGTGCGGCGGCGCGCTGCACGTGCTGGTCGAACGCCTCGCCCCCGGCGACGAGGCCGTCCGCGCCTTGCTGGACCACGCCCGCGCACGGCGCTCCTGCACCTGGAGCAGCGACGGCGCGGCGCGCGCCGTCAGCGCGGAGGCCGGCGCGCTGCTCCACCTGTCGGAAGACCCGTTCCGCATCGCCCGCCGATACGATCCGCCGCGCCGGCTGATCGTATCGGGCGGCGATCCCGGCGCGCTGGCGGCCGCGCACCTTGGCACGCTCGCCCGCTTCGAGACGATCCTGGTGCGCCCCCAGGGGCCCGAGGCGCCGCCGCCCTTCCCGGTTTCCCGGTACTTGCGCGAGGAGCCCGCCGAAGCACTGGCCCGCCTGGGCGTCGATCGCTGGACCGCCTACCTGGGCGCCACGCACGAAGACCATCACGACCTTGGCGGCTGCCTTGCGGCGCTGCGCGGGGGCGCCGGCTATGTCGGCATGATCGGCGCCCGATCGCGCGCGCCAGGCCGGCGGGCCGCCCTCGAAGCGCAAGGGGCAAGCGGCGAGGAACTGGCCGGGCTGCATCTTTCGCCCGGCATGCCCGGCCTCGGCAAGTCGCCATGGGAAGTGGCGACCGGCATCATCGCGGAAATCATGCGGGCGCTCAATCCTGCGCGCGAGCGCGCGTGACACTGGCCTGCGCGCAACCGCGCGCGACGCTGGTCGCGGTGGTGCTGGCGGCGGGCAGCGCGACCCGCTTCGGCGGCGACAAGCTTTCCGCCCCGCTCGATGGACAACCGCTGCTGTTCCACGCCATCCGTGCCGCCCGCGCGGCGCCGGTCAGCCGGGTGATCGTGGTCGCCCGGCCCGGCCTGGAAACCGGCGCGTGGGCCGGGGCGCCGGCGGTCGAGGTGGTCCGCCTGGCAAGCGCCGCCATGGCCGATTCGCTCAAGGCGGGAATCGCCGCGGCGGGCGCGGCGGACGGGGCCTTCGTCTTCCTGGGCGACATGCCCGCCGTCCCGCACCAGGAGGCCGCGCGGCTCGCCGGGCTGCTGGGCCGCGCCTATGCCGCCCTGCCCCGGCACGAGGGGCGCCCCGGCCACCCGGTGCTGCTTTCGGCCCAGGCCTTTCCCGACATCGCCCGCCTTGCCGGCGACGAAGGCGCGGGCCGGCTCCTGCGCGCCCGCGCGGATGTCGTGTTCGACGATTGCCCCGACCCGGCGATCCATCTCGACGTGGACCTGCCCGAAGACCTGGAGCGGCTGGCGAAGCGGGACCGATAGCGCAAGGAACACGAAATCGGAATCGAGACCCGCTCCCAGAAACCGGATAACAACAGACCTGCCCGCTTTTTCAGGCCCGCCCGGTCGCGTTCGAAAGCAAGGCCGGATCGATGCCCTCGGCGCGCCAGGTGGCCATCCAGCGGGCTTCGGGCGGCGTATCGAACAGCACTTCGCGGTGGCCTTCGGCGGCGTACCAGCCATGTTGGCGCATCTCGCTTTCGAGCTGGCCGGCACCCCAGCCGGCATAGCCCAGCGCCATCAGCCAGTGGCTCGGCCCGCGCCCCTCGGTGATCGCGTAAAGAACGTCGAGCGAGGCGGACAGCGCGCAAAGCGGCTGAACCTCTATGGTATCGCCCCCGCCCCAATCCGTCGAATGCAGGATGAAACCCCGCCCCGGCTCCACCGGGCCGCCATTGAGCACGGCACAGTCCGGCGCCATGCCCGGGTCCAGCCCCAGCTCCCTGAGAATCTCATGGAAACGCACGCGCGCGCGGACATGGCCGATACCGATGCCGAGCGCGCCGTGTTCGTCGTGCACGCACATGACCGTCACCGAACGTTCGAAGCGCGGATCGAACATGCCGGGCATCGCCAGCAGGATCCGTCCGGAAAGGTACTGCTCCCTTGTCACGCCCATGAGTGTAGTCGCTTGGCGGGCGAGGGCAAGATAGGTGGCGTCCCGGACGGTCTGGGAAACGAGCCGCGCCCGCTTGCCTGCCCGCGAACTTTCCCTATGAAGTCGGCCCCGATGGAGCTGGCATGAACCTTCCGCGATCCCGCGCCGCCCTGGCAGGACCGATCCTGGCACTCGGCATGTTCGCCGCCGGCCCGGTCCAGGCCGGCGCATCCGACCGGCGCGACGACGGGACCCAGGCCGCCGCGATCCTGGTGACCGGCCACGGGCTCGAGGATGGCCCGGCCGTCCCGGCCTATGACGTGGCGACGATCGGGCGCGGCGCGATCACCGCCAGCCCGTCCGGACGGATCGAGGATGTCTTGTCCGCGATCGCGGGGTTCCAGCAGTTCCGCCGGACGGACAGCCGGGCGGCAAACCCCTCCGCGCAGGGCGTGACGCTGCGTGCGCTGGGCGGCAATGCCTCCAGCCGGGCGCTGCTGCTGCTTGACGGCGTACCCGTCGCCAATCCGTTCTTCGGCTATGTCCCGCTTTCCGCGCTCAGTCCCGACCGGCTTTCCACGGTGCGGGTGACGCGCGGGGGCGGCGCCGGTGCTTTCGGTGCCGGCGCAGTATCGGGGACGATCGAGCTGACCAGCGCCGGGCCGGACGAGATCGGCGCGTTGCAGGCCGCCGCCTTGGTCGACCAGCGCGGCGAGACCCAGCTTTCGGCCACCGCCGCCCCCCGCCTGGGCCAGGGTTTCGTCGTCGCCAGCGGGCAGTGGGACGGCGGGCTGTGGGACAGGGGGCAGGGTTTCTGGACGACGCCGAAAGACCAGCGCGTCGCCGCTTCGGCTCGCGCGGCCTATGAAAGCTGGTCGGGCTCGCTGCGCGCCGTCGCCCCGCTGACCGACACGATCGAGATCCAGGCATCCGGCCTTGCCTATCACAATGCGCGCACGCTGCGCTTCCAAGGCGCCGATTCGACATCCTCGGGCCAGCAGGCCAGCTTGCGCCTGGTGGGCCGGGGTGAGTGGCGGTTCGACGTTCTGGGCTATGTCCAGGCGCAGGATTTCTCGAACGTCGTCATCAGTTCCTCAAGCTTCAAGAAGACGCTCGACCAGGCGAAGACGCCGACGCTGGCGGTGGGGGGCAAGGCGGAGCTGCGCCCGCCGGTGGGTGCGGCGCACGTGCTGCGCCTGGGCGCCGACCTCCGGCTTGCCGAGGGACACCTGGTGGAAGTGCCCTACACCGCCGGCGCGCCCAGCGGCTTTCGCCGTGCCGGCGGCGACCAGTCGAACCTGGGCCTCTACGCCGAGGACGACTGGACCTTGGGCGCATTCGTGCTCACCGCCGGCTTGCGCGCCGATCGCTGGACCATCTGCGGCGGCTTCTTCCGCGAGCTGAACGCGGCGGGCGCGGTCAGCCAGGACACGACCTTCCCCAACCGCTCGGGCTGGAACGCCAATGCGCGCGGCGGCCTCGTCTGGCATGCGGGCAAGGCGCTGTCGCTGCGCGCCGCCGCCTATACCGGCATGCGCGTGCCCACGCTCAACGAACTCTACCGCCCCTTCGTGGTGTTCCCGGTGAGGACCGCGGCCAACGCCGCGCTGAAGCCGGAGCGGCTGCGCGGCTACGAGGCGGGAATTGACCTGCATCCGGCACCGGGCCTGTCGCTGTCGCTCACCGCCTTCGACAACCGGCTCGAGGACGCGATCGCCAACGTCACCATCGGCACCAACTTGCGCGAGCGCCAGAACGTCGATGCCATCCACGCGCGCGGGATCGAGGCTTCGGCCGACCTTTCGCTGGGCCAGGTCAGCCTGAACGGCTCGCTTGCCTGGACCGATTCGAAAGTCGAGGCGAGCGGCGCGCAGGCACCGCTCGACGGCATGCGCCCCGCGCAAGTGCCCAGGCTCGCCACGAGCGCGACGCTTGCCTGGGCGCCGCGCCCGGGCTGGCGCCTGGCCGCCACGCTGCGCCATCTGGGCGCCCAGTACGAGGACGACCTGCAAGCCGATACGCTGCCCGCCGCGACCACCCTCGATGCCTACGCCCTGCTCCCCCTCGCCGGCCCGTTCTCGCTGGTGCTGCGCGGCGAGAACCTGGCCGATGAGACGGTGGTGACTCGCAACCAGGCCGGCTCGATCGACCTCGGCACGCCGCGCACGCTGTGGGCCGGGATCAAGGTGGGCTTGCGGTGACGGCGGGGGACTGGCCCCGGCGACCGCGAGCGCCTAAAGACCCCCAATGCCGCGCCTGACCGTCAACGACCGTCCGATCGAATTCGACATGGATCCGCGCACGCCCCTGCTCTGGGCGCTGCGCGATGCCGCCAATCTCACCGGGACCAAGTACGGCTGCGGCGTGGGCGATTGCGGCGCCTGCATGGTCATGGTGGACAGTGCGGCGCTGCGTTCGTGCCTGATCTCGCTGGCCGAATGCGAAGGCCGCTTCGTCACCACCATCGAGGGTCTTTCGCACGACCGCTCCCACCCGGTGCAGCAGGCGATGGTGGCCGAACAGGCGATCCAGTGCGGTTTCTGCACCCCCGGCATCGTCATCAGCGGCGCGGCGCTGCTGGCGCGCAACGCCAATCCCAGCGAGGCCGAGATCAGGGAGGCGATTCCCAACTTGTGCCGCTGCGGCGTCTATCCCCGGCTGGTGCGCGCGATCCAGCGCGCCGGCGCCGTCACCCGCCGCGAGGAGACGATCAGCGCCGCACCCGCCCCTGGCATCACGCGCGAAGATGCGGCAAGGGCGGTTCCGGCGATGGCGCCCGAACCGCCGCCGCCACCCACAGGACCATGAGGAGACAGCCATGAAGGCAACGATCTGGCACAACCCCAATTGCGGCACTTCGCGCAAGACGCTGGCGATCCTGCAGGAGACGCCCGGTGTAGAGCTGGAAGTGGTCGAATATCTCAAGACTCCGCCCAGCGCCGACAAGCTGGCGCAGCTTTATCGCGATGCCGGGATCACGCCGCAACAGGGCCTGCGCCTGCGCGGCACCGACGCCGCCGAGCGCGGGTTGCCGGAAGCCGGCGATGCCGCCGTGCTCGCCGCGATGGCCGCCGAACCGATCCTGATCGAACGCCCGCTGGTGGAAACCGACAAGGGCGCAAGGCTCTGCCGGCCCCAGGAAAAGGTTCACGAAATTCTGTGACGAACCGCTCGTTTATCCAAACGGCCCGTCCCCACCGCCTTGCAATGCGGGTGGTAATCTGCCACCGCATGGCACATTCGTGACACGATAACAGTGCGAAAGCTTCCGCCAGCATGACCAGTACCGAGCTTACCCGAGAGGCGCTGCCCCAGAAGATCAAGCGGAAGATCAAGCAGGGGTTGGGGCCCTGGGGGATTTTCCTGGAAGGCTTCCTGCGCAATCCGGTGATGGTCGGTTCCATCGTGCCGTCCTCGCGCTTTACCATCAACCGCATGCTCGCGCCGGTGGATTGGAACACCTGCAAGCTGTTCGTCGAATACGGGCCGGGCGTGGGCACATTCTGCCGCCCGGTGCTCGACCGGATGCGCCGCGATGCGACCTTGCTGGTGATCGACACCAACCCCCTGTTCATCGATTACCTGCGCCGCACCATCACCGACAGCCGCTTCGTCGCGGTGCATGGCTCGGCGGCGGACGTGGAGGCCATCGTGCGCGCCCACGGCCACGAGAAGGCGGACTACGTGCTGTCCGGCCTGCCGTTCTCCACCCTGCCCGAAGGCGTCGGCCCGGCGATCGCGGCGGCGACCTACCGCGTGATCCGCAAGGGCGGCGCGTTCCTGGTCTACCAGTTCACGCCCAAGGCCCGCTCCTTCATGGCCCGGCACTTCAAGCGCATCGACAACGCCCTGGAGCCGATCAACGTACCGCCTTGCTTCATGTACTGGGGCTGGAAGGACGAAGACGAGGGCTGAGCCGGAAGGGAAGCGGAAAGCCTTCTCCCCAGCGAGCGGCCTGACGCGCGAGCGGCGTGGTTCGCATTTTCGGTGCGAAACTCCGGGCCATCGGGAGCCTGCCAAATCTCGTTGATCGGAACTCTTGTTCCCCTTCCCTTCGCCCCCCTTCCTTCGTCATTGCGAGCCGCCGCAAGCGGCGCGGCAAGCCAAGCTGTGGGCCAGGGCGGTTTAGTGTTGCCCTGGATTGCTTCGGCGGCTGCGCCGCCTTGCCATGACGAAGGGAGGAGATGAGCCTCGCTCCAGGAAACTTCGCATTACTCGAACGTGTGCGAAATCTCCTCGGGCGAGGGCCCGGCGAGCTGCCGGTGGGTATAGGCCAGGACGGCGATCAGGATCACGCTCGATACCGCGCCGATCGCGCCGGACACGACGCCGGTGAACAACGTCAGGGCCTGACCCTGACCGGCCAGCAGCGCCACCGGGCCGATCAGCGCCAGCGTCACCACGAAGGCAACCGCGACATAGCCGATCGCAAGCATCAGGTAGAAGCCGAAGAGCCGCAGGCTGTTGTGCCGGGTCAGCCGCCACGAGCGGACCATGGCCGTGACCGGGTTGCCGATTCGTTCGTTGACCACGGTCGGCACCACCAGGGAAAGCTTCACCCAGACATAGACCACGCCGACCAGCAGCGCGACCATGGTCACCACCGTGGCAACGCCGGTCCCCGCGATCAGCCCCAGCAGGCCGCCCAGCACCACCCCTATCGCCATCGACGCCAGGAACATGCCCAGCATCGTCAGCAGCATCGTTGCCACCAGCGTGGGCAGCGCCTTGAGCGCGGCGACGATCGCCTCTCCCACCGTCGGGCGGCCCCGGTCGCTCAGCAGCGCCATGACCGAGAGATATCCCACGCACTGGACCAGCAGGCCGCCGATCCCGAAGCCCACGAACAGGCCCAGGTTGTCCACGAACATCCGCTCGACCACCTGCGGCTTGCCGAAGGCTTCCAGCATCCGGGTCTGCACTTCGGTGAGAAACATGGTCGAAAGCAGGGTGGGCAGCAGGAAGAACACACCCGCGACCGGCACCAGCACCTGTCGGTTGGCGTTCACCGCCGCAATCGCGTCGAGCCAGGCCCTGTTGCTGTCGAACTTCATCGCGTACTCCCGGAGTCCTGCCCTGCAGGCTGTCTAAAGGCACTTGATAACCGCATGGAATGACGCCACGCAACGCGCCATGACGATTCCCGCCACTCTTCCCGGTGATATCGAGCTGCGCGTGTCGGACGGTCCGGTTCCATACCGCGCGGCGCTGGAAGAAATGACGGCGCGCAATGCCGCCATCGCGGCGGGCGAGGCGCACGAACTGGTGTGGCTGCTGGAACACCCGCCGGTCTATACCGCCGGCACCAGCGCGGCATCGGCCGAGCTGCTCGATCCGCGTTTCGAAGTGGTCGAGGCGGGGCGGGGCGGGCGATATACCTATCACGGCCCGGGCCAGCGCGTCGGTTACGTCCTGCTGGATCTTCGGAAGCGCGCCCGCGACGCGCGCGGCTTCGTCCATGCGCTTGAAGGCTGGGTGATCGAAACGCTGCGCGATTTCGGCGTGGAAGGGTTCCGTTCCGAAGGCCGGATCGGCATCTGGACCACCGACATCGACGGGCGCGAGGCCAAGATCGGCGCGATCGGCGTGCGCATCCGCAAGTGGGTGACAATGCATGGATTCGCGGTGAACATCCGGCCGGACCTGTCGCACTTTGCCGGAATCGTTCCTTGCGGTATCGAGGAATTCGGCGTGACCAGCCTTGCGCGCCTTGGCCGCGAGGTCGATTTCGCCACTTGGGACCGGGCGCTGGTGGCCAGGGCCGCAAGCTTCCTCGGCGCCCTGGAAAGCCCCTGTTCCCGGGAGACCGCCTGAATGAAAGCCTCCATCGCCCTTTCCCTTACGATCGCGGCGAGCCTCGCGCTCGGCGGCTGCGGAAAGCAGGAGCCCGACCGATCGGCGGCGCCTGGCGGCGAGATCCTGCCCCGCTCCGCCAGCGACGACATGCTGCCCTACGACATCGTGCGCTCCCAGCCGCCGCTCGCCAACCCCGATGCCGGAAAGAGCGCCGGCGATACCGGCCCCAGGGCGGAGGCATCCGCAAGCGTCGACGAGGCCGACGACCCGGTGATCGAAGAAGCCGCGGTCCCGGCCGACGAGGAATAGCGAACCATCGTCCCGGGCTCACCGCGCGGCGACGGAAAGCTTACAGCATCTTCTCATAGATCGCGTATTCGCGGTTAACTTTGCTGTCGATGGCGTCGGCGATCGCGACCATCCCCTGGTTGTCCTCGAGGATCCAGCCGATTTCACCCCGCTTCGCGGCGAACTTTTCGACCGCGGCACGGCGGATGTACTCGATCATCATGAAGGCGAGCTGGCTGGCGAGGCGCGAGGCCTGCAGTTTCTTGCGCACGCCCATCAGCGGCACCCGCATGTCGGCGGGCCGGGGCTTCCTAAGCCACAGCAGCAGCTTCATCAGGCCCAGGATCGATGGCTTGCCGTTCCGCCCGTTGACCCGCATCTGCATCCCGTTGAGATCGGGCAGCGTCATCATGAAGGCCACCGGCTCGCCCTCGTACTCGGCTATGCGGATCAGTTCGGGATGGACCAGGGGCTTGAGCGCCTTTCCGGTGTAGGCGATTTCCTTGTCGGTGAAGGGAACGAAGCCCCAGTTATCCGACCAGGCATCGTTGAGGATATCGCAGATGATCGCGGCTTCGCGGCCAAAATGCTTCAGCTCCACCTCGCGGATGCGGATCTTGGCGTTCTTTTCGCCGGAGGCGATGATGCGCTGGATGAGCGGGGGATACTGCTTCGTGACATCGAGATCGTAAGTGTAGAGCGTCTTGACCCGGCCATAGCCGGCGCCTTCGATCCAGCCCTGGTAGGCGGCGTTGTGATGCGCCATCATCACCATCGGCGGATGATCGTGGCCCCGCACCTGGATGCCCGGCTCCTCCCACACCGACAGGTTCATCGGCGCCAGCACCCGCGTCATGCCCTGCGCCCGGAGCCAGGCCTCGGCCGCCGCGATAAGCGCGCGCGCGGTACTCTCGTCCTCGGCCTCGATCGCGCCCCAGTTGCCGGTGCCCGGCCCCATGCCCTGTTCGACCGGCTGTTTCAGCGCCTGTTCATCGATATGCGCCGAAATCCGACCGACGATCCGGCCGCTGCGCCGGGCCAGGAACAGCTGCACGCGGGCATGGTCGAAGAACGGGTTCTTGCCGGGCGTGAACTTCGAAATCTCTTCCGAGCGCAAGTTGGGCACCCAATTTTGATCTGCCGCATTGAGCCGATAGGCGAAGTCCACGAAAGCGGCGCGATCAGCCTTGCTGGAAACGGGCGTGATGACTAGTTCGGAATTGGCCACGATGCTGCCTTTGTTCCAGCCTATGGGATATGCTGGCGCGCGAAGTGCGGCGGGCGGCGGTAACTTGTCAAGCAGGGCAGCGCCAGCGCACTCGACAAACCCGATCGCCGACGCGTTTTTACCCGGAAGACTTTGGAATTTGAGCGCATGATTGCCCAGGACCTGATCGACCAGCCCCGGCCCGCGCCGCCTCCGGAACCGACCGGACGAACGGCCGCGACCTGGCATTCGCAGATCCCCGACGACAAGGAGATGCTGCGCGCCGCCGTGGAACTGACGCGCGACCTCGCCGCCGCCCGCGCGGGCATCTACTGGCCCGACATGCTGGCCTCGGCGGCGCTCGGCTATGCCGCGCTGGCCGGCGCGATCCTGCTTGCGAGCCCGCTGGCGGCGCTGGCCTGCGCGATCCTCGCGGCGCTGGCGCTCTATCGCGCGCTGCTGTTCATCCATGAACTGACCCACATCCACAAGGACGCCCTGCCCGGCTTCCGCTTCGCCTGGAACCTCCTGGTCGGCATCCCGCTGCTGATCCCCTCGTTCATGTACGAAGGCGTGCACACGCAGCACCATGCCCGCACGCGCTACGGCACTGTCGAGGATCCGGAATACATGCCGCTGGCATTGATGAAGCCGTGGAGCCTGCCGGTCTTCGCGCTCACGGCGATCCTGCTGCCGCCGGCGCTGCTGGTGCGATCGGCGCTGCTGGTTCCGCTGGGGGTAGTGATCCCGCCGCTGCGCAAGCTGGTGTGGGAACGCGCATCGGCGCTTTCGATCAATCCGCAGTACCGCCGCCGCCCGCCCGAGGGCGCCTTCGCGCGGATGGTGTTCTGGCAGGAACTGGGCTGCTCGGCCTGGGCCATCGCGGTGCTTGCCGCGAGCTTCGCCTACGGCTGGCGGCCGCTGGCGATCGCGCTGTGCGTGGTCTCGCTCACCGCCTTCCTCAACCAGGTCCGCACGCTCGTCGCGCACTTGTGGGAGAACGACGGCGAGGCGATGACGGTGACGGCGCAATATCTCGATTCGGTCAATGTCCCCCCGCCCGCGCTGCTTTCGCCGCTGTGGGCGCCGGTCGGCCTGCGCTACCACGCGCTGCACCATCTGCTGCCCTCGATGCCGTATCACGCGCTGGCCGAATGCCACCGCCGCCTCTCGGCCCACCTGGGCGCGGACACCACTTACGCGAGGGCGAACTACAAGGGCCTGCTGCCGCTGGTCTCGCGGCTGGTGCGCAGCACGATGCGTGCGGGGTAAGGGGCGCGAGCCGCGGTAGCGCGGCGCCCTCGAGGCCCGGCCGGCCCTATTCCTCGGTCCGGATCAGCACCGTCTCGCCGATGAGGGCGAAGAGCACGAACGGCGCCCAGGCCGCCACCAGCGGCGGATAGCCGCCGAAATTGCCCATCGCCAGCGCCGCGTTGTCGAACACGAAATAGGCGAACCCCAGCCCCATGCCGATCACGGCACGGATCAGCAGCTGCCCGGAGCGCGCCAGCCCGAAGGCGGCGACGGCGCCCAGCAGCGGCATCAGCGCCGAGGAGAACGGGCCCGCAAGCTTGTGCCACCAGGCCGCGTCGAGCGCGCTGGTCCGCCGGCCCGCGATCCGCAGGGCCTCGATCGACCTGGCCAGCGTGAAGATGTCCTGTGCATCGGCATCCACTTTCGAGATCAACACCTTGCCCGGCGTGATGCCGGGCGCGACGGTGGTGGAGGGAAGCTTCGCGGTCGCCGTGCCCGCCACCTGGAAGCGCACCGGGTTCTCCAGCTTCCACCCCGGATTCGCGTAAGTCGCGCGCGGGCTGCGCAGCTGCTCCACGATCATGTCGTTGTCGTCGCGGCGGTAGAAGGTGACCTCGGTCATGACCATGGCGGCACCGCGCCCGGTCAGCGTCTTCGCCAGCAGCAAGTCGCGTCCATCGGACATGTAAAGGTTGTTGCGGACCCCGGTATCCTTGGGCAACGGTCCATAGTCGACCGCCTGCCAGGCATCCAGCGCCGCATTGGCGCGGGTCACCACCCGTTCGTTGAAAGCGAAGCTGAAGCAGGAAATCACCAGCGCCGTCAGGATCAGCGGCGCCAGCACCTGGTGCGCCGAAAGCCCGGCCGCCTTCATCGAGACGACTTCGCTGTTCTGGTTCAGCGTGGCCAGCGTGATGATCGTCGCCAGCAGCACCGAATAAGGCAGGAACCGCGCGATCAGCTGGGGCACGCGCAGCAACACGTAATGGAGCAGCTGCATCTCCCCGTTGCCCGAATAGGCCAGGATGTCACCACTTTCGCCCAGCAGGTCGAGCACCTGCAGCACCATCACCAGCATCAGCAGGACCGCCAGGATGCGGGTGACGAACAACCGCGCGAGATAGATCGTCAGCGTGCGCGAGGGGAAGAATTCAAGCTGCATGTCAGATCGGGTCCGCCGGGATGGGCAGGATGGGGCCGCGCCGCTTGCGGCGCAGGAGGGACTTGAGCCGCTTGATTACGGTATCGGACGCCTTCTCCAGCCAGCCGATCGCCTGCCCGCCCGGCACATAGGCGACGCGCCAGTACATCCACAGGATCAGCAGGGCGAGCACCAGGAACGGACCCCACAGGCCCAGGACCGGGTTGATCCGCCCCAGCGAAGCCACGTCGTTCGCGTACTGGTTCACCTTGTGATAGGCCACGATCATCACGATCGAGACGAACAGGCCCAGTGCCGAAGTCGAGCGCTTGGGCGGAATCGCCAGCGCCACCGCCAGCAGCGGCAACAGCAGCATCATGACAACCTCGACCATGCGGTAGTTGAAGTTCGCCTGGCTGGAGACGCGCTCCTGCCTGGGCAACTGGTCGTTCCAGCCCAGCTTCATCAGTTCGGGCAGCAAGTATTCGCGATCCTGCCCGCCGCGCTTGCGGAACTTCTCGATCGCCGGCAGCTCGATCGGCAGGTCGTGGCGGGTGAAAGTCAGGACGCGCGGCTGCTGCCCGGGCATGTCCTGGATGATCTGCCCCTGCTCCAGCCGCAGGATGATCGTGTCGGGCGATCCCTTGAGCGCCAGGAACCGGCCCTCGCGCGCGGAAATCGACAGCACCTGGCCCTTGGCGTTGGCGACGCGGGCGAAAATCCCCATCAGCCGCCGGCCGTCGTCCTGGCTCTCGTCAATCCTCAGCGCGATGCGGTCCTTCAGCGTGGTGAATTCGCCGACCTTGATCGAAGCCCCCAGCGCGCCGGACTTGAGCTCGTAGTTGAGTTCTTCGTAATAGTAACGCGACAGCGGCTGCAGATAGCCGACGATCGCGAAGTTGAAGGCGACCAGCACCAGCGTGATGACGTAGGGCACGTACAGCATGCGGGTATAGCTCAGGCCGACCGCGCGCATGACGTCGAGTTCGCTGCTGGTCGCCAGTTTGCGGAAGGCGAGCAGGATGCCCAGCATCAACCCCAGCGGTATCGCCAGGCTGGCGTATTCGGGCAGCATGTTCGCCAGCATCTTGAAGACGACACCCACCGGGCCGCCCTCGGTGGCGACGAAGTCGAACAGCCGCAGCATCTTGTCGAGGACCAGCAGGGAGGCCGCAAGCAGGAAGATCCCCAGCATCGGCATCAGCACGAGGCGGAAGATGTAGCGATCGATGGCGCTTGGGAATCTCACGTAGGCGTCGTCACAAAACCATCCTTCCCCGGCCCTTAACGGACAGGCGGCGGAGGACAAAGCGAATTGTCGTCCGGGCGCATGCCGACGCGGACCGCCGGAGAGGCTCGGCGGCGGCGGGAGGATTACAATGCTGTAGTCCAGCAAAGCATCATCCCACCTCGGCCCTCAGATGCGCTATGCAGGGTCAAAGAACAGGCGCCGAACGAATCCGAGACGATCGATCAAGCGGCAGCCCGGGGGCAAACAGGAAACCGGAGGAAATCAGGATGAACATGCGGGAAGGACCATCCACGCCAGCGCTCGACGCTTCGCGGTTCGGCGAAGCCTTCGCGGTCCGGAAGGCCGCGTTCACTTTGGCCAGGCGCAGTACTTCGGAACTGGCCCGCCCGCCGGTGTGGAATCTCGGTGTCGTGGAAGCGGATCCGTCGCTGGCCGCGCAAGCCAAGCGGTTCGCCCGGCATGCCGAGACCGCTCCCGCGGACCAGGAAGCGCGGATCGTGCGCGAGACCATGATCGTCATCCGCGCCTGGGCCAGTGCCGGCGCGCCGGAGGCCTGGCTGGCACGGGAAAGGGAAGTCCAGGCACTGCTGGGGGACGATCGCGCCGCGCCGGCGCTCGCCAGCCTGCTGCCTGCCGGCAGCCTATGGCAGGCGCGGTTCGGCGGCGACGGCATCTGCGAGGTGAAAATGACCATCGGCGCCGCGCGCGGGGCACCGCCGGGTCATGGCGATACACTCGCCCTCGCGCTGTCGGCGGCGCTGTTTCGCGCCATTGCCTGGCATTGCGGCAGGAACTGAAACGGAAAGAGGCGGCGGGCCGCCAGGGCGGGAAACGATCAGGCCTTTTCCAGCGTGCACTGGAGCGGATGCTGGTTCTGCCGGGCGAAATCCATCACCTGGTTCACCTTGGTCTCAGCGATTTCATAGGGAAAGATGCCGCAGACGCCCACGCCCTTCTGGTGGACATGGAGCATCACGCGAGTCGCCTGCTCCAGATCCATCTGGAAGAAACGCTTGAGGACCATCACCACGAATTCCATCGGAGTGTAATCGTCGTTGAGCATCAAGACCTTGAACTGGCTTGGTTTCTTCGGTTTGGTGCGCGTCTTGGTGGCGATGCCGACCTGTTCGTCCCCATCGCTCCCACGGTCCGAATCGCCATCGGTCCCCGCAAGCAAAGGCCAGGGACGAGCGTGTTCGGAATCGGCGATCAGGGAAATCATGGCTGCCAGAATATCGTACCGGGGCACCTGTCTTCAAGATGCCCCGGTCGAGTTTATCGAACTTGCAGCTCCGCCGACCGGATCGACGGGGTTCCCCCGACCAACCGGAAGGCCTTCAACGCATCACAGCGAGGTGGATCGCACCTTTTCCATCGCCATGCTGACGCGGCCGGAAATCGGCGCCATCACGTCGCTCATCAGCTTGAGCATCGTTTCGCTGTTCTTCGAACCATAGGCAACGGCGCTGTCGAAATTCTTGCGCATCATCTCGCCCTGGACCTTGAAGAAATCGGTCGGCGACTTGGCGGCGGCGAGTTCCTTGATATCGCCGGTCATCGTCTCGAACGCACTGCGGCTTTCGGCGACGATCTCGGACCCGATGCTCTGCACACCTTCAGCCAGGATCTTGCCTGATTCCATGATGGCTTCGACGTTGCCTTTGGTGAAATCGCCGGCCTCGCCGAGCATGACGGTGCTCTTTTCGAAAGCGGCCTTGGCCTTGGCCTGGGCCTCGGTCATCGCGTCCTGGAAGCCGGAAAAATTAGCGCTCATGTCCATTGTCTTTTCCTCGAGCATGAAGTTGGTGAAAAGTCCTGCGAAAGCGGGTGTTTTGGTAAAAGCGGTCTCTGCCGCCTTGGAAGTGGCCGCCTTCGGACTTGCAACGGCAATAGCCGCCTCCTCCGTTCCCTTGGCAACCTTGGCAGCCGGCTCGGCCCCTGTGGCCTTCGCCGGAACAACTTTCTCGATCGGCCGGGGCTTCGCCTGGACGACCGGTGTGGATTTCGCGACCGGCTTGATCTTGGGACCCGGCTTGATCCTGGGCGCCAGCGCGGCGATCTTGGCGGCGGCCGGCTTTGGCTCCACGGCTTCGCTCCGCTTGAGAGGCTTGAGAGGCTTGAGAGGCTTGGCCTTGGCGGGCACGACCTTGCCGGTCTCTGCTTTGCCGGTCTCTGCTTTGGCGGCCGGAGCGGGGGACTTCACAGGCACCGCCTCGGCGGCAGCCTTGTAGGCCTTGTCGGCGCTATCGATGTCCTTCGGGTCTTCGTTTGCAGCCATTTGATCTGTCCAGCGGTCGAGGAGTTTTTGAACGTCGAACAGGATCCGGCACGGTCTGGCGCGGTCTTCGAGTCGACTCATCGTTGCTGCGTTGCAAAATAGGTTTTTGCGCCGGCGAAGTCAACACAATTTTGCTGCACTGCACAAAAATGTTGCAGTGCAGCATAGGCGGCATGCCGCACATGGCGGCCGCCCGCTCCGGGGTGATCCGGGGGTGAGTGTCACCCGCCTGCCGAACCGTCCCGGCGCCCGAAAGTTCCCGGCGGACCCATGGCAGCGACCCGTCCGGTCTCAGCGCGCCATGACGTAGCGCCCCGGCGCATCCTCGATCACCCGGTCGCCGCGACCGCCGGGGCGGCGCTTGCCGCGCGCCGGGACCAGCGCCCGATCGAGCGCCTCGATCCACGCACGCCAGTGCGGCCACCAGCTGCCCGGATGTTCGCGGGCCCCGGCGACGAAATCCTCGAGCGTCTCGGGCGAGCCCTCGTTGGTCCAGTACTGATACTTGCCCGAGGAAGGCGGGTTGACCACGCCGGCGATGTGCCCCGAACCGGCGAGCAGGAAAGTCCGCGGGCCCGCCAGGTAGCGCATCAGCTTCCACACGCTTTGCGGCGGCGCGATATGATCCTCGCTTCCGGCCTGGATATAGGCCGGCGTCGCGATCCGGTGGAGATCGATGGGCACTCCGCAGGCCTGCAGCGAATCCGCCACCACCAGGCGATTGTCGCGGTAGAGATCGCGCAGATAGTTGCGGTGCCACTTGGCGGGCAGGTTGGTGACGTCGCCGTTCCAATGCAACAGGTCGAAGGCTGGATGGTCCTCGCCTTTCAGGTAGTTCTTCTCGACGTAGCTCCAGATCAGGTCGTTGCCGCGCAGCACGTTGAAGGTCGCCGCAAGGTAGCGGCCGTCGAGATATCCTTCCGGCGAGAGCTTGCCGATCGTTTCGATCTGCTGGTCGTCGATGAAGTTCTTGAGGTCGCCTGCCTCCTCGAAATCGACCTGGGCCGTCAAAAATGTGGCGCTGGCGACCATGCCGGCCGCCTCCTTGCGCGCCAGCACCGCCAGCGTCGCGGCAAGCGTGGTGCCGGCCACGCAGTAGCCGATGGTGTGGACCGAAGGCACGCCAAGCCGCCCGCGCACGAAATCGATCGCCTCGATCTGCGCGCCGATGTAATCGTCCCAGGCCAGGTCCGCCATCGAGGCATCGGCGGACTTCCAGGATACCATGAAGACGCTCAGGCCTTGTTCCACCGCCCAGCGCACGAAGCTTTTCTTCGCGTTCAGGTCCAGGATATAGTAGCGGTTGATCCACGGCGGAAAGATCAGCAGCGGGGTCTTGAGCACCTTGTCGGTGGTCGGCGTGTACTGGATGATCTGGTAGAGCGGCGTTTCGAACACGACCTTTCCGGGCGTCACCGCGATGTTCTCGCCCAGCACGAAGGCCTTGGGATCGGTATGCGTGAGCTGGCCCTTGCGCAGATCGTCAAGCAGGTTCTCGAAGCCGCGCACCAGGCTCTCGCCGCGCGTCTGGCTGGCCTTCTCCAGCGCCACCGGATTGGTCAGCGGGAAGTTGGCGGGGCTGAGCGCGTCGGCGATCGTGCGGGCCGCGAACACCAGCTGCGCCTTCCTGGCCGGCTCCAGCCCGTCCATCGCCTCGGCCATCCCCACCATCTGCTCCGACAACATCAGGTAGAGCTGGTGCAGCAGCGCGAAAAACGGCTGCCGGCGCCATTCGGGATCGTCGAAGCGCCGGTCCTTGCGCGGCAGACGGGGATCCTCGGCGGCACCACCCTCGCCCCCCGGGCCGATGCCGTATTGCCCGAGCACCGCATCGACGAGCGCGACGCCCTCTTCCCACAGCTTGCGCTGGATCTGCGGGCTTGCGAGCGGCAGCTGCCGGAACACCGCCTCCGCCGTGGCGATCCATTTCATCGGGTCGGCATAATGCGGCGGCTTGTCGGAGGCCTTGTTGAGCTGCTCGACCTGGAATTCGGTCCAGATCGCATGCATCCGGCTGGCGATCTCGGCCCAGTGGATCGCGGCCTTGGCTTCCGGCGTACCTTCCTGCGGGGCGAGATTCCCGAACAGGGTAGTCAGGCCCTGGGCCTGTTTGCGCATCAAGTCCGTCATCAGTTCGCCGGCGTCGCTGGCCATGGGGTCCTGGGCTCCCTATAATCGCGAGAGAAGTCATAAGCCCGCATTCCGGCCTGTCGAGTCCCCCTCCCCCACATCGGAGCCCATGTCGCCCCCCGCGCGGACCGGCGACAATCGCTCGCCGGAATTCACCACCCGGACGCAACCTGGTCGATCGCCCATTTGCGCCCGGCGCGTATTCCCCTACAGGGACGATCGCGGCAATCCCGCCGCGCAATGGAATCATCGAGGTCATGGAAGACGAGTTCTACCGCATCAAGCGACTGCCGCCCTACGTCATCGCCGAAGTCAACGCGATGCGGCATGCAGCACGCCAGGCGGGCAAGGACATCATCGACCTCGGCATGGGCAATCCCGACCTGCCCCCGCCCCAGCACGTGATCGACAAGCTGTGCGAAGTGGCGCGAAAGCCCAATGCCCACGGCTATTCGCAGTCGAAAGGCATTCCCGGCCTGCGCCGCGCCCAGGCCAACTACTACGCCAACCGCTTCGGCGTCGAACTCGATCCCGAACGCGAGGTGGTGGTGACGATGGGCTCGAAGGAAGGGCTGGCCAGCCTCGCCACCGCGATCACCGCACCCGGCGACGTGGTGCTGGCGCCCAACCCCAGCTATCCGATCCACACTTTCGGCTTCATCATCGCCGGGGCCACGATCCGCTCGGTGCCGACCACGCCGGACGAGAACTACTGGCGCTCGCTGGACCGGGCCATGGCCTTCACGGTGCCGCGCCCCTCCATCCTGGTGGTCAACTACCCCTCGAACCCGACGGCCGAGACCGTGGATATCGCCTTCTATGAGCGGCTGGTCGCCTGGGCGAAGGAGAACAAGGTCTGGATCCTGTCCGACCTTGCCTATTCGGAACTCTACTATGACGGCAATCCCACCCGTTCGATCCTCGAGGTGCCCGGCGCCAAGGACGTGGCGGTGGAATTCACCTCGATGAGCAAGACTTATTCGATGGCCGGCTGGCGCATCGGCTTCGCGGTCGGCAACCAGAAGCTGATCGCGGCGATGACGCGGGTCAAGTCGTACCTCGACTACGGCGCCTTCACGCCGGTCCAGGCGGCCGCCTGCGCGGCCCTGAACGGCCCGCAGGATATCGTCGAGCGCAACCGCCAGCTCTACCAGAAGCGCCGCGACGTGATGGTCGAGGCGTTCGGCCGGGCCGGATGGGATATCCCCAGCCCCAAGGCCTCGATGTTCGCATGGGCGCCGCTGCCCCCCGCGCTCAAGGAAATGGGCAGCCTGGAATTCTCCAAGCAGCTGCTCACCCATGCCGAAGTCGCGGTCGCGCCAGGCGTGGGCTATGGTGAAGACGGCGAGGGTTTCGTGCGAATCGCCATGGTCGAAAACGAGCAGCGCCTGCGCCAGGCCGCCCGCAACGTGAAACGCTATCTGGCGTCCATGGGCGTGAATATTCCCGCAATCTGACGCCGGATCATCCCGGCATAGGGCCAACATGGGGAAAAACCACAGGAACAGCCTGTAAGATTTTACGAGTTGTTCCCGAGGACCCTAAGCGACGATTGTTCCCCCGCGACATTGCCTTTCGGCAACGAGGCGGGGGAACGATGAGGTCTGCGAATCTGCGCGGGAGCGACGCGCTCCGATTTCGTTGGCTGGGGTCCGGACGGATCCCGGCCGGCTTCGACTTGCGGCGTTGCGGCTGGGTGCTGGATGACAGGCACGAGCCCGGCCCCGAATGCGTGGAAATAGTCGACGGGGGCGATCTGGACGGCCCGGATTGGATGAGGATGCTCATGTCCCACAGCGTCGAGATGCGGCGCTCCGCCCTGGTCGTCGGCGTCAGGCGGGCGCACGAACGGGCCATGCTGCTGCAGGTCGGCTTCGGCGATGCCGTCACCGACGCGGTCGATATCGAGGAACTGGGGGCGCGTGCCGGCCGGATCGCCGAGTTGACGCACTGGTTGCCGCGCCGGCGCGATCTAGGTGGCCTCCAGCTCGACCTGCTCGCTCGCGAAGCCTATGCCAACGGCAAGCCGCTCAACCTCAACCCACGGGAATTCTCGTTGCTCTGGCGGCTCGCCGAAAGCCCCAATCACGCCGTCAGCAAACAGATGCTGATCCATGACGTATGGCGCCTGGGCTTCGTGCCGGAAACCAACAGCATCGCGGTTCACATGTCGCGGCTGCGCCGCAAGCTGACTTTCGTGGGCCTCAGGGGCGTGATCGAAACGGCTCCGGAAGGCGGGTATTGCCTGCGCATGGACGACGCGAATGATGGACGGGAAGCTTTCACGCTCGAGCCTCCGCGTCCGGCGGTGCCGCCGGCATCGACGTCCGCCGGGGGCCATGCCGTGCTCTAACGGTTCAAGCGCGGATTGGTCAGGGCCGCGAGGTCACCCGGCGTGTTGATGTTCGGAACCGCGATCGGCAGCTGGATCCGGCGGGCGCCGACCAGTTCGGCGAAATGCAGCATCGAATGCCGTTCATCGCTGTGCAGCAAGGCTTCCAGCCGCGCGGCGGACGCGGCCGGCCAGAGCCCGATCACGGGCTGTGCGGCCAGGCATGCCGGCGCGGGCGAAAGCCGTTCGAGCAGATCGTCCGGAAGCAAGGCGGCATCCACCCCGCAACTCAGCACCGCCTCGTAACCTTCATCGAGCGCATGATGCAATGCCGCCGCCAGGCCGCCGAGCGGCCCCATCCCGGGACGCGGCCAGTCCGGAAGGGTCGGTGCCGGCGCAGTCTCGCGCCCCACGACGATCACCTGTTCGCAGCATCCCGCAAGGGCATCGACCGCCAGGGCGATCAGGGTACGCCCATCCAGTTCGGCCAGCGCCTTGTCGCTGCCGAACCGGCTCGCTGCACCCCCGGCAAGGACGGCTCCGAGAATCATGGACAATGCTCCGCGGCCGAGGGGAAGGACAGGAAAAGGCCGTGCGGCAGCATAACCGCAGAAACCCGCCGAAAGAAAGCACCGAACCCTCGCCCGCTCCCCGTACCGCGCGAAGACGGCAGCCCGCGGCAGGGGGAACAGCACTGCCCCCGGACGACGCGCTCCATGGTGTCCATGGCCCAATCGCCGCCGATCACGCGAATCGGAGTTGCGCCCCGCCCGTTCCATTGCTAGGCGCGCATTCCTCCACACGGATGGCCCGATGGCGGAGTGGTGACGCAGCGGACTGCAAATCCGCGCACGCCGGTTCGATTCCGGCTCGGGCCTCCATTTCCGCTTCCAGAGACGTCCACAGACGTTCGGAAAGTGGCTGATTTCCGCCGTTTTTTGTGATATGCTTGCCAAGCAAATCCGGACGGCTCCACCCTCTTCCGAGTACAATGTTGGTACAGATGATGGACCGCCCGCCGAGCAACTCTTGGGAGGTCCATCATGGCAGAAGGCAGCAGTCGCAGAACCGGTCTCACCGCGAACGCGGTGAAAAACGCAAAGCCGAAGGAAAAGCCGTACAAGCTCTCTGATCGCGACGGCCTCTACCTCCTCATCAAGCCGACCGGCGTTCGGTACTGGCGGATGAATTACCGCTTCGATGGACAGCAGCGAACCCTGTCGTTTGGTCGCTGGCCTGAGATACTGCTGGGCGAAGCACGTGAAATGCTTCTTGAGGCGCGGCGCAAGTTGGCCAAGGACATCGATCCAGCCGAGCAATCGAAGCTCGACAAGATCGCCAAGTCGCTGGCCGCAGCCAACACCTTTGAGACTATCGCAGAGGAATGGCTCGATAAGATCAAGAAAGAGGGAGCGGCGCCGCTCACCATCAAGAAGGCGCGGTGGCTCCTTGGCAAAACCTACGCCGCAATCGGTCGCCGCCCGATTTCCGAGATTTCAGCACATGAGCTTCTCTTGGTCTTGAAAAAGGTGGAGTCCACCAAGCGTTACGATACCGCCAACCGGATCCGCAGCACCTGCAGCCAGGTATTCCGCTACGCCATTGCTACAGCGCGCGCTCAACGGGATATCGCGGTAGACCTGCGCGGCGCGCTCATCACGCCGCGTGAACAACATCGTGCCGCCATCACGACGGCCAGTGAAGCCCCCGCATTGCTGAGGGCAATCAAGGACTATGATGGCAGCCCTCTCACTCAAATCGCGTTACGCCTTCTTCCGCACCTGTTCGTTCGCCCTGGCGAGTTGCGATGGGCCGAATGGAAGGAATTTGATTTCGAGCAGGCCATTTGGACGATTCCAGATTTCAAAATGAAGATGCGCCGTCCTCACGCGGTGCCATTATCGCGGCAAGCGCTGGCCATCATAGGTGAGATTGACCACGACGCCGCCTATAGCAATTTCCTATTTCCATCTCTGCGGGCGCTGGATCGCCCCATGTCGAACAACACGATCAATGCGGCCCTCCGACGACTGGGCTATTCCAAGGATCAGATGACCGGCCACGGCTTCCGCGCCATGGCGGCCACGCTCCTCAATGAGATGGGAACCTGGAACCCCGATGCCATCGAACGCCAGCTCGCACACGCAGACGGCAATTCGATCCGACGCGCCTATGCGCGAGGCCAGTATTGGGATGAGCGGGTTCGGATGATGCAGCACTGGTCGGACTACCTTGAGCAGCTCCGCGACGGTGCGACCATTTTGCGGCCGAAGTTCGGGCACAGCGGATCGTGATCCCGAGGTAGATCGTAAAGAGCTCGGCGGCGATAATTGGCCGATCTCGGTACGGTAGGTTCCAGGCGGGAAAGTGGCGTAGCCGCCCCACCTCGGTGTAAGATGCCGAAGGCAGGTCTCGCCTTGATTGCGGTCGTTCACGGTCTCAAAACCGAACGCTGAAACCGGACATTCATTCACTTGGCGAATCAAGGATGAAACCCGGGCGGAAGCAGTCGTTCGGCTTAAGAAAGATGCGTGGGCTCAGAGACACTCGAATGATCGGCGAGATTTTCAAGGACAAAGCCGTAGACCGCTTGCAAAGGTTTCCCCACGCTGCTCGTAAGCGGCTTTCCAGCGGTAAAAACTTGAGCGGCCCACACCGAAGTAGCGGCATGTCTTGGTCACATGGCGGCTCTTTTCGGCGTAAGGGAGCACCTTGAACTTACGCTGAACCTTGAGTTCTTGGTTGGTTGTCGGATACCTCCTCCTTGCAGCAGATCGGCCTTATGGAAAAGGTCCCGCGAGTCCGTACAGTCCTGCAAATACTGAACAAGCGCAGAGGAATTGATTTGACAGGTATTTGCGAAACCTTATGAATATTGACAAATCAGTCGGGGGAATGCCTCGTGATAGATGAAGCAAACGCGTCGAATTTTCCACTAGATTTCGACGCCACCACAATTTGCGATTCGCCTTGGGCATCGAGCACTGGAGAAAGGCCCGGCTTGGTTTCTCGCGTCAAGTCGTTCTTCGAACTTGCTCAAGTGGCAAGCGTGATTGGCGAAGATGATAGAACTACCGAACTTTACACGAAGAACATTCCAGAGCGGCTTGTCTGCTCGCTCGAGATTCGAAAGCAGGGCCGTCTTTACCATGGTACCGGCTGGATGGCCGGTCCGCGCCTCGTGCTGACCTGTGGTCACAATGTGCATCATGACGATTTCGCGGGGTGGGCAGATTCGATAGACGTCATCCCCGGTCGATCTGAAGCGGACACGCCCTTCGGCAAGGTGACTGCGACGCGGTTCTCGGCACATCCCAAATGGGTCCAGTCACACGACGTGACTTCCGATTTTGGATGCATCCACCTCGATCTTCCAGTGGGAGATAAGATCGGCTGGTTTGCTGTGGCAATGCCCGGTCCGGCACAAGTCGGTCAGCCAGTCGTGTGCTCGGGCTATCCGGATTTCGATGCCTCGTTCACTCGCCAGCGGCGCGGGCAAGGCGAGGTCGTCTGGGTCGACGGACGCAGATTGTATCATGATGTCGACACCGACAACGGGGAGAGCGGATCGCCGATCTGGCGCTTGGCCGATGTACAATCGCCGCCCGAGGTCTTTGCGGTTCACGGATACGAGAAGGTCTACGTGCCCGCAGCCGATGGCCGGGAAGCGAATGTCGCGACATTGATCGATGCCGATCTTTACGCCTTGGCGAAGCAGTGGCGGGCGGTCACGCCCTGAACAATTATACGCAGAACGAAGGGGGAGGGGCATGCAAAGATTGACCAGATTGGGGTCCGTCACGATCGGGCTGATGGGGGTTGCACTTGGTTTGGCTGGCTGCGCCAAAGAAACCAGCAAGACTGAGGCCGCAACGGCTGAAACCCCGATGCTTTCGGGCAAGATGTTCGTCGATGCTAAAGGCGAACTTTCGCCTGAGCTGCGCGGCGTGGTCAAACGCGGCCCCGACTATGTTCCGATCGCCGAGGATCCGGAGCAACTGTTCGACCGGCTTCAAGGCTCAATGGCCGATCGCCGGGCGGCAGCATGGAAGATTGTCGAGCAGATGATCTCCCCGCAAAGCTTCACCGCCAATGGAGTGATGTTCCAGATCCCACTTTGGCACACGTGGTACGAGGGGGCGTCCAATTCATCTGACGACCCCCAGAATCCTCAAGTCCCCGTGAACGCCGAAGTCTACCAGAAGATCGACCTGTTCTATTCCAAGTTGAAAGCTTGCAAACAGGTGGCCGGCGGAAAGTGCGCCAAGACCTACGATCAGCTTGCCGAGGAGACGATGAACGATGTCGGCGGCGGCACCGGTTCGAAGAACATGGTATCGAGCCTGACCGATGCCAACATGAAGCAGACTCTGGCCCAGCTGGCCGGGGTGGCCGACGAGCACCTTGGGACAGGCTTTACCGTGTTCAGTCCGTCGTTCGTCGGACATCTGCTCGCCCAGTCCAAGGGCGTGATGAATTGCGCCGACAAGGCACCGCAATTCAAGGCGGATACGCCGCCGCCGTCCGCCACCCAGTTCAGTCCCTGTCTGACAGAATTTCCGCGTTCGGCGGTCATGGTCAAGGCGCAATGGACCCCCGAAGACTTTGCCAACGCAGCCCACGTTACCGATTCGAACCGGATGGGGAACCTGTTCAACGAGCCGCGCTGGGGGCGCGGAACCCCGGCACCGTTTGACGCCAAGAAGATGTACACGATCGAAACCAAGGAAGGCCATAAATGGGGGCTGCGCTCCATCCACTTCTCGACCAAAGATACCCGTGAATGGGTCTGGATTACGCTGTGGTGGGATCCGCAGCCAAACACCGACTTCGGACAAGACCGTCCGGCCTCGATCAGCGGGGTCTGGGCGAACTACAAGATGTGTGTGACCAGCTCGTTCAATGAGCGCGATCCGCAGCCGTGGCAGTCGTTCACAGCTTCCGCCCCTTTGCTCGCCGGCGCGCTCAAGGCCAACTATAGCGCACTGGCGGCAGCCAACACCGCAGCCGGCGGTGACCCAAACCACCTGACCACCTGGTGCAGCAACCCGAACGTCGAAGTGCATCCGCAAAATCATAAGACGAACTGCATAGGCTGTCACCAATATGCGGGATCGTGGAATGCGGCGACCAATGACATGACCGAATTTGACCAGACGTATCAACCGAACGACGTCAACTTCCCGCAACAAGGGCGCGATCGCCATCGGCGCACGTTTCTTTCGGACTTCACCTGGGGAGTTGCGCTCTACGAAAATATTCCAAACCGGGTTCGCGCGGCGCGAAGCAGATACGGAATTACAGCAACTGAGTGAGGGTAAGCCGATGGAACTGGAAACACCGATTTCCTTCGCGAATGACATCGCCGTGCTGTTCACCGATCCCGATGTTGGGTGCATGAACAGCCGAATACAGCTGCGCGACTATGCAGTGATGTCCAACCCGACAGGTAACGAGGATTTTGCAGATCATGCGACGGCCCGCAATGTCCTCGACCGGTTGTCGCAGCCTGGAGGGCCTTTGCGCATGCCTCGGGGGCGTCCGCCATGGCCGCAAGCCGACATCGCCCTGTTCGCTCGGTGGATCGAGCAGGGCTGTCCGCCTTAGGATTTGCCGGGTCCTTTTTAGACGCAACGTGAACTGACGCCTTGAACCCGGTCATTCGCGCTCAATTTCGACGTGATCGATTCTTGCCGTTCGTTCAGCACGCTGTAGCAATGGCGGAAAGACTTGGGCTGGGACAAGGACGAACCCGCTTCGCGGGAGGGGTGCTTGGGGTGAGGTCGCGCCGTATTTGCAAGGCTTTGGGCGAGACGGCGTCGTCATGAGATTGTGAGGT
>NZ_FOOR01000033.1 GCF_900113255.1 Novosphingobium sp. CF614
TCCAACGTCGTTTCGATCGATGCACCCGTCATCCACGGCCTCCTTACCATGGAGACCTATTGATTCAGAGTTTCACTCAATGTGCAACTGTAATGCTAGATGTTTGGTCCCGGAATTTGATGGGTCGGGTCTGACATAAATCGGTGGGGTTCTCGGAGCTACGCTTTGCAGATGGCTTGTAACCGGTGTTTTCAGGCCACGGCGATCCAAGGCATGAGTTCGCCGACGCTGTTGGCGGGATGACCGTTGGCGAGCTTGGTGAGCGTGTCGGTCAGTCGTCCAGCAGGAGCAGCGTATGCTTGCGGAAAGCGCCTGAGGCGATCAGGCCCCCATTCGATAGCGTCCTCAACCTCGCCGCTGCGCGGCCATTGTTGAGGTCACTTGTCGTCACGGACTGACCAAGACCTCGATCAGCGATGGGCCGCTTGTTGCGAACGAACGGTTCAGAGCGTTGGTGAGGCCCTCAGCATCGTTGACCCTGATACCTTCAGGCAGGCCATGACCACGCGCAAGAGCACAGAATTCGAGGCCGGACAAATCGGTTCCGACCACATCTTGCATGCCGAAGATTCGCCCAAACTTGCGCAATGCCTGATACTTGCCGTTATTGATGATCACGAAAGTCACTGGAACATTCAGCTGATAGGCGGAAAACAGCGATTGTATGCCGTACATCGCTGAACCGTCTCCGATGACTGCAATCACTCGCTCTTCCGATCTGGCAAGTGCAATTCCTACTGCCGCTGGCATAGCGTACCCAAGACCTCCGCTGGCGCTTGTATAGAAGCCATCTTGTCGGTCCAATCGGAGATATTCCTGCATCGGACCGCGGCTTGTAGGTGCCTCCTCCACGATCACCCCATTGGCGGGAAGGACTTCATTGATGATCTGCATTGCGAGGCGATCATCGAGCACTGCACGGTCGAGCTCCGGAGCCTGCAATCGCAAGGGAGGAGCAGTCCGCTCTACTGGATAGGTATGAACCATCAACGCGGCAGCTATTGCGCGGCAATTGCCAAGTATGCCGTTGCCCACCGGCGCCCAGGAAAGCACGCGGGGATTGTCGCCCAGAGTCCAGCAACAGATCCCCGCCGGCAAGTCCGGGCCTTGCCCCTCGGCATGGTATAGATTGAGGGGGCCTCCGAAGGCGACAACCAGGTCATGCTCTGCGAGCAGCGTGTTCATTGCTTCCTTGAAGGCGGGCACAAAGCCACGGAACAACCGGTGAGTCTCGGGAAATACGCTTCGGCTTGTGTATGGCGCCACATAGACAGAGGCTTTCTGCTGCTCGGCCAACGCAATCAATTCTTCCCACGCCTGGTCGCGAGCAACGCCGGCTCCGAGTACGAAGGCGGGACTGATGGCGCGCTGCAGGGAATCAGCAAGTTTGGTGACGGCAGCAGGATCGCCCGGGTTCAGCGTGGCAATCTCCCGTCCAGAAACCCAATCACAATCGGCATCCCAATCGTCAACTGGCACAGATACGAAGGCCGGGCCACAAGGTGGTGTCATCGCCTCATAGTAGGCCCTCGCAATGGCCAGAGGCACATCCTGAGGGCGGGCCGGCTCGCATGTCCATTTAACAAAGGGTTGCGGAAATTCAATTGCTCGCTCAGCGTGAAGAAATGGTTCGAACGGCAGAATCGAGCGCGCCTGCTGCCCTGCTGTGATGATGAGCGGCGCCTGGTTCTTGTATGCCGTGAAAATATTGCCGAGCGCATGGCCAGTCCCCGCACTGCTATGCAAATTGACAAACGCCGCGTTACGGGTCGCGAGTGCGTAGCCATCGGCCATGCCTACGACGACAGATTCCTGAAGACCGAGGACATAGCGAAAGTCGTCTGGAAAATCGCGGAACAGCGGCAACTCAGTTGAGCCCGGATTTCCGAAAATAGTGGTGATACCAAGCTCGCGCAAAAGGCGGATCGTGACGTCGCGGACGGTCGGCATTCTTGTCCCCCATCGATTTCTTGAAGGTGAATCGAGCCAACGCCAATCAAAGAACGGCGTAATAGCGGAAAAGCGAATGATCGGGCGGGTCATCTTCGGTGAGATTGGGGCATCTCAGGCCAATGCCGATCATGACAGTGCGATTAAGCCAATCATGCCTTCCGTCTGGTGCCCGGAAATATGGAGTGCAGCGGAAATAGGCCGGTATCGCGGGCGCTTCGTCCGCTCCCTGGCCAGGCGCACGCAGCGGCCCATGCACATAGCCGCGGTTGTTGATATAGATCAGTGCGCCGTCATCGGTTTCGATCATATAATGAGCATTGAGCTCAATGACCCCGTCCGATCTAACCAGGGGCCAGTCAGCGCCACTGTAATCGACCAGCCTGCCATTCAGCAGCGGCCCGAAAACCTGACAATTCTCGCCGATCGAGGTGTAGCCGACCTGAAGCTCTCTGGCGATCGGGCCGATCATCCATCGTTTGTCGAAATTGATGCGGATGTCGAACGCATGTTCATATTGCAATTCAAGGCTGGGTTCGTTCATGTTCATTCCCGGATTTTGAATGACAACCTGGATTGCGGCCAGGTTTGTCAATTTTATCGAAGGCCTTCAGTCATCCTCATAGGGTAGCTTTTCCAAGACATATCATGACACCATTATGCCGTTGTCCTGCTTGATCATGTCTGCGGCCTTCTCGCCGATCATGATGCAGGCGGCATTGGTGTTGCCGCCCACTATGCGCGGCATGATCGCGGCATCGGCGATGCGCAGGCCTTCCAGGCCATGCACGCGCAGCCGCGCATCGACCACCGCCATTGGATCGTTCGCACTGCCCATGGCGCAGCTGCCGACCGGGTGCAGCGCCGTGTTGCAGGCAGAGCGGACCCAAGCGTCGATCTCCTCGGGCGTCCGGACATTGTCGCCAGGAATCACCTCGGCCCCGAGCACGTCCTTCAACGGATCGGTCGCAAAAATCTCGCGCAATTGAGGAACCAGGCGACGGAAAAATGCGCGGTCATTCTCGGTCGATAGTACGTTGGAGAGGATGCACGGCGCATCTTTCGGATCAGCCGAGCGCAGCTTGACCCAACCGCGCCCTTCCGGCCGCAGCAGCACGCAGGCCATGGCGACCACGTCCGGCTTGGGCTTGCGCCAGCCTGGGAACCATGTCTGGGCGCCGATCATGGTCGGCTGGAACAGGCATTGCGCGTCCGGACGCTCGAGATGGGGGCTGGTCTTGATGAAGCCATTCGCCGTCACCGGCAACTGGGCCATCGTGCCGCCCCGGTTAAGTAGCCAGTGCAGGCCGGAGAGCGTCGCGCGGTCGAGACGCAGGCTGTTCGTCATGGTCACCTCACGCTTGGCGTGCAGCACCATCGCGACCGAAGGATGATCCTGCAGGTTCATGCCGACGCCGGGCAAATGGTGGACCATATCAATGCCGTGGCTGACCAGCGCTTCCGCCGGACCGATGCCGGAGAGCAGCATGAGTTGCGGTGAATTATAGGCCCCCCCCGAAAGGATGATCTCCTGGTTGGCCGATACCCGCTGCATCTGGCCCGATGAATCACGGAAATGCACGGCGACCGCACGTCCATTCTCGATCTCGATCCTGGTGACCAGCGCGCCGGTCACCACTTTGAGATTGGGCCGGGCCAAGGCGGGAATAAGGAAGCGCGCGGCGGTGCTGGCGCGCGTGCCTTCGTGAATGCAGAACGGCGGCGCCCCCCAGCCTTCCTGGCCGCCACTATCGCTGGCACGATGGAAGGTGTCGCGCTCTTCGTAGCCGAGCTTCTTCACCGTTTCGATGAACCGCCGATAGAGGTCCGTGTTTCTAGACTGCTGGGTGATAGTAAGTGGGCCGCCCTTGCCATGCCAGTCATCAGCAAGCCCCCAATGGTTCTCCGACTTGCGGAAGTAGGGAAGGACATCGTCATAGCTCCAGCCCTCGTTTCCGAGTTGGCGCCATTCGTCGAAATCGCGGCTGTGGCCTCGGGCATAGAGCATGCCGTTTATCATAGAAGAGCCGCCCAGCACCTTACCGCGCGGCTGACGGATTTGCCGGTCGAGCGCGAAAGGCTCCGGCTCGCCCATGTAATTCCAGTTGAACTTCGGATCGGCCATGACGAACGGGAAGAGGATCGGCATGACGAGGCGGATCGAGCGCTCGCGCCTGCCGGCTTCCAGCACCAGCACGCGGGCTTTGGCATCTTCGGACAGACGGCTCGCAATGACGGCGCCCGAGGAGCCTGAGCCAATCACGATGAAGTCGGGATCGGACGGCACCTAGTAGTGATCCTTGCACTGGGCAGCCCTGAAGCAGGGGATAGCTCCGTGCCTGATTTCACAAGGGGCAAAGCCAGGCCAAGGCACTGGCACACGGAACACAGCCATGTCCCCGCCCGGCCATGCATGGTTAAGTTGCCAATCGGACACCCGCGTGACTCTCATTGATTAATCACCTATCTTCCCGATATCTACGCCTATAGGGCCTCACGAGAGACTTTCAATGATTAATCATATAATGTGTCCAAGCCGTGATGCGAGCGGCCCTGCCAGCACCGGGATGCCAATCGGGTCGGCTGCATCAACCAGAAATAGATTATCCGGGTGGGCTCACGAATTCTGTCACATTCTCAGGCAAAAATTCAGCTTAAATTCTCCGTTTTCATAATGTTAGAGACATTTTCGGCAATTTTATAAAGAAGTGAGTCTAATGTATCGCGCTCAGAGTTTGATAAATTGGAGAGCAAATTCTCGTGAAATTCAATTCTTTGTTTCAACGCAAACTCATATTGGTCCACGCCTTTTTTAGTCAGAAGAAGTAATGGTGCTCGCCGATCACGTTCATTTTTCTTTCGAACGACCAGGTTTCTGACCTCGAGCGCATTTGCGGCGCGGCTCACTTCGGCCCGATCGACCCAGGCGAGTTCCGCCACCTGGCGGACGGTTCCTCCGTCCGGCATCATAGCCAATCGCGCAAGAACTCTCCATTCTGCATACGTCAAATCTCCACTCTTTGAGAGATACCTGATAGTCATTCTATCCATAATTTTCGCAAGAAGAGTCATCCTGAAAGTTGGATAGCCAAGTTTATCAACATTCCATCCCAGCAATACCTCTTCAGGTGACCCGCCGCCGTATACCGAATGGGCGTTATACACGTCGGCATCGTCCCGAATTTCCATTGATCATATATCCCCAGTGTCATGCACGCATGACCATTCGATCACTTTCGGTGTGCACCATAGCGTATAATCAGCGATTGTCATCGCTTCTGATTGCCCGCCAGGATGGCTTGCATCGGATCGGTCATTGTTATATCCGAGTCATCAATGATTCATCAATGATATTGACCTCCATCTTGCCCGGAGCGATTCCATGGCGAAGTTCCAGGCATCCAAACCGATCGTATCGCATCATCCAGGAGAGGCAGTGTGAGATTTCCAGCCACACCAAATTTCAGCGGCTTTCTCGCGCCATCGAGCGTGGAAGCGGATGTTTGCAACTTGTCCGTGTTGTGTGGAAGTATCCCCATCGAACTTGACGGCAGCTTCTATCGGGTCGCTCCAGACCCACAGTTTCCTCCGATCGCCGACGACGACATTTGGTTCAACGGTGACGGAATGGTTACGCGGTTCAAGTTCCGCAACGGCTCCGTTTCTTTACACCAACGGTGGGCAAGGACCAGAAAGTTTCAGCTCGAACGCTCCGCAGGCAAGGCCCTGTTCGGTGCATATCGCAATCCGCTTACCGACAATGAAAGCGTCAAGGGCGAAATTCGCGGAACAGCCAATACAAACGTGGTTGTGCACGCTGGAAAGCTACTTGCCCTCAAGGAAGATAGCCCGCCCGTGCTCATGGATCCCGAGACGCTGGAAACGCTCGATCCTTGTTATGACTTTGGCGGTCGAATGACGTCGGAAACCTTCACTGCCCACCCAAAGACCGACCCAGGAACGGGAGAAATGCTGGCCTTTGGTTATGCCGCGAAAGGATTGTGCACGCGCGACATGGTCTTCTACGTGATTGACCCCGAGGGCGAGATCACATCGGAAACCTGGTTCGAACTGCCTTACTACTGCATGATGCACGACTTCGGTTTTACCGAAGACTATGTTATATTCCATGTCGTGCCGATCATCGGTTCATGGGAGCGGCTTGAGGTCGGCCTTCCCCACTTCGGCTTCGATCGCACCCGCCCCATTCATCTCGGAATCCTCCCCCGGGCCGGTAGCGCTGCGGACCTGCGCTGGTTCACTGCACCAAATTGCTTCGCCAGCCATGTCATGAATGCCCACAACATCGGCACGAAGATCAATTTCGACGTCCCGATGGCGCCGGGCAACATGTTTCCCTTCTTCCCGGACACCGAAGGACAGCCCTTCGACCCGGACAGGGGGGCAGCCAGGATGACACGCTGGTCTGTGGACATGCAGTCCAATAGCACGGAGATCGAGATGGCGCCGCTCGCAAGTCTTATCGGCGAGTTTCCCCGGATCGACGATCGGTTTGCCGGCCGCAGGAACAGATGGGGCTGGCAGCTCGTTCAGGATAGCAGCAAGCCCTTCGACGCGCCCGGCGGACGCACAGGGTCCGGCATGATGATGAACACGCTGGGACGCATCGATCTCGAGGCAGGCGAAAGCGAAACCTACTGGCTCGGCTCGACATCGTCGTTTCAGGAACCTGCCTTCGTCCCGAGGCCCGGCTCCAGCGACGAAGGTGACGGTTACATTGTGGTCCTGGAGAACAGGCTCGCCGAAATGGCTTCCAGATTGCTTCTGTTTGACGCGATGAAGCTCGCTCAGGGCCCGATCGCGACGATCGGGATGCCCTTCCGAATTCGGCAGGGCCTCCATGGCAATTGGGTTCCGTCAAGCGCGATTGCCTGAACTTTCCGTCAAATCGAGGAATGAGAATTTGTCAGATACCCATGTCTCCGAGTATCCGAAACTCGGCTTCTACATCGATGCGCAGTGGATCACGAGCCGCGACCGAACGCACAATGTGATCAATCCCGCAACGGGCGAAACTCTTGGCGAGCTGCCGCTTGCGACGACTGCCGATCTTGACCAGGCACTGGAGACGGCGGAGCGAGGGTTCCGTGCCTGGCGCCGGACACCGGCTGCCGCGCGCGCGCAAGTGCTGCGCGGCGCGGCTGAAATCCTGCGCCAGAGAGTGGATGTCATCTCACGGAACGCCACGCGAGAGGAAGGAAAGACGCTATCAGAAGCCCGGAGCGAAACGCTGGCTTGCGCAGATCTTTTCGACTTCTATGCCGAGGAGGCGAAGCGCGTCTATGGCCGGGTGCTGGTGAGACCGGCGGGTCTCCGGTCGCTCGTCATGAAGGAGCCGGTTGGTCCGGTAGCTGCCTTTGCGCCGTGGAATTTCCCCGTGGCCAATCCCGGTCGCAAGCTTGGTGCCCCCATCGCCGCCGGATGCTCTGTCATCCTCAAGCCGGCCGAAGAAGCGCCGGCTTCGGCCATGGCCGTCGTGCAGGCCCTCATCGATGCGGGCTGTCCTCCCGATGTTGTTCAGCTCGTATTCGGCTCTCCCGACGAAGTGTCGCGCCACCTGCTAGCGTCACCAGTCATCCGCAAGCTGAGCTTCACCGGATCAACAGCGGTGGGCAAACATCTCCTTAGATTGGCCGCCGAGACGGTCAAGCTAACCACAATGGAGCTGGGCGGGCATGCACCCGTCATCATCTTCGAGGACTGCGATTTCGAAAAAACCGTTTCGACGCTTGCTGCTGCCAAAGTGCGCAATGCCGGCCAGGTATGCGTGTCTCCAACCCGTTTTTACATCCATGAGGGAATCTATGATCGCTTCATCAATGCCTTCGCAAAGCAGATCGCAAAGACAAGAGTTGGAGACGGTCTCGCCGCAGACATTCAGATGGGGCCGATGGCCAATGCGAGGCGCCCCGCAGCAATTTCCGAACTGATAAGCGATGCCGTTTCGCATGGCGCCCGCCTTCGCATCGGCGGTGAAGCCATCGAAGGTCGCGGGTATTTCTGGCAACCGACGCTGCTCACCGATGTGCCTGTCGATTCACGCATCATGAATGAGGAGCCGTTCGGGCCGATTGTGGCAGCAGCCCCTTTTGCGACGTTCGATGAGGTAGTCGAACAAAGCAATCGCCTCCCGTTTGGTCTCGCCTCTTTCGCATTCACCGAGAATGCCAGGCAGGCCAATCTCATCGGCGAAGCGATCGAGGCGGGCATGGTCGGGATCAACACCACCTTGCTGGGTGCCGCCGATGCACCGTTCGGTGGAGTCAAGCAGAGCGGACATGGTTCCGAGGACGGACCGGAAGGTCTGGCCGCATGCCTTGTCACCAAGACTATCCATCAAGTCTGAAGGAATTTGATATGACGACACCCCGCACTGGTGGCGCTCAGGGCTATCTGCGTATCGCGGCTGAAGAAGCCTTTACCACTCCCGAACTGGTCGCCGCATTTCGCGACGAACTCGCCGCACCCGATGTGGATCCCGGCTTCAGAAGCCTCATCGGCTTCTATCTCGATCACCCCGCCGAACGGCCGAGATTCATCGCGAGAGCGCTCAATGATCTTGGCGAGAATCGCATCGCCGACATGGATGCCCGGGGGATCGATCGCCAGATCCTCGCCCTGACAGCGCCTGCGACCAATGTCATGCGCGACGTCGAACGGGCGACGATGGTCGCGCAAACGGCAAATGATCGCCTGGCCGACGCGATCTCGCGCTATCCGACGCGCTTCAGTGGCATGGCAGCTTGTGCACCGCAGGCTCCCAAACTGGCCGCCAGGGAAATCGAGCGCGCCGTCACCCGGCTCGGCCTGAACGCCGTCGTGATAAACAGCCACATCCTTGGCGAATATCTCGACAACCCAAAGTTCCAGGAAGTTCTGGAGGCGGCCGAAGCGCTGGACGCTCCCATCTACATCCATCCGAACACGCCCCCGGCCAACATGATCGGACCGATGCTGGAGGCGGGACTGGACGGCGCGATTTTTGGATTTGGTGTCGAGACGGGCATGCACGCGCTGCGGCTCATCACATCCGGCGTGTTTGATCGCTATCCCAAGCTACAAGTCATCATAGGCCACATGGGTGAAGCGCTGCCCTTCTGGCTCTACCGGCTTGACTACATGCACCAGGCTGGTGTCGCCGCCGGCCGGTATGAATTCATGAAACCGCTCAAGAAGGGCAAGGTCTCCAATTATCTGCGCGAGAATTTCCACATAACCAATTCCGGCGTCGCCTGGGAAGAAGCCGTCAAGTTCACGCAACGTGTGATCGGCGAGGACCGTGTGCTCTACGCAATGGACTACCCCTATCAATGCCCGGTTGAAGAGGTCGCAACACTCGACGCTATGGACATGTCCTTGGAAACGAAGCGCAAATTCTTCCAGACAAACGCAGAACGACTGTTCAAGATCTCGTGATACGGGCAGGCGGCGGCTTGGTTGCCGTGTCGGTGGCGGCACGCAGGGCCATGGTCGCCCAGGCACGCCATGCCTGGCCCTGCCACCCTCGCAGCCGTCCCCTGCGCGATTGCCGCAAGCCGCGGACCGGCATGGTCGCCGGCCTGCGGGCCTTCCGCCAGAATGTCCCCGCAGGCGACCAACGCGCTGCAGGCGGACAACTCCACCTTCCATTCCAGTTGATCGGAAAATCGTCGTGACTCCTTCCTTTTCTCCCGAAACGCTAGCTCTTCTCCGGAAGGATCTGGCGAGCAATACCCGGAAACTTTTCATCGACGGTGCATTCGCGAGCTCCGCATCCGGCGAGACCCTCGAAGTGATCAATCCCGCCACCGGCAATGTGTTTGCCCACGCCGCCGCTGGCGACCGATACGACATCGATCTGGCAGTGCGGGCAGCTCGCCGCGCCTTCGATGGCGGTGTCTGGCCAGGCATGCCGCCCGCGCAGCGCGCGCGGCTTCTCACAAGACTGGCTGACCTGATAGAAACCCATTGTGAACGGATAGCGCTGACCGAGACGCTCGATAACGGCATGCCATTTTCGATGGCAAGATTCGCCGCCGCGGTAGGAGCCTCCGAACAGCTTCGCTATAATGCCGGATGGGCAACGAAGATCACTGGCGAGACAGTCACGCCATCCACGCCCGGCGAATGGCATGCGTTCAGTTCGCGAGAACCGATTGGCGTTGTCGGCGCGATCGTGCCGTGGAATTTTCCCTTCGTCATGGCCGTCGCCAAGATTGCCCCTGCCCTGGCAATGGGCTGCACCGTTGTCCTCAAGCCGGCGGAACAGACTCCTTTGAGCGCGATCATTCTCGGTGAACTCATCGCCGAGGCAGGCTTCCCCGCGGGAGTTGTCAACATTGTCACCGGCTTCGGCGATACGGCCGGGGCCGCGCTCGTCGATCACCCGATGGTCGACAAGATCACGTTCACCGGATCGACCGATGTGGGCAAGAAGATAGTCCGAGCCGCGACCGGCACCCTCAAGCGGGTGACGCTGGAGTTAGGCGGGAAATCGCCAGTGGTGATCTTTCCTGACGCCCATCTTGATCGGGCCATCCCCGCAGCCGCCATGGGCATTTTCGGAAACGCAGGGCAAGTCTGTGCTGCCGGATCCCGGCTTTTCGTCCACGACTGCATCTTTGAACAGGTTGTCGAAGGTCTGACGCAACGGGCAATCGAGCTCAAAGTGGGATCGGGCCTTGCAGCCGATACCGAGATGGGACCGCTCGTGAGCAATGAACAACTCGAGCGTGTTCTCGGATATATCGAGACCGGCTTGATTGAAGGCGCCTGCGCGAAAGTGGGTGGTCAGCGATCAAGTGGCGCGAACCTAGAACAGGGCTATTTTGTCCAGCCAACGATCCTTACAGGAACAACCGGCGGGATGAAGGTATGCAAGGAAGAAATCTTCGGGCCGGTCCTGTGCGTGATGAAGTTCGAAGACGACGACCTTGACCGAATTGCGGCACTTGCCAACTCCACCGATTATGGTCTTTCTTCGAACATCTGGACAAGAGACATTAGCACCGCGCTGCGGCTCGCCAAACGAATCAAGGCAGGGACGGTACGGATCAACGGAGGCGCCGGAGTGGATCCGGCGATTCCACTTGGAGGCTTCAAGCAATCCGGATGGGGCCGCGAAAACGGCCGCGCCGGGATCGAAGCCTTTACCGAGCTCAAATCCGTAACCGTGGCGCTGTGACCCGCCCTTTGCGTCGCTCGCATAAAACGGAAACAGGCTTGTTCTTCTGGGCTGCGCTGCATTTCCTCCTGGCAGCTCGTACGATCCAGTAGGCCATGATCGTCGGCGAAGCCGCACCCCGAGCGGTGCCGGGCGACCGCTAGAAATTGCTCCAATTTGCTCGCATCGGCACCTGCCGGCCAACAGCGAAACTAGCAGCAGTCGCCGATTGGCGACGGTCAGCCACTTGCCCAATGGTCTGGCTGCACCAGGACACGATGAGAGGCAGTGGCTATGCGCGTGAACCCCATCGGGGACGAATCATAATGGATGAAACCGATCTTGCGTAAAACGTCACCCTTGAGCAGTGGACCTGCGGTAAAGTCGGGCCAGTCAACGATCGCACGAAATTCCGTCTCAAGTTCAACCGCAACACCTGACTTGTCCGAAATGAAACGGCGGACTTCGCAATGCTCTTCAATGCGAGCCCACGCCAGCCGATACCAGTCGATGATCGCCTGTCGCCCGCGCATCTCTCTTGCACCAAGCTGGAAGACCACTTCGGGAGCATAGAACCGCGTGAAACCGGGAATGTCACGGGCATTGAAGGCCGCGATATAGCGTTCGTAGGTGGCTCGATCAACCACAGCAGGTTCTCCAACTCTCCCATGGGCACCAGTCGCTTCCACGACGACCGTGACTGTAGTCATGGCCATGACCTCTCGTCTACCCATCAAACTCACGATATTGGTACTCCTCTCGGTCGGTGCCGAAACAGGGTGGTCATGGCTATGGCCTCTTTCCGAGGAGTTCGACATCCACGCGCTCGATTGTGCCAGGAAAGCGGAACGGTGCCGCAAATGCCCCATTGATCGGATCGAAGCTCCATCCGATCTCCGCGTCGTTCGTGATGAGGACAGGAATCGGCCGCGCGACTTCAGCGGATATCTGCACGCCGTCATCGATCGAAAGCTCGGCCTTCCCGGGGCTACCCTGCCCGTTTTCCGTCAGGACAACAGAGATTTTGTGCGAACCTGGTAACAGTGGCGAGGGCGATTGAACCGTCGTGAGATGCTTGGGGTCGCTAGAGGATTTGTAGACGAACAGCGGACGACCATCCTTGACGTACAATCCCCACCCCCCGAAATGATTGCCGTTCTCCACCAATGCCCCGTCGCTCGTGCCAGTCGGCACGGCAATATGGGCGGTGACTTTCCAGCTGGCTCCGGCCAGATCCGGAAAGCCGCCACCGGTCAGACGCCGATCAGACGGGAAATAGCTGAAATGGGTCTTCGTGCCGAGCGTCGACGGGCGATTGGATGAAGACCAACGCGCGAAGGATCGGTTGTCAAGCGGAAGCACGTTGCCCGCAGCCGCTTCCTTCCAAAACTCGCCCTGCATGGATTTCAAGCGTTCTGGGTAGCGCTGGGCCAAATCTCGCGATTGAGAATAGTCATCGGTCAGGTTGTAAAGTTCCCACTGACCATCCGTTGGCAAGTTGCCGGGCCCGTTGAACACCCAAGGCGCCCGGGTCGGCCGCGAATTGGCCATCCAGCCATTCATATAGATTGCTGCATTCCCCTGCATTTCGAATAATTGGCTGGTTCGGTGTGAGGGAGCACTAGCCTCGTCGAACGAATAGCGCATCGAAATGCCGTCAAAAGGCAACTGACTGACGCCACTCACGCTCGTCGGCCTGGGTATGCCAACGGCTTCGTAAATTGTCGGCGCGACATCGGTGACATTATGAAACTGGGGCCGGATGCCTCCGACGTTTTTGATTTGCGACGGCCAGGATATGACCATGCCGTTCCGGATGCCGCCAAGGTGGGAGGCGACCTGCTTCGTCCATTGAAATGGGGTGTTCATGGCCCAGGCCCATCCCACCGGATAATTGTTGTAGAACTCTGGCCCGCCCAGCTGCGGCATCGCGTTCAGCATGGTTGGCAGGTCGGCCCGAAGGCCGTTGATTGCAGCCTTGTCGTTGATGGAACCAGTCGGCCCGCCTTCGCCGCTCGCGCCATTGTCACCCTGAATGTATATGACCAGTGTATTTTCCAGCTTCCCTTCGGACCTGAGTTCATCGATCACGCGGCCGATCTGGTAGTCTGCATGAGATAGCGCCGCCGCATAGACCTCCATCATGTGCGCATAGAGCTGCTGCTGTTCGGGCTTCAGGCTGTCCCATGCCGGGATGCTGTCGGGACGCGGAGAAAGGCGCGTTCCAGCGGGCACAACCCCCTGCTGAATCTGACGCACCAAGGTCTGCTCCCGCATCTTGTCCCAGCCCATGTCGAACTTGCCCTTGTATCTGGCGATCCAGTCAGCCGGGGCATGATGCGGGCTATGCGAGGTGCCGGGCGCATAATAGAGAAGAAACGGTTTGCCCGGTGCAGACGAGTTGATGTTGCGCAACCATGTGACCGCATGATCTGCAAGATCTCGATCAAAAATATAGGCCGGATCATTTGCCGGCTTCTGGACCGGAAGGTGGTTCTCGAAGAGCGACGGATTCCATTGATCCGTCGCACCGCCCATGAAGCCGTAAAAATAATCGAAGCCCAGGCCATTGGGCCAGCGGTCGAACGGACCGGCGATGCTCTGCTCCCATTCAGGCGTGTTGTGATTCTTGCCGAACCAACTCGTCGCATAGCCGTAGTGCCGCAAGACTTCGCCGATCGTCGCTGCGCTTCTTGGCAGCACGCCGGAATAACCAGGATAGCCGGTGCTCATCTCGGTAATCGCGCCGAAGCCCACTTTGTGGGGATTGCGGCCAGTCAGCAGAGCTGCGCGCGTTGGCGCACACAGGGCGGTCGTGTGAAAGGCTGTATATCTCTCGCCGCCAGCGGCGAGCCGATCGAAAGTGTCTGTTGGCACCGGTCCGCCGAACGTGCTCGATGCACCATAGCCAACATCATCAGTCATGATGAGCAGGATATTGGGCGCATTTGGCGGTGCCTTCTCACCCAGATCATAATAGGGCGGACTTGAATCCTGGATCGTTCTGCCAAGCTTGCCCTCATACGGTTTCATAACGACAGGCAGCGTCTGCGATGGCCGAAATACGCTGCGGTCAACAGACGTCTGTGCCATCCCGGGCGACGAAAAGCAGGCCAATGCTGCGCAGGTCATGAAAAGCCCTGATCTTTTCATCGGCAAAATCTCCCAATCGCCATGGACGACACAGCCGCAGCTGCGGCGCCCATGGGCTTCGTCTCAATGTCCGGGTGCAGCTTCGTGCTTGAACATCACACGGTTGGTGACCCCGAAATGATCGGGAAGCTCTGATCCCGTGAAGCCGCTAGTGGACGCTTCGTAGTCGAGTGGAAGCATCTGCGAGTTCCAGGCCTGATAGGCAGCCCGAAGCTCGGCATATTTTTCAGGAAAACGATCCTTGAGATTGGCGCGTTCCATGGGATCTTCGGTCACATGGAAGAGGAAGGTATTCTCTAGAATTTTAAGATACTTCCAGTCCCCTTTGCGGCACGCTTCCTGATTGAGGTTGAGATAGCGCCAGGCGAGCGTTCGTTCATGTGTCCGCGCCGGAGCGCGCAGGATCGGCAGAAGGTTCTCGCCGTCCGATGGGTAGGCCGGATCCTGCTCCGCGCCAGCGGCCGCAAGCAAAGTCGGCAGCCAATCCATGGTCACGGTGACCTGATCGCTCGTCTGGCCGGGCGTAACCAGGCGGGGCCAGCGCAAGATGGCCGGAATCCTTAACCCTCCCTCCAGAAGCTCCGTCTTCCGTCCCGTGAACGGCCAAGTATCAGAATAACGCTCCCCACCATTATCGCTGGTGAAGACCACAATCGTATCCTGCGACATTCCAAGCTCTTCGAGCTGCTTAAGGATGCGACCGATCTGATAGTCCATGCGTTGGACCATTTGTGCATAGGTCTTTGCCGATCCGCCATCGGTGTGGAAAAGCGCCATAGGCTTTCCGCTTTGATCGACCCGGTCCGCCTCCGCCCTGTCATCCGGCCCCTCCCAGGGCCAATGCGGCGCGTTGAAGTGGAGCGATATGAAGAAGGGGGCCGGAGATCGGGCGTAGCTGCCGATCATTTCGATCGCCTTGTCGGCCAGAAGGTCGGTAAGGTAGCCCTCGGCCTCGACAGCCCTGCTGTCGTCCCACAGATCGGGATGCGCCGCGATCTTGTGTGTGAAATAGTCCAGCGCGCCGCCGCGGAACCCCCAGAAATGGTCGTAGCCGCTCTTGAGCGGGTCAAATTCCGGGAGGGCGCCAAGATGCCATTTGCCGATGAGGGCCGTTCCGTATCCCGCATTCTTGAGCAAAGAGGGCAGCGTTGGATGGGAAGGTGGGAGGCCGACATTGCGGCGCGCCAGGGGCTCTTCCAGGCCGATCGGCAGACGGTTCTGGTAGCGACCGGTCATGAGCGCGACCCGCGTGGCGGAACAAACAGCAGAGTTTGCGTATGCTTGCGTGAATCTCATGCCCTGCCTGGCGAGACCATCCAGCACAGGCGTGGAGAAATCTCTTCTGCCGTAGCAACTCAGGTCCGCGTAGCCCAGATCGTCAGCCAGAATGAACAAGATGTTGGGCTTGCGTGTTGCGGTCACGTCGATTGCCGCGCCGGCCTTCGCGAAAATGCCTGTGCTTGCTGCAAGGACCGTAGCTCCGAGAAGAGAGCGACGCGAAATCTCAGTCATTCAACGAGCTTTCCAATTTTCCCTTGTCGATCAGGCCAGCGCCGCGAACTCTTACGCCCGAGGGCCTCCCGGCATCCAACCGCCGGAAGGGCTCGTCCCCGCTGATCAAAGGCCAATTCGCACACCAAACCGGAAGGTCCGCCCGACAACGTCATACAGAACCGGATTGGTCGGTCCGAAAGGGGAGTTGATGTAATTGGGTGGATCGTTGTCGAACAGGTTGTTCACCGCTCCATAGAACTGCAGCTGCTTGCCATTGGCACCATCCTTGACCGTCCACTGGAACTGGAGATTGACGTAGGCTTTAGCCGGAACACGATTGATGTTGATGCTGTTCGACAAGCTTGGCGAATATCCGGGCTGGTCCGGCCCCACCAGTGTAGCGTCGTAAACGCCGCCAGAGATGTAGCGTACCTGCGTGGTCAGGGAGACCGGCCCTTCCTCGATGGTTGCCTGCCCGTTGATCGACCAAGCGGGCATGCCGGAGACCTGGCCATTGGGCGATCCATTCATTCCGGCCCGGTTGATCGCAGTTCCCGTGATGTCGACCGTGACGAGATCGAGCATGTGGGTGGCCGTCGCTTGCAGAGTTATCGTGCCACCCGATGCAAACAGGCCACCGTAGCGAAAACGATAGAGCGCTTCAAAGTCGATGCCGCGGACCTTTAGCGTGTTCAGATTGAAGAGCGGATTGGTAATCGCCGTGATGGCCCGATTGGCGTCAAATGTGATATAGCCGCAGGCAACCGTCGAACCTGCCGCACATTGGTTCGCAATGATCTGCCCGCCCATCTGCGCAATGACATCGTCGATCTTGATGTTGTAGTAGTCCGCGGAAATGCGGAGCCCATCGAGAGCGCCCGCCGGTTCGATCACAGTGCCGAATGTCAATGTATTTGCCGTTTCCTCCTTGAGGCTGGTATTCCCTCCCGAAAAGATCGGCGTTAGCGTCTGAACATTGGTCGACGGATTGCGGATGGCCGCCAGGGCCCGCGAAAGCGGGCTATACAGTTCGAACAGATTGGGTGCGCGGATATCGCGAGAGCGCGTCCCCCGAAGGCGCAGCCAGTCAAACGGCTTGTAAACCGCGCCGAATTTCCACGTGGCGACCCCACCTACGGTGTTGTAGTACGTGTAACGAGCGGCCCCATTTAACTCGAGCAGCTTCGCCCATACCGTGTCCCGAGCCAGGGGAATCGCGGTTTCGACATAGCCCTCGACCACTTCCATTGCGCCGTTTACGGCAATGCCGTTGTTGACGAAGAAGCCGCCAGCCTGTGAAATGGGGTCGGTGCTGCCACTGACCTTTTCCTTGCGATACTCACTACCGATCGCAAGAGATACTGGGCCGGCGCCAATGTCGAATAGTTGGCCGCTGAGATTGGCCGCCACGACGTGCTGAGTCAGCTGGATGTTAGTCGTAGCGGTCCCGAAAACATAATCACGGGCAGCCGACGACCACTGGCTCTCGCCGAAAATATTCAGGGGCTGGCAACCGGCAGCAGCGGTCGCTGTGTTCGTGCTCAGCGTCGAGCGGCAAACGATTGAGCCTGTCGGGCCCACCACGGCATCGATCGCTCGCGTGAAATTCGCGTTTATCTTGTCGTTGGCAGTGACCTGCTGATAATTTGTCCGCCCGAACTGGTAGTAGGCGTCCCATTTCCAGTTGCCATTGATCGCGCCCTTGATCCCGGTCGCGATCCGCAGCGTATTCCGATCCGTCGAGGTGACGGATGGACCGAAATCGTTACCAAGCCTGCCCACGGTTATGGTGGAAATACCGAGGCTCGTCATCTGAGACTTAATGGATGCGGGCAGGAAGGCATTGTCACGCTGGATCGTGAGAGCAGTTTCACGAATCTGGGATTGCGGAACCGTACCATTGATCGAAGCATAGGAGGTCTGCAGGAAGACTTCGGTATCGCCGCCCAGTTCATACTTGATGTTGCCGAAGAGATTATAGCGCTCAAGTGGCACAACGAGGGGGAAGAACTGAAAGAACCCACTCTGATTCATGAAGCTGCCACCGCTCATGAACAGACCGGCACCGTAATATGTGCCATACGGATAGGCGACCGGAACGCCAGCCGCGTTGAATGCCGTGCCGCGGAGCGGACCAGCATTGATCAGGCCACCAGGAGCGATCGTTGCGGTTCGGCTGTTGGGCAGAACGTTCGTTGCGGGCAGGCCATTCGCTCCGGGCGCGCTGTTCTGCACCGGCTGATAGCTTTCTGCGCACCAGCTTCGCGTATAGCAGTCGCCCGTGCCCGCCGCATGAACATACTCGCCCGCCAGCACGATGTGGCCGCGGCCACCGGCAAATCCCGTGCCCCCCGCCAGGGAAAAGGAATATTCCTCATTGTCCCCGCGTTGCGAAATCTCGGACTGAGCTTGTGCTCGGATGCCGATGATGCGGTCATCAATGATAAGGTTTACGACACCCGCCACCGCGTCAGAGCCATAGGCGGCGGAAGCGCCGCCCGTGACGACTTCGGCGCGCGCCACGATTGATGTCGGAACGATGTTCAAATCTACCGCGCCGCCAGGCGTCAGCGAACCGCCACCGACGGTTCCCGCGACCACGCGCCTGCCATCGATCAATACAAGAGTACGAGTGGCACCGAGGCCTCTAAGGTCGGCAGTCTGAGCCCCAAGATTGTTGCCGAAAACACCACCGGTCGCGCGCGAACCTTGCGGACGGAAAGACGGAAGCTGATTCAAAACGTCAGCGATGTTTGTCGCCGCTTGTCGTTGAATCAAATCCGCACCAACCACCGTAACGGGAGTAGGAGCAGTAAAACCGGAAGTCGGCAACCGCGAACCAGTGACGATTATTGCCTCGTCGGGAGCAACAGCTTCCTCCGTCGAGTCCGCGCCGTCGAGCCCCTGCTGCGCCCAAGCCGTGCCGGACGTGATGAGCGCCAGGACGGCTGCGCCGCCCTTGAGAATGCACGGCCACGAACGCCTTTGACGAATGTTGAAGGACTGCACGCCCCCCCTCCCCTTTTTTTGTTCCCGTTGCAGGAAGCGGTGGATCACTGAGCGTGCCGTTGCAATTGCATAAACCCTATATCTAATATAAGGAAAAGTTATACGCTGGAGATCGATACTGATGGACTTCACTTTACGGCAATTGGAAGCGCTGATTGCGGTTGGCCGGAGAGGGAGCCTGAATGCAGCAGCGGATGACCTCCAGATTTCCCAGGTTGCCGCCAGTGGCCTTGTTAAAGCGCTGGAGTCCGCGCTGAAAATTCCACTGCTATTGCGCAAACGGGGCAAGAAAGCGGTAATGACGCCTGAAGGCAATGTTGTTCTCCCACTGGCCGAGAAGATAGTTGAAGCAGCTGGCCAGCTCAGGAGGACTACCGACCGTTTGAACGGAAGCCAGGCTGTACGCGAGATCAGAATCGGAGCTCGTCCCTATTTGATCGATCGTTGGCTGCGCGACATTGTCGCGCAGTTCCAGAAAGACAGGCCACTATGTGACGTGCGACTGATCCGAGGCAGCAATGAAGATATTTTTGCCCAATTGGCTGAACAACACATCTTCTTGGGCATATTCATGCAGAATGAACTGCTACCAGCCATGCCCTGCCGGAAGCTGGGCTCCTGGCCGGTCAGCCTTTATGTTTCTCCCGCTCATCCGCTGACCAGCAAGACTGAACTGGGACTTGAGGAACTCAACGCCCACGGGTTTATCGCGCCTCCATCAGGAACATCCGCTGAGAAGCCGATCCGTGATCGCCTCAATCGCGCTGGTTTTAGCACGGTCCACGTCGTCGCACGCGCCGAATATGCCGAGTCCCTCAAGCTGATGACAATGGCCGGCGCAGGGATCGGAGTCTTGTTCGATGACTATGCACGTCCCGAAGTTGAAAATGGCAAGCTTGTGCGTCTCGCGATTCCGCTTCAGCCCGTTGACATCTGGATGGCGGTGTCGGATCAGGCGCCCGAAGAGGAACGCAACCTTGCAGATTTCGTGGGTGCTCAATTCCGACTATTGCGTCAGGTTCCACTCTAGTGGATTGACCGGGACAAAAGAGTCCGTTTGGGGATTCCCATCGACTTTCTGGCGTGCGAGTCTGGGGGGATGCGCGATGGTATCACTTTTTCCCTTTCCGAAGCCGACCGCGAACGGTTGAGCGGCATAGTGGCGGCGCCTTTGAGTCCGCAGAAGCATGTTTGGCGAGCCCATATTGTGCTGCTCAGCAGCGACGGTCTTGGCACCTCGGCCATCATGTCTGCGACGGGCAAGTCGAAGACCTGCGTGTGGCGTTGGCAGGAACGCTTCATGCACGAAGGCGTCGATGGCCTGCTGCGCGACAAGTCGCGTCCGCCCGGCAAGGCACCCGTGCCACCCAAGCGCGTGGCAGAGATTGTCCGCCTGACGCAGGAGACGCCGCCGCACGAGGCCACCCACTGGACGGCGCGCGCGATGGCCAAGGCAGCCGGACTTGCCGTTTCGACAGTCCAGTCGATCTGGAAGGCGCATGGCCTTGCTCCGCATCGCTGGCGCAGCTTCAAGCTGTCGAACGATCCGGCTTTCGCCGAGAAGCTCACCGAGATCGTCGGCCTCTATGTCGATCCCCCTGCCCATGCGGTGGTGTTGTCCTTCGACGAGAAGTCGCAGATCCAGGCGCTCGACCGCACTCAACCCGGCCTGCCGATGAAGAAGGGCCGTGCCGGAACCATGACCCATGATTACAAGCGGCATGGCACGACCACCCTGTTCGCCGCACTCAATGTGCTGGACGGAACGGTTATCGGGCAGAACATGCAGCGCCATCGGCATCAGGAGTTCATCCGCTTCCTCAACCGGATCGAGCGCGAGGTGCCGAAGGACAAGGCCATCCACGTCATTCTCGACAACTACGCGGCGCACAAGAAGGACAAGGTCCGGGAATGGCTCGCCCGCCATCCGCGCTGGACCTTCCACTTCACACCGACCTCGTGCTCATGGCTCAATGCCGTCGAGGGCTTCTTCGCAAAGCTGACGCGACGGCGGCTCAAAAACGGCGTCTTCCATTCGCTCGTCGATCTCCAAGGCGCCATCAATCGCTTCATCCGCGAATACAACGCCAACGACCCCAAGCCCTTCGTCTGGAGAGCCGATCCCGACGATATCATCGCTGCCCGTAACCGTGGGTTCCAAACGTTGGAGTCAATCCACTAGCAGTCTGCTGAAAAAGGTTTTTGAGGGGTAGTATTGCGCAACATTGATTAAAAGACTTCAGCATGCGCGCATTTTCAATTCAAGGCGGCTTTGTTGCACAACTCGAGATGGGTCTGAATCATCCTTTATTTGGGATTACTACCCGACGCGGACTATATTGGGCGTTCCGATTTGCGAAAAGCGATTGAGGATTGCGGCACGGACTTTGAACTCGGTTATCTGACGATCGAAGGTGCGCGCCATGACGCGTTGACCGAGCAGCTTGAAGCAGTGCATTTTCGTTTCGACGAGGCTGCGGCGATGATAGCCGCTCCACTTCTTCCAGATAGTGCGCCCGAGCCGTTTGATCGCACGCAGCGTTTCATTGCG
>NZ_FOOR01000056.1 GCF_900113255.1 Novosphingobium sp. CF614
GCACTATCCCAAGGCCGTCGTCGGCGATCCCGTCCCCCAGATATTGCGGCAGTGGCTGCAAGCATGGCGTGCTTGCTTCACTGCGCCCAGCTGGGTGTGGATCGGCGTGCAAAAAGGACCCCGTTAGCGGGGTGATCGGCGTCTAAAAGGGACCCCTCATTTCGATGGTTTAAGCAACCGCCTGGATTTTCAGGCGGCGAGATCGGGATGTTGGTTTTGGAGACAGTGGTTCGGATCCGGCGCGAGTATGCCGGAGGCAAGGCGATCAAGGCGATCGCACGGGATCTGCATGTGTCGCGGAAGGTCATCCGCAAAGCGGTCCGAGCGCCGGAGGGCGCCTTTGATTATCAGCGCAAGGTTCAGCCGCTGCCCAGGATCGGTCCGTTCCAGGAGCGCCTGAACACGCTGCTGGAAGAGAACGAGCTGCGCGGCAGGCGTGACCGGCTGCGGATGACTCGGATCCATGACCTGCTGGTGCGCGAAGGCTTTGAGGGATCCTACGATGCGGTGCGGCGCTACGCGGCGCGATGGAAGGTCGAACGGCGCAAGGATGCCGGCGATGGCGTCACCGCCTTCATCCCGCTGATGTTCAGGCCAGGCGAGGCCTACCAGTTCGACTGGAGCCATGAGGATGTCGAGATCGCCGGGGCACCGATGCGGGTGAAGGTCGCGCATATGCGCCTGTGCGCGTCACGTGGGGTCTATGTCCGGGCTTATCCTCGCGAGAGCCAGGAGATGCTGTTCGACGCGCATGCGCGCGGCTTTGCCTTCTTCGGTGGTGTGCCAGGGCGCGGCATCTACGATAATATGAAGACGGCTGTGACGAGCGTGTTCACCGGCAAGGAACGCGTATTCAACCGGCGGTTCCTGATCATGACCGACCATTATATGGTCGAGCCCACGGCCTGCTCGCCTGCGGCGGGATGGGAGAAGGGTCAGGTCGAGAACCAGGTGCAGACGATCCGGGGTCGCTTCTTCCAGCCCCGGTTGCGGTTCGCCAGTCTCGAAGAGCTCAATGGCTGGCTGGAGGCCGAGTGTCGGCGCTGGGCGGAACGGCAGCCCCATCCTGAACAGGGCGAGCTGACCGTGGCGCAGGTGCTGGAGATAGAACGATCTGCGCTGCAGCCGATGCTGGGACCGTTCGACGGCTTCAATGAGAGCGAGCATGCCGTGACCGGCACCTGCCTGATCAGCTTCGACCGCAATCGCTACTCGGTGCTCTCGACGGTGGCACGACGCACGGTGCAGGTCCGCGCCTATGCCGATCGCATCGTCGTTCGCTGCGGCGAAGATGTTGTCGCTGAACATCCTCGCTACTTTGGGCGCAACCGCACGATCTATGACCCCTGGCATTATCTGCCGGTGCTGGCCCGCAAGCCTGGCGCGCTGAGGAACGGTGCCCCCTTCCAGGACTGGGATCTGCCACCGGCGCTTGCCCGCCTGCGCCGCAAGCTGGGTAATGGCGACGATGCCGATCGCCGGTTCGTCCGTGTACTGTCGGCCGTACTGACCGATGGCCTGGAGCCTGTCGAAGCCGCTGTGCGTGAGGCACTGGCGACGGGCACGGCAAGCGACGACCTGATCCTCAACATCCTGGCACGACACCGGGAACCCCCGCGTCCGCTGACGATCATCACCTCCGAGGATAGCGCCTTGCGCCATCCCCCGATCGCCGACTGTGCCCGTTACGACCAGCTGAGGACCTTCGATGCAGCGGCATGACATGATCGAGGCCATGCGCGGCCTTGGCCTCAAGGGCATGGCGGGCGCGTTCGACGATGCGGTCACCACCGGCCTTCAGCGCCAGCGCACCACCATGGAGATACTGACCGACCTCCTGCGAGCGGAGGCGACGCATCGTCATGCCGCGTCGATCCGATACCGGATGGCCGCTGCCAGGCTGCCAGTCGTGAAGGACATCGACGCCTTCCGGTTCGAGGGTACCCCGATCAACGAGGGGCTGGTGCGTTCATTGCACAGCGGCGCGTTCCTGCCCGCACCCATGCTTTCGCCGCCAACGGCGGATGATGTCTTCGAACACCTCGTAGATGTCAGTCCGGAGTTCCCAGGGCAATCGACGACATCCGGGCAAAGTAAGTATCCCCCGGCAGAGCCGGGGGCTTTACGATGTGAGCCGCTCAAAGCGGCTGGTTCAGGTCGCTAACGCGGCCTGACGGTTTGGAACCG
>NZ_FOOR01000034.1 GCF_900113255.1 Novosphingobium sp. CF614
CCGGCGCTTGCCACCGGCAGTTTCGATCACATCAAGCCGTTCCGCACGGGCCGGTACGCTCGTTTCGATACACGTTTCGTAATCAGTTTCATCACACACTGGTCACCTCGCCGTTCCTTGCGGCGAAATTACCAACCTGGGAGCATCTGAAAATGTGGGGGAGTTTTACCGCTTACGCGCAAATTGGAGGGCGCGCGGGATAGCGGCACCCATCGCCTTGATCGCGGCGGTCCGGGCGCGTCAGCACGCCAATCTGCGCGATCCGCCAGGCGCCACACCAGACGCCGGTGCTATCACGTCATAAGCACTGGGCGGACTAAAATGGCCTCATCTTGACAGGCGGCTTCAACGCAGAGCGGTGCGACAAGCCATTCAGCCGTTCGCGGTCTGCTGGCCGCACAGGCGAACGCATTCCTGCTCGTGTTCGCATCCCGTCGCGGAAGCACGGCAGCACCGATCGAGCAAGCACCCGGAAGTTTGAGCTCGCTCGTCCTGGGCGAGATACCGGTAGCCGACGCCCCGGATAGTCTTGATCCGGCCCTCGCCCACCTTCCGGCGGAGCCGCGCGATCTGGACCTCCACCGCATTCCTGCTGACAAGCGCGCCGGGCGCATAGAGATGATCGCGAATTTCCGGCCCCGTGAGCGTCTGATCGGATCGCAACAGGAACAGGCTGAGAAGGCGAAATTCGTTTCTGGTCAGGTCTAGGCAGCGCGACCCGACCCATGCGCGGCGCGCCTTGAGATCAAGGGCAAGATCACCCAGCTTTAGCACATTGGAATGCGCACCGGCTCCGCGCCGGATGATGGCGTGAAGCCGGGCCACGATCTCCTCCGAACGAACCGGCTTGATCGCATAGTCGTCGGCCCCGGCATCGAGGCAGGCGACTTTCTCCCGCCAGTCGCCGCGCGCACTCAGCACGAGCAGCGGCTGCGAGGCGCGCGCCCTGCGCAACACCGCAATGCAATCCGCTCCGGGCGGACTGTTGCCGGCGAGATCGAGGACCAGTGCAGCCAGCGCATCGGTCGCGCCGCCGCGAAGTGCCTTCTGCAGGCCATTGATCGAACGTACCCTGAAGCCGGCGCGGGTCAGGCGCTCTGCCAGCCACGCGGCATTGTCCTTGTCCTCTCCGATCAGTCCGACTTGCATTGTCGTCCCCCGTCGAGATCGTGAACCGGCAGTTTTCCCCTCTCCATCGCTTCACGCCGTCCCGAACTTGGTTTCCACGGCGATCCCGGTGTCGCGAAGAAACTGGGTGGGCAGGAGGCCGCCTGCGCAGATCAGCACCGCATCGCAGGGCAATTCCGTCACTTGCCCTGCCCAATCGATTGCTACGCGATCGAAAAAAATGGCGCGGACTTCGCTTTCGAGCATTTCGACAATCCGGCCGGTCTCGACCAGCGCCCGCACTCTGTCCCTGTTGCGAGCCCGGGCCCGCGCATAGGCCCCACCGCGATAGGACAGCGTAACGTGGGTGCCTGGCTGGCCCGCAAGCTCGGCAGCGGCTTCCAGAGCGGAATCCCCGCCTCCGACGACCAGCACCTGCTTTCCCGCATATTGCTCGGGATCGATCAGGCGGTAGACGACGTGATCGAGATCCTCGCCGGGCACGCCCAGTTCGCGAGGCGTGCCGCGTCGGCCGATCGCCAAGAGGACCGATCGGGCCAGGACGATTCCACCCAAGGTTTCGACACTGAAGTGGTCTTGCTCGGACCGGATAGCCGTCACCCGTTGCTCGAACTGCGGGGCCAGGCCCGTGCGATCAAGCACGTCGGTCCAGAAAGACAGCAGTCGTTCCTTGGTGACTTCCCCGAAGCGAACGTCCCCGACAATGGGCAAGGTCGCCGGCGAGGTCATGACCACCTTGCCTCTGGGATAATGCGCCACCGTGCCGCCCAGGCTCGACTGCTCGACGGTCAGGAAGGACAGCCTATACTTCATCGCGCCCAGGCTCGCCGCGATGCCGGCCGGGCCGCATCCCACGATGACCAGGTCGAGCACGCCTTCCGCCTTTTCGAAGCGTTTCGACCGGGCTGCAACGGCATCGACCGCCTGGCACCCCTGCTCGATGGCATTGCGGATCAGGCCCATTCCGCCCAGTTCGCCAGCAATGAATATGCCAGGCACGCTTGTCTCGAACTGGGGACTGAGCACGGGGATGTCGACGCCGCGAGTGGCCGTGCCGAACACCAGGGAAATCGCTCCGGTGGGGCAGGCCGCATGACAGGCGCCGTGGCCGATGCACGCTGTCGGCTCGACCAGCATGGCCTTGCCGTCCACGATGCCCAGCACCTTCTCTTCAGGACAGGCGCGCGCGCAGGCCCCGCACCCGAGGCAAATCGCAGGATCGATCACGGGGTGCAGTGAGGGCGGTTCCGTCAGCCCTGCATCGCGGTTTTCATCGAGTACGGCCCGCGCCTGGCGCGACTTGCGGCGCGCGTTGACGACATGGAAGCCCCAGAGAGCCACCAAGGGAAGAGCGTAAACCAACAGCAGGGGATCGAAGCGCATCAGGCCCCCGGCACCCCGGACTGGGATGCAGCATCGTTGACCTGCGCGAGTCCAGCCGGATCACGGGCCAAGGCCTTGCGGGCCGCGACAAGCTCCTGCGCGGCCTGCTCGCCCTGCCCCAGCACCATGCGCGAATGCAGCAGGCGGGCCCAACCCTGCCCGTCTTGCGGATTGTCCTTCAATCGCTTGGCGAGCCCCTCGACCATGCCTGCGATCATGGCCTGCCGCTCTCCGGGCGGCAGTGCCGCCGCGGCCTGCATGGCAGCGGCGTCGACCGGTTGCGGCTGGCTCACCGATGGAGCTGTCGCAGCGGGCGCCGTCAACCGGCCCGTCACATCGACCTTCAGTTTGGCAGCGACCTGGGTGATCTGGCGGCGCACGTCGCCCTGCCAGGATGCATCGGCTGGCCCCGAATTGGCCAGCGCGATCCATTCTTCCAGCGCCGACTTCTCCTGACCGTTCTGCGCCTTCCACAGCGCCAGAAAGTACCGTGTGCGGGGCTCGGCAGGATCAAGGGCAAGCGCCTTTTCGAATTCCCGCTTGGCCTGCGCATCGACCTTGCCGCCTGCGACCCCAGTCAAAGCCTCGGCATAGCCGGAGTGGACAAGCGCATTGTCCGGCAGCAGTTCCAGCGCTCGCCGGTAAGGCTGCAGTGCCTTTTCGGGATGCCCGGTCATCGCGTAAGACCAGCCCAGCATACGGAACCCCTCGCCGTCCTTCGGGTTCGCTTGCAGCCGCTGCGACAGTCGCCCAATCATGGTGTCGACGTCGTCGAGCGTCTGTGTCCCGGCCGCTGCCCCCGCAGGAGCGAGGGACCTCAGGACGGGACCGGTCGTCGCGTCTTCCGGCGAACGAATGAGCATGACGGCGCCTGCTAGCGCGACCAGGACGGCAGCTCCCGCGAGCAGAAGCCGCGAAGAATGTGTCCACGTCGACAGCCACGCGGGTGTCTGTCCTGCCTCGCCCGAAGGATCGCCATCGTGCGCGACGCCGGCTTCTGCAGGGGTTGACACTTGGCCCGTTTGCCACACCCGCATAGCGGCCACACCAACCGACAGGCCGGCAAGGCCAGTCAGCACATATTGTACAAGCATTCGATCCCCTCGTCCCGGCCGACCCCCGGCCATTTTCGTACATACGACAGCGCTATCGAAATTCCGCAGTCACCCCACATCCTGATCCTGACGTAAACCTGACAGAATGAGCCCAACGGCGACGCTCCGAGTATGCAGCGCGATGAGCCGTGGCCGGGATTGCCCTGATTTCCAGACCCGCCGCGCTAAGCAACGTGGCGGCAAAACGGTTGCCCGGACCACGCAGAACATGGCCAGCAGGACAGACATCTCACCCTCGCGATCATCTCGAACTGGACTGCGCGCGCGCGCGACGGAGCGCGGCGTGTCCGGACTTGTCGGCTGCGCCATACTGATTGCCATCGCGTGGGGCTGGCTCCATCGCGCCGACGATCTGGTCGATCCCGAACGCGGCCTCGGTTATGCGTTGGGCATCATCGGCGGCACCATGATGCTGGTGCTGCTCGCCTATCCCCTGCGCAAACGCCAGCCAGTCAAGCTCAAGGCGATGGGGACCGTCGGCTTCTGGTTCCGCTTCCACATGCTGCTTGGCCTGCTCGGCCCGTTGGCTATCCTGTACCACTCGCGCTTCACGTTCGGCGCCTTGAACAGCGCGGTGGCGCTTGGCGCAATGGTGGTGGTGGCGGGAAGCGGCCTCATCGGCCGGTTTCTCTATTCACGGGTTCATCGTGGCTACTCGGATCGCAAGCTGGAAATCCGCACCCTTCAGCAAGACATGGACGCGCTGCTCGATGACCTTGAAGCTGTGGGCGTTCCCCGCGGTCGCATCCTTGATCTGCTTCAACTCTTCGAGGACAAGGCAGTGCGTGCCGGCGGCGCCTTCTGGTCCAGCGCATGGGCCGTGGTCGGCCTTGGGCTGAGAACCCATAGCGCCCAATGGCGTCTCGCCCGCAAGTTGACGGCTGGCGATGCCCACCTTCGCAAGCGCGTGCAAAGGGATGTCCGCGAATACTTCTGCGCGGTAAGGCGGGCGGCCGAATTCGCGTTCTACGATCGCCTGCTCAGGCTGTGGCACCTGCTGCACCTGCCGCTGTTCATCGTCCTCATCGCCGCGGCAATCCTGCACATCGTCGCGGTGCACATGTACTGATGCATCGGTTCTGGATTCTCGTTTGTCTGGTAATCGCCGCCACCGCGGCACCGGTCGCGGCACAGTCCATCATCGAGCGACTGATTACGCCCGGGCCGTTGAGCGGTGCGCATGCCAAGCTGGAAAGCAAATGCGACACCTGTCACGCTTCCTTCCGCAAGGAGGCGCAGGGTGGCAAGTGCCTGGCCTGCCACAAGCCCGTCGCAGGCGACATTGCCAGCCGCACGCGCTTTCATGGCAAGTACACGCCTGCAAGAACACAGGATTGCAAGGCGTGTCATAGCGAACACAAGGGCCGCGCCACGGGGTTGATCCGCTTGAGCCGGCAGGGCTTCGATCACGGGCTCACCGATTTCGCACTCACCGGTGCCCACGCCAGGACAACCTGCGCCGCCTGCCATGGGCCGGGCAACAACTACCGGGGCATTCCCAACGCCTGCGCAGGCTGTCATGCCAAGAAGGATCCGCATGCCGGACAACTGGGCCGTGCGTGCCAGAACTGCCACTCCACCGCCGCCTGGAAGCCGGTGACAGGCTTCAATCATGCCCGTACCCGTTTCTCGCTGACTGGAGCGCACGCGCAGGCGGCCTGCATGACCTGCCATGCAGGGCAGCGGTGGAAGGGGCTCGGAACGACCTGCTTATCCTGCCATGCCAAGAACGATGTCCATCGGGGTAGCCGAGGTCCCGACTGCGCCTCGTGCCACCGCACGACCTCCTGGAAATCCACGACGTTTGATCATGCCAGCACCGGGTTCCCGCTACTGGGTGCGCATGCTGCCGCGAGTTGCGCCGGCTGCCACGGCCCGGGCAATGTGCAGAAGCACCCTTCCCGCATCTGCGCGACATGCCATGCCAAGGACGATGCGCATAAGGGGCAAAACGGCGCCGATTGCGCTGCATGTCATGTCCCGGCGGGCTGGCGGCAGGTTCGTTTCGATCACGATGTGATGACCCGATTCCCGTTGAAAGGCGCCCATCGCCTTGCTGCGTGCGCCGGATGCCACAAGCAGCCGCCGAAAGTCGCGAAGCCTCCCGTCACCTGCTTCGGCTGCCACGCCGCGGACGATCCGCACAAGGGCGCAAACGGCCAGGACTGTGCGCGTTGCCACAAGGAAACGGCATGGAAGATCGTTGACTTCAACCACGGTTCGATGACGCGCTTTCCGCTAATCGGCGCCCATGCCAAGGCCAGGTGCGAGACCTGCCACACAGCACCGCTAGAAAAATTCAAGCTTTCGACTGAATGTGGGTCATGCCATGCCAAGGACGACGCACACGCTGGCAAGCTGGGCTCAGGCTGCGCGCGTTGCCACGACAGCATTTCGTGGCAGGCCAACGTGCGGTTCGACCACGCGCTGAGCCGCTTCCCACTGCTGGGCAAGCATGCATCGGCAAAATGTGCCGACTGTCACATCGACAAGTCGTTCGGGACAAAGGGCATTGAATGTGCGGCCTGTCATCAGGACGATCACCATGCGGGCACTCTCGGTTCCCCGGCGAAGTGCCGCGATTGCCATAACTCGGTCGACTGGAAGGCTTGGTCGTTCGACCATGACCGACGAACCGGATTTGCACTGACCGGACAGCACAAGGGGCTCATCTGCTCTGCCTGTCACGCCCGCCCCGGGGACCCGGCAAAGGCCGGAACCCAATGCGTCGATTGCCATCAGCGCGACGACCGCCATCGCGGCGGCTTCGGGACCGACTGCGAGCGTTGTCATGTGACCAGCGGATTTCGTGACATTGTGATGAACGCCGCACATTAACGGATGGCCGGGCCAACCTGACGCCAACCTTGCAATCCACGCCGAATTCCGGCGAAGCGAGGATAGGCAGCGATGGAAGGTGCACCTCCTTATACCATCGCTGAATCCGCCATGTTTTAGGCTGGCAGCAACGGTGTTCGCTCTGCGAGCCACCGGAAGGTCGCGTGTGGCGGAGGGAGTGTCGAACAATGCTCGGGAAGCGTCTATGGACGATCCTGATCGCCGTTTTGGCGCTGCTGGCCATGCCTCAGGCCACCGAGGCCGGCAGCCCAGCGCGGCGACCTGCGAGTTTCGACCATTTCAGCACCGGCTTTCCCCTCACCGGCGCCCATGCCTCGATCCCCTGCGAATCCTGCCATACAGACGGCCACTTCAAGGCGACGCCGAAGGTCTGCGCCGATTGCCACAATGCCGTGCGGGCTTCAGGCAAACCGGCAAACCACATGCGCACGCAGGCGGCCTGCGATTCCTGTCACACCACGCGGCAGTGGCAGATAGCGCGGTTCGATCATGCGACGGTCACCACGAATTGCAGTTCCTGCCACAACGGCATGCCGTCGATTGGCAAGCCCGCCGACCACATAGCCACCAGCGCCGACTGCGCGAGCTGTCACATCACCTCGAGTTGGTCCTACGTCCGCTTCGATCACAGCACTGTCACCGGCAGTTGCGCCAGCTGCCACAACGGAACGAAGGCGACCGGAAAGCCGGCCAATCACATCGCGACGTCCGAGGATTGCGGCAACTGCCATCGCACAAGCACCTGGACCGGCGCTCGCTTCGACCATTCGGGGGTGAGCGGCAACTGCGCCTCGTGCCACAACGGCAGCAATGCCAGCGGCAAACCGGCCAACCATCTGACTACGACGAACCGCTGCGAGAGCTGCCACCGTATCGGCGCCTGGACGCCGGCCAGCTTTGACCATGCCGAAACGACTGCCACGTGTTCCAGCTGCCACAATGGAACGAAAGCGCCCGGCAAACCGGCAGGTCACATCGCCACCAGCGCCGCGTGCAGCGATTGCCACAAGACGAGCGGGTGGACGCCAGCGACCTTCTCGCACGCCAGCATTTCCGGCAACTGTGCGTCGTGCCACAATGGCACCAGCGCGACCGGCAAGAGCGCGACGCACATTTCCACGACTGCCGTTTGCGAAGATTGCCACTCGACCACCGCATGGTCCCCGGTGCGCATCGTCAATCACAACGACGTGCTCGGCACTTGCTCGAACTGCCACAACGGCACCAAGGCCGAGGGCAAGCCGGCGACGCACATCAGCACCAGTGCCGAATGCTCCGACTGCCATCGAACCAGCGCCTGGACGCCAGCGACGTTCAGCCATGCCAATGTGACCGGGAACTGCGCCTCCTGCCACAATGGTACGATCGCTACCGGCAAGAGCGCCGCCCACATTTCCACGACTGCCGTTTGCGAAGATTGCCACTCGACTACCGCATGGTCCCCGGTGCGTACCGTCAACCACAACGACGTGCTCGGCACCTGCTCGAGCTGCCACAACGGCACCAAGGCCGAGGGCAAGCCGGCGACGCACATCAGCACCAGTGCCGAGTGTTCCGACTGCCATCGCACGAGCGCCTGGACCCCAGCCTCGTTCAGCCACGCCGGCGTGACGGGCAACTGCGCCTCCTGCCACAACGGCACGACGGCTACCGGCAAGTCCGCGACGCATCTCAGCACCACCGCGACGTGCGAGGATTGCCACAGGACGACCGCCTGGAGTCCCGCGACATTCAACCACGCCGACGCGCTGGGCACATGCGCAAGTTGTCACAACGGCACTGCGGCACCTGGCAAGCCTGCCAGTCACATCCGCTCTACCGACCTTTGCGACTACTGCCACGTGACCACGAACTGGCAGAACGTGCGGATGGATCATACCCAGGCGCTCGGCACCTGCTCGTCCTGTCACAACAATGTGCAGGCAACGGGTAAGCCAGCCACGCACCTGCCGACAAGCGCGGAATGCAGTGACTGCCACCGCACCAGCGCATGGATACCGGCCACCTTCAGTCACACGAACATCACCGGGAACTGCGCCACCTGCCACAATGGCACTACCGCCACCGCGAAGTCGGCGACGCACCCGCAGACGACCAATGTCTGCGAGAACTGCCATCGCACCACGTCTTCGTGGACGCAGATCACCATTAGTCACAGCGATGCGCTGGGCCGCTGCGATTCCTGCCACAACGGCCGGATCGCCGAAGGCAAGCCGGCGCGCGACCACCCCACCACCACGAGCGACTGCGGGAGCTGCCACTCGACGCGGACGTGGGATCGTTAGAATACCTTTGAGGGAGCGGGGACAGTCTTGAGCAGAAAGAATTTCGAAGCCGGCGGCGCGCTGGCAGCCTTGGCCATCGCAACCTTAGCGGGCAGTGGCCTGCCCGCACCGGCATACGGGCAGGCCGTTGCCGACCGCACGCTGTCGGACGTGAAGGTGGACAATGTCGGCTCATGCTCGACGCTGACGATCACGTTCAACATTCGCGTGCAGATGCTCAGCTACTTCCCGACGACGGCAGGGCAGGAGTTGCATGTCCGGGTACGCCCGCTCGACCCATCGAGCGCCAGCCTCCTGCGGGAATCGCTGCGCACTCCCGCCAGCGTGCCGGCGCTGCGCTCGATCGCGTACGAGGGCGACAATCCCTCCGGGCCGGTCCTTTCGCTCTACTTCACCCGCGACATGCATTTCGAGGCGGAAGCCGGTCGTGACCCGCAAACCCTGGTGATCCGACTGAGCGATCCGGGCAGCGGGGCGAAGTGCGAAACCAGAAACGGACCTCCCCCCTCCGTCATGGGCCTCGCCATTCCGCAGGGGCTCTACGTGGTAAACGTGCTGTCGAGACCGGAAGCGATCGGCTCGCTCGACGAAAAGCTGGCTGCCCAGCTACAGGGTCATGTCGTCTACGAGACCCTTTTTGAACGCGACTCCCAGCAATGGCACCGTCTGCGCGAGGGCTTCTTCGCCACCCGCGAGGAGGCCGAAGTCGAACGAGCCCGCCTTGCCGTGCAATTTCCGGACGCGTTCGTCGTGAAGGTGACGGCAGAGGAACGCGCCCAGGGCGTCGCCAGCCGGATTGACGACGGCGCGGCCACGCCTGCCGCCCAAACGTCCCAGCCCGCCGGCAGCGAGGCCGACACCGCTGCGACGGCCCAGCTCATCGCCGATGCCGAAATCGCCATCCGCGATGCGAACAACGATCGCGCCGTCCAACTCCTCACCAATGCGCTGGCCAAGCCCGAGAACCCCAACACGCCGCGGGCACTCGAACTCCTGGGCCTTACCCGCGAACGCAAGGGGCAGGCTGCACAGGCGCAGGCCGAATATCAAGAATACCTGCGTCGCTATCCCAGCGGCGAGGCCACCGATCGAGTGCGCCAGCGCCTCGCTGCGCTTGCCGGTCCGCAAGGCGCGCCCGAACAATTGCGTCAGGCCAGCAGTGGCCCCGGTTCCGCCGCGGCCTGGACCTGGGGCGTGCGCGGCAGTTTCTCGCAATTCTATTTCCGCGACCAGAGCACCACCAAGTTCCTCGATGCCTCGCGTCCCGAAGTGGGTGCCGAGGTCGATAACTCGGTCAACCTCAACCAGCTGCTCACCTCGGGCGATGTCACCGTCTCGGGCGGCAACGACCAGCGTCAGGTCGAACTGAGGGCAGCCGGGTCCTACACCTGGAACTTCCGCAAGGGCGGCAACGACATCGATACGCTTACCGCCCTCTACGCCGATTACTCAGACCGTACGGCCAATCTCTCGGCGCGGCTGGGTCGTCAGACGCGCAATTCCTCGGGCGTCCTTGGGCGCTTCGACGGGCTGCTGCTCGGTTGGCAGGTAAAGCCCCGCGTACGCGTTAATCTGGTGACCGGCTTCCCGGTGCTGACATCGCGCCAGACACACGTGCTAAAGGACCGCTATTTCTATGGCGCAAGCGTGGACATCGGCAGCAAGCGCAGTCCCGTCCAGACCACGTTCTACTGGTTCGACCAGCGCACGAGGGGTGGATTCATCGATCGCCAGGCCCTGGGCTTCGAGGGGCGCGTCCTGCTCAAGCGGTTCAACGCTTTCACGATCGTCGACTACGATGTGAAGTACAGCAAGCTGAACCTCGGCCTGCTCACCCTCAACTACGCCTTCCCGGACAATTCCAACCTCAGCATCACGGCCGATTACCGGCAGTCTCCGCTGCTCACCACCAGCAATGCCCTAATCGGCCAACTCGATTCCGCGACGCTGCAGCCCATCACCGATCTGCGTGGGCTGCGGCCGTTCTTTACCGACGGGCAGATCTACCAGTTGGCCGACGATCGCACGCTGGTGACGAAATCACTTACCGCGTCCTACTCGCGGCCGATTTCGCAGAAATTGCAGGCCAATCTCGACTTCACCGTGACCAACACCGGCGGCACCCCTGCAACCCCTGCAAGCGCGGGCACCGAGGCGGTGATGGGGTTGCCCTCGGTAGGCACGGAATATTACTACGGCGCGCAGCTCGTCGGCAGCGGCCTGTTCTGGAGCAGCGACATCTACATCCTGTCCGGGCGTTATTCGGACACCCAGCGCTCGCGCACCTGGACGGCCGACTTCAACGCCCGCGTGCCGGTTACCAGCAAGTTCCGCCTCAATCCGCGCGTGCGCTACGGCAAGCGAACGGACAAGCTGTTCTCCAGCGACTTCCATCAGTTCCAGCCGACGCTGCGGATCAACTGGTACCCGATGCGCCACTCGGAAGTGGAAGTGGAAATCGGCGGCAACTTCTCGCGGCAGCGTGACGCGATTGCCGGCGCGCAAACCACGATCACCGAGTCAGGCGTCGTCCTGACCGCAGGCTATCGCCTGGACTTCTGAAGCATGATTGTTCGGGCATATCCCACATGATCGCGGAAGCTGGCTTGGCGGCGCTCTGGCTCGCCGCCGCCATGGCCCTGCTGCAGGTTTCGCTGGGCGTACTGGCGCTCACGCGCGGGCGGCATCAGCTGCGTTCTGCAATCGCTCCCGTGACGCTGGTGCAGGCACTGCTGGTGACCATCGCCTTCGGCTGCCTCATCGCCGTGTTTGCACGCTCGGACATGTCGGTGCTGTTGGTGGCGGCAAACAGCCACTCGGCCAAGCCGATGCTATACAAGGTCGCCGGCGCCTGGGGCAACCACGAGGGCTCGATGCTGCTGTGGGTGACCATCCTCGGCATCGCCGGAGCCACCATTGCCATGTTTGAACGGCGCCTGCGGGAGGATACGCGTGTTGCGACGCTGGCGGCGCAGGCGTGCATTGCGCTCGGCTTCTATGCCTTCCTGCTGTTCGCATCGAACCCCTTTGCCAGGATCACGGGCGTGGAAGAAGGCCAAGGCCTCAATCCCCTGCTGCAAGATCCCGGCCTGGCGTTCCATCCGCCCACGCTCTATGCCGGCTATGTCGGCATGTCGGCGGCCTTCTCCTTCGCTGTGGGCGCATTGGTCACCCGCAACGTCGGGCCTGACTTCGCCCGCGCCATGCGTCCCTGGATCCTGGGCGCATGGATATTCCTGACCATCGGCATTACCGCGGGCTCCTACTGGGCGTACTACACCCTCGGGTGGGGCGGCTGGTGGTTCTGGGACCCGGTGGAAAATGCCAGCCTGATGCCCTGGCTGGCAGCGACAGCGCTGCTTCATTCGGTCAGCGTCCTTGCCACGCGCGATGGGCTGCGCGCCTGGACCATCATGCTTTCGGTGCTGGCCTTTTCAATGTCGATGGTCGGCACTTTCCTGGTGCGCTCCGGAATCCTGACGAGCGTGCACAGCTTTGCCGTCGACCCCGAGCGCGGCATCTTCATTCTTGCCCTGTTGGCCATTTACATCGGCGGTGCGCTCGCCCTGTTCGCCCTGCGCATCGGCACGGTAACCGAAGGCAACCGCTTCGAATTGGTCAGCCGCGAAGCAGCGCTTGTCATCAACAACCTGTTGCTGACGGTGATCCTTGTCATCGTCCTGGCAGGAACGCTCTACCCGCTCGTCCTGGAAGGCACGACGGGTGAAAAGATCTCGGTCGGCGCACCTTACTTCAACGCGACGGCCGGCCCCCTGGCAATCGCCATGCTCGTCCTGCTCGCCGCCGGGCCCTTGCTACGGTGGCGCAGCGATCGGCCGCGTCTGCTGCTGGAGCGCATGGCGGGTCCGCTGTTCGCGGGAGCCGCAGCACTTCTGGCATTGGCGCTGCTGGGTGGCAGCATCAGCGTTTTCCCCCTGCTTGGCCTGATCGTGGCCGCCGTAGTGGCCGTGGGCAGCCTCGCACCGCTTTGGAAGCGCAAGCTGGACCGTACACCGCTCTTCACCTGGGGCATGGTCATGGCCCACATGGGCTGCGCCATCGCGATCGCGGGCATGGCTTGCGACAGCGCCTTCACCAAGGAGAACATGGTGGCCATAGCGCCCGGAGAAACGCGCGAGGTTGGTCCTTGGTCCGTCACCCTTACCGGCGTGCACCAGGTGCCGGGGCCCAATTACACTGCCCTCGAAGCGACGCTGTCGGTGAGGAAGGAAGGAAGCACGCCGTTCACGATGCTTCCGCAACTGCGGCAGTTCACCGACCCGCCAATGCAGACCAACCACGCCGCGATCGACACCTTCTGGAATGGGCAACTCTACCTAGTGGTCGGCGAGCAAGGCGACGGCGAGCGTTGGCTGATCAGGATGTGGTGGAAGCCGTGGGTAACCCTGATCTGGCTCGGAGGAGCCTTGATAGCCGCCGGTGGTGCCCTTTCGCTGCTCGGGCGGGTACGCCGGGATGTCCTGGGCCAGCGGACGCAGTGGCGCCCGGGCGCGAGGAAAGCGGCATGATCCGCAGACTGCTGCTATGGCTTCCCTTTGCCCTTGGCGCCGTGTTGTTCGCCGCATTCTGGGCCGGCCTGCACCATCCGGACGACCACGTGATCGCTTCGAAGATGGTCGGACAAGCGCTGCCCGACTTCGAAACGCGCACGGCCATGCAGGGGCAAGGCGCGCCGCGCGCCGCACAGTTTCACGGAGGAAAACCCCGCCTCCTGAATGTCTTCGCCAGTTGGTGTGTACCCTGCGCCCAGGAGGGACAAATGCTGATGCGCCTCAAAGCCGCAGGAGCACAGATCGATGGCGTAGCAGTCCACGACACCCAAGCCGACCTTGCCCGATTTCTCGCCGAAAACGGAAATCCCTACGCTTCGGTCGGACTGGACATCGACGGCAGAGCCCAGATGGCGCTCGGATCAACCGGCGTTCCAGAAACCTTCGTGGTGGATGGTCAAGGCCGCATCGTCCACCAGCAGATCGGTGCCGTGACGGAAGCCGACATGCCCACCTTGCTGGCCAAACTGGGAATCCGGCCATGAACCGCATCAGCGCTAGCCTGGCGACTCTCATGCTGCTGGCTGCGACACCGGTTGCGGGGCTGGACTACGCAGACGAGTCCCTTCCCGATCCGCAACAGGAAGCCAAGGCGGTGCAACTCATGGATTCGCTGCGCTGCGTCGTCTGTCAGGGGCAGCCCATATCGGGCAGCAATGCCGGGCTGGCCGGCGATATGCGGCGACTGGTGCGGGAACGGATCGCTGCCGGCGACAGCCCCGAGCAGGTGCGCGCCTGGCTGGTCAATCGCTATGGCGACTGGATCAGCTTCCAGCCACAGGTGAAACCCGCCACGGCGCCGTTGTGGCTGATCCCCCTTCTCGCAGTTCTGGCCGGCTCCTGGCTGGCCTCGCGGCGCTTGGTCCACAGGAAGCGTTGAGATGGGCTGGTTCTTCGCCATAGGCCTCGCCGGACTTTCGCTTCTCGCACTACTCGCCAGCGGACGCCTGCCGCGCGCCGCGTTGGAGATGGCCGTGGCCTTCCTGATCGCCGGTCTGGCTGGTTATGCATGGCAAGGGAGTCCCGATCAGCCGGGACATGCCGTCATCGCTGGCAAACCATAGTCATTTCGTTGATGCCTCTGCACAAAAGATAACCGCAATTCGCCGCCGTGAGGTGAAGACGAAGGAGCCTCCATCTAAGCGGGCAGTCAATCGCAAGGCGGCTATCAGGACGCGGAATTGAAAGCCGGAATGGCCGCTTTGTCGAAGGGTTTCGGGCGCCGTGAGGCGTACTAAACCCGAACGTGTACGACCCGCGGTGTGTCTGGGCGTGAGCTATGGGGATTTCGGATTCAGGTGGGTCGCCGCCGTCGGCTGAGCGCTGCCTGGCGGTGGTGCGGACCACCTCAGCCATGCCCATTCCAGGTGCTGGAACCATGAGCATGAGCGACATTTTGGCACGCCATCGCAGCGTTCTCGTTCCAAGGCGGCTACCACTGCATAGGCGGTCATTGCCAGCGACACGATGATCGCTGGATCAGGTAGTCCCAGGCCATGCCGGTCCATTGCTCCGGGCGAGGCCCATCGCTTGCGCGGACGCTTGGAAGTCCCAAAACTCGACGCATCGCTTAACCGACCACATGCAAAGCCGGAAGGCTAACCGTTGGCCCATTTGCCCAACAATGCCGTTCGGAGTTGCATTATCCAACCGATTTGCGCGATGCGCAGAGCGGGCCCTGCCCCGTACCCATGCACGCGAGCCGAACCGGAATCCGGCCCGGGCGGGGACTTTACAAAACGCCTCGCAGCGATATAGTAAAGCAATTGACCTAATTTTGGAGAGGCGTCGTGACTGATCTTCAGGTTCGCAACTTGAGGCCCGAATTCGGCGCTGAGATAACCGGGCTGGATCCGGTCGCGCCGCTTGATCCGGCGGTGGTGAGGCAGCTGCGGGGGCTGTTCAGGGAACGCGGCCTGCTGGTCTTTCCCAACCTCAATCCCGATGCCCGCTTCCAGACTTATCTGGCGGAGCAGTTGGTCGATGAGCGGACGATCGATCCCGATGCCCTGCACGTCGACGAGCTGCACCAGGTTTCCAATGTCGAGAAGATCGCCGCGGTTCCGCTTGGCCGACTGATGTTCCACAGTGATACGATGTGGGAAGAGGATGGCTGCAAGGCGATCTCGCTGTTTGGCAAGGTCGTCGAGCCTGGCGCGATCCCGACCATGTTCGTGAGTATCGCGCATGCCTGGAATACGCTGCCAGAAGGGCTTCGGGCGCGCGTCCAGGGGCGGTTCGCCATTCACTGTTCGGACGCGACGGATCAGCGGGATACTTATGTATCTGACGACGTAATGGTCGTTGATTTCGGATCGAAGCAGCGGCTGCGCCTGCCGATCGCCTATCCCCACCCGCGCACCGGGCAGACCGTGCTCTATGTTTCTCCGCAGCTGACGCATCATATCGAAGGATTCGACCATCACGAGAGTGAACCGCTTCTCAACGCGTTGTTCGATCACATGTACGCCGAGCAGAACGTGTTCACTTACAATTGGCGGCAAGGCGATCTGGTGGTCTGGGACAATCTGGCCATACAGCACGCCCGGCCCGATCTGAGGGCGGACGCTCCGGCCCGCACGCTTCGCAAGACGCTGGTGCCGGCCTACATGGTTGAAGCGGCGACCGCGCCGACGTTCAAAGCCACTTATAAGCGCTTTGGCGACTGACAACCTCTCTTCACTGGAGGAGAAGCGATCATCACGCGCGGCTCTGGCGGCAGCCAAGCGGAAGGAATCGATGCAATCTGCGCGCATCTCGATCGCTGCCAGCCGATTCATGCCAAGTCTTTGAAGGGAACTCTGGTGTCCCCTTGTCTTCGTCATGGCGAGCCGCCCAAGGCGGTGCGGCAATCCAGGGGATTGGCCAGGGCGATTTTGCGTTGCCCTGGATTGCTTCGGCGGCTTCGCCCCCCTCGCAACGACGAAAGGGGGAAGATGAGTCTTGGTATCAGCCCTCGACGCACAATACGGCCAATATCTGGGTCCATGAGAAGGACGGCGAGATCCGGAAGTGGCTTGGCCATATTCCATCGGACAAAAGCGTTCGGCTTGGCGACTACGACGACCTGGTGGTCCGCACGGCGGCCGGCTGGCGGATCAAGCATCGACTGGTGATGCAGAACATCCCCGAGCCGGCTTCGAGGAATACCGAACCATTGGCGGGTGGAACGGCGAAGGGAATAAAATCGTTCTCAGGCCGTGGGGCCGACCGTGCCGGGCTTGCTCGTCCTGGTTGCGCGAACCTTCGTCGCGCGGGCAGGTGCCGAAGGTTTCCCGGCTGTGCGGGGCAACTTCCGCACCGAACTCAGCGGGGCCATGAGGCCGGCGGTATGATATCGCACGAGATCGTCCAGCAAATGATCGAGCGGCGCCATCAGCGTGCCCGCCCGCTGCGCGGTCTGGTACATCGCGAGCGAATGGATCACGCTCACTCCGAATATCTCCCAACGTTCGTCGATCGTCGATTGGGGATAGTCGGGCAAGGCCTTGCCAAGCCCGATTTTCAGATCGTCCAGACCGCTCGAAGCCGCCGCTTCCATGAGACTGGACATACCGCCCGCCTCCGAGATGTACCGCGACAGGAACGGCAGATAAAAATTTTCGCCCTGGATAATGCTCTCGAAAGGAAGAACGAAAGCGCTGACATAATCCACCACCTGAGGCGAGTTTTTGCCATGGAGAAGCTTTGGAAAAACTTCCTTGGCACTCATCTTTATGGATTCTATCCGATAAAGGACGATCTCTTTGACGAGGTTATCCTTTCCGCCAAAGTGATAATGGACCGCGGCATTGTTCTTTTGCCCCGCAGCCGTAGCGATATCACGTAATGAAACCGCCGATATCCCGAATTCAGAGTAAAGTCTTTCTGCTTTCGAAAGTATGAGTTCACGCGTCAATTGACCCCTGGCGTGACGTTTGTCGCCAGAATTCACCAATGATGAAGGCTTGGCACTTCGATTTTGCCCCGGCACGTTTGCGACAACCCATCCATCATTGAAGGTCATAGTCTTCGATCGTCACTATATTGCGATGAAATATCGCGTCAACTGCGATGTCAGGAACATATCCTCCGAGTGTTCTGAAGCGGAAACAAGGCGATAGTGCTTGACGATCCCCGGCACAACTAATTAAAGCATTTGTACGAATTGTTCCGCAGATCAAGCTTTGCGGCAAACCGGCGGCCCCATCGATACGAGACGCCGCAGAAGACGGGGGGAGAGGTTATCGCCTATGTCCAGCCTGCAGGAACCCTTCGCGGCCCAGTTGCAATGCCTCGCCGATATCGAGGAAATCAAGAAGCTGAAATATCGCTATATCCGGCTCATCGATGCCCATCGCTTCGAAGAATGGGGGAACGCCTGCTTCACCGAGGATTGCTATCTGTCGACTACTGACCTTGGGACCTGGATCGGGCGCGACAACATCGTGGCGGCCGTGAAGCGCGCCTATGGCACGGCCAAGACGATCCATCAGGTTCACATGCCGGATATCACCATCATCGGGCCTCACACCGCAACAGCGATCTGGGCCCTCAGCGACTACACCTCGTGGACCGCCAATGGCGAGCACGTGATCGAATGGGGCCGTGGTCACTATGAGGACAGCTATCTGCGTACCGGCCAGGGATGGCGGATCAATCGCACGGTGCTGGTCCGCGAGGCGCTTCCACCCCCGAGCCGAAGCGCGCTGATGGCGGATCAATCCTCCTAGAAAACAGAGGATGAGCGGCAGGGACTGGAAGTGCATGCCCAGCGCCTGGCCTGCATGCGAGAACGACGATGGGAGATGTATCGATGGCTTCTATGCAACTACAGGATATCGCCGACCAATTGCAGCGGCTCACCGATATCGAGGCGATAAAGCAACTGAAAGCCGAATACGTGCGACTTGTCGACACCCAGGACTGGGACGCCTGGTCCCGCCTGTTCACCGAGGACTGTCATCTCGACCTCGATGGCGGCCCGATCGATGGCCGTGACCGTGCGGTCGAGAAGGTCTCGAAGTCGCTTGCCAATGCCAAAACCGTCCATCGGCTGCATGCACCCGAAGTCACCATAACCGGGGCCGATACCGCCTCTGCGGCATGGCCGATGTCCGACTTCGTGCGTGGGACCTTCGGCGGCAAGGAATTGATAATCAGCGGACATGGCTACTATTACGAGGACTATGTCCGCACCGCGGAAGGCTGGCGCGTGAAGCGCAGTCAGCTGGTCCGCCAGCACGTCGAAACATCGCCGATGCCCGAAGGATAAGGTTGGAGCCGACAGATCGGGAAGACTCGTGCCGGCTCATTGACCGCCTCGTTCCGAGCCGATCACCCATGACGCCACCGCCGCTGGTTCCACCATCGCTGCTTCTTCATCGCTCAGGGCATCAGGGACCTTGGCGACATTATAGTCGTTCACGATCGCATGTTCGGCCAGCCCGCCGGACTGGTGCGACAGGCCGATCACCGCCACAAGACTGCTCAGATGATGAAAGCCGCGATCGGCAAAGTATTCCCCCGTCCGGGGCATCACCAGGGGCTGAACCGAGACCCGGTCGCCGACCGCCACGCTGGTTACGCCGTCTCCAATGGCTTCCACGGTGCCGGCGAACTCATGCCCCAGAATCTGCGGGCCGTGCGCCCCGGTATAGGGGTGCGGGTGGGTGCAGATGAATACCGGGCCGCCCGTGTATTCATGCACATCGGTCCCGCAGATGCCGCAGTAGCGATTGCGTATGCGCACTTGCCCGGGGCCGGGCTCTCCCGGTTCCGGCAAGCTTTCGATCCGCAGATCGCCTTTGCCATGAAAACGCAGCGCCTTCATCATATCCTCCAATACAGAAAGTAAGTATCCCCCGGCAGAGCCGGGGGCTTTACGATGTGAGCCGCTCAAAGCGGCTGGTTCAGGTCGCTAACGCGGCCTGACGGTTTGGAACCG
>NZ_FOOR01000048.1 GCF_900113255.1 Novosphingobium sp. CF614
TGCGATATTTTGGTGGGGTAGGCTTGGGCATCGCTGCCCCCTAACGCACTCGATTCGCCCAAGGAATCCCCCAAGCATAATTGCGCAACAAAGCCCTGCGGGTACCTCGACACTTAGCTTCATCGGCTCCACCCTCGATCCATCCACTCAGGAGCTGACGATCGAGGTAACGCCCACCGGCGCCGATCCGTTGTCAGTTATTCTCGATTTCTCGACCGGCGTGACGTCCTATTCCGGAGGCACGACCTCAACCTTGCGGGTGTCTGATACGGATGGGCGCGGCGTGGGTGCGCTCACAGGAGTGTCCGTGGATCCCGATGGCCAGGTCAAGCTGGCGTGGTCGAACGAGGAGACCGAACTTGTAGGCGCCGTCGCAATCGCCGATTTTCGCGACCAGCAGCAACTCGAATCGATCGGAAACGGCCGGTACATCTATGCCGGGAGTGGTCAGAGGCGCGTTCTTGCAAGCGGCACTGACGGGATTGGCACGATCGTTTCAAAGCAGCTCGAAGCGTCCAATGTCGATCTCTCGCAGGAGTTCGGCGACCTCATTCTCATCCAGCGCGGCTTCCAGGCCTCGAGCCAGGTCGTCAGCGTTTCGAACGACATGATTCAACAGCTCTTTGGCATCAGAGGGCAGGGTTGACGAGGGTGCAGCGCGAATGGTTGCCAGATGGGGCATTGACGCCCGTACGGGTGTCGTCAGCCTGCGCGGCGGTTCTTGACGCGTGGCGGAAGCGCTGGTTCGTGGCCGAGGCGGGCAGGCTGACGTTGAATGAAAGCCCTGGAGATCGTCCGGGCCGCTCCAGCTGGATCGCCGCATACGATACTGCGGGCCTGAGCCTGTCGCTCAACGATGAAGCCCGAAAGGCGCTTCACCAGGCTTTGTTGGGGGCGCTCCCGGACGGTGCGGATATCTCGCAGGCCGACCGACTGGCAATCCAAGGGCTCGAACGGGCCGTCATTGACGATCTCGGGGTGCAGTTGTCTCGCCTCGCGGATGTGCGGACCGTCGGATCGGCTTCCCATCTCAATTTCAATATCCAGGTCTCGGGGACATCGCTCCTGAGGCTGTCCGCCAGGATGGACTGGCTTGTCAGGCTGGTCCGGTTGGACTTGACGGTCGCGACGACGGCGCATCCCAGGCAGGCCATGGTTTCGCTTAAGACGGCATTGGAGAGCTGCCGGGTTTCGATTGAAGCCGAACTGGGCTCGGCCCAAATCGAGATGAAGGAACTGGCCGATCTGGTCGCAGGCGATGTGGTCGTGCTCGATCGTGGTGTCGGAATGCCTCTCGACCTGCTCCACGTGGACAGTGGCATGCGGGTGGCACATGGCGTCTTGACCGACGCGGGCGGGCACAATGCAGTCAGGGTAACGAATTGAAAATGGAAGAAAATACGTGACGGCATCGAAAGAATCTCGGAACCTGGGGAACGGGAATGCGCGCCCGCAGGTGGTGCCGCTGAACCAGGAGTTGCTCGGACACGTTCGTGTGCGCCTTTCCGCGCGGCTGGGACAAGGGGAGGTGACGGTGGCCCGGCTCATGAGCCTGGCAAAAGGCGATGTCGTCGTCCTCGAGGCCAGCCTCGCCGACGCCGTCGATTTATATGTGGCGGATGCGCTTGTCGCGCGCGGAGAAATCGTCGCGGTTGGAGACAACTACGGCGTGCGCATTACCGAGATCGCGTCCGTCGAATGATGCTTCGTCCTGGACCGGTCGTAGTCCGGGGTGGTCTGTTCCTGGTTGCGATGACATCGAGCTTTGCGGCTTGTGCCCAGACCCTGGGCCAGGCGCCGGACGACGGAGTTTCGATCGTGCGTGTCGTCTTTGCTCTCATCCTTTGCCTGCTGCTCGCCGGAGCGGGTGCGCTTGCCATTCGATACCGGATGAACGGGGGTATCGGGACCCAGGGCTTCGCTCAGGGTGCCCGCCGTCTTGCAGTGATCGAGAGGATTCGCCTGTCCCCCCAGGTTGGCCTTTGCCTCGTGCGGCTCGATCAGCGTGAGTTCCTGGTGACATTCACGCCCACCGCCGTTCTGTCGATGCAGCAAATCACACCGGGTGAACCGATTGAAACAGAGGCCGGCGATGCCGACGGCGCGTCATGAAGTGGCGCGCTGCGGCATCAGCAACCGCTCTGCTGTCGCTGGCTCTGGTGCACGGCGTGGGGCTTGCCGCGACACATGCAGCTTCCGTCGCATCTGCGGGTGTGTCCGCGGCCGGTGGACCATTCGGGCTTGGCAGTGCCGACAATGCCTTGCGCATTGGGCTCGTCGTCGCACTAATCGCTTTGGTGCCATCGATCCTCATCGCCACGACTTGCTTCGTGCGGATCGTCGTTGTGCTCTCGATGATCCGCCATGCGTTCGGTATGCCAGAAACACCGCCCACCCAGGTTCTCGTCAGTCTCGCGCTTTTTCTGACTGCCTTCACCATGGCGCCGACTTTCGATGCAGTGAACCAGAAGGCTCTGCAACCGTTTCTCGACGCCGAGCTGACCACGCGCGAAGCCGTTGATGCTGCCTCTGGGCCGATGCGCGACTTTATGCTGCGCCAGGTCCGGGACGAGGACATCAAGGCGGTCTACGACATGGCGCGCAAACCCCTGCCCGCCCGGGCGCAGGATGCGTCCCTCGTCCAGCTAATTCCGGCCTTCATGCTCGGCGAACTGCGCATAGCCTTTCGGATCGGCTTTGTGGTCCTGCTTCCGTTTCTGCTTATCGACTTGGTCGTCTCCAGCATCCTCCTCGCGCTCGGCATGCTGATGGTCCCGCCAACGACACTGTCGCTGCCGATCAAGATTCTTATGTTCGTGCTGGTCGATGGTTGGAGCCTTGTCCTGCTGGGCGTCGTGGGGAGCGTGCATTAGCGTTGGCGAGCGTGAGCGGAACCGACAGTGCGCCGGGCGCGATCTTGGGGGAGGAGGCATCTCTCTGGGCAGCACTGCGTGGATCGCAGGACCAGCCCGCACGCGAACGGTTGTTTTTGCTGCATCACGCTTTCGCCAGGGCGATCGCGCGCCGACATTATCGTGAGCGCACGCGCGGTGATCTTGAACCGGCCGACCTTGATCAATATGCGTTCGAGGGCCTCTTGGAGGCCATCGAACGCTATGACCCGGATCGCGGCGTACCGTTCAGGGCATTTGCCTCGCGCCGGATATCGGGCAACGTCGTCGACGGGATAGGCAAGGCCAGCGAAATGCGCGAGCAGTTGTCCTGGTCGCGCCGGATGCGCCAGGACAGGGTCCGTTCGCTCAGCGTGGGAAATACCGAGCAAAGCGAAAGCGCGCTAGATGCGCTGGCCGAACTGGCAGTCGGTCTTGCGCTGGGCTTCATGCTCGAGGATTCCGGTCTGTTCGGCAGTACCGGGGAGGATTGTGACCAGTCGATGGGCACAGCGCCCCACGCCTGGCAGAGCCTTGCCTGGGGGGAAATGAAGGACTTGCTCGTGCAGGAGCTTGCCGGCATCGGCTCTCGCGAGCAGACGATACTGAAGTGCCATTATATGCAGGGGATGGCATTCGAACAGATTGCGTCGCTGCTCGGCATCAGCAAGGGGCGGATTTCACAATTGCATCGTGGAGCGCTGGCGACGTTGCGTAAACGTATGGCGGTCCGGGGACATTTCCGGCTGGAACGGTAGGAGTAGTACGGCACTCATGAGTACGAAATCACTTTGTCCGGATGAGGACATGCACGTGCTGGTGACCCTCGTCGATTCTGACGAGGTGGCCGGTCTCGTACGCCTTCGTGATCTGCTTGTCGTCTGGCCCGGCGATCCGCGGCTTCACTTTCTGGACGGGTCGCTCAAGGCTTCGAACCGAGACTACGCGGCGGGTGCGACCGCAATGCGCCGGGCGCTCGACATTGCGCCGGACTACCAACTTGCCCGCTTTCAGCTTGGCTTTCTCCAGTTGACGTCGGGCGAGCCCTTCGCCGCCCAGGAAAGCTGGGGGCCGTTGTTCGGGCTGTCTAAAGGCAATTACCTGCGTGTTTTCGTTGAGGGCCTTTGCCACATGATCCGTGACGAATTTTCCGAAGCGACTGTGCTCCTTGAACAGGGGATCGCCCTCAATTCCGAAATCCTTCCCCTCAATCGCGATATGGAACTGATACTGGCTGAACTGCATGATCGCGACCGGCCAGGCGGCACGGGCGAAGCGGCGGGCCAGGAACCGGTCTCGGCTACACAGATGCTGCTTAGACAAGCATCGCTCAAGGCTACCAAGCATTGAAGCGCGAACCTCATCTCGACTTTGTACGTTTAGGTAGCGAAGCACAGTGCCTGCGCCATACGTATGACGCGATTTGTCGGAATATATTGCGGTTCGCGGTGCG
>NZ_FOOR01000037.1 GCF_900113255.1 Novosphingobium sp. CF614
TCTGGTACTCGCTCATCGTGACATTCCTTTCGTGTGCTTGGCGGCTCACGAAAGCAAATGTCGCGATGGGTTCCCGGATACGTCAAACTATGATGCTCTCCCCGGCATAGCCGGGGGATTACCTTTGGGATTTAATAAATACGGATACTACGTCACCTTGGTATGCAAAAAACTCCCCGGTGCCGATCTAAGAGTGGATATGGTGAGGCGAGAGATTTCCGAGGCTCACGTTCACTACGATGTTATAGACCACGGCCCCGTTTTTAGCGCCAAGGAAGCTCGTTCAGATATAATAGCCACTAAGGAGATCGATGAAATAGGAACATTATTTCTTAAGTCTGTGGTGTTTCATGTGGGAAATCAGAAAGCGCGAAACAAACCCATTGATGAACGAGATTTTGTTTTAGTAGCTCTTCCCTGGGATATGCGAGTAAACGAATCGGACTTAGCTGGATACATCGACGTAAGTCGGAATAAGATAGAGAGAGCCGACAGAGAAGCGCTATTCCAGCTCGGCTTTCCACTGGGAGGTGTTAGTCCTTTCGGTATTAGGCATCCGCGAATGAGGCGGATTTTATTGGATGTAGATTTCCAATCTTGGGAGCGTGTTGTTTTTGGAAGCGGCTCGCATCTGCATTCCTTGTGCATCCCTGCTACGTCCGCTGATCACTTGTTTCAGACCTTCGAGCGCATCTAGCGAATGAGGCGAGCGTTAGTCAGGTGGTGTGGGGCCGCAAGGCCGTGCAAGGGGCGGAACTTTATTGGCTTGTTGATCGCCCGTTGCATAAGCGACCATCTTATTTGTTAAATCTGGCTCGATCGTTGCGATATCGGTAACAACAGCGGCAAACATATACACGGAAAATGATACTCTGAGACTCGTATTATTCGATGGAATTGACATGAAGCTCCTAAAAAGAACGTCGGTTAAAGCTGAGATGGCTACCATAGTGCTGAGCGCTTGTCCAGTTTTATTTGAAGTATTCAGAGAAGGGCATATAGGAGGTGAATCGCTGGCTGTCGCTTTGCTAATCTACGTTTGTGGTGGGCTGTTCTCGAATATGTTTGCGCGGGAGGAGAGCTTGCAAGAGCGCGAAGAAATGGTGCTGCGTATTCAGGCAGCGATCAGCAGTGATATACACTTGGAGTCCGTCGGAAGGGGCTCCGTGGCGAGAGATGTCTTTGTTGGGTTGGTCGACGACGTAGAGGAGGTGATTAATACCTATATAAATACGGCGCAGTCAGTGGAACTGAGTTATGATTCTGGAGCAAAGAATATTGCCGCTGCGTACGAAAGGATGCTTTGCAATCCAAATATAAAGTGGATAGACGTCGTAGGGGGACATCTTGATAATTATGTCATGAGACTTAAGGAGATAAATACCGATAAAGTAAAGGCGGACTTTAAGATATATCGGGTAGACCCTCTGCCTACGGTAAATTTCGTGATAATCAGAAGGAAGTCCACGGGGAGAAGCGAGGTTTTTTTTGGATGGGAGCTTCATGAACGTGAGCAAGACAGCGAGGTTTTTCGTTCAAGTGACCCGAGGTTAATTAATAATTTCAGAAGCCTTTATTTCGCGATTTTGGCAGGCCGTAAAAGTATATCAATAAATGCCCTTCGCGATGAGGTTGGTCCACGAAATGAAAGTTCTTCGATCTCTCGTCGCAACGAAGATAGTTCCCTGCGGAAGGGGTTGCTGCGAAGGTTTTTCCGGATAGTGCGCTGAGACAATTTCAATTAGCTGAACGTCTGCAAATGGACCTCGATTATCATACAACTTCGTACCGCGTCCCCTTACCCACGCCATGTTGTTTGAGGTGGTTGGCCGAAACCAGCGCTTTCAACAGTGTTGCGGTTCGCGTCGGTCATACTGACGATCAGGCCGACCGTCATTTTCCCGTGCTCTTTCGCCAGTTGCAGGATTTTGACCGAGAGTTCAGGCAGTCGGTCCATGACGATGCGCTCGCGCTCGATTTTCTTCTCGAGCCGGGCCTTCTGCTGCTGGAGCGCGCGCAGGAAATAAACTGTCCAAGGCTCCCAATCCGGCGCGTCATTGCGGATCGTGCCCTGGGTGCGGCGCAGGGCGAGATAGTATCCTTCCTTGCTTTGCTCGATCACGCTTTCCAGCGAGCTGTACGGAACATAGGCATAGCCGCTACGGAGCAGCAGGAGCGTTGTCAGCACGCGGGATAAGCGCCCGTTGCCGTCCTGGAACGGATGAATTTCAAGGAAGAACGATCACTGATGCATTCTGGAGTAATTACCCACGCCCTGCATTGAGGGATCAGGCGGAGACGGCGCCAAGGATGGTGTGGAAGGGATTGGCCCCGGACAGCCGCGCGGTATCGACGGTTGTGCGCAGATCGGCTTCGGCATCGGCAGCCCATTTGGCGCGGTAGCCATTGGTGACCTTGCGCTGGATGACGCTGGGTCTCAGCGCCCGCTCGCTGACGTTGTTGGTGGCATCGACCTTGCCGGGGAAGTCGCAGAAAGTGAGCAATTGGTTTCGCGCGCGTCCGATTTGGCCGAGCAGTTCCTGCGCCAGTTCGCAGTCGGTGGCGGTGGCGAGGATGGCATCGAGGTCGCGTAGCAATGCACGCCTTCGGCTTTTCACCGTGGCGGCGGCAAGCGTGGTGATGGCGCGCGCAAGCGCAAAGGCGCGATCGAACCAGAGTTTGAGCCGCATGCCGATAAAGTCGCTGCCATGCCGTTCGACGAAGCGCGCCTTGCGGTCGAGATGGGCAAGGCAGGTCTGGTGGTGCAGCCCATGTCCTTGCTGGCCGGTATAGCGATCCGATACCCACACGTCAGGCTGATGCCCGCCCATCGTGTCGCGCACAACCTGGGCGGCACGGCTGAACGCGGCGGTATGAACGATGGCATCGCTCGCGCAGAACACCCATTGATAGCCGTTGCACCCCTCGATCCGCATCCCCGTCTCATCGCACGCTACAACCTGCGCGCGGCGCAAGGCCACAAGCGCATCGTCGCGCCTGGCGGCAAAGATCGGCGCGGCGCGCTTGAACATGTTCATCAGCGCGCCCTGGCTGACATCCAGTCCGAACAGATCGGCAAATAGGCCCTGCAATCGCTGGTAGGAAAATAGCTGGTTCGACTTCAGATAGAGCGCCAGTGCGTGGATGCGCCTGCCAAACGGGGTAAGCGCCAAGCTTTCCCACTAGGTGTTAGCGGCTAATGCTTGGGCCGCGATCATGCGTTGGCTGCTGCGTAGCCTGTTCCTGCCGATGCTCAATGAAGGCATCGCGCCGCGCGTCACGGGCAACCTGTTCGTTGTTGGCCTGAACGGATGGTTCTGGCGGCGGTGTGATCGCTGGCACTGGCTCAGGCTGCGGCGGTGCAACCGCCGGGGCTGGCATCGGCTGAGGCGGTGCGCGGGCAGGTTCCTGTTCCTTGACTTCGGGACGATGTTGATTTCCGCTGAGAGTTGACCCGGGATTTCCATCGAGAAGTGACCCGGGTGGGTGGTATGTCCCGCAGTGCGGGCAGTGGGTCAAGCGGGGACGAGGCGTAACGACGCGCGCCTGCTCCGCTGGCGGCGGTTGATGCTGCTGTATGTCGGCCTGCAATTCGCGCTGGCGTTCCTGCATTTGCTCAAGCGCAGCGCGCCGCTGTTCATCCAGCGTGCGGCGCTCGCCAAGCTGGCGGAAAACGACCGCGTCCTTCTCCGCGCGGTCGCGTTGCATGGCCGCTTCCGTTTCGGCGATATTCTGTTCGCGGATGCGCCCGTGCCGTCCCGTGATGCGGTCGAGCAGCCCGCGAAGACCGCGCTTGAAGCGGTCCTGCCGCTCGGCAATTTCGCTGTCCTGCCGCGCTTTGAGCGCGGTGGCCTGCTCGGCGCGCTCGATACGCTGGCGCTCGACTAGCGCCCGGCGTTCGGCTTCCTGGCGCTGGCGTTCCTCGGCTTCCTTCCGCTCTTCCTCGCGGTGCAGTTCGCTCAAGCGCTGCGAAATCTGCTGCGCAAATTCGTGTTTACGCTGTTCGACCGAGGGAAAGTCCTCATTCAGCTCGCCGAGCCGGGCGCGGACTTCCTTGGTCCTGATCTCAACCCATTTGGCGACCGCATATGGCTCGCCGCTCATGTCGACCGCGACGAAACCGCGCCGGTCGCCGCGCGCGAGCTTGAAGCCGCGCGATTCCAGCGCCGCCATGAACGCTGCGCGCGAGTCGCTAACCGCCCAGCAATCCTTGAGCGCGGCCTTTATTTCGCGAGCGTCCACTTTCGCGCGCTTGGCCTGCTGCCATTCCTCCATCGTGAACTGGCGAGGATCGCGTTCCTCGCTCACCATCAGCCCGCGCGGCATCTTCCAGCCGTGATCGAGATACAGCTCGCGGGACAGCTCGGTGAGCTTGCGGTGATCGTGCGACATCTGCACCGCCTTCATTTCGTCGGCGATGATCCGGCTCCACACCGCATGGGCATGACGGCGCGGCAGCCCATCCGTCCCGGCCTTCTCGTGAAACACGATGGCGCGCGGTTGCCCGGTCAGGCCGAGTTTGAGTTCGGCGCGGTTGATCGCGTCCTCGAAATCATCCGTGCTGACATCGGCATCGGGCGGCGGGTTGATGCTGAGCGAGTAGAGAAATTGCTTGCACTGCGTTCCCCGGCTGATCGCATAAGTCTCGTTGAGCGCGGAGTGCAGGTTGTCGGACGCGAAGCCGCGCAGTTCATACACCTCGACATGATCGTTCTCCTCCTTGAGCAGGTGGAGCCCCAGATTCTTCGCGCCGCCGCGCTGATTGCCGACCAGGATCATGGGAGATCACTCCGCCTTGATCCCGAGCGCCCGGATCAGGTCGGCGCGCATGAGCATGATGTTTCGGCAAGCCTGTTCCAATTCGATCAGTAGCTCGGGGCTGCATTCAAGCGTGCCCCTGCGCGCGGACTCAGCGATGACCTTGAGATCGGGCGCAATGCCCAGATGACCGAGCAGAGCGAGAACCCTCGCAAGCGCTACACGGTCGATGTCGGGCGGCTTGCTATGTTTCCTGCGCCTGCCGGGAGTGTCGAAGAGCACCGAGCGCACATATGCGCTCAGCGTCTTCTCGCCCGCCTCGCGTTCCAGTTCCGCCCGTTCCTGATGCGTGACGCGAACTGAGATCGGGCGCGGCGGCTTCCTTCTTGGTGGTAGCGCGGGCTTGGCGGCTTCGGCAAAATGAGAATGGAGCTGGACCGTCATAGCGATGGTCCTCCCGGCGCATTATCATCCCTTTTCAGGGCCTTGAGCTGGCTCTCCCAATCTGCCAGAGTATCGAAGACAGAGTTTAGAGAGTCTCCCGGACTCTCCGCCATCACTGCTTCTCGGTCAGAGATTTGACCCCACTCCTTGAACGGCAAGGATATTTCGGGGGGAGGCCAGGGCGAGATGAACGCTGGTTCGCATTCTCGCCCGTAGAGGCCCTCAAACTGGCCCTACCGAACCCCGCGGTCGTTTCGCCGATGTGCGGTTGACCGCGCGAAGCTTTGGAAAGCGACCGCCGAGCGGTGGCATGTATCACCATACTTGCGATGAAGACGAATGACCGCTTATGACGATCCTGCGGAGAACGTGGGCGACCCGAAAAGCCGTGGCACCTCGCGGCAGGACATGCCTAGGGCCACGATCCGGCGGATCGCCGTACTTGTGGCTCCGAACTATTGCCAACGCTATCGCTCGGCTGGGCGCTGCCGGTGGCCCCTGCAACCTCGCACATGGGGGTTCGCTGCGTCATCCGTGACGGTGATCGCCGCGCTCCCGTGCACGCGTAATGACTTGATGAAGTAAGGAGAGGCATGACCCAAACTCGCCGCGCTACGAGCGCATTCGCCTCCGTCACGGCGCTCTTCTTTGCCTGGGGATTTATCACTTCGCTGGTCGATCCACTGGTCGCCGCGGTGAAAAGCATTTTCAGCCTGAGCAATGTCGAGGCACAGCTTTCGGCGTTCGCATTCTTCATCGCCTATGGGCTCGTCTCGATCCCAGCCGCGGTGTTCGTTGCCCGCCTGCGCGCGATACGCAGCGTCGTAACGGCGTTGGTGATGATGGTCGCGGCATGCCTTATCATCCTCGCCGCCAGCAATTCCTCCGCTTATGAGGGCGTGCTGATCGGCCTGTTCGTTCTCGCGAGCGGCATTACCATCCTGCAGGTTGCCGCCAACCCGCTGGCGGCCGCGCTCGGCCCGCCCGAACGCAGCCATCTCCGACTGACCCTCAGCCAGGCTTTCAATTCGCTCGGCACGGTGCTGGGGCCCCTGCTCGGCGCCGGGTTGTTGTTGCGTGGACTTGAAGCCAAGCCCGGCGCCCTGCTCGATTCCGCCGCGCGCGAAAATGCGCTGCGGTCGATCGATACCGCCTTCCTGCTCATCGCCGGATTGATTGTCGCACTGATCCTGTTCATCTGGGCGATGCGGAAACGGATCGAAGCCGCGGCACCGGCCTCATCGCCCGTGGCGGGCTTCACTTCGACTTTGGGCAAGGCGTTGGGATCGCGCTGGGCGATGCTCGGCGGGCTTGCCATTTTCCTTTATGTCGGCGCCGAGGTATCGATCGGCACACAGATGGCGCTGTTCCTCCACGATCCGGCGGTTTGGGACGTTTCGCTGCAAAACGCCGGCTATTATGTCAGCCTCTACTGGCTGGGTGCCATGGTCGGGCGGTTCGCGGGCAGCGCGCTGCTGATGCGTATTCCCGCCTATCGCCTGCTCGCTTTCGCGACTTGCGCCGCCGCAATCCTGTGCCTCGTCGTCTTCATCGTCGGGGGTGTCGGTGGCGGTTATGCCGCGATACTAGTCGGGCTGTTCAACTCGATAATGTTCCCGACGATCTTCACCCTGACGCTCGAGCGTTCGACGGCGGGGGACGAGGCAACCTCGGGATTCCTGTGCACCGCGATCGTCGGCGGAGCCTTCCTGCCGCTGCTGGCGGGCGCGATCTCCGACGCGCACGGCTATGTCGCCTCGTTCATCGTGCCGATGCTCTGCTACACGCTGCTATGCGGCTTCGCCGTCGCGGCCGGACGCGCCAGCATAGTGCGTGACGAGAGCGAGGCTTCGGTCGCGACGGTTCATTAACGCGATTTTCGCGGCGCGGCCCCCTCCCGATGTCCGCGCCGCGTTCCTCGGCGCTCGACGGCAATACCAAATCTCATTGATCGGAACTCCCCTTCCCTTCGTCGGTTCGCAACAACAAAGGGCATGAATGATTCTCGCCCAAGACACTTGGCATCATCGCTCCGTTTGACATGGCGCTCGGTGCGAGCCTATCCAGAATAAATAGCGCTGTCTGTTGGTTTGCCAGAAGGCCAGACCGTTGCATTACGCCGATCCGTCATTATCGCTCGATTCCCAAGGGGTTGCGCGGCATCCGCCCTTTCGGGTCGGTCTTATCGGCTATGGCTTCGCGGCGAAGACGTTTCACGCGCCCTTGATTGCCGCCGAATTCGGCCTCACGCTCACGACTGTCTTCTCCAGCGACCGCGCGAAGGTGATTGCGGATCTGCCCCACGCCAGGGTTGACGGCGATCCATTCGCGGTCGCGACGTCCGATGAAATCGATCTCGTCGTCATCGCTTCGCCCAACGACAGTCACGCACCACTTGCCAGAGCGGCCTTGCGGGCGGGCAAGCATGTCGTCGTCGACAAGCCCTTCACGCTCGATATGGCGGAAGCGCGCGAACTGATTGCGCTGGCCGATGAGCACCAACGCCTGCTGTCAGTGTTCCACAATCGCCGGTGGGACAGCGATTTTCTCAGCGTGAAGGCCGCGATCGCGGATGGCCTTGTCGGTACTGTCGCGCATTTCGAATCGCATATCGACCGGTTCCGGCCCGAGGTCAGGGCTCGCTGGCGTGAAAGTGGCGGGCCAGGCAGCGGGGTCTGGTTCGATCTGGGGCCGCATCTGGTCGACCAGGCCTTGCAGCTGTTCGGACTGCCGGTCAGCGTTCACGCCTTGCTTGCCTTGCAGCGCAAAGGCGCGCAGGCGGACGATTGGGCGCATGTCCTGCTCGACTACGGCCCGCGCCGCGTGATCCTCCACGCCAGTATGCTCGTCGCCGGCGGTTCGCCCCGTTTCATCGTGCACGGCGACAAGGGGAGCCTGGTCAAGCGACTGGCTGATCCCCAGGAGCAGCAGCTGCTCGACGGCATCAAGCCCGGTGCACCGGGCTGGGGCGAAGATACCGACGGACTGCTGATCTACGACGAAACCGGTGCCGCGCGTTCCAGGCCGTCCCTGCCAGGCGATCAGCGACGCTACTATGCCGCGATCGCGGCAGCGCTGGCAGGCCGGCCCGTCAATCCCGTTCCGCCGCTTGAGGCGCTGGCAGTGATGTCGATCATGGAAGCGGCCATCGAGTCCGCCCGCCGGGGTCGAGCGATCGCCCCCGATTTATCCGACCAGGAGCGCGCCTCATGGACCTGACCGGAAGATGAAGCCTCGCTTCGGGAGACTTGGTGGAAGTCGTTTTGGGGCCGAGCATAAGGAAGCCCCTCCACTGTTCCCCTTCATCCCCTGGCGGGGCCGGTGGATTGACGAAGGACGAAGCGGCATGCCTGATGCGCCATGACAGGATCGGATGATCCGCCACCTCCGGCGATCAACATGTCGGCGGCGGCTTCCGCCATTTCGGCGATAGGTTGATTAATGGTCGTCAGGCTGGGTCAGACGTTTTCAGCGATCCAGCTGTCGTCGAAACCGGTGACGGAGAGCTGACTTGGTATGTGTATGCCCAACTGGGCCGACGCCGCGAAGACGCCGGCAACCATGTCATCGTTGGTTGCGAAGATCGCTGTCGGCAATGCGTCGCGTTTCAGGAGATCAAGGCCGGCCTGAATGCCGGACTGGAAGGTGAACGCACCGGCCGCGCTTCCTGGACCGCGGTGACATCCATCCCGCTCTTCGCCAGGGCCGAGAGAAAGCCCTTGCGGCGCCGATGGACCACCGCGTGCGTCGCGGGGCCGTTGACGAGGCCAAACTTGCAATGGCCGAGTTCCCGGAGATGGTTGACCATATCGTCGACGGCAGCTTCGTCATTGGTGCTGACCGACTTCGTCATTGGTGTTGACCGACGACGAACGGGCCGGAAATTCGCCCGGCGATATGCGTACATAGCGAATATTGTGCGCTTCGATAGCGGACAATGCAGGTCTGCAATCGATGACTGGCGGAGTCAGGACAAGCCCATCCAGGCGCCGATTGATGAGCATGCGATCGATATCGGCAGTAACTTCGCCACAGTTGATGCTGACATGTTCGATCACGAATTGGTAGCCGGCACCCTTGCAGGCGGCATAGATTCCTTCCTGGATCTTTATGATATAATGCGGGCTGGGATTGTCGAACAGCACGCCGATGACGAACGATCGGCCAACCCGCGAGAGCGCGCGCGGCGAAGCTCTGCCGATAGCCGAGTTCCGCGATCGCGGTGTTCACCCGATCGGAAGCGCAGGCGCATCCGGCCGACGCCTGCAGCCGTCATCCCAGTCGCATGGACGGTGGCCTGAGCTACGGCCTTACCCGCGCACTTCGATTCGATCCCGGTAAGCGTTCGATCTCTCCCGTTATGATGGACAACGGGGGGCGCTTTGGCGCCTTTGCTCACCCTTCGAATCTATCATAGGGTACAGGTCTGTGCGACTTGGAGCGCTAATGAAAATCGACAATCTCGTAGTGACGGTTCCAGAACGGCCTGCCCTCGGTCATACTGGTGGTTCGATAAGCTTTCTATCATCCAGTCTGGTGATCCGTAGGTTGGAGGGGGGAGCACCAGGTTTCGAACACGGTGCTCACCTGCACCTCTTTCTGGCGGCCCCTCTTTTGTTAGAGTGCTTCGGTGGGAGGACGTCGACCTTCAACTTTGACGGCCCTTATCTTGGCCAATTGACTGAGTGCGATGGCTTGGCGAATTATGAGTACGACGGGTTTCGAGAGCACGCCGTGACTGAGCTTCAAATGCGCGCTCACACTGAAATCGGCGATGGAATTTTTCATCTCGAATTGGCAGGAAAATTGTCGCCCCGGCAGCAGAGCAACGAACATTGGGAAATGCCAAGCCCACTGGCTGCATTCGGGGTGAGTGTTGCCTTTCCCATCGCAGACGCCGGGTCGGTCTTTCACGGCAAGAGTACCGAGATGCAAAGTTCTGTCGAAAGACGCTTGGAACGCTTTATTGCCATGTGACCGGCGTTCAACGGTTATTGTTGCGGGAGAGCCCAGTTCCAGGGCAACAGTTCAGCGATCCGGTTGATAGGGGCCCTTTGCCGATGCGGTCGAGAACGTTGGCAAGCCATTCCTGCAGATGGCGGAATAGCGGTTCGGTCACAATGCAAGCTCCGGTTTGGCAACCATTAGCCAGAAAATGATGATGACTCCGATAAAGGCCGGCCATCCAAGTGCGAACCACCAGCGCGCGAGGCGGTGATAGTGTCTGGGCAGATCTGCGCCGTCAGGGGTAGCCTCGGCGATGCGGCGCATCCGGATCTGGATCGCCACCACCGGCAGCCAGCAGGCTCCCACAAGGACGTAGAGCACAATGGCAGCCATCAACCACGGCGTTGTCAGTGGGTAACCGGCCAGGTTCGCCAACCAAACCCCCGTTACCGGCTGCACGATTACCGCGGGTGTGGTGAACAGCCAATCAGCCAGCTCCACGTTGCGATTGACCACCCGACGAGCCACCAGCACGCCCGAGCGATTGGCCATCCAGCCATGGAAGGCGGTGCCAAGCCCTGTGCCGAACAACAGGGTGGAGCTAAGGATATGGACTGTCTTGAGGAGCAGATAATCATGCATGGGGCTTCTCCATCGCATGAACGGTCAAAGACAGGCCGAGAACCGCGAGATTTTTGACCAAGGCGCCAAAGGGATCGGCTAAGAGTTCTGGCGCAATGGCGAAGAGGATCAGGCTGTAGACGCTCATCAGCACCACACCTGCCAGGGCGGCCCCGCGCCAGTGCAGGAGCAGCGCCAAGCCTATTGCGATATCTGCCAGCGATCCGGCCCAAACGGTGCCCACTGCCCCAGTGCCCGCCAGCCCAAGCCGAGCGAGCAATTGGATGTTCTGGGTCATGGGGGTGAGCAACAGTGGCACCAACCCGCCAGCCAGCCACACTGCCGCTAGCAAGCCCCGCAACGCGGGCGCAAGTGGCAACAGGCGTGCCGCAAGCGTATCGCTCGGCGTTGCTGGGTGACGGGCCAAAGCTTGCGCGACAGGCTGCGGCGTGAAACCAAGTGTGGCTACGAAAGGCTCGACCGGCGCTGAATTGCCCGCCTCCAACATTGCCAGGCTCTCGTGCGTCATCAGCCCAATGCCGAGCCTGGCGACCGTACGAAGGATCCAGCGCGGCACCAGCAGCCTGTGCGCCACGCCAAGCCCCTGCCAGCGTCGCAAAATGCTGATCAGGTCCACGATCCGCATCTTTTCGGGTCCGACTGCATCCACCACCACAGCCATGGGCAAGGGGCGCCGCAGCAAGCGCCAAACCGCTTCAACAAGATCGTCGATGGCGATGGGAGCGACCGGGCTGCCGCCGATATCCGGTATCACCGGTAAGACTGCCAAAGCACTGAACAGCGCCGTGCTGCCCCCGCCGCGCCCTACCACCAGCGAGGGGCGCACGATCGCCCAGCCCAGCCCCAAGGTAGTCAGATGTTCGTCTGCCGCGCGCTTGCTGCAATGGTAAGCGGTAGTGCCATCCTCCGCGCCCAGCGCGGAGATCTGGATCACGCGTCCCACTCCGGCCTGCGCGGCGCCGTCGAACAGGGCAATGGCGCCGCGCGTGTGCAAACCATCGTAATCGGCCCCCGCAGCCAGCGCGCCTGCACAGTTCACCAGAGCGTCATAGCCCTGGAGACGCTCTGCCCAGATGGCGTCATCTTCACGGGTCAGATCACAGGCGATATCACGTCCGCGCCTCCCGGCGATCATCACCTCGCAGCCTTCGGCGCGCAGCCGTCCGGCCAGATGTCCGCCGATAAAGCCGCCGCCCACGATCATCACACGCATCGCGGCCTCCTCAATTAATGTTGGACTGCGGCACGCGGCGCCACACGGCCAGCCCCATGCCGGCCATCGCCATCAGGATGCCCGCCAGAGTAGCCGCCACCGTGCCCTGGATCAGTTCGGTGGGATCCGTGGCAATCCGCGCCATCGAGACGAACAGCAGCGGCAGCGCTATCATCATCACCATCGACCACACCGTCCAGAACGAGGATCGCTCTTCAGTTCCGCACAATTCAGACAACAGGATTGAAAGCGGGCGGCGCAATACGAAGGCGGCCAGCCCCGCCAGCGCCAGCGTGACAGCATAGGTGAGCAGCAAGGCGGCAATCGGGATCAGCATGGCTTGGCTCCTTTCACAAGGGCAGTCGGGATGACCGCGTCGTGTCCCTTGCTTCGCAACTGGCATGCCAATTGCGAAGATTGCCGGAAAACCGCGGCTCTCGGCTGCGAAGCGGCCGCCTGAATGTTAACGACGTAAACGGAAACGCATGATATGCTGTCAACAATGGATACAGCTCTTGGCATCATGGCCTATATCGGCGCGCTGGGCCTGACTGCGCTGGCCAGCTCTTTGCTGGCAGGCTTTGTAGCGGCCAAGGCACGCGGCCTGCCGGGCGCGTGGACGCTGGCGGTGTTCCTGTGCGGGGTTGCACTGTGGAGTTTGGCCATGGCCGCGCCAGCAATGCTGGGCGCAAAGGCGGCCTCCTTCACGCTGACAGTGATCGCACTTTCACCCTTACCGGCGGCCGCCTTCGTGCATCTGGTCTTTGCCTTTGCGCTGTGCGGTGCGCTGCGTCCGGTGGCATGGGCCAGCTACGGTGTGGCCAGTGTGGCCGCGCTTGCGGGCCTCGTGCTGGGCGTGGGGCGGGTCATGCCTTGGCATGGCTTTGCCGGAACTTTTGCGCCCTCGTTGGTGGGCTGGGGCGTGTTGACTGTTACGGCGGCACTGTCGGTGGCGGGGCATCTGCGCCTGTTCCAAACGTGGCGCCAGCAGAGCGGACTACATCGCGATCAGGCAGGCGCCGTGTTCGTGTCGAGCGGGATTGGCCTGCTCGCGCTCACCGGCTTTGCCTTTCCCGCGCTAGGGATCGAGGCCTATCCCTGGCCGGTGCTGGCACTGCCACTTTATTCTGTCGCGCTGGTCTATGCGGTGCTGCGGCATCGTTTCATGGTGGCGGATGTATGGGCGCGTCGGGGGCTGGTGTGGATGCTGCTGCTGGCGGGCGCTGGAGGAGCAGCGGCGCTGATAGCGACCTTGCCACTGGCCCTGGCCGGACGGCCAGAAGGATTTTTGGCGACATGGGCGGCGCTGGCTGGCGCGATGGCGCTGGGGCTGGTGGTAATGGCGCCACTCAAGCGCCTAACCGACCGACTGGTCTTTCCCGGTGCCAAGCTGGATGTTGAGCCATGGCGCGATGCCTTGGCGCAGGCGGCAGACGAGCGGGCGCTTGGCGAATTGGCCAACGCCATGCTGCGCCAGCATTTGGGCCTTGGATTTGATGGTCCGGGACTGGCGATTGCAGGAGAAACCGTTACGCTGACCGGCTGGGAGAACGCCCCCTTCGTCCTGCGCCACACGGCCGCGCGCATCGCCATGCTGGTCGAGGAAGCCGCCCGCCGCCTCGCTAGCGCTCGCCGCATGGTGGAGGCGGAACGCGAGGCCCGCCTTGCCGAACTGGGCGCGCTGGCGGCGACGATTGCGCATGATCTGCGCAACCCCCTGGGCATTGTGCAAATGGCTGCCACCGGCGCCTCGTTCGAAGTGCGCGCCGAGATTGACGAGCAGGTGGGGCGCATGAACGCGCTCGTCACCGATATTCTGGACTATGCGCGGGCTTGGACGATTGCGCAGCGCCCCATCGAACTGGCGTCCTATCTGGCCGGATTTGGCGTACCTGTGGAGGTGCCTGAGGGCTTGATGCTCAACGCCGATCCCGCCGCATTGCGCCGCGCCCTCGCCAATCTGATGGACAATGCCAAGGCGATGGGCGGCGATTGCATGATTATTACCAATGGGCGCACCATCGACATCTGCGACAATGGCCCCGGCATTGCGCCGGAGATAGCCGACAGCCTGTTCAAGCCCTTCGTTTCTCGGCGCCCCGGCGGCACGGGCCTTGGCCTTGCCATTACACGCCGCATCATGGAGGCGCATGGCGGCACCGTGTCGCTTGCCCAGCGCGAGGGGTGGTCCACCTGTTTCCGCCTGACTTTCGGGGAAAACCCATGATCCTTCTGGCCGATGATGAACCCGCCTTCCAGCGCCTGACCGCAGGCTGGCTGCGCGCGCAGGGGCATGAGGTGATCGCGGTAGGCGATGGCGATGCCGCACGTGCCGCCTTTGCACATCACAGGCCCAATGTCGTGCTACTCGATCTGGCCATGCCGCCGCATCATGATCCACAGGGAGGGATCGCTCTAATCTCCACGTTTACTCCCGCGCCGGTGGTGGTGATGACCGGCCATGCCGATCAGGCGCTGGCGATGCAGGCCATCGAGGCCGGGGCGTGGGACTTCCTCGCCAAGCCTGTCGATCCCGATCTGCTCAAGGTCGTCGTCGCCCGTGCGGTGGAACGGGCAAGGCTGGCGCAAGAACTGGCCGCGCTGCGCGCTCGCGACGAGGCCAGCGAGGACATGGGCCTGATCGGGCAGTCCCCGCCGATGGTGGCTTTGCGTGCGCTGATCCGCCGGGTAGCACCCACGAGTCTGCCAGTGATGGTATTGGGCCCCAGTGGCACGGGCAAGGAACTCGTGGCGCGCGCGGTCCACGCCGCCTCGCACCGTACCAAGGGTCCGCTGGTGCCGGTGCATTGCGGGGCGGTTCCGGCAGACTTGCTGGAAAGCGAACTGTTCGGGCACCTCAAGGGCAGCTTCACGGGCGCCCATGCCGACCGCGCAGGTCTGGTCGAGGTGGCGCATGGCGGCACGCTGTTCCTTGACGAGATTGGCGAGATGCCGACTGCCATGCAGGTCAAGCTGCTGCGTTTTCTTGCAGATGGCACTTATCAGCCAGTGGGAGCGCGTGAAATGCGCCACGCCGATGTGCGCATCGTTGCCGCCACCCACCGCGATCTCAGCGCCGCCGTAGCCGAAGGTTCGTTCCGCGAGGACCTCTATTACCGGCTAAAAGGCCTGGTGCTGAACACGCCAAGGCTAGACGAGAGAGGGCCGGACAAGGCACTTTTGGCAAAAATTTTCCTGCGCCGTGTTTCCACTCGCAGCCGATTTGCGCCCGAAGCCCTGGCGTGGATCACCCAGCGCCCGTGGCCTGGCAATGTGCGCGAATTGCGCGCGGCGGTGGAATGCGCGGCCGCTCTGGCGGAGGGGTCAGCCATTAACGTGCACGATATGACCTTTGCCACCGGCGCAGGCGAACCAGTTCATGCCCTGCTCCAAACGCAGACTCTAGAGGAGGAAGTTATAGCTCTGGAGCGCAAGCGCATTGTGGAAGCGCTGGAGCGGACCGGTCACAACCACACTCACAGCGCGCGCGAACTTGGCTTATCGCGTGCCGGGCTGCTAAAGAAAATGGACCGGATGGGATTGCGATGATTACCGCCTTTATGTCTTCCATTCCCGCCCCTGCATCAGACGATTGATATCTGTCGCTCTTTCACATCGACGGCGAGACCTGAGATCGACAGGGCTTGGGACTTGGACGAACCCGCTTCGCGGGAGGGGTGCTTGGGGTGAGGTCGCGCCGTATTTGCAAGGCTTTGGGCGAGACGGCGTCGTCATGAGATTGTGAGGT
>NZ_FOOR01000055.1 GCF_900113255.1 Novosphingobium sp. CF614
TTTTCCGCCGCCATGGTCATGCTTATCGCGCTGCCCATGACGGCCATCTTGGCCGCGTCGAACGCCGCGTAATGTCCGCGATCGAGCTTTGCCGAGCCGGAAGGATGCGGCGTCACGCAGCAGGATGGATCGCCAGACCTTGTGCGACTGGGTTCACCGGTTCAACGCGAAGGGGCCGGCCGGTCTGCGCGATTCCCCTTGCGGCCACCCGAAGAAGCGGCTGACGGCTGAGCAGGCAGCGGCGGTGAAGGCGCATGTTTTGAAAGGCCCTGATCCCGAGAAGGACGGGCTGGTGCGCTGGCGCTGCTTGGATATCCAGCGCTGGATCGAGGCGGAATATCAGGTTCGATACCATGAGCGGACAATCGGCAAGCTGCTCCATGCCCTGGAGCTGAGCCACATCTCGACACGGCCCTTCCATCCCAAAAGCGATGTCGAAGTTCAAACCGCTTCCTGATTACGCACCAAGTTCAGCCAATTTGAGGAGCCGGTAGGGCATCGGCGGCGTTCGGACGGCGATGTATCCGAGGCGAGGCATCATGGCGGCGAGATCGTAGCGGCGATTGAAGCGATATTCGAATTCCGCGAGGTAGCGGGGCACGTGCTTTTCGCGGATAGCGCGGTAGGTTCCGGTCATGGCGTTCTTGATATTGGCGAGGGCAGTGTTGACCCATTTGAACGCGGGAGTGAGGACAGCCTTTCGCCCCGATCCGGTGATGATGACGTGATGGGAGCATCCCGCTTCGGTGACGCCGGCAAAACACCGGAGGCCATCACTGATCACGCTACTGTCGGGATCGAAATTGTCTTTGGCCAGCCTGGCGATCTCCGAGCAGCGAAAGCCGCTCACCCGGCGCAGTTTGATGCGGATCGGCTTGCCTTCCGGGGTGGTTTCGACCGCAGCTACGATCGGCGTCTTGCCGGCCGAACCCCGGCCTCGCTTGCCGCCGCTACGCTCGCCGCCGAGATAGGCGTCATCCATCTCGATCCGTCCCTTCAGGCGCTTACCGGCATCACGCTCGATCATCACCTGCATGAGCTTGTGCTTGATCTTCCAGGCCGTGGTTTGCGTGACACCCAGCCGACGCCCCAGTTCGATGCTGGAGATACCGCCCTTGCTCTGGGTGAGGTGATACATGGCCCGAAACCACGTCCGTAGCGGTGCTTTGGTCGCAGCGAAGATCGTTCCTGCAATGAGCGATGTCTGTCGTCGGCAACCGGTGCATTGGTAAAGCGCCCGGGTCTTGATGATGCGGTGCTTGCGTCCTGCACACGCCGGACATTCGAAGCCGGACGGCCAACGCCAGCCGAATACGGCATCCCGGCATTTGTCCTCGGTCCCGTAAAGTTCGTCGAAACCGGCCTCACTCAGGCCTTTTTGAAACTAAACCTTGTTACGCGCCATCGATCAACCCTCCGGAAATCGGTCATTCGTTCCCGTTTTGTATCAGTCAAAAATGGCTGATGATAGTACGTAATCAGGAACCGCTTTTAAAAAAACTTCGCGGCCAAAGTCGCAGAAATCCTCCCCGGACATGCCGCCGGAAAGCGCCTTGAAATCTGGGTTCAGGACGAAGCCCGTGTAGGTCAGAAGGGCACACTCACCTATGTCTGGGGCGAAAAAGGAACCCGACCACGCGCCGTGCGCGACCAGCGCTATGAATGTGCCTATATCTTTGGTGCCGTCTGTCCGGCGCGCGGCGTGGGAGCGGCGCTGGTCATGCCCTTCGCCAACACCCATGCCATGAACGCGCACCTCGCCGAAATTAGCAGCCAGGTGGAGGAAGGCGCGCATGCCATCGTCATCATCGATGGTGCCGGTTGGCACACCACAAAATCCCTCAAACTCCCAAGCAATATCAGCCTGCTCCGATTGCCCGCTTACAGCCCGAGCTCAACCCTCAGGAAAGCATCTGGCAATATCTCAGACAAAACTCCCTCGCAAACCGAGCCTATGAAACCTACGGCACCATCGTCACCGCTTGCTGCAAAGCATGGAACGATCTCATCAATCTGCCCGATACTATCAAATCCATCACCACCCGGGAATGGTTCCAATGCGTCAACTCATAGGGCCGTTGGTATTACAGTTGCATTTTAACCTCAGATGAGCGCGTCTTGCGGCGGCTTGGTGAGCGCGTCGCCAACATGACCACGCGATGATACGTGCGGGCTGGATCTGGCGCATGGCCAGCT
>NZ_FOOR01000036.1 GCF_900113255.1 Novosphingobium sp. CF614
CGCGCTTCATCGCGCCAGAAACCTTCCGGATCCCCAAGCGAACGCGCGTACATCTCTTCGTAGCGCGCTTCGTCAATCAGCGCTTTCTCCGCCCAACTCACGGGCACAGGCCAGCTCACGGGCACGGGATTGTGGGCTTTGCTCATTTCCCGCTTTTCCTCTCCGGTTGAAGTCTTTGCAGGCAATCTAACGCACCGGGCCGGCTGAGTGACCTTAGACGAAAGTCGTAGGCATCAGACCAAAGTCCGGATGGTTCGGCAAGGTAGCATGGCCAATCTGGTGCAATCCCCGGGATGGATCATCGGGGCGGCATGGAGAGGAAAATGAAGACGGGTCACAATGCCCTGCTTGCCGGATTGCTGGCGGCAACCGCGCTGGCGGCTCCCGGGACCGCACTGGCCGGAACGGCCAGTCGTGCGTCCACGCTTGAGGCGCGGCTCGAAAAGCTCGAAGAGGAAATGGCTTCCCTGCGCGCAGAACTTGCCGAAGCACGCGCCACCAATGCCCAGGCGAACGCCAGGGCCGATGCAGCGAACACCCGCGCCGACGCCGCCGTAGCCCAAAGCGAAAACGCCCTGCAAAAGGTCGCTGCGATCGAGAACAGGCCGGTACCGGCGCCCCAGCCAGACGGTTTCCGTTCGGGCGCGACGACGATCAAGCTCGGAGGCTACCTGAAGCTTGTCGCGTCCAACACCCGTTTCAGCAATGGTTCCGTGGCGACCAATACGCTCGGCCGCGATTTCTACCTGCCGCAGACCATCCCGACCACGATGGGCGGGCGCGGCTTCAGTTCGCAGGACTTTACCGCCAAGCAGACCCGCCTGTGGCTCAACCTCGATACGCAAGTCTCCGGACACACCATACAAGGCTACCTGGAAACCGATTTCCAGACCACCGCCAGCGCAGCGCAAAGCGTCGCCGCCGGTGGTTCGCAGCGCACGACCAACGGATATACGCTGGCGCTGCGCCGCGCCTACATGCAGGTGGGCCGTTTCACTTTCGGCCAGGACTGGTCGACGTTCCAGTATGCCGCGGCCCTGCCGGAAAGCACCGATTACGTCGGCGGGGCCGAGGGCACGGTCTTTGTCAGGCAGCCGCTGATCCGTTACACCGCGCCGCTTTCGCGGCACCTGACGCTCAATCTCGGCATCGAGAATCCCGAAAGCGCACTGGTAACGGCCGGTGCCACGGCGACGCTGGAAAGCGGGACCGACCGCATGCCCGATTTCACCGCCCGCATCGTCTATTCGCGCAAGCGCGGGGAAATCTCGCTCGCCGGCCTGCTGCGCCAGGTGCGCGGCGAAAGCACGGATTCGGCGCTGGTCAACAACGTCACCTCGGCCGGCGCGGTCGGCACCGGGCTCACCGCGACCGGGTTGGGAGGCAGCATTGCCGGAAAGCTGTTCCTCAACGGCTCCAAGTCGAGCGACATCCGCTTCATGGCGACGTACGGCCAGGGTATCGGGCGCTATGTCGGCCTCAACTTCGCACCCGACGCGGTCTACAATCCCGCCACGAACAGCCTCACCAACGTCAATACCTTCGCTGCCCTTGTCGCGGCGCGGCTGTCGATCACCCGGCGGATGCGCGTCAACATCATGGGCAGCTACCAGGACGACCGATACGACAAGGCGCTTACGCTCTCGCAGATCTCCGGCCTCAACAAAAAGGCGTGGAGCGCTGCGGCGAACTTATTCTATTCTCCGGTCAAGAACATCGATCTCGGCCTCGAGTACCGTCACGGGGAGCGCACGGTCGCCAATTCGGCGGCCGCTTCCGGCGAGGCCACGGGGCAACTCGACCGCGTTGAATTCGCCGCGAAGTACAGCTTCTGACAATCACAACAGGGAGAGCAACCCATGGTACAGCATGAAACGGCGGTGGAATATTCCGCTTTGCCAAGGCATCACCAGGCCACCCACAACGAGAAGCTGGTCATTACCGCTTCCTCGCTCGGCACAGTGTTCGAATGGTATGACTTCTATCTCTACGGGCTCCTGACCTCGATCATCGCGGCCCAGTTCCTGACCGGGCTCAATCCGACCACTTCGTTCATCATGGCGCTGCTGGTCTTTGCCGCCGGCTTCATCGTCCGTCCATTCGGAGCCCTGGTATTCGGCCGCATCGGCGACATGTTCGGCCGCCGCTATACTTTCATCATCACCCTGCTGGTGATGGGGCTTTCGACCTTCCTGGTCGGCTGCCTGCCAACCTACAAGACCGCAGGCGTCGCAGCGCCCATCATGCTGGTCGTGCTGCGCATGTTCCAGGGCCTGGCGCTGGGCGGCGAATATGGCGGCGCGGCGACTTATGTCGCCGAGCACGCGCCCAACAACAAGCGCGGCTTGTATACCAGCTGGATCCAGATCACGGCAACGGCCGGCCTCGCCATGGCCCTGCTGATCGTCATCCTCGTCCGCTCACCGGCGACCGGCGTTGGCGAAGAGGCATTCAAGGATTGGGGCTGGCGTATCCCCTATCTGATCTCGGGCCTGTTCCTCGCCGTCGGTCTCTGGCTGCGCCTGAAGCTGCATGAATCGCCCGTCTTCCAGAAGATGAAGAACGAAGGCACGGCATCGAAGGCTCCGCTGAGCGACGCCTTCGGCCAATGGTCGAACCTCAAGTTCGTGATGATCGCCTTTTTCGGCGCCATCGCCGGCCAGGCGGTCGTGTGGTACACGGGCCAGCTCTACGCCCTGTTCTTCCTGGAGAAGATGCTCAAGATCGACGGGCTGACCGCGAACAACCTGGCCATCACCGCATTGCTGCTGGGCGCTCCGTTCTTCCTCGTCTTCGGCTGGCTCTCGGACAAGATCGGCCGCAAGCCGATCATCCTTGGCGGCTGCGCGCTCGCGGCGCTGACGTTGTTCCCGACTTTCCACGCCCTGACCAACGCCGCCAACCCGGCGCTGGCCAAGGCGCTGGCTTCGGCGCCGGTCACGGTCACGGCCAACCCGGCCGAATGCTCCTCGCAGTTCGATCCGGTGGGCAAGAACCCGTTCGACACCACCAGCTGCGACATCATCAAGAATGCGCTGGCCAAATCGGGCGTGAACTACACGAACGTCACGGCTTCAGCCGGAACCATCGCCTCGGTCACCGTCGGCGGAACGACGATCGCCGCGCCCGATCCTTCAAAGATCACGGGTGACGACCGGAAGAAGGCGATCGCGGCCTTCACCGCCCAGGTCGTCGGCGCGCCGGCGGTTGCCGCGGCGCCCGCCCAAGGCGACAAGCCGGCGGTCGAGGCCAAGCCGGCGGTAGTCGGCGAACTGTCGAAAGTCGGCTATCCTTCGAAAGCCGATCCGGCGCAGATCAACAAGCCGCTGGTCGTGGCGCTGCTCTTCTACCTCGTCCTGCTCGTGACCATGGTCTACGGACCGATCGCGGCGATGCTGGTGGAACTGTTCCCCAGCCGGATCCGCTATACCTCGATGTCGCTGCCCTATCACATCGGGAACGGCTGGCTAGGCGGTCTCCTGCCGGCGATCGGCTTCGCCATGGTCGCGTCCAACGGCGATATCTACTTCGGGTTCTGGTATCCGGTCGTGGTCGCCGCGGCCACCGTGGTGATCGGGCTCATCTTCCTGCCCGAAACCTTCAGGCGGAATATCGATACCTGACAAGACTGCTCCGGAACGCCGCGCCTTGAGCCCGATCAAGGCGCGGCGCGTTTCGAGGAGCCAAGTTGCCCCATCCCGCCAACGGAGATGATCCCATGACGACCACCCAGCTCAGCACCCGCTCCGGCATCATGCTCGACGTGCGCGCCGCCACCGAGGCCGACGAGGCGATCCTCAGCGCCTTCTTCGACCAGGTAAGCGACAACGACCGCCGTTTCCGTTTCTTCACGGCCGCCCAGCACGTCAGCCACGAGCAGCTGGATCCACTGATCCATGCGGATCATTTCCTTTCCGAAAGCTTCCTTGCCTTCGATTCCGCCAACGGCCTGCTCGTCGCCTCGGCCCTGCTCGCTTGTGACAAGGCGCTGGACACCGGCGAGATCGCGGTTTCGATCCGCAGCGACTACCGGGGCAAGGGAGTGGGCTGGGCCTTGCTGGATTTCCTCGGCAACGAAGCGAAGGCCCGCGGCCTGCGCCGGGTGATCGCTATCGAAGCACGGGAAAACCATGCCGCGATCGAGCTGGAGCGCGAAAAGGGCTTTACCGTCGAAGCATTTGAAGGCGATCCCACGCTGGCCATCCTCACCAAGATATTCCGCTGAAAGGCCATCAGGAATGAGCGAAGCTTACCAGCGCGCCTGGCGTGAAAGTATTGCCGACCCGGCCGGCTTCTGGGGCGAAGCCGCGAAGGCGATCGACTGGTTCACGCAGCCCGCCGCCGTCTGGGACGATGCACGCGGCTGGTTCGCGGGCGGCACGATCAACACATGCCACAACTGCGTCGATCGTCATGTAGCGGCTGGACGCGGAGACATCGCGGCGCTGGCATACGACAGCCCGGTCACCGGCGTCATGCGGCACTACACATATGCCCAACTTCTCGAGGAGACGGACCGGGTCGCGGCCATGCTCTCGGATCTGGGCGTGAGACAAGGAGACCGGGTCATCATCTACATGCCGATGGTCCCGGAAACCGTCTTCGCGATGCTCGCCTGTGCCCGGATCGGCGCGATCCATTCCGTGGTCTTTGGCGGCTTCGCGCCGCTGGAGCTTGCCAAGCGGATCGATGATGCGACGCCGCGGGTCCTGCTCACGGCCAGTTGCGGCATCGAGGGCACGCGCACCATTGCCTACAAGCCGATGGTCGACGAAGCGCTGAGGCTTGCCGCACACCCGGTGGAGCACGTCGTCCTGCTCCAGCGCGAGCAGCTGACGGCGGAGCTGACGGCAGGGCGCGATCAGGATTGGGCGACGCTGCGCGCGGCAACCGCAAACCATCCCATACCCCCCTGCGTTCCCGTTGCTTCGGACGACCCGCTCTACATTCTCTACACCTCGGGCACTACCGGCACGCCCAAGGGCGTGGTGCGCGAGAACGGGGGCCATGCCGTGGCACTCGCGTGGTCGATGGCCCACATCTACGGCATCGGAGCGGGAGACCGCTTTTGGGCCGCGTCGGACGTGGGCTGGGTCGTCGGGCACAGCTACATCGTCTATGCCCCCCTCCTGGTGGGCGCAACCACGGTGCTGTTCGAAGGAAAGCCCGTGGGGACTCCTGATCCGGGTACGTTCTGGCGGGTGATGAGCCGTCACGGTGTGAAGAGCTTCTTTACCGCGCCGACCGCAATTCGTGCGATCCGAAAGGAAGATCCGGACGCGAAGCTCCTGAAGGAGATCGGCACGGGCGACTGTCGGGTCGTGTTCCTTGCCGGCGAGCGCGCCGATCCCGACACCATCGCCTGGCTCGAGGAAAAGTCGGGACTGCCGGTCATCGACCACTGGTGGCAGACCGAACTGGGCTGGCCGGGCGTCGCCAGCTGTTTTGCGCTGGGCGACCTGAGGCGCAGGCGCGGAAGCGCCGGCTTTCCGGTGCCGGGTTATCGCTTCGCGATCCTCGGCGACGATGGCAGGCCTTTGCCTCGCAACGAAAGTGGCGCGGTCGCGATCGAGGCGCCGCTCCCGCCGGGCGCTTTCCGTACCCTGTGGAACAACCAGGCTGGATACGAGGTGAATTTCGCCAGCTACCCCGGCTACTACGAGACCGGCGACGCCGGTCATTTCGACGCCGACGGTTTCCTCCATATCATGGGCCGCACGGACGACATCATCAACGTTGCCGGCCATCGCCTCTCAACAGGGCAGATGGAGCAGATCGTCGCCCAGCAGCATGGTGTCGCCGAATGCGCGGTCATCGGCGCCGACGACGTGGTCAAAGGCATGATACCGATCGCTTTCGTTGTCGCGCGGGCGGGAGCGGAGGCCGATGAAACCTTGACGAAACGGGTGATTGCCGCCGTTCGGGCAGAGCTCGGTGCCGTCGCCGCGCTCAAGACAGCCTATCTCGTGCCGCAATTGCCCAAGACGCGTTCGGGAAAGATCCTGCGGAACCTTCTCCGCAAGATCGTCAACGGCGAATCCTTCACCACCCCGGCAACGATAGAGGATCCCGACGTGCCGCAGATGATAGCCTTGGCAGTCAGACAATAGTCTACGCGGCAGAGCTGACCCGCAAAAGGCGCGACAATGTCGGGTTCCATTGTTCTCGATCTTGGGCACCAGTGGTGGCATGATCGGTTCATGCGCAAATCCCTGACGAGCATGTTTCTGGCCGGTCTGGCGACCGTTCTTCCTCCCTCCCCGCTCGTCGCCGAGGACGCGGCGGTGCCGGCCACGCCGGTCGAGATCGTAGCCGCGGCCCCGAGATCGGACTGGGCGGGGATCGCGCCTTCGGATCTGGTGGTGATGGACCTCGCGCCCGATACGCGGGGACAGCCACGGCGCGTGGTGATCCAGCTGATGCCGGCCCCCTTCTCGCAGGGGTGGGTAGGGAACATCCGCAAGCTCGTCGCCGCGCACTGGTATGACGGGATCGCGGTGGTCCGGGTTCAGGACAATTATGTGGTCCAGTGGGGCGATCCGGATGGGGAGGTGCCGGGCAAGGCGAAGGCGCTGCCGGCTGGCTTGATGGCTGTGCCCGAAAGCGACTACGTCTCTGTCTATGCGGAACCGAGCCAGGCCGGCATCGAACCGCCCATGGCTGGCCAGCCCGAAAGCTTGGCGCGTAACGGTATGCATCCTCCCTTGGTCAAAGTGCGATTGCTTGACCAGCCGCTACCTCGCGATAGCTACGCCAGCTTCACCGGGCATTCCGAATCCGGCTGGCCGATCGCGCTTGACGGATCGAAAATCTGGCCCGTCCACTGCTACGGCATGGTCGGCGTCGGCCGCAATATCGCTCCCGATACAGGGACCGGGGCCGAACTCTATGCCGTGATCGGCCAGGCACCGCGCCAGCTTGATCGCAACATCGCGCTCGTGGGCCGGGTGATCGAAGGGATCGAGCACCTCTCCTCGCTGCCGCGCGGAACCGGGCCGCTGGGGTTCTACCAGACGGCAGACGAGCGCACGCCGATCGTCTCGGTGCGGATGGGCGACAAAGTGCCCGACCTGCCGGCTTACGAGTACCTCTCAACCGAAAGCGGGAGCTTCGCCGCTTATGCCGACAAGCGCGCCAACCGGAAGGACGAATTCTATATCCAGCCGGCAGGCGGGGTGGATGTGTGCAACGTGCCGGTGCCGGTGCGCCGTGCTGGCGCGGAGATGAAGGCGGTAGGCAAGTGAGGGTTTACGCGGCCGCGCGAACGCGCAAGGATGCCGCTCGGCGGCAAAGCTCGTTCCCGGCGTCTCCACGTGAGTTCCCGGCATGACCGAACACCTCGTCCACACCGGCCGCCTGTGGCGCTGGACCTCGGCTACCGGGACAGGCACCTGGCATTTCATCACCATCGACGGTGCGGCGGGCGAGGCGCTTTCGGGCACCGCGCTGATGCGCAAGCTCGAAGGCAATGCACGCGGGTTCGGTTCGCTCAAGGTGATCGCACGGATCGGCGAAAGCCGATTTGCAACTTCGGTCTTCCCGAGCAAGACCGATGGCGGCTGGCTGCTGCCCGTCAAGGCAGCGGTGCGCCGCGCCGAGGGGCTTGCCGAAGGCGATGAGGTGGAAGTCCGGCTTGAGGTATGAGCGTCCCCGCTATGCCTGGGCAAGCCCGAAGAGGAATTTCAGAGCCGTTCCGCTTCCGCCACGGCCTCGCTCGCGCGCAAGGCGCCGATGATGCGGGTGAGGTGCGCGAGGTCGGCAACCTCGAGATCGACTTCGTAAGTGCCGAAGGGCTCGTCGCGCTGGACCATCTGGAGATTGGTGACGTTGGCGCGGTTGCTGGCAAAAATCTGCGTCACTTCCGCCAGCGTGCCCGGCCGATTATACAGCACGAGGCGCAGGCGGCCGACCGCGCCGGTGGTACGCTCTCCCCACGACAGGTCGAGCCAGTCGACATCGATGCCGTTCGCCAGCGTCAGGCAATCGATGGTATGGACCTCCACCTTGTGGTCCGGACGGCGCAAGCCGACGATACGGTCGCCCGGCACGGGATGGCAGCATTCGGCCAGTTCGAAGCCCATGCCCGGCGTCAGGCCCTTGATCGAGATCGCCCGCTCGGTGTGGGTCCACTCCGGTTCGTCGGGCAGTTCGGCGGTGCTGCCGGGAACCAGCGCCTCCATCACCTGCCGGTCGGTAAGGCGCGCCGAGCCGATCGCGAACATGAGATCCGCCTCGTCGCGCAGGTCCAGCCGGCGCACGGCAGCGATGAGTGCCTTCTTGCCGATGCGCTGGGGCAGGCGGCCGGCGATTTCGTCAAGCAGCTTGGAGCCGATCTCGGCCACTTCCGCGCGTTCCTTGGCACGCACCGCGCGGCGGATCGCGGCGCGGGCCTTGCCGGTGACGACGAAACCCAGCCACGAGAGCTGCGGTTCGGAACTGGCGCTCTTGATGACTTCCACGACGTCGCCGTTCACCAGTTGCGTGCGCAGCGGTACGTGCCGGCCGTTGATCTTGGCGCCGACCGCCGCATTGCCCAGATCGGTATGGACGGCATAGGCGAAGTCCACCGCCGTCGAACCCTTGGGAAGCTGATGCAGCGCGCCCTTGGGGGTGAACGCGAAGATGCGGTCCTGGTAGATCGCCAGCTTGGTATGTTCGAGCAGTTCCTCGGCATCGTGGCTGGCGTCGACGATCTCGATCAGGTCGCGCAACCAGCCGACTTGCCCATCGGGCCTGGCCCCGCCCTGCTTGTATGCCCAGTGCGCGGCCAGGCCGAACTCGTTGGTGCGGTGCATCTCCTTGGTGCGGATCTGCACTTCCATGCGCATCGAGTTCTCGTAGATCAGCGCGGTGTGAAGCGACTTGTAGCCGTTCGACTTGGGCGTCGAGATGTAGTCCTTGAAGCGGCCCGGGATCATCTGCCAGGTCTGGTGCAGCACGCCTAGCGCGTGGTAGCAGTCATCCGGCGCTTCGGTCAGGACGCGGAAAGCCATGATATCGGTGATCTGCTCGAAGGTGACGTGGCGTTCGGCCATCTTGCGCCAGATCGAGTAGGGATGCTTTTCCCGGCCAGTGACTTCGACTTGCACACCGGCCTCGGCAAGCGCCTGCTTGATAGCGAAGGCGATCGCGTCGACCTGTCCGCCTTCCTGGCTGCGGATCTGTGCGAGGCGGCCGGTGATGGTGGCGTAGCCTTCGGGTTCCAGCTGTTCGAAGGCGAGCAGCTGCATCTCGCGCATGTATTCGTACATACCCACCCGCTCGGCGAGCGGCGCGTAGATATCCATGGTCTCGCGCGCGATGCGTCGGCGCTTTTCCTCATCCTTGATGAAGTGAAGCGTGCGCATGTTGTGCAGGCGGTCAGCCAGCTTGACCAGCAGCACGCGCAAGTCCTCGCTCATCGCGAGGAGGAACTTGCGCAAGTTTTCCGCCGCGCGCTCGCTCTCCGTCATCGCCTCGATCTTCGAAAGCTTGGTGACGCCGTCGACGAGACGGGCGACGGCGGGGCCGAACAGCTTCTCCACCTCCTCGATCGTCGCCAGCGTATCCTCGACCGTGTCGTGAAGCAGCGCGGTGATGATGGTCTGCTGGTCCAGTTTGAGTTCGGTCATCAGGCCGGCGACTTCGACCGGATGACTGAAGTAGGGATCGCCGCTGGCACGCTTCTGGGTGCCGTGCTTCTGCACGGTATAGACGTAGGCGCGGTTCAACAGGGCCTCATCGGCCTCAGGCGCGTACTCCTTGACGCGTTCGACGAGTTCATACTGGCGCAGCATCCTTGACTGCATGTCAGGATTTTTTGCGTTGCGACAAGAGGGAAGCCCCAAAAGATGCGGATTTTGCAATCGGCAGCCAAAAGGGGACGGCCGGAAAATGGCGATTGCACGAAATACTTAACCGCGGGACTTCGGCGCCGTCCTCAGACACGAACGGGCCGGAACCGGGCACTCCGGGACGGAACCAAGCGATGATGGAAAAGGCGGGTTGAGATGCGTGCAACGGCAGGTCTCCAGATTGCGGAAGTGGGGTGTTCCGACGCAGCGCGCGCGAATCTCGCCCCTGCCCGGGAAGATGGCGAAGTACGCCACCGGCCACGCGCACCGCGCCAGCGCACACTGATCCGCGCAGTGATGCACGGCCCCGGCATTCCCGGACATGAAGTCATCGTCCGTGACGTTTCGGCGCGGGGGATGCGCATCGCCGGGCGCGGATTGGCGCCGCGGCAAGGCGAGACCCTGGGAGTGACGCTGTCGAGCGGAATCGCACAGGATGCTCAGGTGCGCTGGGTCGAAGGCGACGAATTCGGCATCGAACTGTTCGAGGATCTCGACCTGCAGCGCCTTGGTCTCACCAACCAGCGTCGTCATGGCGCCGGAGCCATCCACTGGCTCGTCGACGAGCGCCTGCGCCGTCCTGAACAGCCCCCGGCCCGGCTGCGCCGCTGCTGATTCAATCGATCTCATCGCATAAATCACGAATGCCTTGTTAACCTTTCGAGAAACCCGCCGCGCCACATTCGCACGTAGCGAGGCGGCGGCACGAAAGGGCAGTCAGCATGGCCAACAAGGCATCTGCCGAAACGGCGGTGGCGGCATTCCCGAGTCCGGCCGAACCGTTTCCATCCGGCGAAACGCACCCCTCGCGCGCGCCGCGTCAACGCACATTGATCGGCGCCGTGCTGGGCGCCGAGGGCATGGCCGGGCAGGAGGCGATCATCCGCAACGTTTCCAAGCACGGCATGTGCATCGCCTCGCGCGGTTTCGCGCGGTTTCGCGCCGCACCGCGGCCAGATGCTGGAAGTGATGCTGCCCAGCGGCATCGAACTGGACGCCGAAGTGCGTTGGGTCGGCGTCGGTGAGTTCGGCGTCCTCCTGTCCGAGAGCATCGACCTCAGCCGGCTGGACCTTTCCAGCATGCACCACAAGTCCGGCTTCGTCAGCATCATGAACTGGGTGCTCGATCGGCACTTCCATCGCGCACACAAGAACGATGACGATCTGATCCGTCGCTGCTGATGAACGCGACTGCGCCCGGCGCACCCTAAACCACGATATCCTTGATCTGGTCCCAGCAGGCATCGACTGCTTGACGGCCCGCGTCCATCGCCCGGCGTATCTTCGCCGGATCGAATTCGAGCGTGTCGGAATAGTCCTCCTTGGGCTCGATCTTGCGCACCGGCACGAAGCGATAGCCCGTGATCGTCCCGTCGAGCGGCGCAAGCAATTGCTGCACTTCGGCGGCCGAATGGCCGGCCCCGGAAAGCGCGGTCCACATCCTTCCCCTGGCATCAAGCAGGTCGTTGATGAGCCCGGCATGTTCCACGTCGTTGACCGAAACTTCCGATTGCAGGATGCCCACCGAGCGCAGCCCGATCGAGACCAGGCTGCCGAACGTCTGGTCTTTGACCGAACCCGGCGGCGGCGAGGCGCGGATCACCAGGATGCCGGTGGGGTTCTCCTTCATCGCCGCGCTGAGCGGCGTCACGTCGCGCACGCCGCCGTCCACCCACTGCCTGCCGTCGCTTGTCTCCAACGGATCGAAGTAGACCGGCATGGCGCAACTGGCGTAGACCCAGTTGTCGATCCCCGGCACGGTTTCGTCGATCGTGCGGAAATCACCGGATTGCAGGTTCACCACGCCCACCCGCAGGCCGATGCCCGATGCCGCCAGCCGCGCGGGATCGTAGAGCCCGGCAAGCAGCTTGCGCAGCGGCCGCGCGTCGTGAATCGCCTTGGCGCCGAACAGCGCGGAGAACAGCACGTTGCGCCGCTTGTAGATGTCGCCATCGCCCTTGAGGCCGAGCCAGAACGCCTTGAGCCGTTCGATATCGCCCTGCGCGACGCCGAGCGCCTGGATGGCACCGGTCGAGGTGCCGACGACGACCTTCGGCTTCACCCCGTACTTGCCCATCAGCGCATCGAGCACGCCAACCTGAAACGCGCCCTTCGCGCCGCCACCGCTCAAGACGATGGCCAGTTTCTTGCTCACCCCGTGCCCCCTTCATGCTTCCAGCAGCACGCGCCAAAGCGTGACAGCCGCACGATCATTCCATCGCGCGGCCTTCCGGGCAATTTAATTTATGGAAAACCGTTCGTCGCCGGGACGATATTCATCAGCTTGATCATTTGCCATGCCTGCACAATAGTAAGGCGGTGAACGAACCGATCGTCGATCCTTCGCCCACCAGCGCCAATCCCACGGTCGTGCTCCCCGCGCGCCCTGAAGCGATCCGCCTGGATCCCGCGACCACCGCCGTCATCGTGGTCGATATGCAGAACGCCTATGCCAGCAGGGGCGGCTACGTGGACGAAGCCGGGTTCGACGTCGGCCCGGCCGCGAGCGTGATCGGCAGGATCGCCCAAGTGCTCGATAGCGCGCGGGCGGCCGGAATGTCGATCGTGTTCCTCCAGAACGGCTGGGACGCGGGCTATGTCGAGGCCGGCACTCCGCTTTCGCCCAATTGGCACAAATCGAACGCGCTCAAGACCATGCGCGCGCGGCCGGAACTGGCCGGCAGGTTCCTGGCGCGCGGCGGATGGGACTATGAACTGGTCGATGCGCTCGCCCCGCGGGAGGGAGACCTGCGTATCCACAAGCCGCGCTATTCGGCCTTCTTCAACTCCCAGCTCGATTCCATCCTGCGCGCGCGGGGCATCCGCACGCTGGTCTTCACCGGCATCGCCACCAATGTCTGCGTCGAATCCACGCTGCGCGACGGTTTCCACCTCGAATACTTCGGTGTGCTGCTGGAGGACGCGACCCATCACCTGGGCCCCGACTTCATCCAGCAGGCCACGGTCTACAATGTCGAGAAGTTCTTCGGCTGGGTCAGTACCGTGGCCGATTTCCGCACCGCCGTCGGCCAGCTTGCGCCAAAGGAGTCGTGATGCCTTTCGAACCGATCAACCCACCGCAGTTCCCGCCACCCATTGCACCCTACTCGGCCGGCGCGAAGGCCGGGAACGCCGTCTATGTCTCGGGCATGCTGGCGCTGGGCGAAGGCGGCGCGGTGCTTCACGTCGGCGATGCCGCCGGCCAGACACGGCACGTGCTCGAAGCGATCAAGACCACTGTGGAGGCCGCTGGCGGCGCCATGACGGACGTGGCCATGAACCACATCTTTCTCAAGGACATGGCCGACTACGCCGCTTTCAACGCGGTCTATGCAGAATACTTCCCGGGCGACAAGCCGGCGCGCTACTGCATCCGGTGCGACCTGGTGAAGCCCGATTGCCTCGTAGAGATCGCCTCGGTGGCACACATTGACTGAATCAACTGGGCCTGGAGCAACCGGGCTCTATCATGAGATCCATGGGTCAGCGGACGCGCCGCCGCTGATCCTGTCAAGCGGGTTGGGCGGTTCGGCCAGCTACTGGGCGCCGAACATCCCGGCGCTGGCCGAACGCTTCCGCGTCATCGCCTATGACCATCGCGGCACCGGGCGCAGCGACCGGGCATTGCCGGAGAGCACCTCGGTCGAGGCCATGTCCAAGGACGTGCTGGCGCTGATGGATGCGCTGGAGATCGAAACCGCGGCTTTCATCGGCCATGCCCTGGGCGGCGCGGTCGGGATCGAGGCGGCGATCCGTAGCGGACGGATCGGCGCGCTGGTGGTCGTCAACGGCTGGCGAACCTTGTCGCCGCACACTCGCCGCTGCTTCGCCGCGCGCCTTGCATTGTTGCGTTCCGCCGGGGCTCGCGCCTTTCTCGAGGCGCAGCCGCTGTTTCTGTTCCCGCCAGACTGGATCGCCGATCACGACGCCGAGCTGACCGCCGAACTCGACCACCACCTCGCCGCATTTCCCGGTGCGGCGACGGTGGAAAAGCGACTTGCCGCGGTTCAGGCCTATCAGCCCGACCCGGCGGGCCTGGCCGCGCTCGAAACACTGCTCGTGATCGCGACGTGGGACGATTTCCTGGTCCCCCACGCCGCCGCGCTGGACCTTGCCGCTCCGGTCCCCCATGCCAGGGTCGCCACGTTCGAATGGGGCGGCCACGCCTGCAACGTCACCGATCCCGAGCGTTTCAACCGCACCGTGCTCGAATTTCTCAGGAGCCAATAGCCATGCAAGTCGGCGTCTTCGTTCCCATCAACAACAACGGCTGGCTCATCAGCACCACCTCGCCGCAGTACATGCCCAGCTTCGATCTCAACAAGCAGATCGCCCTCAGCGCGGAGAAGCACGGGCTCGATTTCCTGCTCTCGATGATTAAGCTGCGGGGGTTCGGGGGCAAGAGCCAGTTCTGGGAATATGGGCTGGAAAGCTTCACGCTGATGTCCGGCCTTGCCGCCGTGACCGAGAAGATCAAGATCTACGCGACCTGCCCCACCCTCATCATCCCCCCAGCCTTCGCCGCGCGCATGTGCAACACGATCGATTCGATCAGTCACGGCCGCTTCGGGCTCAACCTCATCACCGGCTGGCAGCCGCCCGAATATACCCAGATGGGCCTCTGGCCGGGCGAGGACCATTTCCGCAACCGCTACAAGATGCTCGATGAATATGCCCGGATCCTGCGCGAACTGTGGGAGACCGGACGCAGCGATTTCAAGGGCGAATACTACCAGATGAATGACTGCCTGGTCCGGCCGCAGCCCACCGGAGAGATGAAGATCATCTGCGCAGGCTCGTCCGACGCGGGGCTCGGCTTCTCGGCCAAGTGGGCCGATTATGCCTTCTGCCTGGGCGTCGGCGTCAACACTCCCAAGGCCTTCGCCAGCAACAACGAGCGCCTCGCCAGGTTCACAGCCGAGACCGGGCGGAACGTCTCGGTCTTCGTGCTGGTCATGATTATCACCGCCGAGACCGACGAGGAAGCCATGGCCAAGTGGAAGCTCTACAACGACGGCGTCGATCTCGACGCGATCGCCTGGCTGGCGGACCAGGGCGCCAAGGACACCGTCAACACCGACACCAACGTCCGCCAACTGGCCGCCCCCGAAGGCGCGGTGAACATCAACATGGGCACGCTGGTGGGCAGCTACGAAAGCGTCGCCCGGATGCTCGACGAAATGGCCGAAGTGCCCAATACCGGCGGCGTGCTGCTGACCTTCGACGATTTCGTGGAAGGGGTGGAAGCCTTCGGCACCCGCATTCAGCCGCTGATGAAGAGCCGGGCAGGGATCGCCGCTTGAGGCGTGTAGAGATCAAGTCCAAGCCGGGCTGAATCTCTACACGCCTCTAGCTCCAAGTCGCTTCGGGCGGCAGGCTCATCAGGATCGCGTCGATATTGCCGCCGGTCTTGAGCCCAAACAGCGTCCCCCGGTCGTAGACGAGGTTGAATTCGGCGTAGCGGCCCCGCCATTCGAGCTGGCGAGCCTTGTCGGCGGGGGTGAAGTCCATGCCCATGCGCCGGCGCACCAGCCGGGGAAACACGGCTAGGAACGCCTCGCCCACCGCGCGGGTGAAAGCGAAGTTCGCGTCCCAGGCGGCCTCGTCCGCGCATTCGAGGTGGTCGTAGAAAATCCCGCCGACGCCCCGGTGGACCTTGCGGTGCGGAATGTAGAAGTAATCGTCCGCCCAGGCCTTGAAGCGGTCGTAATAGTCGGCGCCGTGGGCATCGCAGGCGGCCTGGAATTCGGCGTGGAATTCGGCGGTGTCCTCCGCGTAGGGCAGCGGCGGGTTGAGGTCGGCGCCGCCGCCGAACCAGGCCTTGGTGGTGGTGAGGAAGCGGGTGTTCATGTGCACTGCCGGCACATGCGGATTGGCCATGTGCGCCACCAGGCTGATGCCGGTAGCGGAAAACTGGTTCTCCTCGGCCGAGGCCCCGTTGATAGTGGCGGCGAAGTCCTTCGCCAGTCCGCCGGCGACGGTCGAGATATTGACTCCGACCTTCTCGAACACCCTGCCCTTCATCAGGCCCCGCGTGCCGCCGCCGGTTTCCCCCTCGCCGCCCTCCACCGCCGCGCGCTGCCACGGTGTGTACGTGAAGGCGGCATCGGAACCCGCCTCCCGCTCGATCGCCTCGAATTCGGCGCAAATGCGGTCTCGCAGGGTGTGAAACCATTCGCCGGCGCGGGCGGTGCAGGAAGTCCAGTCAGTCATGCCCCGGCGCTTGCCAAATCGCGCACGCTGCGGCAAGGGAAAGGAATGGTTCCCTTTTCGTTCCGACATGAAGAGATGCTCCTCGTCGGCGGCCGCGCGCTCTACTGGCCGCGCGAGCAAGCGCTGCTGGTGGCGGACCTGCATCTCGAAAAGGCGAGCTTCTTCGCTCGGGGCGGCCAGATGCTTCCCCCCTATGACAGCCGCGAGACGCTGGAGCGGCTGGCGGCGGCGGTACGCGAAACCGGCGCACGACGGATCTTCGCACTGGGGGACAACTTCCACGACAGCGCGGGTCCCGCCCGGCTGGAACCGCATGCCGCCGGGATGCTCGCGGCGCTGACGCGCGCGCTCGACTGGGTGTGGATCACTGGAAACCACGATCCGCACATCGGCGCCGAAGCAGGCGGCATTTGCGTGGCGGAACTGGAAACCGGCGGGTTCGTGCTGCGTCACATGGCCAGGCCGGGAACGACGCAGCCGGAAATCTCCGGCCACTTCCATCCACGCCTGGTGATTCACGCGCGCGAACGGCGTATCGCCCGGCCTTGCGCGGTACGAAGCGAAAGCCGGCTGATCCTGCCCGCCTTCGGCGCGCTCACCGGCGGAATGAATGCCGCCGATCCGGAGATTCTCTCCGCGCTGCAGCCCGCCGATGCCGTCGATGCGCTGGTGCCGGCACGCCAAAGGCTGGTGCGTTATCCCCTCTGGCGCAAGGCCGCCTGAATTCCCATATCGCAGCTTGGGCGATCATATGAAACTTGCGCGAATTCCCGCTTTGCGTGCGCGGGCGATTCGCACTAATGACGGCCGAATCCGAGCCCGCGACGATAATGATTCAGGAGAACGCTTATAGCACCCCCACCCCGGCGCATGATGACCCCGCCCGTGAAGAGCGGTCCGCGCTACAATAACATGATCCAGTCCGACAAGGTCCGCGTGATCGACGAGAACGGCGAGAACCTGGGCGTCATGTACACCCGAGAGGCGATCGAACAGGCGGCCGGAGTCGGCCTTGATCTGGTGGAAGTCTCGCCCAATGCTGACCCGCCGGTGTGCAAGTTCCTCGATGTCGGCAAGTATCGGTACGAAGCGCAGAAAAAGGCCAATGCCGCGCGCAAGAGCCAGAAGACGCAGGAGATCAAAGAGATCAAGATGCGTCCGAACATCGACGATCACGATTACGACACCAAGATGCGCAACGTCCACCGCTTCATCGTCGATGGCGACAAGGTGAAAATCACGCTGCGCTTCCGCGGCCGCGAGCTTTCCCACCAGCAGCTCGGCATGGATCTCCTGCGCCGCGTGCAGGAAGACGTCGCGGACATCGCCAAGGTGGAGGCCTACCCCCGCATGGAAGGCCGCCAGATGCTGATGGTACTGTCGCCGAAATAAGCGCGCGACCTCGCGTGACGGCAAACGAAGGGCGCTCCGATGGGGCGCCCTTTGCTTTATCGGCCATGAGGAATAGCCAAGGATGTCGACCGCCAAAGAAGTATCCGTCCGACGAAGGCCGCAGGGGCGTCATACCAAGGGCCTTATACGCTCGGCTTCATTGATTGACCTGTGCCCATTTGCGTGACCCGATTGAAGTGATTTGCTCTGGTTGAGCGATGAGCCAGTTCCAAGCGTC
>NZ_FOOR01000038.1 GCF_900113255.1 Novosphingobium sp. CF614
GGATGCATCCTACCCATCGATCAGGCCCTCAACCACATCGCAAACAATGGCATTTTCTGGACATGGACCTGATCAAAAACGTACAAAGTCGAGCTTAGGGGGTTACGCTGCAACCTTCCAGCCGCCGCTGTCTTGCTCAAGCGTGATCCGGGCGTCGCTTTCCTCAAGATCGGAATCCACCAGCCGCTCGATCATGTCGCGGATATGGGCGTTGCCCTCATTCAGTTCCCGGTAGATCGCACGAATGAAACGGTCAGCAATCTTGGGCTGGCCGCCCCGCTTTTCCCATAGGGCGACGGTCTGAGCCTCATTGCCAAGCATGGTGGCCAGCTTGGCTTGGCTCAGACCCATCTCTTGGCGAAGGAAGCGCAATTCGGTGCCGGTCAGCTTCCCGCCCTTGTTCACGATCCCATGCGCGATGGCACGGTGCAGGCCCTCCACGTCATGAATGGCGATGCCCGGCCCATAGGGCGTGTCGTGCTCATCATAGCCGTTCGCCAGCCAGACGTTGCGAAGGCCGCACTCCCGATAATGATACATGCTCGCCTCCCTAAAATACCGTGATGACGATAGCCCGGCTGGGCACGTCAATCGCCACGGCGACGCTCAAATCCTTGCCCGCCAGGCGGTGCGAGACGGTCAGTTTCCAATAGCCATGCGCATCCATGGCGACGTGCTCGCTAACAAAGCCCCGCTGGAGACAAATCAGAAGCTGCGTCGTCGTGACCTTGCGCTGGCGCATCCTGAGCCGGACATGATCGGTCATGACGACGCGGGCACTGTCCTGTGCAATTTCGCGAAGGACTTTGAGTGCCGTTGCGTCATTCATCCGCATGGGAACCGGCTCTGTCATAACCTATAAATATTATAGGTTGATTGCCTTGGCAAGCAGCGCGGCAAGCCATCGGAGCGGCGCATCAATCTGACTTGCTTGCCCGTCACTCGCAAACCTTCCCGACTCGACAGGAAACGGAGCATTTCCAACGATCTGGCGCGGGCCTTACGTTCAAGCGACCGTTCACACGGGCACCAAGTCAATTTGACTGAGAAGTTGCCCTCTGCCGAGAGGTGCGGATTTGCTGGCTTTGAGGCGGCGATTTGTCGCGTACGGTGTGTGTATCGAACTGCACCGCTACCCGCCGGACGCATCGCCTGAAATGGCGGGCATGCCTTGCAAGCGGCTCAGGCAGAATCAAGCGCTCGGCGCAATCCAACGCCCGTGCCAGAAAATAAGGAGCATTTCACCCCTGTTTTCCGTACCCATTCCATACTGAACAGGCCGCTTCAATCTATCTTATTGAAAAGATGGTGCTGCTGGGGAGGATTGAACTCCCGACCTCACCCTTACCAAGGGTGCGCTCTACCACTGAGCTACAGCAGCGCCTTCGTTCCGGCCATGCCGGAGCCTCCGCATCCCGGTTACCCGGGGCAGGCGCGCGCTAATGTGCGGGTAGGCGTTGATTGTCAAGCGCCGCTTGCGCTTTGGCGGCATGGACGGCATTGCCTTTGCCATGAAAAACGAGGCGCCCAAGGACCCGGACAAGCTTACGCGCGAGGAACGGCTCGCCGCCAAGTTGCGGGAGAACCTGCATCGTCGCAAGGCACAGGCGCGCGCGCTTTGCTCGGGCGCCGAAGATGCCGAAGATAACGAATCGGGCAGGCTTTCCAAATCGACCCCGGAAAGCTAGGGGCTGCGGCCTGACGTATAGTCCACAGGGAGCCATGCCTTGCCTAGCCTGATCCTTCTCCGCCACGGCCAGAGCCAGTGGAACCTCGAGAACCGCTTTACCGGCTGGTGGGACGTCGATGTGACCGAGAAGGGCGAAGCGGAAGCCCGCGCGGCCGGGGCACTGCTGAAGGAAAAGGGCATGCTGCCCACCGTCGCCTTCACTTCGGTGCAGACCCGCGCGATCAAGACGCTGCATTTCGCGATCGAGGCCGCTGGCGTGCTGTGGATCCCCGAGACCAAGGACTGGCGCCTCAACGAGCGGCACTACGGTGGGCTGACCGGGCTCGACAAGGCGGAGACGGCCGCCAGGCACGGCGAGGCTCAAGTCAAGATCTGGCGCCGCAGCTTCGACACACCGCCCCCGGTGCTGGAGCACGGCAGCACGTTCGATTTGTCCTCGGACCCCCGCTACGCCGGCATCGACGTGCCGCAGACCGAGAGCCTGAAGGACACCATCGCCCGCGTCCTGCCTTACTACCAGGGTTCGATCGTGCCGCATCTCAAGGCCGGGGCGACCGTGCTGGTCGCCGCGCACGGCAATTCGCTGCGCGCGCTGGTCAAGCATCTTTCGGGCATTTCCGACGACGAGATCACCGGGCTCGAGATCCCGACCGGCCAGCCGATCGTCTACGACCTCGACGCCGATCTCGCGGTGCTCGATCGCTACTATCTCTCGGAGCGGTGAGGTGAGCGTTCCGCCCGCGCCGGAAGTCACCCCCCGGGTTGCGATCGTCATGGGCAGCCAGTCCGACTGGCCGACCATGCAGCGCGCGGCGGATATGCTGGACAAACTGGGCGTCGCCTGGGACGCGCGGATCGTCTCGGCGCATCGCACGCCCGATCGCCTGGTGGCTTTCGCCAAGGGCGCCGAGGCAGAGGGTTTCAAGGTGATCGTCGCGGGGGCCGGCGGCGCCGCGCACTTGCCGGGCATGGTCGCCGCGATGACGCATCTGCCCGTGCTGGGCGTGCCGGTGCAGTCGAAGGCGCTTTCGGGACAGGACAGCCTGCTTTCGATCGTGCAGATGCCGGCCGGGATCCCGGTCGGCACGCTGGCGATCGGAGAGGCGGGGGCGGCCAATGCCGGCCTGCTCGCGGCCGCTATCCTTGCCACGTCGGACCAGGCGCTGGCGCAGCGACTCAAGGCCTTCCGCGCGGAGCAGACCGCAAACGTGGCCGAGCGGCCGTCCTGATGCCTCGATCGATCCCGGAAGAATCCAGGACGGCGCCGGCATGATTCCACCCGGCGAGACCATCGGCATCCTGGGCGGCGGCCAGCTCGGCCGGATGATCGCCATGGCCGCGGCGCAGCTGGGGTATCGCTGCCACGTTTATGCGCCCGAGGCGGATTCGATCGCTGCCGAAGTCAGCGCTGCCTTCACGTGCGCGCGCTGGGACGATGCGGAGGCGATGGCAGCCTTCGCCGCCGATTGCGCCGTCATCACCTACGAGTTCGAGAATGTGCCGGTCGGCCCGCTGACGACCTTGGGCGAAGCGGCGTTGCTGCCTAATCCGCGCGCGCTGGAAATCGCGCAGGACAGGCTCAGCGAAAAGCGCTTCGTCAGCGATCTGGGCGGCACGCCCGCGCCGTTCGCGCCGGTCGATTCGCCAGCAGACCTTGCCGGAGCGGTAGCGGCGATCGGCGTGCCCGGGATTCTGAAGACCCGGCGCGACGGCTATGACGGCAAGGGCCAGTGGCGGATCATGGCGGCGGCGGATGCCGAGGGACTGGACCTGCCGGCAAAGCCGCTGATCTACGAAGGCTTGGTCAGGTTCTTCGCCGAATTCTCGGTGATCCTGTGCCGGGGCGCGGACGGAGACATCCGCTACTTCGATTCGCCGCACAACGTCCATGAGGGCGGGATTCTCTCCACCAGCACTTTGCCCGCGCCCGGCGCCGTGCTCGAACAGGTTCCGGCGGCGCGCGGCCTGGCGGCGAAAGTGGCGGAGGCGCTGGGCTATGTCGGCGTGCTGACGCTGGAATTCTTCGCGACCGAGAGCGGCCCGGTGTTCAACGAGATGGCGCCGCGCGTCCACAATTCGGGGCACTGGACCATCGAGGGAGCCATCACCAGCCAGTTCGAGAATCACGTGCGCGCGATCTGCGCCTTGCCGCTGGGCGGCACCGGGCTTGCAGCGAAGGCGGTGGAGATGCGCAACCTGATCGGCGACGAGGCGCACGACTGGCCGGCGATCCTGGCCGATCCCGCCAATCACCTGCACCTTTACGGCAAGGCCGCCGCGCGTCCGGGGCGCAAGATGGGTCACGTCACCCGGCTGACGTTCGGCTGAGGCGGATCGGCGGGTGGCTCGGGACCTCTTCCTCATCTACGCCCGCGCCGCCAACGGCGTCATCGGCCGCGCCGGCAGGCTGCCGTGGCGCCTGCCGGCGGATCTCAGGCGGTTCAAGGCTTTGACCATGGGCAAGCCGATGGTCATGGGCCGCAAGACCTTCCAGAGTTTCCCCGGCCCGCTGCCCGGCCGCCGCCATATCGTGCTCACGCGCGATGCCGCCTGGCGTGCCGAAGGGGCGGAGGTGGTTCATACGACGGAAGAAGCACTGGCGCTGGCCGGCGACGGCGAGGTCGCGGTGGTCGGCGGGGCGGAAATCTACGCCCTGTTCCTGGATATTGCCCGCCGCATCGAACTGACCGAGGTTCGCGCCGATTATCCCGGCGATACCGTCATCCCCCCGCTCGGGCCCGAATGGCGCGAAGTCGCGCGCGAAGAGCACTCGGCGCAGGGCGAGATACCGGCTTACGCTTTCGTGACGCTGCTGCGCGACCTATAGGCCCTGCGGTCATGATTCGCTTCGACAACCGCCACCCCACGCCGGAATCGCTGCGCGGCGCCATATTGGCGCTGGGCAACTTCGACGGATTCCACCGTGGCCATCAGGCGGTGGTCGGCGAGGCGATCGGCTGGGCGCGCGAGGCCGGCCGGCCGGCGATCGTCGCGACATTCGATCCGCACCCGGTGCGCCTGTTCAAGCCCGATGCCGAGCCGTTCCGCCTCACCACGCTCGACCAGCGCGAGGAACTCTTCGCCCAGGCCGGGGCCGATGCCATGCTGGTGTTGCACTTCGATGCCGCCATGGCCGCCATGCCCGCCGGTGACTGGATCGAGCACATGCTGGTCCGCCACCTCGGCGCGCTGGGGGTCGTCACCGGCGAGGATTTCACGTTCGGCAAGGGGCGCGGCGGCAACCCGTACGTCCTGCGCGAGATCGGCGCGCGCTTCGGCCTTTCCGGCCGCACCGTGGCTGCCGTCAGCGACGGCGAGGGCGTCATTTCCTCCAGCCGCATCCGCGAGGCGCTCAAGGCGGGCGACTGCGAGACGGCGGCGCGCCTGCTTACCCGCCCCTTCGCCATCCGGAGCACCGTGCTGCACGGCGACAAGCTGGGCCGGGTGATCGGCTTTCCCACCGCCAACCTCGAAATGGGTGCTTACTTGCGCCCGCGTTACGGCGTCTACGCGGTGACCGGGCGCCTGCCGGACGGGCGCGTGGTGCCGGGCGCGGCGAACATGGGCGTGCGGCCTCAGTTCGAACCGCCCAAGGAACTGCTGGAGCCGCATTTCTTCGACTTTTCCGGCGATCTCTACGGGCGGGAGATAGAGGTTGCCTTCCACCGGTTCCTGCGGCCCGAGGCGAAGTTCGATTCGCTCGACGCGCTTACCGTGCAGATCGCCGCCGACTGCGACCGGGCGCGGGAACTGCTGGCGGGCCTGGGTTGATGGGATTGGGGTCGGAAGGGCCCTGAAGGCGGGACTCGCTCTTCCAACGGCCCGCCAATTGCTCTAACGCCCGCCGATCATGACCGAGCAGCGCGACAATTCCGAAAAGGCAGACTGGCGAAGCACCGTCTTCCTGCCGAAGACCGATTTCCCCATGAAGGCCGGGCTCCCCCAGAAGGAGCCCGGCATTCTCGCGCGCTGGCAGGAACAGGGCATCTACCGCAAGACCCGCGAGGCCCGCGCGGGGCGCGAGAAGTTCATCCTGCATGACGGCCCGCCTTACGCCAATGGCGACATGCACATCGGCCACGCGCTCAACCACATCCTCAAGGACATGGTGGTGCGCACCCAGACCCTGCTGGGCAAGGACGCGCCCTACGTGCCGGGCTGGGACTGCCACGGCCTGCCCATCGAGTGGAAGGTGGAGGAACAGTACCGCAAGAAGAAGCGCGACAAGGATCAGGTCCCGGCCGAGGAATTCCGCGCCGAGTGCCGCGCCTATGCCCAGGAATGGGTGAACGTCCAGCGCGAGCAATTGAAGCGCCTGGGCGTCGGCGGCGACTGGGACAATCCCTACCTGACGATGGATTTCCAGGCCGAGGCGACGATCGTGGCCGAACTGATGAAGTTCGCGACCAGCGGCCAGCTCTATCGCGGTGCCAAGCCGGTGATGTGGTCCCCGGTGGAAAAGACCGCGCTGGCCGAGGCCGAAGTCGAGTACGAGGATATCGTCTCCACCCAGATCGACGTGGCGTTCGAGATCATCGAATCGCCGATCCCGGAACTGGTCGGGGCTTACGTGGTGATCTGGACGACGACGCCTTGGACGATCCCGGTGAACCAGGCTTTGGCTTATGGGCCGGAGGTGGAGTATGTCGGCGTTCGAACTCGCGGAAAAGTCTATCTCGTCGCGCAGGAATTGCTCAACGAGACACTTGGGCGCGTTGGTAAGAGTCCTTGGCTTAGCGACGGTGATGGCTGGACAATTACATGGGCTGGTAACGGCTCCGACCTAGCCGGCACCATGGCGCGCCACCCCATGGCAAAGCTCTTCGAATCGTCCCTCCTCTACAGGGGAGGGGCCGTCTCTCCGGCCGACGCGGCGTCTGGGGCCACGCCCTACTCCAACCCCGAAGGGGAGGGGCTTGCTTCGGTGCATCCGGAAAGTCCCCTCGCCGAATTCTTCCTGCGTCCCCGCCCGTTCCTGCCCGGCGACTTCGTCACCACCGAGAGCGGCACCGGCCTGGTCCACATGGCGCCCGACCATGGCGAGGACGACTTCCTGCTGTGCAAGGAACATGGGATCAATCCGGTCTTCGCGGTCGAGGGTGACGGCAAGTACCGTGCCGACTGGGCCTGGCTGGGCGGACAGGGTTCGGTCATCAATCCCAAGTTCAACGCGCCCGATGGGCCGATCTGCTCGGACCTGAAGCAAGCGGGCGGGCTGCTCGCGGCTTCGGCGGACTACCAGCACTCCTACCCGCATTCGTGGCGTTCCAAGGCCAAGGTGATCTTCCGCTGCACGCCGCAGTGGTTCGTGCCGATGGACAGGCCGGTCCCCGGCCGGACCCTTCGACAGGCCCAGGGCGAGTGGGGTCTGGAAGACACTCTCAATTCCGCTCAGGCTGAGCTTGTCGAAGTCCCCACCACCCTTCGCCACTTGGCCCTCCAGGCCATCGCCGATACCCGCTGGGTGCCCGAAAAGGGCGAAAACCGCATTCGCGCCATGGTGGAGGGCCGCCCGGACTGGGTGCTCAGCCGCCAGCGCGCCTGGGGCGTGCCGATCACGCTGTTCGTCGATCGCAAGACCGGCGAATATCTCGTCGACCCCGAGATCAACGTCCGCATCGTCAGCGCCATCCGTGAAAGCGGCGTCGATGCATGGTGCGACGAACGCGCACAACAGTACCTGGGCGAGGCCTACGACGCGCAGGACTATGAGCGCGTGACCGACATCCTCGACGTCTGGTTCGATTCGGGTTCGACCCACGCCTTCGTGCTCGAATCCGGCCGCTGGCCCGACCTCCTCCGGCCGGAAGGCTGGACCGGTCCCCGCGCCGACCTCTACCTTGAGGGCAGCGACCAGCATCGCGGCTGGTTCCAGTCCTCGCTGCTGGAAAGCTGCGCCACGCGGGGGCACGCACCCTACAAGGCGGTGCTGACCCATGGCTTCACGATGGACGCCAAGGGCATGAAGATGTCGAAGTCGCTCGGCAACACCGTCAGCCCCTTGAAGGTGATGGAAACCAACGGCGCCGATATCATCCGCCTCTGGGCCCTGTCGGTCGACTATACCGAGGACCACCGCATCGGCGACGAGATCCTGAAAGGAGTCGCCGACCAGTACCGCAAGCTGCGCAACACCTTGCGCTACCTGCTGGGCGCATTGTCCGACTTCGACGAGGTGGAGCGCCTGCCGGCGGAGGAAATGCCCGAGCTGGAGCGCTACGTGCTCGCCCTGCTGGGCAAGCTGGATGCCACGTTGCGGCAGGCGGTCGAGCATTTCGACTTCAACACTTACGTGCGCGCCCTGCTGGACTTCTGCAACGAGGACCTTTCGGCCTTCTTCTTCGATATCCGCAAGGACTGCCTCTACTGCGACAGTCCCGCCGATCCGAAGCGCCGCGCCTATCGCACCGTGCTCGATACGCTGTTCCATGCGCTGGTGCGCTATGGAGCGCCGGTGATAGTCTTCACCGCCGAGGAAGTGTGGCAGAGCCGCTATCCCGGCGGTGACAGCGTGCATCTGCTGGAATGGCCGGTTCTGCCGGCCGGTTGGGCGAACGGCGGTGACGCGCTGATCGCGAAGTGGGCCGGGCTGCGCGCCTTGCGCCAGCAGGTCACCGAGGGAATCGAGCCGCTGCGGCGCGACAAGGTGATCGGCTCCAGTCTTGCCGCCGAAGTCGTCGTGCCGGCCTCCGCCCCTGAAGCCGATCTCGCCGAGCTGTTCATCACCGCGACAGTCACGCGCGGGCAGGGCGAGGAGGTGATCGTCACTCCCACCTCCCACCACAAGTGCGGCCGTTGCTGGCGCCACCTGCCGGAAGTGTCCGAGGACGGCGCGTTGTGCGCCCGCTGCGAGGATGTGGTCAGCGCGGTGGAGGAACGGGCGTGAACGGCCCCTGGGCCAGGCGCCTGGCCGGCATCGTCGTCGCGGTGCTGGTCTTCATCGTCGACCAAGTGCTGAAGCAGTGGATCGCCTGGGACCTGGGGCTTTACAACAAGGGCCTGATAGAGCTGCTGCCGATCTTCGACTTGCGTTGGACGCAGAACTTCGGCGTCTCGCTCGGCCTGTTCACTGCGGGCTCGGTGGAGGGTCGCTGGGCGCTGGTGGCGATGACCGCGGCGATCGCCACGTTCGTCCTGGTGTGGATGCTGCGCGAGCGCAAGATGGTGGAAATCGCCGCGCTGGCGCTGGTGCTGGGCGGTGCGCTGGGCAACATCCGCGATCGCTATACGTTCGGCTACGTGATCGACTATGCCGATCTGCACTTCGGAAGCTTCCGCCCCTTCCTGATCTTCAATCTTGCCGATGCCGCCATCACCATCGGCGTCCTGATTATCCTTGCCCGATCCCTGCTTTCGCGCGAAAAGCCCGATGCAGCGGCCCCCACTGCGTCGGGCAACGCCGCCCCGGAGAGTTGATTTGATGCCCATGAAGAAAACCGGCGCCCTCATCCTGGTCACGACTGGCGCGATCCTGCTGTCTGCCTGCGGCAGCACCGGACTGCTCAACCATGATCGCCCTGATGAATTCGCCGTGCAGCGCCAGTCGCCGCTGGTGGTGCCGCCGGACTTCTCGCTAAGCCCGCCCAAGCAGGGCCAGCCGCGCCCGGCCGACGATACACTGCAACAGCAGACCCTCGATGCGCTGTTCGGCGGCCCGCAGGCGCGCAGCGACATCGAGAAGTCGACGCTGGGCATGGCCGGCAGCGCCGATCCCGCGATCCGCTCGACCGTGGGCGATCCCGGAACCTACACGGTTGCCAAGGGTCAGGTTACGCGCTCGATCCTGTCCGCTCCCGAAGGCGACGGTCGCGACGCGCAGACCGCAATCGGTAGTTGAGCTTGTCCAAGGCGTTGGTCTAGGCGCGGTTTGGCGCCGCCTTGGATTGCTTCGGCCGGCTTCGTCGCGGCGAGGGAGCCCGATCGGCATAAGCGCCGTATCGGCGGAATTCCAAAGGGGCCGGGCGAAAGTCCGGCCTTTTTCGCGGGTGCATTTCCGGCTTTGCCGGATGGATCAGCATTCCACAGCCTTACGCTGGCCCGAATCGTCCGGCGGCGCCAGCCCGTGATCGGCGATACCCGGTTCGGGAACGCGGAAAAGGTCGCGCATGGCGGCGCGCTCGCCCAATGCCTCGCTGGACGTGAGGCTGACCAGCCAAGGCGAAAGCAGCAGACTCAGGATGATGGGTAAAAGCCAGATCGCGGTCACCGTGTCGAGCCGGAGGGTCGCGCACAGGGCCAGGCCCAGCAGCAGGTGTTCGCGCAAGTCCGGCACGATCTCGCGCACGGTGATTCGGCGGGCATCGCGCACCTGGGTGTTCCAGCCGGCCGAAATGCCCAGCAGCAGGCCTAGCAGCGCCTTGGTTTGCGTGACCATCGTCACCGGTGCCAGCAGGATCGCCAGTGCGGCATCCGACAAGACCGAACGCAGGACCGCTCCGGTTCCGCCGAAGCTGCGGCGACGGGGGCCGTTGGCCAGCATCCAGATCGCGCCCATCAGCTTGGGTCCGAACAGCAGCACCAGGGTCAGGAACAGCACCGCGGGCGGCGCCAGCGCCACGAAGCCGCCTTCGTGGCGCGTCGCCACTTGCCCGATGACGGTAAGGATCAGCAGCATCCAGCCGGGTGAGGTGATATAAGCGGACGCGCCGATCAGCAGGTGCAGCCGGCTGACCCAGTGCAGGCCGGAGGCGCCGAGCAGTTGCAGATGCTGCAGGTTGCCCTGCATCCAGCGCCGGTCACGGATCGCATGATCGACGATGGTGGGGGGAAATTCCTCGTAGCTGCCGCCGATCATCACCATGTGCACGGCCCAGCCCCGCCGCCGCAGCAGGGCCGATTCGAGCATGTCGTGGCTGAGGATGTGGCCGCCGAACGGAGGCTTGCCGGGCAATTCGGGAAGACCGCAGGATTCCGCGAAGGCGCGCGTGCGGACAATGGCGTTGTGGCCCCAGAAGTTCGCTTCCGAGCCTGACCACCACAGCAGGCCGGCGCTGGCGATCGGCCCGTATGCCTCGCTCGCGAACTGCATCCAGCGCTGGAACAGCGTGCGTGCGCCGGTAATCATCGGTACTGTTTGCAACAGGCCGATCGACGGCCGCTGCTCCATGATCGCCGCCATGCCGACAATGGCATCGCCGCTCATGATCGAATCGGCGTCGAGCACCAGCATGTTCTCGTAGGCGGCGCCGAAACGACGCACCCATTCGGCGATGTTGCCGGGCTTGCGCGCGACGTTGTCCTCGCGCCGGCGGTAGTAGACCCGGATCGGCGCTTCGCGCGCCAGCGCGCGCCAGGCGGCCTGCTCGCGCTTGCCGTGGAAGGGACTGGAATCGCTGAGCACGAAGAAGTCGATCCATTCGGCGCCGCCGGCCGCGGCGATCGAGCCGGCCATCGCCCGCACCCGGGCGAACACCTCGTCGACGTTCTCATTGTAGACCGGCATCAGCACCGCAGTACGGTGGCGCAGCGTGGAAGCAGGGCTGGGAATCGCGGTGAAGCCGGGATGCTCGCCGGTGATGAGTTTGAGAAAGCCGATCGCGGAAGTGACGAAGCCGAACGCGATCCAGCAGAACAGCGGCACGAAGAATACCAGCAGCGCCATCTCGATGGGATCGAGCCCGTCGCGCGAGAGGGCCAGGCGCACGGAGCTTGAGGCAGCGAGCCCGATCACGGCGGTCAGCGCGAGCAGCAAGAGCCGCTTGACCAGCATGCCGTGCGGCCGGGTCTGTACTTCGATCGCGCCGGGCGGGATGCCGTAGAGGTTCTGCACCGGCATTTCCAGCGGGGCTTCGGCAGGCAGCATCGATGGTGGGTCGGAAAGGATCATGCTCACGGTTCGATCGCCTTGATGACGGTTTCGCTGAGTGCCGTGTCGCCGCGCTTGAGGTAGAGGCGGAATTGCGGCTGCGGCATGTCCTGGGTGCGCACGTCGAGCATGACCCGCCAGCGTGCCTCGGCCCGCGCCACCGGATAGGCGGCGGCGGACATGAGCACGCCCTGCGGCAGGTCGGTCGCCGGAACAACGCCGCTGCCCCGGCCGAGCCCCGCCAGCGACGGGCCGGCGAAATCGAACACGAACTTGCGCGCGTCGGCAATCGGCGGCGCGCCGGGAATGCCGGCGGGTCCGTCGAATACGTCGACGCAGCGTGCATTGTCACCAGCGGTCGGATCGCGCGAAGTCCAGGTCAGGCGATAGGCGAAATCGCGGCGCTCGCCGGCGCGGGCGGGCGCGTCTCCGCGCCAGAACATGGCGATGTTGTCCAGCGTCTCGATGTCGGTCGGCATCTCGAACAGGCAGACCGAGCCTGGCCCCCAGTCACCGCGCGGCTCGACCCAGAGCGAGGGACGGCGATCATAGAAGACGCCGTCGTCCTGGTAATGGTCGAAGTCCTGGTCGCGCTGCAGCAGGCCGAACCCCCTGGGGCTATCGGCCCGCATCGAATGGAGTCGCTGGGTCGACGGATTCTCGAGCGGCCGCCAGATCCGCTCGCCATTGCCGGCCCAGATGGCCAGTCCGTCCGAATCGTGGATTTCCGGTCGCCAGTCGCGCTGGGCCGGCGGGCTCGACTGGTCATACCAGAACATGCTGGAGGCGGGCGCCAGCCCCAGTTGCGTCACGTTCTTGCGCAGGAAGAGCACGGCCGTGACATCCTGCGTCACGCCGATGTCGCCCTTGCGGCAATCGAATGCATAAGCACCGGTCAGGCTCGGCCCGTCCAACAGCGCGTGGACGCGCGCCTGGTCCGGCCCGATCCGTTCGATCCAGAAATGGGTGAAGCTGGGAAACTCTTCCGGCATCGACAGGCCGGTATCGATGGCGATGCCGCGCGCGGACAGGCCGTACTGGTCCTGGCTGCCCGAGGCCCGGAAATAGCTGGCTCCCTGCCAGGCGAGCCAATCCGAACGGCCGCTGGCGTCCATCACCCGGAATCCCGCCGGATCGGCAGTGGCGCTGCCGACGAACAGGCCGGCGGTATCGACGATCTCACGCGCCTTCCCGTTCTCCACCACCGCGACGTGGACCGCCTTGGGCGCGGTCGCGCGGCTGGTCGGGAACAGGCGGACGTTGCCGGCCACTGCCTCGGCCTCGCCGTATGTCAGGCCTACCGTCGCATCGTAGTCGGCGGCGGCGTGAACGGAATCGGCGGCGGCGGCATATGCCTTCCGCGCGAGCCTCCGTGCCCGCTCAACCAGCCGGTCCCAGGAGAACGGGACCGAGGGTCCCAATCGTTCGCGCGCTGCCGCACACGCGCCCTCGGGGAGCGCAAGGACGGCCGCCAGCGAAGCGAACAGCCGGATCGTCGTGCGGCGCGACACCTGCGCGTCGTAAATCAGTTTGGGATACCTCTTTGCTGTCGAACGAACTTTCGTGAGCCATACGCACGGGCGCTATTATTGTTTCACGGCTTCATTCCGCTTCGGACCCGCGGCGGGATCGCGCCAGCCGGTGATGATCTGGTCGCCGGGCTGAATGCCGGTCGCGAATATCTCGGTTCGCTGGCCGTCGCTGCCGCCGACCACCACGTAGACGCGTCTCGGCTCGCCGTCGCTGGAGAGGAGGTAGACGCGCGCGCGCCTGCGGCCGGGCGCATCTGGGTTGCCGGGCTCGAAGGCGAGCGCCGCGTCGGGGACGAGCAGCACGTTCTTGCGTTCGGGCAGCTCGATCTCGATCGTGGCGGCCATGCCGGGGCGTGCCTGCGGGTCCGGCCGTTCAAGCGTGAAGACCGCGCGCGGCGGCGCGGACTGCGGCGGTGGAGGGACCTTGAGGAGCGAGAGCCTGGCCGATTGCACTTTGTCGGGCATCGAATCGAGCCGCACCCGCGCCAGGGTTCCCGCCTGGATCGGACCGGCCGGCCGGGCGGTCAGCGGCACTTCCACGGTCAGCGGCGCTATGCCGGCGGCTATCGTAAACAGCGGCTGGTGCTCGTTCACCCACTGCCCGGGCTCGACCTGGCGTAGCACCAGCACGCCGCTGATCGGCGCGCGCACTTCCGCCCTGGCGGCTTTCGCCTTGTCGTCCTCTAGGCGCAGCCTGGCGGTCTTCAGCTCGGCCCGGGCCGCGTCCAGGGCCAGGCTGGTGCGCAGCCCCTCGGCCCGCGCCGTTTCCATTTCATTGAAAGAAGGCGCGCGGCCGCCCGATCGCCGCCAGACGTTCTCGAAGCGGGCAAGGCGGGCGGCAGCGCTCTGGGCGGCGACTTGCGCGGCTTCGAGCCTGGCCTGGGCGGCGGCAAGGCTCGAACGGTCAATGGCGATCCGGCGATGGATTTCGCGCGCATCGATGCGGGCCAGGAGCTCGCCGCGCTCGACTTGCGCATCGCGTTTGCCCGAGATCCAGGCGATTCGGCCGTCGAGCATGGCCTGCGCGGTGACTTCGCCGGTGCCGCGCACGATGCCGCGCTCCGAGATCAATGGCACGAGGTTGCCGCGTTCGACCGGAGCGGAATAATAGGGCGAATTGTCGCCAGTGACGAAACGCACGAAAAACACCAGCGCGGCCAGACCGGCGAGCGCCAGCAGCAACAGGCTGAGCCAGTGGCGCAGGACCCGGCGCGGCGTCGCGCCGAGCAGCGCGTCAAGCGGCGTATGGGGCTCGATCCTAGTCACAATCACAGCCACAGTCGCCGCCATCGGCAGGCGCCGCTGCCGTGGCGGAAATGGAAGCGAGGCGCTCGACGTCGATTCGGGCCCAGTCGTCGCCGTGTGCGCCGCGCGATCGGATCGCTGCCGAGACCCTTTCGGCGCGGGCGTCGATCAGGGCCTGTTCAACCGAAAGTGCCGCTGCCTCGGCGACATAGAGCGTGGCGATGTTGCCGGCGCCCTCGCGGTAGGCGATGCGCGCGTCCCTTGCGGCGCGCCGGGCGGTTTCGAGCGTATCCGAAAGGCGTGCTTCGCGCTGGCCGGCATCGGCCGAGGCATCTTCGCCATGTGCCTCACCTTGTTCCTTGTCCTGTGCCACGGTAGACGGCGCGCTCAGCGCCGGCAGCGCGCCGGTCTCGCCCAATCGTGTGGTAAGGGTATCGGACTTCTCTCCTACCAGCCTGGCCAGGGCTGCCAGGGCTTCGTCGAGACGCGCGTCCGCATAGCCCAGTTCGGCGCGTGCGGTTTCGTCCTGCGAACGGGCGAGGGCGCCGTCGAGCGCCGGAACGAGGCCCGCTTGCCGGCGGAACTCGGCGATCTCGGCGTTGTCCTTGTACTGCCCGATCAGCCCCGAACGCAGCGCGCCAATCTGCTGGAGGCGCCGCACCTCGACATAGGCTAGCGCGATGTCCTCGGCGAGCCGAGCCCGGCGGTCGGCCAGCCCTTGCGCGCGCGCCTCCCGATCCCGCCTGCCTTGTGCCTGCATCTTGTCGGCGAACAACCGTTTCAATGCCGCGCCAAGCGTCTTCGCTAATGCATCGGCCGCGCGGTCCTGCCGGCGCAGCGCCGCGATTCGGCAAGCCAACCCGGCATTGGCGTCAAGGCCCTGCGCGACCAGGGTAGCCAGGACCGGGTCGCCCGTCTGACGCCACCATGGCTCCGGCCCCGCAAGGGGCGGAACCGGCGCGTCCGAAACGGCCGGCCGACTGTCGATCGCCTTGTGGGGAGTAGCGCATCCCGCGATCGCGAGAAGCAGCGAGAGCAGGGCGGCATTGCCGGAGCCGCGCAATGATCGGGGGGAAGTCGGCACGTGATAGCGATAGCATCTGCCGCCGATGACGCAATCGTGCTGCATCGGCGAAACTACGGATAGTGCCTGCCGAGCGGTGGAATCGGACCGGCCGGCGTTCCTCTCGGTATCGCGATTCGGAGAGTTGTGACTGTTGTTGGGGGTATGGAGTGTGGAGTGTGAGATTGAAGTAAGGTTATGTAAAGATGGGATAATGTGTGTTGTTTGAGATTTTTGTGAAGAAAGTGTTTGACTGGTTGAGGGGTGGACCTTAGAGGGCGCTTCACCGCAGCGGAGTGGCCGGTTTTACTGGCATCTGGGGCGGTCGCCAAGACAGTACGGGCAACAAGGTCCCC
>NZ_FOOR01000015.1 GCF_900113255.1 Novosphingobium sp. CF614
TTGGCGGCTCACGAAAGCAAATGTCGCGATGGGTTCCCGGATACGTCAAACTATGATGGTCTCCCCGGCATAGCCGGGGGATTACCTTTGGGATTCAATACCCCCCTTCAGACTTTGCCAGGGATTGGAGGGCTTGATGCGTTCTGATCTCGAGGCGCTTTTTGGACAGACGTGCGGAGAACTGGATACCTGGTGTCACCCGGCCAACACCGGCCAGATGGCAGCATATCGTTCGCATCAAGGACGGACACGGATGACGGTTCCCGTCCATCGCCGCAACCACCGCGAGCTTTCGACCGTCGTATCCGATCAATTCTCTATTTTCAGGTAGTTATATGGTGAGCCCTGCTGGGTTCGAACCAGCGACCTACTGATTAAAAGTCAGTTGCTCTACCGACTGAGCTAAGGGCCCCCGATGCCGTATCCCGGCTGCGGAAGGGCGTCACCTAGGGATCGGACGAGGCTTGGTCAAGCGGGCTGATAGGTGCCGGATGGTCAAGCCGGTCAGCGGATCGCGCCAGGCTCCGGCGATTTGCGTGGCGGGTTCCAGCACGAAACGGCGTTCGCGAAAGGCCGGGTGCGGGATGACCAGGCTGACCTCGCCGTCATCGCTCGTCCAGGCGCCGCCGTTCCACAGCACGATATCGAGGTCGAGCACGCGCGCGCGCCAGCCCTGGCCGGTTCGCCTGCGTCCGAACCGATGCTCGATCTTGTGCAATTTGCGCAGAACCTTGTCGGGCTCGCGTTTGCAACGCACCACGGCGACGGCATTGGCATAGCGGCGGCGCGAGGGGCCCAGCGGCGGCGTGGCGATCACTTTCGAGGCGGCGAGCACTTCCAGCTTGCCGTGGTCCAGCGCCTCGATCGCGGCGGCTATCACCGCGCGGGGGGAGCCGTGGCGCGGATGGCGCATGTTGGAGCCCAGGGCCACGAGATAACGGTGCCTGCCCATTGTCCCCTGCCCCCTTCAGATGTCCTGCGCGATGCGCGTGTAGAGCTGCGGGCGGCGATCGCGGAAGAAGCCCATGCCGGCCCGGTGCTTCGCCGCCCGGGCAAGATCGAGGGTGGCGATCAGTACGCCGGTCTCTTCCTCGCCGAACCGCGCGAGAAGGTCTCCCCATTCGTCGGTGATGAAGGAATGGCCGTAGAAGGCCTGCCCGTCTTCCACGCCGATGCGGTTGGCGGCGATCACGGGCATGCAGTTCGACACCGCATGGCCTTGCATGGCCCGGCGCCACATGCGGCTGGTATCGAGCCCGGCGTCATAGGGCTCGGAGCCGATCGCGGTGGGATAGAACAGCAGTTCGGCCCCCATCAGCGCCATCACCCGTGCGCATTCGGGATACCATTGGTCCCAGCACACGCCGACGCCGACCCGGGTGCCGAACAGATCCCAGACCTTGAAGCCGTCGTTGCCCGGGCGGAAGTAGTACTTTTCCTCATAGCCCGGACCATCGGGAATGTGGCTCTTGCGATAGGTGCCCATGATCTCGCCATCGGGACCGATCATGGCGAGGGTGTTGTAATAGTGATGGCCGTCCCGCTCGAAGAAGCTGGTGGGGATCGCCACCTTCAGCCCGGCCGCCAGCGCCCGCATGGCGACGACCGAGGGATGCTCGGCGGTCGGCCGGGCGAGCGCGAAAAGTTCCTCTTCCTCGGTCTTGCAGAAATAAGGGCCGGAGAACAGCTCCGGCGGCAGGACGATCCGCGCGCCCTGGCCCGCCGCTTGTTCCACCAGCGTGGAAACCGCCGCGATGTTCTCGCGCTCGTCCAGGGAGCCGAGCGCGAGCTGCAGCGCGGCAACGGTGATTTCGGTCATGCGCCGGGCTCTATCAGTCCCGCTTGCGGAACAGAAGCGTCATCCGGTCGCTTTCGCCCACCGCCAGGTACTTGTCCCTGTCCTGGTCCTTGAGCGTCAGCGTCGGCGGCAGGGTCCAGACGCCGGCGGGCCAGTCCGCGCTGTCCTTGGGATTGACGTTGATTTCCGATTTGTCGACCAGTTCGAAGCCGTTCACTTCCATGAACTTGATAAGATCCGCCTCGCGCAGGTAGCCCTTGCTGCCATCGGCGTAGGAATAGGGTGCGTCCGGCTTCGCCCGGTGCTGGACGATGCCCAGCAGGCCGCCCGGCTTGAGCAGCTCGCGCATGCTCTCGACCTCGCTGTCGGCGATGTTCCAGCGCATCAGGTTGTGCATCATGCGGATCACCAGGATACGATCGAAGGTGCCCTTCTCCGCTTCAGGGACGGCGCCCAGGGTGAAGGCGGAAAACCGTTCCGCCGGCATGCCGGTGAACCTGGCGACATCGGCGGGGTAGTTCGCCGCGCCCTTGCGGATGCCTTCCTGGGTTTCCGGCTTGAAGGCGCCGCTGTCGGGATCGAAATAGAGGCCGACCAGATGCCCCTGCGGCCCCAGGTAGAGCCCGAGCAGGCGCGAATACCATTCGCCGCCGGGCGCATATTCGCCCACTTTCATCAGCGGCCCGACGCCGAAGAACGTCAAGGTATCCACCGGATGGCGATACTTGTCGCGGACCTTGTCCTCCTTGCGCAAGGGATTGGCAGCGGCGAGTTCGAGCAAGGCCTCGCAGCCCTTGCACGCTTCCCTTTCGGCCGCCGCCTCCCCGGCGGTGGCGGCCATGGGAGCGGACATCAGGCCGAGCAGGGACGAGAGGGCGAACAGGATGCGGCGCATGGGCGAGTCTCCGGATGGGGCGGGACGGACGCTGCGAACCTAGACGCACACGCGCCAATGACAAGCCGGACAAGTGTACCTATCTAACGACAATTCCCCGGCTTGAGGACATTTGAGACAATGGAAACGGCAATCGTGGCAGGCGGATGCTTCTGGTGCACCGAAGCGGTGTTTCGCGACGTGATCGGCGTGAGCGAAGTGGAAAGCGGCTACATCGGCGGTTCGGCGCCGGACCCCACCTACAAGCAGGTATGCTCCGGGACCACGGGCCATGCAGAGGCGATCAAGGTGACTTACGATCCACAAGTCATCTCCTACGCCGACGTGCTTGACGTCTTCATGGGCACGCACGACCCCACGCAGCTCAACCGCCAGGGCAATGACGTGGGCACGCAATACCGCTCGGCGATCTTCCCGCTTGACGAGGCCCAGCGGACCGAGGCCGCGGCGGCCGTCGCGCGCTGGAACACGGAGCATGACGGCACGGCCGTCACCACCATCGAAGGTCCGGCGCAGTGGTATCCGGCGGAGGACTATCACCAGGAATACTGGGAAGGCGAAGGCCAGCGCAATCCATACTGCCTGGCGGTAATTCCGCCCAAGCTGATGAAGCTGCGAAAGAGCTTCCAGGACAAGGTAAAGGCGTAGCACCACATGGATCTGAGCCTCACCGGCAAGACCGCTCTCGTTACCGGATCGACCGCCGGAATCGGCCTTGCCATTGCCGAGCGGCTTGCCGCCGAGGGCGTCGAGGTGGTTATCTGCGGCCGCAACCGGGAAAAGCTGGACGCGGCCGAAGTCAAGGTCGCGGCCCTGGGCAAGGCACGCGCGCTCCTTGCCGACCCCGCGACGGCCGAAGGCGCCGAAACGCTCATCGCGGCGGTTCCCGAAGTCGATATCCTCGTCAACAACCTCGGCATCTACGAGGCCAAGCCCTTCGCCGAAATCACCGATGCCGATTGGCACAACTTCTTCGAAGTCAATGTCGTGAGCGGAGCCCGCCTCGCCCGCCACTATTTCCCGAAGATGCTCGCCTCCGGCTGGGGCCGGGTGATCTTCATCGCCAGCGAAAGCGCGCTGATGATCCCGGGCGAGATGATCCACTACGGCATGACCAAGACCGCGCAGCTCGCCATATCCCGCGGCCTTGCCGAACAGACGCGCGGCACCGGCGTTACCGTCAATTCGGTCATGCCCGGACCGACGCGCTCGGAAGGGATCGTCGAGTTCATCCGTTCGGTGGTCGATAACAAGGATGCGCCCGAAACCGAACGCGAGGCGGAGTTCTTCGCCAAGATGCGCCCGCTCTCGCTGATCCGCCGCCTGATCGATCCCGAAGAAATTGCCGCCCAGGTCGCCTTGCTCGCAAGCCCCCTTGGCGCTGCCACCAACGGTGCGGCGATCCGCGTTGAGGGCGGTATTCTTCCTACTATCGCCTGAACGGGAAAAGAACCGGGCGCTTTTTCCTCAGTGCCTGTCCGAGTCCTGCGCGGCCTTGCCGATATCGCCGGGTTCGTTGGCGATTATCTTGAGCACGGCGGCCCATGCATCGACATTCTGCTGCAGCGCCGCCGGATCGATCTTGTCGAGCGTGTCGTCGGGTGTGTGGTGCAGGTCGAAATAACGCGTGCCGTCCTGCCCCAGATCGATCACGGTCAGATGCTGGGCCGCGATGATCGGCCCGACGTCGGCGCCGCCATCGGCGGGCCCGGGATGCGGGACGATACCCATGGGCCAGAGCGCAGCGTTCACCTTGTCTGCCAGTTCCTTGTTCTCCGGCGCGCCCGAGAATTTGATCTGCCAGACGCGATCGGCGCCGAAATCGCTTTCCATGGCGATGGCGTGCGGTTCGCTGCCGTGAAGCTTCAGGTAGTGAGCGCCGCCACCGTCGGCCAAGCCCATTTCCTCGTTGCCCGCCCACAGGACACGGATCGTGCGTAGGGTCTGGCCGCCTTGCTGCGCCGCCAGCGCGGCGGCGGCGACGATCGCGCAGCCAGCCCCATCGTCGATCGCGCCGGTGCCCAGATCCCAGGAATCGAGATGGCAGCCGGCCAGGATGATCGGCAGCGCAGGATCCCGCCCCGGCAGTTCCGCCACCACGTTGCCCGAGGGCGCATCCGGAAACGGCTTGCCCATCAATGTCATGTCGATACGCATCGATCCGCGTCCGGTGATCCGGGCGATCAGATCCGCGTCCGGATTGGAGACCGCGCCCGCCGGGATCGGCGTCACGCCCTTGTCCCAGACCGTCACGCCGGTGTGCGGATTGCGGTGGCCGTCGGTGCCGACCGAGCGGATGACGACGCCGGCCGCTCCTTTTTTCGCGGCGACCGAGGGCCCCTTGCGGCGCACGTCGCCATAAGGGCCATAGCCCGAACCGTCCTGCGCGCGGCGCATGGCATGGTCGATGAAGGCGACCTTGCCCTTGAGTGAACCGTCCGGCGCGGCTTCGAGCGCGGCCAGTGTCGGGAAATAGACCAGTTCGGCCTTGAGCCCGCCCTTTGGCGTGGGCACCGAATAGCCGAGCGCGGTGATCGCCAGCGGCTGTTCGTAAGGCGCGGTCAGCCGCGCGTGCTCCTCCCCGCGCTGCCAGGCCAGCGTCTTGAAGTCCTCTATCCGCACGTTCTGGAAACCGAGCGCCTTCAGCTTCTCGGCCCCCCAGTCCCGGGCGCGACCCTCGGCCGGGGAACCGGCGGGGCGCGGGCCGATCTCGGTAGTGAGTTCCTCCACGATGTTCCAGGCGACGCCGGTGCCCTGGGCGGGCGTCGCGGCGGCGGGGACGGCAAAGGGGGCGAAGGCAATGGCGGCAAGCAGCGCCGCCTGGGGGGATTTGCGCAGCATGGTCAAAGCCTAACCGCTTGGCGGCCGCTTGCCAACCGGCCATTGCTCAGGCGTGCGTCGGTTCCGCAGCGCCCTCGCCCTGGGATACGAACTCGGTCAGGCGGCCCGGTAACCCGTTTGCGCCAGCTTCGAAAAAGGCCAGCTCGATATCGTCCCGCGGATTTCCATCTGGCGGTGGCGTTCGACCGTGGGGCGATGGGACCCACCGTTGGGCTCGCCCCAGACGATCGTCACCCGGCTGCCTTCGGCGGCATGCGCTTCGTCGACAACCGCAAGGGCCACCCAGGCGCCATCGGGCGCGAGGAACGCGGTATATGTGGAAACCCCGACGAGGTTTTCCTGGGCATCCAGCACCGCGTCATAGGGATAGGCGGCATAGTGCGCGGTCGGCACTTCCATGGCCTTGCCGTTCTTGCCCGGCTCCATCTGGCTGCGATAGATCGCGGTAACGTCGTCGGGATCGAGAACGATCGACACCTTCTTGCGGTGCCGGTCCCCGGTCATGCCTTCAAGTGCCGCGCGGCCCATGAAGTCATGATCGAACTTGATAAGGCGGCCATAGTCCAGTTCCCATGGCGTGAAATAGTAGTCTTCGATCTTGTCCGATACGAAGCTTCCGCCCAGCGAGGCGATTCCATCGAAGCTCGCGGCCGGCAGCCATTCGCGGTATTCGCGCATGGCTTCGTTCGAGTAGATCGCCGGCATCGGGCATGGCAGCCAGCCCGAGTCCACCGCCGCGCTGCCGTAGGCGCGTGCGCCGACCTGAAGCAGGCCGAACTCCTTGCCCGCATCGAGGACGGTTGCCTTGATCTCGTCGTAGAGTTCGACCGGCCCCCAGAATTCGAGACCGGGCGCCCCGCCCATTCCGTGGCGCAGCGATCGGAAGCGGCGACCGGCAACCTCGATCGAATCCATCTGGAAGAACCTGGGCTGCTCGATCGGCCCGCCGTTCAGCTTCTCAAGCAATGCCCAGGCACGGGGGCCCTGCACTTCGAAGCGGAAAGTCTTGCGCGGCTTGGTGTTCTGCAAGGTCCGCTCGTCACGATCGCAGCGGACATCAAGATCGGTCTTGCTGGCCTGGTATTCGATCCAGTTGGCCACGGTCGGACGCCCGACGATGTTCACCTGATTCTCGCTCAGGCCGAAAATAATCATGTCGCCGATGAGATGGCCGTCATCCGCGCAGGCGATGAACTGCTTGGCCTTGCTGTCGCCGAAGTTCTTGAAGGTGTTCACCGCCAGCCGGGATACGAACTCCATGACGTCGCGGCCCTCCACGTAGAGATCGGTCATGTGGAATGATTGATCCATCAAGGCGACGCCGTCCCGCCAGGCACGCTGTTCCTCGCGCCAGTTGGAATACTCGGCCGGAATCGGGAATGCATAGGGCCCGGTCTGCGAATTGCGCATCATGGCGAGCGGACCGCCGCACTGATCGATCTTCTCCTGGAGTGAACCCTTCGACATTCCGTCCTCCCATACTGGCCGGCTTTCGCCACTGGCTTGTTGATGGAATCGGTAACCCACAATCGACGGGCATTCTTTGTTGGATGCGACATCCTATCGGACGAACGCGACAACCGGACGCAAGGCGCCGCGCCTTTTGCCATGCCCTCACGCGGCTCGGAGACCATTTTCCAGGCCTGGTGACAGGGCGCTTGCTGGTTCCGGGCGACGCGGTTAACAATCCATGCCGATAACATCGCCAAAACCACAATTTGGCTGAAGGAGAGGCTCTGCAGACGATGCAAGCCAGTTGGCATGAGTTTGTGACCAGTTCGGTCCCGCCGCCACAACGCATCAGGCGTTGGAACGAACTGGGCAGCGACACCCTGTCGGAACTGCGGGTCGATCCACTGAACCAGCAGGAATTCAAGGCCCGGATGCAGCGTGTGGAGATCGGCCGGGTGGGGCTTGTCTTCATAGAAACGACGCCGGCCTCGGCCAGGAGTTCCGCTTCGCATATCGGCGGTTGGGCCGCGCCCGATCGCGATTCGTTCGTCATCACACTGGCCGAACGGGGCAGTTGCACGGTCTCGCAAGACAATTGGTCGGCTGAATTGAACGAAGGCGACATCGTCGTGCGCGATCTGGCCAAACCGTGGAGCAACTGCTCGACACAGGATACGCATCTGACGCTCGTCAAGATTCCCTTCGTCGAAGTGGCATCGAAAATCGCCGATCCGGAACGCATGCTCGGCCGTCATCTCAGATCCGAAATGGTCCCGGTCCGCCTGGCCGCCTCGATCATCCATTCCTGCCGCGAAGCGATCCTGGCGGAGCCGGACGGGCCCTGGCAGCCGTCGCTCCAGGATATCCTGGCGGACGTGCTGAAGCTGATTTTCGACTCGTCGCAAATCGATGAAGTGCTTGCCGGGCAGAAGGCTTCATCCAGTGTCCGGCGCGAAGCGATCGGGTTCGCAATGCGGCATCTTGACGATCCCGATCTCAACGTGGGCGAGCTTGCGCGCGGCATCGGCGTAAGCATGAGGCAATTGCAGCGCGCGTTCATCGAGTACGGGACGACGCCGAGGCGCTTCATCCAGGACCGGCGCCTGGATCGCGCGGCGGAAATGATAGCCGCGATGCCGGACCGTGGTTCCGGCGGAATCACCGCCGTGGCGTTCGCGGTCGGGTTCAACGATGCCAGCCATTTCAGCCGAGCATTCGCACGGCGTTTCGGCTGCTCGCCCAAGCATCATCGCGGTTCGCAGACGCCGCGATAGCATCCCCGTGCCGCGCGGCATCGGCGGATATTCCCGCCGCCACGCCCAGGCCTGCCCGCGGCATCCCCGAAACGCCGCACGATACCACCAAAGTCATTTGGCAAGCCCATATAGGCAAGCAATGTCGTGTTGGTCCAACTCGAAGTCGCACCGGTGCAAGAAGTGCACGAGTTACCCCGGTAACCTCGTCAACGAAGGCTGTGGCTTAAGCCGCCTCGTATAATGGGAGGGGACCCAACATGAAAATCAAGTCCAAGCTATTACTCGCAACGGCATCTGTTGCCGGGATTGCCGTGTCGTTTGCGACCAGCGTGGCGGCGCAGTCGCGACCGGCCGGGGACGATTCCACGAACGATACCGTTACCGGCAACGAGATCGTGGTGACGGCACAGTTCCGCGCCCAGTCGGTGCAGGATACGCCGTTGGCGATTTCGGCGATCAGCGGCGACACGCTGGCCCAGAAGGGTGCGACCGACATTACCGGCGCCGCGAACCTGGCGCCCAACGTGCAGCTTTCGGGCAACGCTGGAAACTTCGGCGGCATGGCCGCGATCTTCATCCGCGGCGTGGGCCAGAGCGACCCGCATTTCGCCGTCGAGCCGGGGGTCGGCATGTATGTCGACGACGTCTATTTCGGGGTTCTCACCGGTTCGGTGTTCGACCTCCTCGACGTGGACCGGGTCGAAGTGCTGCGCGGTCCGCAGGGCACGCTTGCCGGCAAAAACTCGATCGGCGGTTCGGTCAAGCTCTACAGCACGCGTCCCGGGCCCGATACGAACGGCTACATGGAAGTGGGCTATGGATCGCGCAATTCGCTCTACGGCCGCGCGGCGGGTAACCTGACGCTGATCGACGGCAAGCTCTATGCTCGCGTCGCGGCAGGTGCCCAGTACAGCGACGGTTACATGACGCGGCTCGACTATGCCTGCGCGACCGGCAATTTCGCCAATGGAACGCAGCGCACCGACGTCAGCTGCAAGATCGGCGAACAGGGCGGCAAGCGCGTCTTCACCGCGCGCGGCACGCTGCTGTTCACGCCGAGCGATGGCGTCAAGGACACGCTGATCGTCGATGTGACGCGCGATCGTTCGCAGAACCCGGCAGCCAAGACGACGGTGCAATCGGCGCTCTGGGCCGGAACCGCCAACTACATCACCGGCGCTCACAGCTACACCAACTACGAGGATTACATTTCGAGACCGACCGGCGGCTCGGCGGCGGGCCATGCTTTCGTCATGCCCGATACGACCCCGCTCGATGCCTGGGGCGTCACCAACCTGCTCAACATCGAACTCAGCGACAATCTCAAGCTGGACTCGATCACCGCCTATCGCGCGTCGAACGTCACGTTCTCCGCGACCCAGGATGCCGCGCCGGCAAGCATCGTCGACCAGATCTGGAAGCTCGATCACAAGCAGTTCACCCAGGAACTGCGCCTGAGCGGCGATCTGGGCGAATTCGTGGACTGGACCTTGGGCGGCTATTACTATCACGCCTCGGGCACGTCGGGCGGGCGCGTGAACATTCCCGGCGGCCTGGCTGTCGGCGGTGGCGGGCTCAACCTCGACATCCTGTTCCGCGATCCGGTCAAGACCGAATCCAAGTCGGCCTTCCTTCACACCGTGTTCCACCCCTTGGCCGGGCTAAACCTGACCGCCGCGGTGCGTTACACGGATGACAGGAAGGACTTCACGTTCAACCGTTACGATCCCAACGGCTCACCGCACCCATTGCTTGGCGCACTGCTGGACTTCCCGGTTTCCTACAAGGGTGACCGCGTGGACTACCGCCTTGGGCTGGACTACGCGTGGTCGGATGGTTTCATGACCTATGCCCAGGTTTCCACCGGCTACAAGGGCGGCGGCGTCAATCCCCGGCCCTTCTTCACCACCCAGGCCCTGCCCTACGCGCCGGAAAAGCTGACGGCCTATGAAGTGGGCTTCAAGAGCCAGCTGTTCGATCGCCGTTTCACGCTCAACATGTCGGCTTTCCTCAACGACTATACGGACCTGCAAGCCCAGCTGAAGCGCTGCGATTCGATTTCGCCCTTCCCCGGCGCGCCCTGCAACCAGTCCACCAATGTCGGTGACGCACGCATCAAGGGCGTCGAACTCGAAGCGAGCCTCCGCCCCGTCAACGGACTGAGCATCGACGCGTCGGTCGGCTATCTCGACTTCAAGTACAAGCGGATCAACGCGGCAACCAACATCACGCTCGACATGACCAACGTCTATACGCCGAAATGGACGGCAGCCGGCGGGATTCAGTACACTGCGGACTTGGGCGGCACCGGCTCGCTCACGCCGCGTTTCGACGTCTCGTATCGCTCTCGGGTCGAAGGCGATGCCGTCAACGTGGCCGCTTCATCGCTTACACCTCGCACCCTGCTGAACGCCAGCCTGCTGTGGAGCAACGACAGCGAAGATTGGGAAGCCAAACTCGCGGTCACCAACCTCACCGACAAGTTCTATTACCAGTCCGCCTACGCGCAGCCTAGCGCGCCCTACTTCGCGGCCGTCGGCATCGTCGGCGAACCGCGCCGCGTGATGTTCTCGATCAAGCGCCGGTTCCAGTAATACCGAGTTTCATCGACCGCTATTCTTCCCCTCCCTTCGGCGGTTCGCAACAACGAAGGGAGGAGATGAGTCTTATTCCGAGAGACCCCGTATACAACCGGGCGAGCCAGTCCCGTATCGCCAAGGCAAGGCTTCGGCCCGCCCCGGTTGTCGAGGTACGGGCGGTTACCATTAAGCCGTTACGGTCAGGCGCGGAGCAGGCTTGTTGTCATCGCGCGTCGCTCGCCTGTCGGCGGTGACGATACGGTTCTTGCCCGCGTTCTTCGCGGTGTAGAGCGCGGCATCAGCCATCGGGATGACGTCCGCGGCGGCCGTCGACGTTTCCGGCACCGTGGCCACGCCGAACGAGGCGCTGATCGGCACGCCGTGAACCTCGGACAGGCTCTCGATCCTCAGGCGCAAGGTTTCAGCCTTGGTCGCGGCATCGTCCAGCCCGCAATTGGGCAGGATGACCATAAGCTCCTCGCCGCCATAGCGCGCGATGATGTCGGAAGGCCGCAGCGCGCCGACCAATTGGCCCGCGACATCGCGCAGCACCGCATCGCCCTTGGCATGGCCATGATCGTCGTTGAGGCGCTTGAAGTTGTCCAGGTCGATCATGACTACCGATGTCGCGCCGCCGGTCCGTTCGGCCAGGCTGATGTAGCGGTCCAGCGCGTCTTCCGTGTAGCGGCGGTTGTAGAGGCCGGTAAGCGGATCGCGCAGCGACTGTGTGCGCAGCTTTTCGCGCAGGGCGATATTGGACAGGGCGAGCGACATCGAATCCGCGAGCGCCCGGGCAACGCGGCGGATTTTCTTGAGTTCATTGAACGAGTCCTGCCCATCGTAAGACAGGATCAGGAGGCCGAAGACCTGGCCGCGCGCCATCATCGGTACTTCGACCGTCGCGGCCGAACCGATCTGGTGCATGCAGCAAAGCGTGCCGACGCTGGCATCGTTGAGATGGGGCTTGCCGCGCTTGAGCGCCCAGCAATTGCCGGGAAGCAGGATGCTTGCCGGCTCCAGACTCTCCGACTGGCTCCAGGACTTGGCAAGGTCGAGCCGGTCCCTGGAGTTGTTGAAGACATATAGGGCGCCCCCGAGTTCGGGCAGCAGCCGCTGCGCCGTCGCCATCAGCACGGCACCGGCATCGTCATGATCCTCGGCCGCCTGCAGCATGTCGGTCATGGCGAAGAGTTCTTCGATCTGGCGGCCGGTGTCGCGGGCCTGGGCGAACAGGCGCAAATTCTCGTCCATCTGTTTGACGGCACGTTGGCTGGCCAGCACCGCCACGACGAGAATCAGCAGCGCGGCGGCGGCGGCGATCCCGCTCGCAAGCTTGGCCTCCATGCCTGACAGAAAGATCGACAGGATTGCCGCGACAACGCTTACGCCCTGCACCACGTGCAGTACGTGCCGTCGACCGGCCCTGTAGCGCTTCAGGGGATCCAGGATGCCGTCTGTGTCCACCACTTCCAACCCGGTTGTTCTCGATATGGAGACTACACCCAAAATCCTAACAAAACGTAAGGATATACGTGTAAGCCCGGAGAGCGACCAATGGACACGGTTAGTGCAAGTTATGTGCACTAGTAGTCATAAAGAAAAATTCGGCGATTGAATGATTTGTGCGAACAGCCCGGCAAAGCTGACCAAGGTAATGATGCGTGTCGATTTGCCGCCTGATCTCGGCCAGATCGCTTGCGCGGTGGCCGCATGAAAGAGCGAATTTTGCAAGCGGGTCGGGCGGGTGGAAAGTATTCTACCCTGGAATGTTCTTTCGCGGTCCATTCGCGCCCGTGCCCGGTCGCGATGGATGGCGCTCAGTCCGGATGATCGGGAGGATCCGCCTTGAGGACGAGATTGCGCCCCGCGTCCTTGGCCCGCAGCAGCGCATCGTCGGCGGCACGCAAGGCTTCGCGCGCGTCGCGATAGGCGTGGACATCGGCCACCCCGGCGGAAAGCGTGATACGGCCGAACGGCACATCGGTGGACCGGTTGATGAGCCTGCGCGCGGCGATCATCTCGCGCGCCTCGTCGATCACCGCGCAGGCTTCCTCGATCAATTTGTCGCGCAGCAACACGACGAACTCCTCACCGCCGTGGCGGGCGACGTGGCACTTCTCATCGGACATCGTCGCAAGCGATTGCGCCACGGTCCGCAGCACCCGATCGCCGGCTTCGTGACCATGATTGTCGTTGATGCGCTTGAACTCGTCGATGTCGCAGAAGGCGACGCACAGCGGTTCGCCGCTGTCGCGCGTCGCCGCGTATTCTTCGTTGTAGCGCGCCTCGAAGGCGCGGCGGTTGGGAAGACCGGTCAGGTGATCGATCTCCGCCTCGGCGCGGGCATCGGCAAGGCGCTTCTGCAAGGTGCGGGTTTCGCGTTCGGAACGCGTCAATTCGCGCGCGACCTCGCGCGTGCGGCTGAGCATGTCGCGGGCGAGCGTCGTGAGCTGCTGGATCACGTTGCCGCCGCCGCTGTCGATGGCTCCGAGATCGCCGACGTGGGCCTCCAGTGCCGAATTGTAATCGGTGGTGGCCGTGCGCGCCACGCTTGCCGTATTCGCGAATTCGTCGACCGTCGTTTCGAGGCGCAGGATCAGCGCGTGAAGCTGCGCGGCTCCGTTCTCGGTTTCCTGCGCCTGCACCACGTCTTCCAGCCACCGCACCGTTACCGGCTGGTCATCCTCGACATGCGCGGCGACAAGTGCGGCGAGCACGGGATTCGCGCCGGTCACGATGTCGTGGGCGGTGTCCAGCGTGAACGGGGAAATCGGCAAGTTGTTGTCGAGCAGGAAGCGCGTGATGTCGTCCAGGGTCTCGCGGCGGCGCTCTTCACTGGAGTTCGCCGGCGGCGGGCAGACTGCCGGCAAGCGGGCTGGCGATTCGGCCGAAGCGTCGTTCCCCCCGCGCTCGGGTGCGTCGCGCGAATTTGAAGCATCCCCGGTGGCATCGGGGGCGTGGGAATCGTTCTTTCCCCCGCCGAAGCCGAGCCACCGCATCAAGCCCCCCCGGGCCATGCTTGGATCATGTGCCGTCATGTTTACGGTTAACGGCCGCGCGCCGCCAATTTTAAGACCGGCGAGCGACCAAATTCCATAAGTGTGCACAAATGAGCGCGGCCGGGGGGCCGATGTTGCGTATCGATGCGCCAGAAGTTCAGGAACATGGTTAATAATCGTCGGCGGCCGGCTGACGGTCGAGGCGGTCGCGCCTATCGGGCGGGCTCCGGGCTTGAGGCTTCCACGGGCGGCGGCACGGCGATCCGGCGGGCCGAAACGATCTTGATCGGGTCCACCAGCATGTCGCCCTTCATCGCCCCTGCCCCGGCCGTGGCCGAGCGTGGCATGTTCCAGATCTTGCGCACCACATCCATGCCGGCGGCGACGTGACCGAAGGCGGCAAACCCCGCGCGCGCATCTTCGCCCGGCGCCTGTGGGTCGGCGTCGAGCGCGGGCATGTCGGAAATCAGGATGGTGAAGTCCGCCGTAGCCGTGCCGGGTGCGAAACGGGCCATGGAAATGGCACCGGCCTTGTGCAGGATGCCGGTCCGGCTGGTCGGTTCGTGCGCGACCGGCGGGAACAGCCTGGCGGGATCGCGCACGCCGCCTTGCAGCAGGCCGGCGGGTTCTTCGCTCCAGCCCAGGTGCATCGCGCGGTAGAACACCGCCCCGTCCATCCGCCTGCTGTCGACGTACTTGAGGAAGTTGGCGGTCGTCAGCGGCGCGTGAGTCTTGTCGAGATCCAGGGTGATGACACCGGCGGTCGTCGTCAGGGCAACATAGACGTGCTCGACCGGCCGGGATTCAGCGGGGCGGGCCGCATCCTGCGCCGCGCCGGGCGGCGCGGCGAGAACCAGCGCGAAGAGTGCGGCGAGCGCCGCGATCAGCCGGCCCCCACGCACCCCCGCCATCATCGGCTCAGCGCACCCGTGGGCCGCCGAAGGGCAGCGGCGGAGGAGGACGGCGCGCGCCGCGCGGCAGCTGCGCCTGATAGGCGCGACCGCAATGCTCGACGCAATAGGGAAAGCCAGGGTTCACCTTCACCCCGCAGAAGTGGAAGTCCGGTTCGCCCGGATGGCCCATCGGCCAGCGGCAGATGCGATCGTTGAGATCGAGCAGGCTGGTCTTGCCCGCCACTTCCGGGCTCGGCTTGGCAGGAACCAGGCGGCGCGGCGGGGCGGGCGGGATCGGCTGCTGCTGGTCCCCCGGGCCCTGGCGCAGGAAGCCGCCGGGGCCGACCGAAACGATGCGCGGCTGATCCACGACCGGCTTTTCCGTCACCGGAGCCGGAGCGGGTTCCGCCGCACGCGGAGCCGGGGTTTCCGGAGCCGGCGCAGCCACGCGGGTCGCAGGCGGTTCGACCTGGGGCGCCGCCTCACTGGCGAACGGCGCGTCGCTGGCCGGCTTGGCCTTCTTCGGAGCGGGGGCGACCGGACGCACCGGCTTCTCGTTCGCCTTGACCGGCGAAGGGCGCGCCTTGAGGCCAAGGCGATGAGCCTTGCCGATCACCGCGTTGCGGCTCACCCCGCCCAGCTCGTCCGCGATCTGGCTGGCGGTGGCCCCGCCTTCCCACATCTTGGTCAGCTTCTCGATCCGCTCGTCCGTCCAGCTCATTCCCGTTCCATCTTTGTGCGTGAGGCGAAAAGAATCGCCCCGAAATTCCAGACACCCGCTTGCCTCGCAAGGCCGCAGCCGATAGTCGCCGGTCCATGGCCGATCAAACAAATTCGACCGAACTGTTGACTCCCAGCGCGATACCGCAGCCTCGCCGGTTCCCGGCAAAGGGCGAGCCCTTGATCCGCCAGGTCAACTGGGTGGGGCTCAAGACCCTTTATATGAAGGAGGTGCGGCGCTTCTTCAAGGTACAGACCCAGACCATCTGGGCTCCCGCGATCACGACCCTGCTGTTCCTGGTGATCTTCACCGTGGCGCTGGGGCGCGGCGGGCGCGAAGTGCTGGGCGTCAATTTCGCGACATTCGTGGCGCCGGGCCTGATCGTGATGGGCATGATGCAGAATGCTTTCGCCAACGCCAGCTTCTCGTTCCTTTCCGGCAAGATCCAGGGCACCATCATCGATTACCTGATGCCCCCGCTCAGCGAAGGCGAACTGATGCTGGCGATGGTCGCCGCGGCCATCACCCGTGCGGTGCTGGTCGGGCTGGCGCTGGCGGGCGCGATGCTGCTGTGGCCGGGGGTCGACTTGTCGGTGGCGCATCCCTGGGCGGTGGCGTGGTTCGGCCTGATGGGCTCCGTGTTCCTGGCGCTGTTGGGCTTCCTGTCCTCGATCTGGGCGGAAAAGTTCGATCACAGCGCGGCGATCACCAATTTCGTGATCGCGCCGCTCTCGCTGCTGTCGGGCACATTCTATGTGATCGACAACCTGACCCCGGCATTCCAGGCGATTAGCCGCGCAAATCCGTTCTTCTACGTGATCTCCGGCTTCCGCTTCGGTTTCCTGGGTGCCAGCGATATCGGCGATACCAACCTGGCGGTGCTGCATAGCGCGCTGGGGCTTGGCCTGCTCAACGCGGTGCTGGCGCTGATCGTCTACCTGGTCCTGCGTTCGGGCTGGAGGCTGAAGGGCTGATACCAGGTCTCCCGGAGAGGGCACGGCCCTTGCGTAATCGCGGATCGCATCCACGAAACTGACCGAATTGCGCATTAACGGAATGTAATCCTTCTTTCGCCTACGGTTTCCTCGTGTCTCGCCATCGTACAAAGAACGCGATCCGCAAATCGCCGGTGGCGAGCTTCACGGCGCCCATCGTATTGGCTGCTCTCAGCATCGCGGCATTGATCGTCGCGATGCTCCTGTGGTCGGGGCGAGAGGTCGATCGCATGGCCCACCAGCGTGACCGCTCGATCGTGACGCTGGTGCTCGAACAGAGCATGGAGCGCATCGCCCATGCCCAGGAATCCACGACGATATGGGACACCGCCGTGATCGAGGCGCACAAACGTCCGCTCGACATGGCATGGATGGACCGCAACCTGGGCATCTGGTTCAACGAATACGCGGGCTTCGATGAAGTCTATGTCCTCACCTCCACCGGCCAGCCGATCTACGCCATGCGCGGCGGCAAGCGGGTCATTCCGGAAAACTACATCGCCGTGGAGGACGTGGCGGGACCGATGGTGACCAGGCTGCGCCACACCAACGTCATTCCCAAGACGATCGACGGAGATATCGCCATGCTGTCTCCGGGGCAGGCCGATTTCGCCATAGTGCGTGGCCGCCCGGCAATCATCAGCGCCAAGCCGATCCTTTCGGACAGCGGGAACATCAAGGAAAAGCCCGAAGACCAAGCCGTCCACCTCGGCATCGTCTTCCTGGACCAGGACTTCTTCGCACGGATCGGCAGTCAATATGGCCTTGCCGACGCACGCTACCAGATCGCGGACGGCGCGGACGGCGGCGAATCGTCGGTCGCGTTGCTCGATCACCGCCGGCACGTCATCGGCTACCTGGTATGGAGGCCCTTCGCGCCCGGCCAACAGGTAACGATCATGATGGCGCCGGTGCTGGCCCTGGTCATCCTGCTTTCGATCGGGGTGATCTGCATGCTGGCCAACCGGCTCGCCAGCCGCACCATCGATCTCGACGAAAGCCGTCTCCAGGCCCAGCATCAGGCGATGCACGATGGCCTGACCGGGCTGGCGAACCGTGCCATGTTCGAACAGCGGTTCGACGAAGCGTTGGGCCGCTCGCGCCGACACAACACGCCGCTGGCCCTGCTTTTCATCGATCTCGACCGCTTCAAGAAGGTCAACGATACGCTGGGCCATCCCGCCGGCGATCTGCTGATCGAGCAAGTCGCGCGCCGCCTCGTCGCCGAAGTGCGCGGCTATGACGTTGTCGCCCGGCTGGGAGGCGACGAATTCGCGGTCCTGATCGGCGAGCCGGACCAGGTCGCGATCGACGGCGTCTGTTCCCGCATCGTCTCGCAGCTGGGACTGCCTTTCAGCGTCTCGGGCGCGCAGACCTACATCGGCGCCAGCATCGGCGTCGCGATCGCCCCCGATCACGGGTTCGACCGCACGGAACTGACCCGCAAGGCGGACATCGCGCTCTACCGCGCCAAGGCGGAAGGGCGCAGCCGCTACGTCTTGTTCGATCCCGAGATGGACGAAGACGTGCGTGCGCGCGAAGCGATGGATCGCGAACTGCGCAAGGCGATGGCCGACTGCGACAGCCAGTTGAGGATCCACTACCAACCGGTCTTCTCGGCACGGACGGGAGCCATCACCGGTGTCGAAGCGCTGCTGCGCTGGCAGCACCCCATAAACGGTCTCGTCACGCCGGACGCCTTCATCCGGGCAGCCGAAGAAACCGGGCTGATCGAGGTGCTGGGGCAATGGGTGCTGCGCCGCGCGGTGGAGGATGCCAAGGCCTGGCCGGGCCTTCGCGTCGCGGTCAACGCCTCGCCGATCCAGGTCCGCAGCCGCAAGTTCGTCGATTGCGTCACCAGCGCGCTTGCCGAAAGCGGCCTGGAAGCGGAACGGCTCGAAATCGAAATCACCGAGACCGCGTTGATGGCGGCCTCCAGCGAAGTCACCACGGCGCTGCGCGACTTGCGCAAGCTGGGCATCACTTGTGCTCTCGACGATTTCGGGACCGGCTATTCCTCGCTCAGCCACATCCGTGACATCGCGGTCGACCGCATCAAGATCGACCGGTCGTTCGTCCACGCGGTGAATACCGTGCCAGGGGCGGCGCTGGTGGAGGCGATCGTCAGTCTCGCGAGCGCCAATGGCCTGCAATTGACCGCCGAGGGCGTCGAGACGGACGAACAGTACGCTTTCCTGCGGCGGGTGGGTTGCCACGAAATTCAGGGCTACCTGCTCGCCCGTCCGATGCCGGCCGAGCAAGTCACGGCGTTGCTGCAAGATTTCCAACCCACGCCGCGGCTGCCTTCCGGAGGCAGCCCGCCGATGATGATCGCTTAGAATGTGAAGGCGGCTGCTTCCAGCAGCCGCCTTCACCAGGCTTCGACCAGCGCAGGACGAGCGGGAGGCGCGCGCCTCGCGACGACGAAGAGAGGGAGCCTCGCTGCAAGAGACCTGGTACTGTCCCGCGGACGTCTGGTCAGACCTTCCGCAATCAGGCTTCCGCGAGCTGCGCGAAATCGGTCAGTGCCGCATCGCGCAGGCCCCGCCAGACGCGCGCGGCCTGGACAGTTTCTGGCACATCGTGGACACGCAGGATATGGGCGCCGGCCTCCATCGCCCTGACCGCCAGCGCAATCGAACCGCCCAGCCGCTGATGCGCCTGCGCTTCGCCGGACAGGGCCCCGATCATGCGCTTGCGGCTGGCCCCCACCAGCAGCGGCTGGCCCAGCGCGTGGAACAGCGGCAGTGCGTTCATCAGCGCCAGGTTCTCGGAAACCGACTTGCCGAAGCCGATGCCGGGATCGAGCACGACGCGGCCCGGCGCGACACCGGCCGCGATCACCTCGTCGCGCCGCGCGGCCAGCCAGTCGAACACGTCGAGCACGACGTCGGTATAGTCGCCGTCCGCGTGCAGGTCGTCGGCCCTGCCCGGCGCATGCATCAGCACCACCGGCGCGCCCGAGGATGCCGCGAGTTCAAGGCTGCGCGGGTCATAGCGCAGCGCGGAAACGTCGTTGATGATGTGCGCGCCGGCCGCCAGGCTCGCTTCCATCACGGCGGGCCGGCGGGTATCGACGCTGATCGCCGCGCCCATCGCGGCGAGCCGCTCCACCATCGGCACCACGCGCTTGAGTTCATCGCCTTCCCACACCGCGGCGGCGCCGGGACGAGTCGATTCCCCGCCCACGTCGATGATCGCTGCCCCCGCTTCGAGCATGGCGGAAGCATGATCGCCGGCGATCCGCGGATTGTCGAGGAACTCGCCGCCGTCGGAAAAGCTGTCCGGCGTCATGTTGAGGATGCCCATGACCTGCGGCTGGTCGAGCCGGATGGTGCGGGTCCCGCCCCCATTCAACGCAAGATGCAGCGGGGCGTGGACCTTACGCAAGTTCGCCCACTGCGCCTCGCCCGCGGCGCCGAGATCGGCGGGGAGCGCCGCGAGCGCGGCGGGCATCCCGGCTACCGCGACGCGCCGCCGCGAAACGACCTTGCCGCCCTCGCGCACGATCAGGGCAAAGCGGCTGGCCCAGACCATCGCGCCGCCCAGCCGCACGGCCTCTCCCTCCTCGCTCTGCGGACTTTCGGCGAGGGCGATCGGGCGGATGTAGAGCATGCGGGTCATGAGCTGCGTCCTTAACCCCTTCCCTGGTCATCCTGAACCTGTTTCAGCATCCATGGCGCCGCCAAGTCGGCCACCCGATCGGCAAACGGCAAGTGCAGTGCATCTGCTTACGCTCCTCGTTTGCCTGAGTGATGGATCCTGAAAGAAGTTCAGGATAACGGCCATTGATGAGAAGCTATCACGGCTCCGTCGCGAGCAGGTAGAGTTGGCGGATCGCGTCGAGCGGCTTGATCTCGCCCTCGTGCTCCATGTGCCAGAAGGTCCAGCCGTTGCACGATGGCGCCCCCTGCACCTGGGCGCCCAGGCCATGGATCGAGCCGCTGGCACCGTCCGCCGCGAGCGAGCCGTCGGCCCGCACGGTTGCCGCGAAACGGCGTTTCTTGTCCATGACCAGGGTGCCCGGCGCGATCCAGCCGGTCTCGACCAGGGTGCCGAACGCCACTTTAGGCGCGGTGCGCCTGCTTTGCATGGTCGTGAGCGCGGATTCGTCGAGCGGCAGCGCCATTTCGATGCGTTCGATCGCCGCCTCGCGGTAGTTACCCTCGCGCTCGCAGCCGATCCAGTCGCGCCCCAGCCGCTTGGCGACCGCGCCGGTGGTGCCGGTCCCGAAGAAGGGATCGAGCACGACATCGCCCTTGTTGGTCGTCGCCAGCATGACGCGGTAGAGCAGCGCCTCCGGCTTCTGCGTCGGGTGAACCTTGTGGCCGCCCTTCTTGAGCCGTTCCTGCCCGCCGCAGATCGGCAGCACCCAGTCCGACCGCATTTGCAGCTCGTCATTGAGCGTCTTCATCGCGCGGTAGTTGAACGTGTACCGCGCCTTCTCGCCCATCGAGGCCCAGATCAGCGTTTCATGGGCATTGGTGAAGCGCGTGCCCTTGAAGTTGGGCATCGGGTTCGCCTTGCGCCAGACGATATCGTTGAGGATCCAGAACCCCATGTCCTGCATGATCGCGCCGACGCGGAAGATGTTGTGGTACGATCCGATCACCCAAATCGAGCCTTCGGGCTTGAGCACCCGGCGCGCCTCGGCCAGCCATTCGCGGGTGAACTGGTCGTAGGCGGCGAAGCTGGAGAACTTGTCCCACGCGTCGGTGACAGCATCGACATGGCTGCCGTCGGGACGGGAAAGGTCGCCGCCCAATTGCAGGTTGTAGGGCGGATCGGCGAAGACCATGTCGACGCTGGCGTCGGGAATGGTGCGCATCGCCTCTATGCAGTCGCCCGGAATGATGCGGCCGAGCGGCAGCAGTTCCTTCGGCGTGGGCGCCGGCGCCCGCGCGCGAAGCCGTTCCTTGACGAGTACCTGCCCCATGATCGCTCCGATGAAACCGTGACTGCACAATTTTGATTTGACGCCATGGTGAGTCCTCGCGGACTCCACGTCAAGCCGCGACTCGCAGGAAATCCTGGCGATTCCGGAATCCATTCGGCGGAACAAAACGAATCCGGCACAAGATGTCGAGTTGCCGGCGTCCGGGGGAACTCAAGATATGGGGGCTGTTACCCGCCGGACTCGGTCGAAATTTATTATCGAGTCGCTGCCGCCTACAGCAACCGCAGCTGCGCGACCGGAGCGAAGCTGCGGCGGTGATGCCGGCTCGGGCCATGGCGGCGCAACGCTTCGAGGTGTTCGCGCGTGCCGTAGCCGGCATTGCGTTCCCAGCCATAGTGCGGATGCGCCTGCGCCAGTTCGCGCATCATCCGGTCACGATGCTCCTTCGCCACAATTGAGGCGGCCGAGATGCAGGGCTCGATCGCATCGCCGCCGACGATCGCCCGGGCATTCCAGCGCCACTCGGCAGTGCGTCCGTGCGGGGTAAGGTTGCCGTCGACCAGCACTTGCGCCGGCTCCTCTCCGAGCTGGCCGCACAGCGACAGGACCGCGCGGGTCATCGCCAGCATGGTCGCGCCGAAGATGTTGAGGCGGTCTATCTCCTCCACCTCGCACACGCCCACCGCCCAGCGGCAGCGCCGCTTGATCGTCGCTTCCAGTTCGGCCCGGCGCGCCTTCGAGAGCTTCTTGGAATCGTCGAGCCCGGAAGGCCGGGGCTTGCACAGCACCACAGCCCCCGCCACAACCGGCCCGGCGAGGGGCCCACGGCCCGCTTCGTCGACGCCGACGACGAGGCCTTCCACACGCGGGGCACCGGACCGGATAACGAGCGTTGAGACCGACATGACCTTGCGATTCTTCCTTCCCTTCGTATCCTCGCTCGCCATCGCGGTCGCAAGCTGCGGCCATGCCGCATCGGGGGAAAAGGCCGACGCCGCATCGTCGCCGGACGAACCCTTCAAGGTCGAGCGGGTGGCGGGGTTCGACGAGCCCTGGGCCATGGATTTCGACCAAGGCACCGGCATCCTGTTCGTCACCGAGAAGAAGGGCAGCATCCGCTATCGCATGCCGGACGGGCGGATCGGCGTGGTAACCGGCGTTCCCAAGGTCGAGTATGGCGGCCAGGGCGGACTTGGCGACTTCATCTTCGCGCCGGGGCAGACCGGCGCCACGCTGGACCGCCGCGTGGTCTATCTCAGCTGGGCGGAAGCCGGCACCAGGGACACGCGCGGCGCGGCGGTCGGCCGGGCGGATCTGGCCTGCCTGGCCCGGACGAGCTGCAAGCTGGAAAACCTCAAGGTCATCTGGCGGCAGCAGCCCAAAGTCACCGGACGCGGCCACTATGCGCACCGCCTGGCCTTTTCGCCCGACGGCAAGTACCTGTTCGTCAGTTCGGGCGAGCGGCAGAAATTCACCCCGGCGCAGGACCTAGGCACCAATCTCGGCAAGATCGTGCGCCTGCTGCCTGACGGCAGACCCGCCCCCGGCAATCCCTATGCCGACAAGCCTTCGCCCACCAACCAGATCTGGACTTACGGCCACCGCAACGTGCTCGGCCTCGCCTTCGATGCCGAGGGCCGGCTCTGGGGTCTCGAACACGGGCCGGCGGGCGGCGACGAACTCAACCTCATCGAGCCGGGCAGGAACTATGGCTGGCCGCTGGTCTCGAACGGCGATCATTACGACGGCAGGCCGATCCCGCGCCACGCCGCTCGCCCGGACCTTGCCGCCCCGGCGATCAGCTGGAATCCGGTAATCGCCCCGGGTGACTTCATCTTCTACAGCGGCGATCGGTTTCCCGCGTGGAAGGGCCAGGCGCTGATCGCCTCGTTCGCGGTTCCAGGCCTCGTGCGCGTGCGCATCGACGGGGCCAAGGGCGTGGAGGAAGCTCGCTATCCATTCGACAACCGCATCCGCGAAATCGAGCAGGGCCCGGACGGCACGATCTGGCTGCTGGAAGACGGCGCGGCTCCGCAAAGCGGCCACCTGCTCAGGCTGGTGCCATCGGCACCCGCGAATTGACCCGCGAATTGAATCGACAAAGGAGGGCGCCGCTCCTATCGGCGCGCGCCATGTCCCTTTCATCCCCCGCCTCCGCGACGCTGATCCCGCTCGACAACGTCGATCCCACCCTGGTGGAGCAGCTGCTCGACCGCGCGTTCGAGCCGGAGCGTCATACCCGCACCGCTTACAAGGTGCGTGAAGGGATGGACTGGCTACCGGGCCTGAGCTTCGCCGCGCTCGACGCGGACGAGATGCTGGTCGGCACGATCCAGTGCTGGCCGGTGGCGGTGACCGATCCGGCGGGGCGGCCGCATCCGATGATAATGGTCGGCCCGGTCGCGGTGCTGCCCGACCACCAGGGCCAGGGATACGGCCAGGCGCTGATGTCGGCCAGCATCGCCGGGATCGATTCGCGCGCGCCGCTGCCGCAGGTGATGATCGGCGATCCTGAGTACTACGGCCGGTTCTGGGGCTTTTCCAACGAACGTACCGCCGGCTGGGATCTGCCCGGGCCGTTCGAGCGCCGCCGCCTGCTGGTGCGCTGCGAGAATCCGGCGGTGCTTCCCGAAGCAGGCGTGCTCGGTCCCTGGCAGGGGTAAACCACCCGCCCGCGCAACTGGAACTTGGCGCGGGCGGCCCTATCTGGCATCGCGAGACGATGCCTTACGAACCGCCCCCCGATCTTGCCGGACTCTCGCTTGCCGAAGTGGCTGACCTGGTCGCGGCGCGCCGGCTGCCGCCGGTCTCGCAATGGACCCCGCAGGCGACCGGCGACAGCGAGATGTGCATCGCCGCCGATGGGCGCTGGTTCCATCAGGGCGGCGAGATCCGCCGCCCGGCGATGGTGCGCGCCTTCGCCGCGCTGCTGACGCGCGATCCGGACGGACGACACTGGCTGCTGACGCCCGCGCAGAAGCTCGCGATCGCGGTAGAGGACGCCGCCTTCATCGCCGTGGATGTCAAGCAGGCCGGGGATTCGCTGGTGTTCCGCCTCAATACCGACGATCTGGTCATCGCCGGGCCGGATCATCCGATCCGCGCCGCCGGCGATCCCGACACGCCGGCGCTCTACCTGGGGGTGCGCCATGGGACCGAGGCCCGGCTCAACCGCAGCACCTACGGCCAGCTGGCGGAGATCGCGCTGGAGGGCGGCGATCTTTCGGTAAGCAGCCAGGGCGCGCGCTTTTCGCTCCTGCCGGCATGAGCGCGCTGTTCGAACACGTCACCCGCCGTTTCGAGAACGGGCACGCCAAGGCGCCGGCCACCTTGTGGACCGACCCGCGCGTCCAGGCGATCGAGACGTTCAAGCCCGCCGCCGTGCTGATCGCCATCACAGAGCGCGAACGGCCGGGCATGCTGCTGCTGCACCGGCCTTCCACCATGCGCGCGCATCCGGGGCAGATCGCCTTGCCCGGCGGCCGCGTCGATCCGGGCGAAACCGCCGTGGAAGCGGCACTGCGCGAAGCGAACGAGGAACTCGGCATCCCGCCGGGACAGGTGCGCGTGGTCGGCGTCAGCGATCGCTACCGCACCGGCAGCGGCTATGACATCACGCCGGTGGTGGCGGTGATCCCGCCGGACCTCAAGATTCGCCCGAACCCCGCCGAAGTCGCCCAATGGTTCGAAGCGCCGGTCGATTTCGTGCTCGATCCCGCCAACCAGCTGACACGCACCATCGACCATGGGGATCATCAGCACCACGTGGTCGAGATCACCTGGTCCGACGGGCGGCAGGACCATGTCATCTGGGGCGTGACCGGGGCGATCCTGCGCAATCTCTCGCACAGGCTGGACTGGCGTGGCTGAACGGCTCGACGCGCCCTGGATGCACCGCCCGGACATGGCGCGGCTCGTCGGCGCGCTCGGCGCGGGCAATGCCCGCTTCGTGGGCGGCGCGGTGCGCGACACGCTGCTTGGCCTGCCGGTCAAGGACATCGACATGGCGACGGTGCTGAAGCCCCAGGAGGTGATCGCCCGCCTTGACGCGGCGGGCATCCGCAATGTCCCGACGGGCCTCGCCCATGGCACGATCACCGCGGTTCTCCCCGGCGGGCCGGTGGAGATCACCACCTTGCGCCATGACGTCAGCACCGATGGGCGCCGGGCCACGATAGCCTTCGCCGACGACTGGCGCGACGACGCGGCGCGGCGGGACTTCACCATCAACGCGCTCTACGCCGATCCCGCCAGCGGCGAGATCTTCGACTGGTTCGGCGGGCGGGAGGATCTGGAACGCCGCCGCGTCCGCTTCATCGGCGATGCCCGCCAGCGCATCCGCGAGGACCATCTGCGCATCCTGCGCTACTTCCGGTTCCAGGCCAGATTCGGATCGCAACCCGCTGACGATGAAGCGGAAAACTCCTGCGCCGAGCTTGCGCCGATGCTCAAGGGCCTCTCGCGCGAGCGGATCGGCATGGAGACGATGAACCTGCTTGGCCTGCCCGACCCCGCCCCCACCGTGCGGCGCATGGCCGAGGTTGGCGTGCTGGCGGTGGTCCTGCCCGAAGCCGATCCGGACGCGCTGCCCGCACTGGTCGAGACCGAACGCGTGCAGGGTGTGCCGCCGGACGCCCTGCGCCGGCTCGCCGCCCTGCTCCCCGCGCAAATCTCGATCGCCGAACAGGTGGCCGCGCGCTTCCGCCTTTCCGCCGCGCAGAAGAAGCGCCTTGCCGCAGCGGCGGCGCGGGACGGGGAACCCGGTGACGCCCGCGTTCTGGCCTACCGCCTCGGCCGCGACGGCTCGCTCGACCGCTTGCTGCTGGCGGGAGCGGATGTCTCGCCGCTGCACGGTTGGGACATTCCGGCGTTTCCGCTGAAGGGCGGCCGGATCGTCGCGCGCGGGGTCGGCGCCGGGCCCGAGGTCGCGCGCATCCTGCGCCGTGTCGAGGATCGCTGGGTGGCCGAAGGCTTCCCCGACCAAAGCCGCGTCGATGCCCTCCTCGACGCGGAACTGGAAGGCCGCATGGCATGAGCCGCAGCCCGTGAGCCTCGTGGAACTCGGCGGCCTGCTGTCCGATCAGCCGCTGCTGGCGCTGACGATCGCCGCCATCCTGCTCGCGGTGCTGGCGGGCATGCTTTCCGGCAGTCGTCCACGGCTCGGCCAGGCGATGCGGAGCGCCGCCTATCTTGGCCTCGTCGCGGCGCTGCTGCTGACGGTGGCGCAACTGGCCGGGCACAACGACCGCTCCGAAGCCGCGTTCTGGCTCGACCGGACCCGGCCCGCTGCAGTCGAGGGCGACGAAACCGTCATCTCGATGCGAAGCGACGGCCATTTCTGGGTAGAGGCGCGGTTGAACGGCGCTCCCGTCGAGTTCCTGATCGATACCGGCGCGACTTATACCGGCGTCTCACAGGCGATGGCGGCGCGGGCCGGCCTGCTGCCGGACGAGGGCGACCGGGGCATGATCCTCGACACGGCCAACGGACCCATCGTCGCCCGCCGCGCGACCGCGGATTCGCTCCGCTTCGGCGGAATCGAAGCGAACGGCCTCACGATCGCCATCGCGCCGGACAGCGAATCCGAAACCAACGTCATCGGCATGAACCTGCTGTCGCAGCTGGCCAGCTGGCGGGTCGAGGGCGGCCGGCTGATCCTGGTGCCACGCCGGCCAGGCTCAAGAAAAGGACCCGAAATCTGAACAAGACCCGCTAGTCTCATTGACCGGAACTCTTGTACCCCCCTCCTTCGCCGCCTCGCAACGACGAAGGGAGGAGAGCGAAGGCTTCGATCAACCGAATGTGGCGTCAGAACTTGTTGTCCCTCGGGAAGCCATTCGGCGGCAGGCGGCCTGCCGCGCCGCGCGCGACTTTCCACATGACCGTGTCCTTCTCGGTACGCGTGCGACCACTCTCGCCGCCCATCGTCCAGGACAGACCGTCCTCCAGCCTGAGCGTGATGACGTCGGACATGCCGCCGTCGCGATAGCGCTGGAGTGTAACGCCCTGGCCCTTGGCAAGCACCGGCAGTTCCTCAAGGCTGAAGATCACCAGCTTACGATTATCGCCCACCACGGCGACATGATCGTGCTCGGGCGGGATCTCGCGCACGACGGCAAGCCTGACGCCCGGCTTGGTGGGCATGACCGTCTTGCCCTTGCGGGTCTCGGCCAGCAATTCGTCGGTCTCGGCGGCAAAGCCGCGCCCGATGTTGGAGGCCAGCAGCAGCTGCGCCTTGGGCTTGTGGACCATGATCGCGACGATCTGCGCCTCGGCATCGATGTCGATCATCGTGCGGATCGGCTCGCCGAAGCCGCGCGCGCCCGGCAGCTTGTCCGCGCCGAGCGTATAGAACCGCCCGTTGTCGACCGCGATCAGCAGCTTGTCGGTGGTCTGCGCGTGAAAGGCAAAGGCGGGACCATCGCCTTCCTTGAACTTGAAATCGCCTCCCTTGGCGTCGGCTCCCAAGGCCAGGTGCCCCCTGGCGGCGCGAATCCAGCCGCGCTGCGAGAGGACCACCGTCACCGGTTCCTTCTCGATCATCGCATCCATCGAGAATTCGACCGTGGGCCGGGCCTGCGCGATCGTGGTGCGGCGGCGGCCGAGCACGGTATTCTCGGCATAGTCCTTGCGCAGGGCGGCAAGGTCGCGCTTGATGCGGGTGCGTTGGCGGGCCGGGCTGTCGAGCAGCGCCTGCAGCTCCTCCTGTTCCTTCCGCAGCTCCTCGCGCTCCCGGCGCAGTTCCATCTCCTCCAGCTTGCGCAAGGAACGCAGGCGCATGTTGAGAATCGCCTCGGCCTGGCGGTCGGTAAGGCCGAACTCGGCCATCATCACCGGCTTGGGCTCATCCTCGGCACGGATGATCTCGATGATCCGGTCGAGGTTGAGATAGGCGATGATATAGCCTTCGAGCAGCTCCAGCCGCGAGGCGATCTTGTCGAGCCGGTGGCGGGTGCGGCGCAGCAGGATATCGATCTGACTGTAGACCCATTCCTGCAACAGCAGCTTGAGCCCCAGCACTCCCGGAGTTCGATGCGAATCCAGGACGTTGAGATTCAAAGCGAACCTGCTTTCGAGGTCGGTCAGCCGGTAGACGCTTTCCTTCAGCAGTTCGGGATCGACGTTGCGGCTCTTGGGGACAAGGACGATGCGGATATTCTCGTCGCTCTCGTCGCGCACGTCCTCCAGGATCGGCAGCTTGCGGTCGGCGATGAGCTGGGCGATCTGCTCGATCAGCTTGCCCTTGGCGAGCATGTAGGGGATCTCACTCACCACCAGCTGCCACTGGCCGCTGCCGAGCCTTTCGATGCCGCTGTCTTCCCAGGTCCCGTCGGCGCCCCGCCCGGTCGAGAAGCGGCCGCGCACGCGAAAGGCGCCCTTGCCGCTTTCGTAGGCAGCGGAAATGGCCTCCGGACTGTCCACCACAAGGCCACCCGTGGCAAAGTCCGGTCCCTTGAACACATCCATCAGCTGGGCGTGCTCGGCGTGGGGATTGTCGATCAGCATCAGCGTCGCGTCGATGATCTCGGCGACGTTGTGGCTGGGGATCGAGGTGGCCATGCCCACCGCGATACCGGTGGCGCCGTTCGCCAGCAGGTTCGGGAACAGGCCGGGGAAGATCTCGGGCTCGCTCTCCTCGCCGTTGTAGGTGGGGACGAAATCGACAGTGCCTTCGTCGAGCCCGGCCATGAGTTGGATCGCGGTCTTGGTAAGGCGCGCCTCGGTATAGCGATAGGCCGCCGCGTTATCGCCGTCGATATTGCCGAAGTTGCCTTGCCCCTGCACCAGCGGATAGCGCAGGCTGAAATCCTGGGCGAGGCGCACCATGGCATCGTATACCGAGGCATCGCCATGCGGATGATACTTGCCGATCACGTCGCCGACGACGCGGGCGCTCTTCTTGTAGGCGCTGGCGGGATCGAGCTTCAGCTGCCGCATGGCCCACAGCAAGCGGCGGTGGACGGGCTTGAGGCCATCCCTCAGATCCGGCAGCGAACGTGCTGTAATCGTGGACAAAGCATAGACGAGATATCGTTCCGACAGCGCCGCGTCGAAAGGCGCGTCCACGATCGCGTCGAAGGGATCGGATTGATCGTCGGGAGAAGTCACCATGGCCGGCCAGCCCTAGCAACGCGAGGACCCGAGCGGAACCGGCCGAACCCGAGTTTTCCGCGATTTCGTTCCGGACCCGTCAGCCGATCTGCATGTCGCGCGAAATCCCCGGGATGCGCACTTCGATCCCGTCGAGCGCCTCGGTCAGTGCGATCTGGCAGGACAGGCGGCTGGTCCGCGCCACGCCGGCGGCCAGGTCCAGCATGTCCTCCTCCTCGTTCGAGGCAGGCCGCAGCCGGTCGAACCAGCCGGGCGCGACGATCACGTGGCAGGTCGAACAGGCCATCTGGCCTTCGCACGTGCCTTCCAGCGACATTCCGGCATTCTGCGCCACTTCCAGCAACCTGGCCCCCGGCTGTGCATGCGCGGTGACCCGCGCGCCTTCGGCCGTAACAAACACTACGCTTACCAATTCAGACTCCCTGCACCGCCGCGGCGGCCTCGATTTGAGCGCAGGCATCCCCCAAGTCCCCGGGTGCAGTATATCTGCCAAATCCAAGACGGATAGAGGCTTTGGCCTGCTTGTCCGCAAGCCCCAGCGCGCGCAGCACGTGGCTTGGCCGGCCGGACCCGCTGGCGCAGGCCGATCCCGCTGAAAAGGCGATCTCGCGCAAGTCCGACATCAGCCGCGCGACGTCTAGCCCGGGAAGGCGCAGATTGAGATTGCCGTGCCAACGCCGGGTCACCGAACCGTTGAGCGTCCAGCGCGACAGAATGGCGCGGGCCTGCCGCCAAAGCACCTCGACCAGGGCCGCGTCCGCCTCCATGCGCGCCTTCGCCAGCGCCGCCGCCGCGCCGAAACCCGCGCAGAGCGCCGGGCTCAGCGTGCCCGAACGCAGGCCCTGCTCCTGTCCGCCGCCATGGATCAGGGGTGCCAGCTCCAGCCCGTCGCGCACCCACAGCGCGCCGATTCCCTTCGGCCCGTAGAGCTTGTGCGCCGAAACCGCGATCAGGTCGGCATTGCCCGGCGGCGCCAGCTTGCCGGCGCCCTGGACCGCGTCGCACAGCAACAGCGCACCCGCCGAGCGAGCGCGTTCGGCAAGGTGCTCCACCGGCTGGACGGTGCCGATCTCGTTGTTGACCTGCATCACCGCGACGAGGCCGATGCCCGGGGGGATCGGCACCTGCGGATCGACCAGCCCCTCGGCATCGACCGGGAGCACATCCACAAGGGGATCGAGCACGCGCGCCGTATCGAGCACCGCCGCGTGCTCGATCGCGGACACCGCCAGCCGCCGGGCGCCGCTGCCTGCCAGCGCGAGGTTGATCGCCTCGGTCGCGCCCGAAGTGAAGATCACCCGTCCACCCGGCGGCAGCAGCGCAGCGACTTGCTCGCGCGCGACCGCGACGGCGGCGGCGGCGGCCCGGCCTGGCCGGTGCTGGCTGTGCGGATTGGCGAAGCCCATGGTCTCGGGCCCGCCGAGCCAAGGCAGCATGGCTTCGCGCGCTTCGGGCGCGAGCGGGGTGGTGGCCTGGTAATCCAGATAGATCATGCGTTCACACCGCCGCCGGCGATCTCGCGCCAGGCCGCGACGAAGCTCAGGATATCCGCTTCGCTCGTCTCGCGGCCGATGGAAACGCGAATCACCTCGGAAGGGCGCGGATAGCCCATGGCGTCGAGCACATGGCTGGTCCTAAGCGAGCCGGAGGAACAGGCGCTGCCGGCGGAGACGGCAATGCCCATCGCATCGAAGCGGATGAGCTGCGCGGCGGCGGATCTTCCGGGCATGCGATAGCCGCCGATGGAAAAGAGACGCGCGGCCTCGGCGGCGACGATCTCTCCCCCGGCATCCACGATGGACTTGTCCAGCAATCCGCGCAGGCGCGCCGCCTCCCCGGTCCAGGCCGGCGCAGCCTCCAGCGCGGCCGCCATCGCCAGCACGCCCGGCAGGTTCTCGGTGCCCGGACGATAGCCGCGCTCCTGCCCGCCGGTGGGGTGGAGCAGGCTCCAGTCCCGCACCAGCAACGCACCGACGCCGACCGGCCCGCCGAACTTGTGCGCCGACAGCACGATCATGTCCGCCACGCCGGCATCGGGCAAGACCAGTTTCCCTGCACCCTGCGCACAGTCGGCAAGCAACATGCCGCCCGCCGCGTGCACCGCCTCGGCGACGGCATCCAGCATCTGGATCACGCCTGTCTCGCTGTTGACCTGCTGGACCGCCACCAGCCCCGGCACCGCCGCGCCGGCGGGGTCGACCCGCCCGCACGCGTCGACCGGAAGGCGCGGAACTTCGCCGGCATGGCGCAGGACCGCATCGTGCTCGGTCGGAGACACGGCGCCCAGCGCAAGCTTGCCGCGCGTAATCGCCAGCGCCAGCGCTTCGCTCGCGCCCGAAGTGAAGATCACTTCCCCGTCCCAGCCCAGCACCGCCCGCACGCGCGCCCGGGCCTCTTCCAGCGCCGCGCGGGCACCGCGACCCTCCGCGTGCGGGCTGGAGGGATTGGCCCAGATGGCCATTCCCTCCAGCCACGCCTCGCGCGCCTCGGGCAGCAAGGGCGCGGTCGCGGCATGGTCGAGATAGATCCGTGGAAAGGCAGGTTCCGATGGCATCGCTTGTAAAGTTGTTTTCAAGGCAAAGACTTCTATATAGCGGGCCTTCCCTTTTCCACTCCCGCAGGTGGCTGGCGAGACCTTTCGCCGCCGTTTCGCGGGAGTTTCAACAGGTCAGGTCAGAAACGCCAATGCCCGCAGTCATTTTCCCCGGCCCAGAAGGCCGTCTCGAAGGTCGATTCCAGCCGGCTCCGCGCCCGCGCGCGCCAGTTGCCATGATCCTCCACCCGCATCCGCAAGCGGGCGGGACCATGAACGACCGCATCACCCAGCATATGTACAAGACTTTCGTGAACCGGGGTTTCGCGACGCTGCGCTTCAACTTCCGGGGCGTCGGCCGCAGCCAGGGCAGCTTCGACAACGGCGTGGGCGAGCTTTCGGATGCCGCCGCCGCGCTCGACTGGGTGCAGTCGATCCACCCGGAAGCGTCCACCACCTGGATCGCGGGCTATTCGTTCGGTGCGCTGATCGGCATGCAACTGCTGATGCGCCGCCCGGAAATCCGCGGCTTCATCTCGGTGGCGCCCCCGGCCAACATGTACGACTTCAGCTTCCTTGCCCCCTGCCCGGCCTCCGGCATCATCGTCCAGGGCTCGTCGGACACGGTGGTGACGCCCGGCGCGGTGCAGAAGCTGGTCGACAAGCTGCGCACGCAGAAACACATCACCATCCATCACGACGAGGTCCCGCGCGCCAACCATTTCTTCGAGAACGAAGTGGAAGACCTGATGCGCTCGGTCGACAATTACCTCGACATGCGCCTTTCGCCGGATTGCCCGATCAAGTGACGCCCGCCGCCGGCGTCCGTGGGGCCCGGTGGAGGAGATGCGGGTTGAAAAGCAGCCCGTAAAGCGCGGGCAATCGCCGCTTTGGCGCTTTCCACCCCCCGCGTTCCCGGGGACAATGCGCGCACTTGGTTTTTCGCGTGCGCGTCAACCCAAACGTCACACCTCGCCCACCCTTGGCAATCCCTGCCCGCGCTTGTAGAGCGGCGCGCAAATCTCTCAAACGCTCGACCCCAGAGGAAAACCGATGGCCGCGCAATACGCCTTCGTCATGAAAGGCATGACCAAAACCTTCCCCGGCGCCCAGAAGCCGGTACTGAGCAATATCAGCCTGCAATTCTACCAGGGCGCCAAGATCGGCATCGTCGGCCCCAACGGCGCCGGCAAGTCCACCCTCATCAAGATCATGGCGGGCATCGACACCGACTATACCGGTGAGGCATGGCCGGGCGAAAATATCACGGTGGGCTATCTCGAGCAGGAGCCCGAGCTCGATCCGAACAAGACCGTGCTGGAAAACGTCAAGGACGGCGCGCGCGAAACCGCCGACCTGGTGGACCGCTTCAACGAGATCTCGATGCTGATGGCCGATCCGCCGGAAGACGCGGACTTCGACGCGCTCATGGAGGAAATGGGCACGCTGCAAGAAAAGATCGACGCCGTGGATGGCTGGACGCTCGACAACCAGCTCGAAATCGCGATGGAAGCGCTGCGCTGCCCGCCGGGCGACTGGGCGGTAGACAAGCTGTCGGGCGGCGAGAAGCGCCGCGTCGCGCTGACCCGCCTCTTGATCCAGAAGCCCTCGATCCTGCTGCTGGACGAACCGACCAACCACCTCGACGCGGAATCGGTCGAATGGCTGGAAAACCACCTCAAGGAATATGCCGGCGCGGTGCTGATGATTACCCACGACCGCTACTTCCTCGATCACGTGGTGGACTGGATCCTCGAACTCGATCGCGGCAAGTACTTCCCCTATGAAGGCAACTACTCGACCTATCTCGAGAAGAAAGCCAAGCGCATGGAGCAGGAGGACCGCGAGGAGAGCGGCCGCCAGAAGGCGCTCAAGGAAGAGCTGGAATGGATCCGGCAGACGCCGGCCGCCAGGCAAACCAAGTCCAAGGCGCGCATCCGCAAGTTCGAGCAACTCCAGGAAGCGCAGGCCGGCCGCAAGCCTGGCAAGGCGCAGATTGTCATCCAGGTGCCCGAGCGCCTGGGCGGCAAGGTCATCGAGGTCAAGAACATCTCCAAGGCCTATGGCGACAAGCTGCTGTTCGAGAACCTCTCGTTCATCCTGCCGCCGGGCGGCATCGTCGGCGTGATCGGCCCGAACGGCGCGGGCAAGTCCACCCTGTTCAAGCTGCTCACCGGCAAGGAAAAGCCCGACAGCGGCGAGATCGACATCGGCTCGACCGTGCACCTGGGCTTCGTGGACCAGAGCCGCGACCATCTCGACGCAAAGAAAAACGTCTGGGAGGAAATCTCCGACGGGCTCGACTACATGAAGGTCAACGGGTTCGACATGTCGACCCGCGCCTATGTCGGCGCCTTCAATTTCAAGGGCGCCGACCAGCAGAAGAACGTCGGCAAGCTCTCGGGCGGTGAACGCAACCGCGTGCACATGGCCAAGATGCTGAAGGAAGGCGGCAACGTCCTGCTGCTGGACGAACCGACCAACGACCTCGATGTCGAGACGCTGGGCGCGCTGGAAGAGGCGATCGAGAACTTCGCAGGCTGCGCCGTGGTCATCAGCCACGACCGCTTCTTCCTCGATCGTCTGGCCACCCACATCCTTGCCTTCGAGGGTAACAGCCATGTCGAATGGTTCGAAGGCAACTTCGAAGCCTACGAGGAAGACAAGCGCCGCAGGCTGGGTGATGCCGCCGATCGTCCGACCCGGCTGGCCTACAAGAAGCTGACGCGCTGATCCCATGCCCAGGGCATGATCCCATTCATTTTGCAGCTATCAAACCTTAACGCCAAGCCGCATCACGGTTCACCTCTGCGACAGCGCCGCTGTCGTAGAGGAAAATCAGGATGAGCCGTGATCGCCGTCCGGCAGTTCGGTCCAACGACCGGAACATTCGAAAGTCAGGCGGGGCGAAAGGTAAGAAAATGAAAACGGGAACATTGTTTTCAGCAAGCGCCTGGGGCGCGATGGCACTCGCCCTCGCCAGCCTCACGGTGCCGAGCGTGGCCGGGGCAGCCGAACCTCGCGATCGATCGGAAGATCGCGGCGCACGGTCCGCCCGATCGGAAGATCGCGGCGACCAGGGCCGGCAGCGCGTCGAGTCGCCAAGGGCACCTCAGGATAAAGCCGATGTCGGTCGCGCGCCCACCGTGAGACAGGCGCCGGTGCCAACATCGCGACGCACCCTGCGCTCGAACGACGCCACGCCCCGTGACTGGGCTGCCGCCCGCGCACGGATCGCCGCGCAGCGCGACCGCGCCGACAACCAAAGCGCGCCAGACGCCGGCAATCGTCCCGGCGGCAATCGCGGTAACGACAGCCCCCCCCCTTCGTGGAAGCGCGACGACAACAACCGAGATCGCGACAACCGCGACAGGGGCCATCAGGGCAGGGATAACCAGGGCCGCGATTGGCGGAACGATCCCCGGGGCGATCACGACAATCGCTGGTCGAACTCCCGTGGCAACCACGACAACCGCAACGACCACGATCGCGACAACCGTCATGACGACCGCCGCGACTGGGGCCGGGATCATCGCGACTGGGATCGCAACAGCTGGAGGCGCGACAATCGCTACGACTGGCGCCACTACCGCGAGAACCACCGCTCGATCTATCGGATCGGCCGTTATTACGCGCCTTACCACGGATACTCCTATCGCCGCCTGGGCATCGGATTTTCCCTGGGCTCGATATTCTACGGCAACCGCTACTGGATCAGCGATCCCTGGTCCTATCGTTTGCCGGCGGTCTATGGCCCCTATCGCTGGGTTCGCTATTACGACGATGTCCTGCTGGTGAACATCTACACCGGCCAAGTGGTCGACGTAATCTACGACTTCTTCTGGTAAGCGGGCTCATACCAAGTCTCATTGATCGGAACACTTGTTCCCTTTGCTTTCGTCGTTGCGAGCCGCCGAAGGCGGTGCGGCAATCCAGGGCGGTAAGTAGCGTTGCCCAGGATTGCTTCGGCGGCTGCGCCGCCTCGCAAAAACGAAGGGGAAAGATGAGTTTCCCTTCGGTGGCGCGCAACGACGAAAGCAAGGGAAGCAAGGGTTCCGATCAAGGGAATTCAGTGTTACCGCTGTACAACAAGAAGCCCCCGTGCCCAGAAGGCGCGGGGGCTTCTTGTTGTACGCGTCGGCGCGGGCCGAGCGGCCCGCCGCACCGTCAAACCAGCGCGCCGTGGCAGTGCTTGTACTTGTTGCCGGAACCGCAGGGGCACGGGGCGTTGCGGCTGATCGGCAGGTCGGCATAAGGGTTTTCGCCGGAGCCCGCCGCGGCCAGCGGGCTGCCCGCCAGCGACCCGAACAGCGCCGCCCGCGCGGCCGAACCGTCGCCGTCGTCCGAATTGTCGATACCGGTCAAGGGATCGATATGGCCGGTCAGGAAGTCCGGCAGTTCGGGTAGTTGCGCCGGTTCGGGAATACGCAGCTCGCTCGCCGAAAGGATACGAGTCACGTCCTCGCGGATCGTCTCCAGCATGCGCTCGAACAGGCCGAAGGCTTCCTGCTTGTACTCGTTGATCGGCGTTTTCTGCGCGTAGGCGCGCAGGAACACGACTTGCCGCAGGGCATCTAACGTGGCGAGGTGCTCTTTCCAGTAATGGTCGAGCCGATCGAGCAGGATCGACTTCTCGACCTGGCGCCAGATCGCCGGATCGTCCTTGGCCATCTTGGCTTCCATCTGCGCGGTTGCCATCGCGGCCAGGCGCTCCTCGACGATTTCCGGCTCGATTCCGTCCTCGTCGACCCAGGTCTCCAGCGGCGCATCGACACAGAGGATATCCTTCACCTTCTCCTTCAACCCCTCGATGTTCCAGTGCTCGGGATAGGAACCCTGCGGGCAGGCGTCGGCCACCAGTGCGTTGACGGTGTCGTTGCGCATGTCGACCACGACATCGTCCACCGTCTCGGCATCCATGATATCCGCGCGCTGTTCGTAGATCACCTTGCGCTGGTCGTTCATCACGTCGTCGTATTCGACGACTTGCTTGCGGACCTCGTAATTGCGCGCCTCAACCTTCTTCTGGGCGGTCTCAATGGCCTTTGAAAGCCACTTGGAACCGATCGCCTCGCCGTCGGCGAGATTGGAATTCATCATCTTGGCGAAAAGCGTGTCCGGCCCGAAGATGCGCAGCAGGTCGTCCTCCAGGCAGAGGTAGAACTTGGACAGGCCCGGGTCGCCCTGGCGCCCCGAACGGCCGCGCAGCTGGTTGTCGATACGGCGGCTCTCGTGCCGCTCGGTGCCGATCACGCAGAGGCCGCCAGCATCGAGCACGCGCTGCTTCTCTTCGGCGACCTCCATCTTGATGCGCGCGATCGCCGCCTCGCGATCGGGGCCCTCGGGAATGTCGCGCAGTTCATCCGCTATGCGGAAATCGATATTGCCGCCCAGCTGGATGTCAGTGCCGCGCCCTGCCATGTTGGTGGCGATGGTCACGCCGCCGAGCCGGCCCGCCTGGGCCACGATGTGCGCTTCCATCTCATGGAAGCGGGCGTTCAGCACCGAATGCTTGACCCCCTCCTTGTTGAGGAAGTCCGAGAGCAGTTCCGACTTCTCGATCGAGACGGTGCCGACCAGCACCGGCTGGCCGGTCTCGTACTTCGTGCGGATCAGCTTGGCGATGGCGCCGAACTTGTCGTGCGTGTTCTTGTAGAACTCATCCTCCTCGTCGATGCGCTTTACCGGCACGTTGGTGGGGATGGTGACGACGTTCATCTTGTAGATATCGTAGAATTCGGCGGCTTCGGTCGCGGCGGTGCCGGTCATGCCCGAAAGCTTCGGGTACATGCGGAAGTAGTTCTGGAACGTGATCGAGGCGAGCGTCTGGTTCTCCGGTTCGATCCGCACGCCTTCCTTTGCCTCCACCGCCTGGTGCAGGCCGTTCGACCAGCGGCGCCCGTCCATCATGCGGCCGGTGAACTCGTCGATGATGACGATCTTGTTGTCCTTCACGATGTAGTCGGTGTCGCGCTTGAACATGACCACGGCCTTGAGGCTCTGGTCGAGGTGGTGGACCACCTGCGTGTTCTCGACATCGTAGAGGTTTGAACCCACCAGCAGCCCGGCATCCTCCAGCATGCGCTCGGCCTTTTCGACGCCGTCCTCGGTCAGCGTGATGCTCTTGGTCTTTTCGTCGGCCTCGTAATCCTCGGGCGCGAGCTGCTTCACGATCGCATCGACCGAAACATAGAGTTCGGATTTGTCGTCGGTGGGGCCCGAGATAATCAGCGGCGTGCGCGCCTCGTCGATCAGGATCGAGTCCACCTCGTCGACGATCGCGAAGTTGAAGGGGCGCTGCACCATCTGGCTGCGCTCGTGCTTCATGTTGTCGCGCAGGTAGTCGAAGCCGAACTCGTTGTTGGTGCCATAGGTGATGTCGGCCCAATAGGCCTCGCGGCGTTCGTATTCGTTGAGATTGGGCACGATCACCCCGACCGTCAGACCAAGAAACTGGTGGACCTGGCCCATCCAGTCGGCATCGCGGCGGGCGAGGTAGTCGTTGACGGTGACGACGTGGACGCCCTTGCCCTCAAGCGCGTTGAGATAAGTCGCGGTGGTGGCGACCAAGGTCTTGCCTTCGCCGGTGCGCATCTCGGCGATCTCGCCGCGATGAAGCACGATGCCGCCGATCATCTGCACGTCGAAGTGACGCATGCCGAACACGCGCTTGGAGGCTTCGCGCACGGTGGCAAAGGCTTCGGGCAGGATCTGGTCGAGCGTGGAGCCGGCGGCGAGCTGTTCGCGGAACTTTACGGTCTGTGCGGCCAGCGCCTCGTCGGAATATCCTTCAAGCGTCGGCTCGAAGGCATTAATTTGCATGACGATCTTGTCGAGCGACTTGACGTAGCGATCGTTGGACGAACCGAAGATGGACTTGACGATGACGCCGAGCATGGCGGGAATCCCTGTTTTCTGGTGAATGCTTGATAGTGTGATACGCGCGGCTTGCGCTGGCGCGCCAAAGCGCGCGAGACGGCGCCGGGCCGTGCTGGCGGCGCGCTATTCGCGGGCGCGGTCGATCCCGGTGAGCACCGTGGGAATGGCATGCACAACCGGTTCGGCTGTCCGCGCCGGGGCATGGCGCCGGGTATTGCGCAAGCCGGGCTCAGGCAACCTGGCGAGCGCGACCGGCGCGCGAGGCACCCTCGTCGCCGTCCGATCTCCCAGCACCGAAACCTGCATGCTGGCGATCTGCGAGGCGCGCGCCTCCCCCGGGCCGAGCTGTGCGGCAAGGCCCGTCAACAGGGCGAGCAGGGTCAGGAGCAGGCGAGTGGCCATCGGGTGCAGATAGGACGCACGCGACGAATAGTCCACCGTCTGGCGCGGTTTGCGCACGATCGATCATCGCTTGACCTGTCGGGCCGACACGCTAGGCGCGTGCGCCATGACCCATCCCGTCTCCCCGCTCGCCATGCCCTTCCCCGACCTGCCGGCGATCGCGGGCGTTACCCCGCATGTCGTGCGCGCCGGGTACAAGGACTGGGGGCGCTGCGACCTTACTTACGTCACGCTCGACGAAGGCACCGCCGTCGCCGGCGTGTTCACCAGGAACCAGTGCTGTTCGAGCGAAGTCGAACTCGGCCGCGAGAACGTGAAGCTCGGCAAGGCCCGGGCACTGGTGGTGAACGCGGGCAATTCCAACGCCTTTACCGGCTATCGCGGGCGCGAGGCGGTGGAGCAGATCATGGATCAGGTCGCGGCGCACCTCGGCTGTCCGAAGGAGCAGGTGTTCGTCTCCTCGACCGGCGTGATCGGCGTGCCGCTGCCCAAGGACAAGGCGCGCGAAGGCGTCGCCGCGGCGCTGATCGCCGAACCCTGCTCCTGGGAGGACGCCGCGCGCACCATCTCCACCACCGACACCTTTCCCAAGGGCGCCACGGCCAGCGCGATGATCGGCGGCACCAAAGCCACCATCAGCGCGATCATCAAGGGATCAGGCATGATCGCGCCGGACATGGCGACGATGCTGGGATACCTGTTCACCGACGCGGCAGTGGAGCCCGGGTTCCTGCAGGAATGCCTTGCGGCGGCGAACTTGCGCACCTTTTCGTGCATCACCGTCGATTCGGATACTTCGACCAGCGACACCGTGCTCGCCTTCGCGACCGGCAAGGCCGGCAATGCCCCCCTTGCCTCGTTCGACAGCCCCGGCGCCGATGCCTTCGCCGCCGCCGTCCACGACGTTTGCCGCCAGCTCGCCCACCTGGTCGTGCGCGACGGCGAGGGGGCCAGCAAGTTCATCGCCGTCACCGTTACCGGCGCGGTCTCTGACGAAAGCGCGCGCAAGGTCGGAATGGCCATTGCCAATTCTCCCTTGGTCAAGACCGCCATCGCCGGCGAGGACGCCAACTGGGGCCGTGTCGTCATGGCGGTGGGCAAAGCCGGCGAACCGGCGGACCGGGACAAGCTCTCGATCGGTTTCGGTGGCCTCTGGGCCGCGCGCGAGGGGTTGCCGCTGGCGGACTATGACGAAGCGCCGGTGGCCACGCACCTCAAGGGCCAGGATGTAACCATCGAAGTCGACCTGGGGCTGGGCGAGGGACGGGCCACGGTCTGGACCTGCGACCTCACCCATGGCTACATCTCGATCAACGCGGATTACCGGAGCTGATGGAAACGTCATTCGCCGTCTGGGGCCGGCTGAACTCGCACAACGTCAAGAAGGTCGTCTGGTTCGCCGAGGAGCTGGGCCTGGACTATGTCCGCCGCGATATCGGCGGCCAGTTCGGCTATACCGAGGACTACCTCGCCAAGAACCCGAACCGGGTGGTGCCGATGATCGAGGACGACAACCTCGCGCTGTGGGAATCGAACGCGATCCTGCGTTATATGGCCGCCGAATATGGAGGCGAGCGCTGGTTTCCCGCCGATCCCGCGCAGCGCGCACGCGCCGATCGCTGGATGGACTGGCAGGTCACTTATGCCGACGCGCAGCGCCTCCCCTTCCTAAGCTTCGCGCGGACGCCCAGGGCGGACTGGGACATGGCGGCGATCACGCGCGACATGGATTCGTGCGCAAAGCAGCTCGCGGTGATGGAGCGGTATCTTGGTGAAAGCCCCTGGCTCTCGGGCAGCCAGTTCGGCATCGGCGACATTCCCATGGGCGTCTATGCCTATACTTGGTTCAGCCTGCCCTTCGAAAAGCCGGAATTTCCCGCGATCGCCGAATGGTACGCCCGGATTCGGGAACGTCCCGGCTACGCCCGGCAGGTCATGATCCCGCTGACGTGATCGCCCCCGCGCTCACCGCCGCCGTCGAGGCGATCCTGCGCGAGGCCAACGAGCGCGCGATCCTGCCCTATTACCGGTCGCTTTCCTCCGCGCAGATCGACAACAAGGCCGCCGATGATGTCGTCACCGTGGCCGACAGGGAAAGCGAGGCGCTGCTGACCGAGCGCCTCTCCGCACTGCTGCCGGAAGCGGCGGTGGTGGGCGAGGAAGCGGCATTCGCCGATGCCGCGGTGCTTGGACGGCTCACGGACGGCCTGTGCTGGATCGTCGATCCGCTTGACGGCACTAACAACTTCGCTGGCGGTCAACCGCCGTTCGGCATCCTGGTGGCGCTCGCCGATCGGGGCGAGACGCTTGGGGGCTGGATCCTCGATTGCCTGACCGGGCGATTCTGCCACGCCGGCAAGGGCACCGGCGCATGGGTCAACGGCGAGCGCGTCATGGCGATATCCTCGGGCGAGGCCTTGCCGGTCGCAGCGATCTCGCTGATCTTTCTTGAACCGGCCCGGCGCGAACAGATCCGCCAGCACATCGCCCCGCATTATCGCCTCGTCGACATCCCGCGCTGCGCCGCCGAGCAATATCCGCGCCTGGTACTGGGAACGAACGACGTTTCGGTGTTCGAACGCACCCTGCCCTGGGACCATGCGGCGGGCGCGCTGTTCCTGAACGAAGCGGGCGGGCGCTGCGCCCGGCCCGACGGTTCGGCCTACCGCGTCGACGAATTCGAGCGGCCCGGGATCATCGGCGCCTCCTCGAAGCGGCTGTTCGACGATCTTGCACGGCGGCTGGCGGCGCTGGCGTGACACCAGGCCCCGGCGGAACCAGGCTGGTCTCCTTCCTTGGCCACCGCGAGCCGGGCGCAACGCGATCCAGAGCGCTTGCCCCTGGATTGCCGCGCCGCCTTCGGCGACTCGCGGCGACGAAGGAAGGAGAAGGGTTTCGCTTGGCGAGACCTGTATTACAGCGCGCCTTCGATCCAGCCCCTGAGCGCGCTCTTGGGCGCGGCGCCGAGCTTGTCGGCCACTTTTTCGCCGTTCCGGAACAGCACGAGATAGGGAATCGACTTCACGCCGAATTGCATCGGCGTCTCACTGTTGGCCATGATGTCCATCTTGGCGATGGTCACCTTGTCGGCCAGTTCCTCGGAGATTTCCTCCAGGGCCGGGCCGATCATCTTGCATGGGCCGCACCAGTCCGCCCAGAAGTCGACAAGCACGGGCTTGTCGGCCTTCAGGACATCGTCCTCGAAGCTGGCATCGGTGACGGCAATGGTTGACATGAAATGGACTCCTCGAATGGCGGATTGACCGCAATCTAGGGATGAAAAAGCCGGAGGCAACGCCGTTTCCCGGATAGCTTTACTCGGCGGGCGTGAAGTGCGGCTTGTAACGATCGAGCGTCGCGGCGGGAACGGCGATCAGGTGCGGGGTGGCGGTGTAGAGCAGCGCCACCTCGACCGTCCGCCCCGGAAACGTGGCTTCCAGCGCGGCGGCGTAAGCGCCCATCTGGCGAAGCACGCCTGGCGGCACCTGATCGAGCGAGGACGGCGGACGGCGCGCCGTCTTGAAATCCACCAGCCGCACACGCTCCGGTTCCACCACCAGCCGGTCGATGGTGCCCGCCACCACTTGCCCGCCGACGACCGCGGTGACCGGAACCTCGGCAAGGCTGCCCGGCGCGAAGAGATCGGCCCAGTCGGGATGAGCCAGCACGCGAAGCGCGGCGGCAAGCATCGCATCGCGGTCGTGATCTGACAGGCCCGGCACGTTACGCTCCAGCCAGGCCCGCCCCGTCGCCGCGCGCGCTTCGGCGGTGACTTCAGGCAGCCGTTCCAGCAGCTTGTGCACCAGCGTGCCGCGCCGCGCGGCTTCGCGCCCTGCCCCTGGTGGGAACGGCGGATCGGGCGCATCGTCCTCGCCCAGTGCCGAGGGAGCGAGCGGACGCGGCGGGCGCGGCTCGGCGGGCGGCACGCGTTCGAGCCAGGGCGGCAGCGGCGTACGCAGAGGCAATCGGGGCGAAACGACCTCGACCAAGGTGGGACCGGCAGCGGTGCCGTGCTCGCAGCGTGAGCCCCAGATCGGGTCCGCCATTTCGGCTTCGGGTGGAAACAGTTCGCGCAGCCGGGCGTACCAGCTCTTGGGCGGCGGCCCGTCCCGATCCCGGCGGCCCAGTGCGCCGCCGACGAACAGCGCTTCCTCCGCGCGGGTCATGGCGACGTAGAGCAGCCGCCAGTGCTCCTCCTCATCGGCCTTGCGGTTGGCCTCGATCCGCTCGGCGATGCGGCCCTGCTTCTCTTCCCTCGAAAGCGGCGGCAGCGGGATCACGCGCGCTTCATGGGCCGGATCGGGCAGGTCCAGCCCTCGCTCGCGCGCGCTTTCGGGATTGCCGGTGGCATCGGCCAGGATGACGATGGGGGCCTGCAAGCCTTTCGATCCATGCACGGTCATCACCCGCACCAGGCCCGCCGCATTATCCGCTTCGCGCTTCAATTCACCGTCGCCCGCATCGAACCAGGCGAGGAAGCCCGCCAGGCTCGGCGTGCCGGTGGCGGCATAGGCCTTGGCGGCATTGACCAGTTCGTCGATCGGATCGTCCGCCTCGCCGCCAAGCCGCGCGATCAGCCGGCGCCGGCCCTGCCACGGGCCCACCAGCAGCCAATGGAGCAGATCCTGCGGCGGCTCGTAATCGGCCAGCGCCAGCAGATCGCCCAGTTGCTGCAGCGCCGCCGCCACGTCCGATTCGCGCGAACGGCGCAAGTGATCCCACAAGTGCGCATGCCGGTCCCGATAGCCGTGCCGCAGCAACTGTTCCTGGCTCCAGCCCACCAGCGGCGAGACCAGCAGGCTGGCGAGGTTGAGATCGTCCAGCGGCTGCACCGCGAAGCGCAGCGCCGCGACCAGGTCCTTCACCGCCAGCGGCGCGCCAAGACGCAGGCGGTCCACCCCCGCCACCGGCACGCCGGCGGCGTGCAGGCGCGCGACGATCAGCCCGGCCAGTTCCTTGCGCTGGCGCACCAGCACCATGACGTCACCCGCCGTCGCCCGGCGCGGCCGGCCCTTGACGAGCGTGAAGCCGGGGCCGTGCGGATCGAGCCAACCCCTGACCTGGCGGGCGATGTTGTCGGCCATCCTGCGATCGGGGCGCGAAAGCCAGGTCTGCGCCCCGTCCTCTTCCTGCTCTTCGTCTCCCGCATCCTCGTCGCCCTCGTCAGGCATGTCACTGATTGGCCGCCAGAGTGCGACATATCCGGGGCGCTTCTCACCCACGTGCGGCTCCGGCTCGCGGTCGAGCCCAAAGCTTTCGTGGCCGATGCCGGCGATCGCGCGATCGACGAAATCGAGCACGTTCTGCGCGGTGCGGAAGCTGCGCTCCAGCCCCAGCTCGATCATCCGGCGCGCGCGCTGGTTGCTGCGCAGCATCTCCGCATTTTCGGCGGCCTGCCGCATTTCCCGCCGGACGCGATCGGCGGCGCGGCGGAAGTTTTCCGGACTGGTGCCCTGGAAACGAAAAATCGCCTGCTTGTAGTCCCCCACCACGAAGAGCGTGCGCATCACGTCGCCGTGCTGGCCGAGCCCGGCCCAGAACTCCTCCGCCATGGCGAATATGATGTCCCACTGCGCCGCATTGGTGTCCTGCGCCTCGTCGACCAGGATATGGTCGAAGCGCCGGTCCAGCTTGTAGCGGATCCAGTCGGCCTGCGCCTTGTTGCCAAGCAGGTCGGCGGCGCGGCGGATCTGGTCGTCGAAATCGATCAACCCCTCGCGCTGCTTGGCCGCGTCCCATGCCAGCGCGAAGGCCCGGCCGAGCCGCAGCGCGGGGATCAGGCGCTCGGCGAGCGTCAGCAGCGCCGCCGCCGCGCGGATGCGGGCGATGCAGGCGACGATCCGGGCGCAGCAATCGGGGTAGCCGGGATCGATCTTTTCCTGTGAAGTGCTCGAACGCGGCTCCCCTTTCTGCGTCAGGAAGGCCCCCGCGAGCGCATCGATATCCGCCAATCGCTGCGCCGGATCGCCCAGCAGCCATTCACTGATCGTGTCAACGCTCTGGAGCCCCGTCTTGGTCCCCCACGCATGATTGACCTCCATGCAGCGGCGCAGCGACTGGACGTCGAACTCCCCGTCGCCGCACATCGTCGCCAGCCAGGGGGCGTTGGCATCGGCGGGCAGGCCCAGCAGGCGCAGCACGTTCGCGCGCATGTCGCCCGCCTGCCAGCTTCCGGGGCCGATCCACGCCTCGCGCGCCGAAGCGCAGCGCAGCAGAAAGCCGACCACGGCCGGGGGGCCATGCCGCAGCGAAAGCTGCTCCACCGCCCGCAGCAATTGCGGATCGCCCAGCGGATCGCGCTCGGCATGGACCAGCAAGTCGGCCAGGACCTGCCGTGCCAGCAGCACGCGTTCGCGATCCTCCATCGGCCGGCTGCCGGGGGTCAGTTCGGCCTCGAGCGGAAACGTCGCGAGCAGCCACTGCGAGAAGGCGTGGATGGTATCGATCCGAAGGCCGCCGCCGGGACAATCGAGCACCGACGCGAACAGCGTGCGGGCATGGGCCAGCGTCGCCGCGTCGGTCGGCGCGCCGATGGCATCAAGGCGGGCAAACAGCTCCGGATCGCCAAGCCGCACCCATTGCGCGAGCGTGCCGTTGATGCGCGCGGCCATTTCGGTCGCGCCCGCCTTGGTGAAAGTGAGGCACAGGATCTGCGAAGGCTCGACCCCCGGCTGCAGCAAAAGCCGCAGCACGCGGGAAGAGAGCACCTGGGTCTTGCCGGTCCCGGCCGAAGCGGAAAGCCACACCGTCTCGCGCGGATCGACCGCGCGCTTCTGGTTGCCGTGGAGCGGATGGACGGCACCGGCGCCGCTCATGTCGCGCCCTCCCCGTCATCCCCCATCGCGGTGATCCACTCGTCGAGCCGCATCAGCTGGTCGTAGTCGGCGTAGCTGCCGAGTTCCGGATTGAGCCGCGCCGTGAACGGCTCGGTGCCCAGGATCCACTTGTCGAGCGCATCGTCGAGGAAGAACCCAGTGGTCGGCAGGAACCTGTCCGGATCGATGCCGGTGCGTTTCCTTTCCACCTTGAGCGGCGTTTCGATGAAGCCGAGCCGGTCCTTCTTCTTGCCGAGCGACCAGTATTCGAAAGCCTTGGCTTCGCCCGTCACACCCTCGAACCCGCCCGCCTCGGCGATCATGCCGATCAGGCCCAGTTGCAGCGCGAAGCCTTCTTCCACGCGCCGGGACGAAGGCGGCTTGCCGGTCTTGTAATCGACCACCGCAAGGGTTCCATCGGGCATCCGGTCGATGCGATCAGCCCGTCCGTGGATCCGCACGTCGCGGTGGCGCATGCCGCCCCACTGCTCCACCGCGATGACCTGCCGCCCCTGTTCCTTCTGCGCGGCGATCTCTCCGTCGATCCAGGTGAGCGCCTCGAGCAGGCGCGGCCGCCACAGCACGCGCATCAGCGGATGCGCGCTCATTTCGTCGAGCACCTCCTCGGCGATGGCGTGGAGGCCGCCCTGCGGTTCCCCGGCCTTGTGCCAACGTTCCAGGATGGCGTGAACGGCAATGCCCTGCCAGGCCGGAGTCGGCTCGGCATCGAGCCCGTCGAGCTTGCGCAAATGCAGGATCGCATTGGCGTAGAACTGATAGGGATCGCCGCGCAGCCGGTCGAGTCCCGTGACCGAGACTTCCACCTTGCGTTGCTCGGCCGAGGGCATCGGTTGCGGTCGCGGGTGTGGCGCCGCCGGGGCGGGATCGTCGATCAGGCGGGCAAGGCGCGGGGCTTCGGTCTCCAGGTGCCGCCCCGCCTGGTCGCCCAGCATGGCCCGGACGCGCAGCACGAAGCGGGAGGGGATCACTGGCCCGCTTTCGTCGCGCTGTGCCCAGCTCAGGACCACTTCCGGCGCCCCCAGAGTGGCGGCAAGATCGTGCGCGGCAAGGCCGATGCGGAAGTCCCCGCCAGGCACGCCGAGCGCCCGCAGGACGGCGGGCGGGAGGAGCGAATCCCGCCCCGGACTCCCCGGCCAGACACCTTCGACAAGACCGCCGCAGATGACCAGGTCGGCGCGGCTCATGCGGGCTTCGAGCAGGCCGTAGATCGCGACTCGCGGATGGCCACCCCAGGGCGGGCGCACCGAGACGCGGTCCATCGCGTCGCGCAGCACGGCATGAAGATCGCGCGGATCGAGCAAGGTTCCCGCCGCGTCCGCCGCCTCGCGCAGTTCCTCGACGAAAGCGCCGAGCGCGCGGCCGTCGGGCCCGGCCCAGATCGCCTCGCCGCACAGGGCCTCTGCCGCTTGGGCTAGGCCGGTCAGCAACACGGCCAGCGGCTCGGCCTCTCCGACAGCGAACAGCGGCGCCAGGATCGGCTCGACCCCGCCCCACCAGTCGCCCAGCCCGTGGTCCCCGGCAATGGCGGCCAGCGGGGCAAGCCCCGCGCCGGGGCGCGGCCCCCGCAGCGCAAGGTCAAGCCCGCGGGCATTCTCCAGCCAGCCCGCGCGCCCTTCGCCGCCTCCCGCCAGCGGATGGACCAGCAACGCGATCAGCGGCACCGGCGCCGCCTGCTCGGCCACGACTTCCGCAAGCAGGAGCAGCAGGCGGCCGGCGGCGGTCTGGGGCAAGGGCCGCCCGGCGGTGTCGTCCGCCGCGATTTCCCAGCGGCGCAAATGGGCGACGACGCGCGCCGCCAGGCTCCGGTCGGGCGTGACCAGCGCGACCCGGCGTTCGGGCACTTCCAGCGCCTCGCGGATCAACACCGCGATGGCCTGCGCCTCTTCGCCGGGATGGGCACATTCCATCAGCCGCACCCCGGAAAGGCGGCGGTGTTCCGGCTTGAGGGCGGCCCAGTTCGCAGAGGCCCGTGGCGGCAGGAACAAGTTGGAGATCGCCCTGCTGCGCTCCGGCGCCGCCGCCGACAGGCCCGCACGGTGCCAGGGCCGCACTTCCTCGCGGGCGATGCCCATGCGGTTCAGCAGCAGCTTGAGGTGATATTGCGGATGCGTCACCGCGTCATGACGGCCGAACGGCGGATCGTCCTTGTCCACCGGGGCGCCGGCGGTGCCCAGTTCGTCCCAGACCTCGGGCGCGAGCGACAAGTCGAGGTCCGGCAGGATCACGCTGCCGCGTTCCAGTTCGCTTACCACCCGCAGCATCCTTGCCAGCGCGGGCGAGGCGCTGGTCACGCCGGCTGCGACCACCGGATGGGCCGGCGGCGCCTCCCGCCATCGCCGCGCGGCATGGTCGAACAGGCGGTTGCGGCGTTCCGGCGCATCGATTTCGCCTCGTGCCGCGAGTTCGGCAATCCAGTATTGCTGCACCATCAGGAAGGTGCGCGTATTGTCGCTCCAGTGTCCGGCCAGATCGCCGACGATGCCGATCACTTTCTCCGACATCAGGTCGATCGGCGCGATGCCTTCCACCAGCAGCCGGTCCATGGCACCGCCGATCTCCCAGGCACGGCGCAGCAGGGCCGCGCCGCTGCCCGCCTTTTCCCCTTCCACCTCGCGCAAGAAGTGGGCAAGGCGCAGCCAGCGCCGGGTCGGATCGGCGGCGGGCGGGATATCGGCCGCCCCCAGCGGATCGAGCAGCGGCCCCAGCGCCTCGTCCAGATCGAGATCGCCGACCACGGCCATGCGCGGCAGCAGGAGCCCCCGCATCGGATCCGGTCTCGAATGGCGGACGAAAGCCTCGGTCACGGTGCGCACCGTGCGGCGGCTCGGCAACAGCAGGGTCAGCCGGGCAAGGCCCAGTTCCGGCTCGGCGTAGCGCGGCACCAATCCCGCCACCAGGGCATCGGCAAAACCGCGATGCGCGGCTATCGAGTAGATTCTGGGCCCGGCCCTTTCAGGCACGGATCATCCATTCCTCGGTCGGCCTGATTGCCGCCGGATCGCCCACCTCGAACCACAGGCCCATGTGCGAAATGCCGTAGAGCCGGCCTTCCTCGATCGCGCGGGTCCACAACAGGTTGGTGGAGAAAGGCCCCTCGGGCGCGTCGCGCAGCAGACGATGCGAGACGATCTGGATTCCGGTGTAGATGAACGGCGCGACGTAGCCGCGCTTGCGGCGCGTGACCCGCCCTTCCGGATCGAGATGGAAATCGCCTTCACCGCGATAGTTCATCGCGCGCGGATGGGGGACAAGCAGCAGCAGCGCGTCCATCCGCTCAGGGTCCCACGCCCGCGACAGCTCGCGGAACGCATCATTGGGGCCATCAAGCCAGATATTGTCGCTGTTGAGGCAAAAGAAGGGATCGGGCAGCAGCGCCGCCGCCTTGACCATGCCGCCGCCGGTTTCGAGCAGCCGTTCGCGCTCGTCCGAGATCTGGACTTGCGGCGCCCTGCTGCGAACCTTGAGATGGCCTTCCAGGGCATCGGCAAGGTAGTGAACGTTGACCACGGCCTTGGCCACGCCCGCGCTTTCCAGCTTGTCCAGCGCATGGTCGATCAGCGATTTCCCGGCCACGCGCACCAGCGGCTTCGGCTGGGCGGCGGTGAGCGGGCGCATGCGCTTGCCCAGCCCGGCGGCCAGGATCATCGCCGTATCGCTGGCGAGCGGCCCGCTGTTCATTCAGGAACTCCGTTCATGTTTCGAAGCAGCCGCCATTGGCTTTGCGCAGTCCGGCCGGAATGTTCGCATCGAACCACGCCGCCACCGGCGCCAGCGCCGGATGCGCAAGGTCTCGCTCCAACTGCGCCCATACGCGAGGGATCATGTCCAGGTAGCGCGGCTTGGCGTCGCGCCGCCACAGCCGCACGAAGATGCCGACGATCTTGGTATTGCGCTGCGCCCCAAGCCGTGCGTAGTCGGCCAGGAAGGTATCTCCATCGATACCGGTGGCGCGCAGGTAATGCTCGCACATCCGCGCTTCCAGATCGGGCGAAACGTCGCGGCGGGCGTCCTGCAGCAGCGAGACGAGGTCATAGGCGGGATGGCCGATCAGCGCGTCCTGGAAATCGAGCAGGCCCTGCTTCTCCAGCGCGCCCAGCAGCATGATGTTCTCGGCATGGTAATCGCGCAGCACCGTGACGCCGGGGCGCTGACGTGGCAGCAATTCGCTCAGCACCTTTTCCCAGGCGGCCACGAAGCCGGCCGCATCGACATAGAGATTCGACGCGGTGCAGTACCAGTCGATGAACAGCCGCGCCTCGCGCTGATATTCGCTCATCGAATAGTCGAGGAAAGGGCCCGGCGGCAGGTCATGCAGCTGGACCAGCGCATCGATGGCTCCGGCGTAGATCGCCGCTTCGTCATCGGGCCACTGGTCAAGGTAGTCGCGCATCCGCGCCGAACCGAAATCCTCCAGCAGCACCAGCCCGCGCTCCGGCCGTTCGGCGAGGATGCGCGGCGCACGCATGCCGTTCGCATCGAGCCAGCGGGCGGCGCGCAGGAACGGTCCCGGATCCTCGTTCGGCGGGGGTGCGTCCATCAGCATGGCGGTCTCGCCATCGGCCTTGCGGATGCGAAGATAGCGGCGAAACGAGGCGTCGCCGACCAGCGGCTCGACCATCGCCCCGCCCCAGCCCGCGGCGGCGAGGAAGGAATCGAGATCGGCGGGCAGATCGGGCGGATTCGATGTCATTGCGGCATCCGCCCTAGCCAATCGGCCCCGCCTTCGACAATGGCGATCCTGCCTTCGTGCCCAGCTTCCGCGATTTCCAGCGCGATCGAGAGGCAAGCCGGCTCGTGGGCGAAGCCGCCGGCGTGATCGGGCCATTCCGCCAGCAATGCCGCGCCTTCCCGATAGTCGTCCAGGCCGATCTCCTCGGCCTCGCGCGGGTGTGCCAGGCGATAGAAATCGGCGTGGACCAACGGCAGGCGAACGGCGGGCGGCGCATAGGGCTCGACGATCGCGAAGCTGGGCGAAGGCACCTCGCCTTCATAACCCAGCGCGGCGATGATCGCGCGCGCCAGCGTGGTCTTGCCGGCCCCCAGCCCTCCGGAAAGCGCCACGACATCTCCCGGCCGCAAGGCAGCGGCGATATTGCGTCCGAGGCGGTTCATGGCGGCCAAGTCGGGCAACGCGATTTTCATTGGCCCCTCGTTCACGGCAGCTCGATGATCGCGCTGGTGCCCTGGCCAGGCTCCGAGACCAGCTTGAGCGTGCCGCCGTGCGCCTCGACAAGCTGGCGCGCCAGCGGCAGGCCAAGGCCCTGGCGGCGCTCCACGCTCTTGCCATCGGCGCTGACCTTCATGCCCTCGAGCGCGCGGGCGAGGATGCGGCTGTCCATGCCCGCGCCCTGGTCCTGCACCAGGATCTGCATGAGATCGCCTTGTGCGCTCTTGCTGCGGGACAGCTGCACCAGAATGCGCCCGCCGCGCCGAGACGCGGCGATGGCATTGTCGACAAGGTGGCCGATCGCCCGCGCCAGCCGGCGCCGATCGGCGGAAAGCGGACGCATCAGCCCATTGGCCTGCACATCGAGCGTGAGGCCTGCCTTTTCGAGCCGCGCGGCGCGCTCTTCCACCACGCCGCGCACGAAGGGCATGACCTCGATTTCTTCCTTCTTGAGCGGAAGCATGCCCGCCTCGCTCTGCGAAAGGTCAAGCAGGCTGTCGATATGTTCGCCCAGCTGTGCCGAGGCTTCCAGGATCGAGCCGACATAGTCCTTGCCGGCATCGGTAAGATCGCCGCCCAGGCCGATTTGCAGCATCTCGGCAAATCCGCCGATCGAGGTGAGCGGGTTGCGCAGTTCGTAGCTCATGTTGGCAAGGAAGCGCGTCTTGATGGCATCCGCCTCGATCAAGGCTTCGTTGCTTTCGCGCAGCGCGTCTTCGGCCTTCTGCGAATCGGTGATGTCGAGCACCGCGAGCAGGCCGTTGCCGTCGGGGAGCGGAACCCCCGCGAATTCGAGCATCCGGCCGTCGGCAAGCGCGATCCGGCCGCCCTTCTGGGTGCGATCGAGCGTTGCCGCGCGCACGACATTGCCCACCGTCTCCATCTCGGCCGGCCGCTTCAGACGCGAGGCGATCTTCCCAAGCAGGCTTTCGATGTGCGGATGGGTGTCCAGGAATTCGCTGTCGAGGCCCCAGTCGGCGGCGAAGCGGCGGTTCCAGAGCTGCATCCGCCCGTCCGGCGCGAACACCGCGATCGATTCGAACAGGCTATCGAACGTCGCGGTGCGGGTGCGCAGCAAAGTATCGCGCATCGCCGAAAGGCGCAGCTGCTCGGTGCGATCCTCGACGATCAGCAGCAGCCCGCCGTCGGGCAATGGCTGGGCGACGATGCGCAAGTGCGTGCCGTCCGGCAGCATCCACGCTTCCTCGCCAGTATCGCCGGAGGCGAACCACGCCGCCTTCTCGCGCCGCCAGGCCGGAAAGTCGCGGACTTCCGGCACCCGGCCGGCATCGCGCGCGGCATCCAGCAGGCGCTCGAAGGCCGGGGGATCCTGCATGCCGTGCGCGGGGAGGCGGAAAAGGCGCTGGAACGGCTGGTTGGCGAAAGTCAGCCGCTTGCGGGCATCGAACTGGGCCACTCCGGCGGAAAGCTGATCGAGCAGCGCGCGCTGGGCATCGCGGAAGGCGCGAAACGAGCGCGACATTTCCTCCATGTCCTCGATATCCACCGCGTAGCCGGCGACGCCATCCTCGCCGAGCGGCAGGTCGCTGACGCGCATTGCCCGGCGCTGGCCGGCGATGGTGGTGTGGACGATGCGTTCCACGGGCGCACCTTTCGCCGCCGCCTGCCGAGCCACTTGCGCCGGTGTGAGCCCGTCGACCGTTTCGATCAGTTCGACCCCGTTTGTGACGGCCGTCTCCGCGCTCTGCGCCCCGACTGCGTCGACGTAAGCCGAGTTGACCAATTGCAGATCGCCGTCCGGCCGGCGGAACCACATCGGCATCGGCGCTGCCTCGATCAGCGAAACGAGCGCGTGGAAATCCCCCCGCGCCCGCGCCGCCTCGTCGCGCAGGCGGGTGAGTTCGCTCTCGCTATCGCTGAAATCGAACACCCAGACCAGCGCCGCACCGCCGGGCGAGACCTGCGGGTCGGCCAGGTGCCCGCGCAGTGCCAGGCTGCGGGTCGATCCATGCGGCGTCGCCACCATCCGGAACGGCGCGGCGGTCTTCTGGCAGCGGCGCACCGCCTCGGTCAGTTCGGCCAGCTTTTCCGTCGGCAATCCCCGCCCCTTGCCGTCAAGCTCGGACAAGTACTGCGGCACCGCATCCAGGCCGAGCCATTGCGCGAGCCGGGGAGATGCCTCGATCCGACCGTCCGAGCGTACCAGCAGGGGCAGCGCGGGCGATTCCTCCACCATGCGCCCCAGTCGGCGGGCCGAGCGCAGCTGGTTCTCCGCCCGCTTTTCCCGCGCGCGCGCCGACAGCACCGCCCATGCCGCCGCCAGTGTCCAGGCGGCAAGCAGCAGGCCGATCAGCAGCGGCAGGAAACGGTTGAGATCCATCGCAACCGGCTATGGTGCCGCCGGCGCGCCATGACAATGGGGGGAGGCGCGCGATGACGGCGCAATCCACCACGACATGGCCACCACGACATGGCCACCGCAATAGGGGAGCCCCTTCGCCTTCCCGGGTCTCTCCCCGGGGAGGCGATAGCGCCGGATCAGTACCGGTAATGATCCGCCTTGAACGGCCCGGTCTGCGGGACGCCGATGTACTGCGCCTGCTTTTCCGACAGCGTGGTGAGCTTCACGCCCAGCTTTTCGAGATGCAGCGCGGCGACCTTCTCGTCCAGGTGCTTGGGCAGCACGTAGACGCGGTTCTCGTAATCGTTCGACTTGGCGAAGAGTTCGATCTGCGCCAGCACCTGGTTGGTGAAGCTGGAGGACATCACGAAGCTGGGATGGCCGGTGGCGCAGCCCAGGTTCACCAGGCGGCCCTTGGCGAGCACGATGATCTGCTTCCCATCCGGGAAAGTCACGAGATCGGTGCCGGGCTTCACTTCGCGCCAGTGATAGTTATTGAGCGCGGAAATCTGGATTTCGCTGTCGAAGTGGCCGATGTTGCAGACGATCGCCTTGTCCTTCATCGCCTCCATGTGCTCGCCGGTAATCACGTCCTCGTTGCCGGTGGCAGTGACGAAGATGTCGCAGCGCTTCACCGCCTCTTCCATGGTGACGACCTCATAGCCTTCCATGGCCGCCTGCAATGCGCAGATCGGGTCGATCTCGGTCACCATGACGCGTGCGCCGCCCTGGCGCAGCGAGGCGGCCGAGCCCTTGCCGACGTCGCCGAAGCCGGCGACGCAGGCGACCTTGCCGGCCAGCATGACGTCGGTCGCGCGGCGGATCGCGTCGACCAGCGATTCGCGGCAGCCGTAGAGATTGTCGAACTTCGACTTGGTGACCGAATCGTTCACGTTGATCGCCGGGAACGGCAGCTTGCCGTCCTTGGCGAGATGGTAGAGCCGGTGGACGCCCGTGGTGGTCTCTTCCGAAACGCCCTTGATGGCGATGACCGAGCGCGAGAGATAGCCCGGACGCGCCTTGACGAAGGCCTTGAGCGCACGCTGGAACTCGATCTCCTCGGCATTGGCGGGATCGGGCAGGGTCTCGCCCGCTTCAAGCCGCGCGCCCCACAGCGCGAACATGGTGGCATCGCCGCCATCGTCGAGGATCATGTTGGCGGTATGCTCCTCACCCCAGTCGAAGATGCGGCCGACATAGTCCCAGTATTCGGCAAGGTTTTCGCCCTTGATCGCATAGACCGGGATGCCCCGCGCGGCGATGGCGGCCGCGGCATGGTCCTGGGTCGAGAAGATATTGCAGGTAGCCCAGCGCACTTCGGCGCCGAGCGCGACGAGCGTCTCGATCAGCACCGCGGTCTGGATCGTCATGTGCAGCGAACCGGTGATCCGCGCGCCCTTGAGCGGCTTGGTCTCGCCGAATTCCTCGCGCAGGGCCATCAAGCCGGGCATCTCGGTCTCGGCGATGGCGATCTCGACCCGGCCGTAGTCGGCAAGCGAGATATCGGCGATGGCATAGTCGTGGGCGGCGATTTCGGCAGTGGCCACGGGCGCTAACTCCTCAATTGGTTTCGATACGGCGCCGCGCCCACTGGGAAAGCGGCGACGGCAATGCACTGTCCCTAGCGATTCAGCCTGGACGAGGCAAATATAAAGATATCTTTATATGATTTTCACCTGCGCGTCATGGCACTTTCCGAAAGGCGATCGCAAATCGCAATTCACCATGGCAAGGCGTTGCCGTAATCCAACCGGGCCCTATATGTGCGCGCATTGCGATTCACTTGCAGGAAAGGATGCATTCCATGACCATCGCCGTTGGAGACAAGCTGCCCGACATCAAGCTGACGAAGGCCGGTGAAAGTGGTCCCGAGCCGATCCAGACCTCGGGTTACTTTGCGGGCAAGAAGGTGGCGCTGTTCTCGGTTCCGGGTGCCTTTACCCCGACCTGCTCGGCCAAGCACCTGCCTGGATTCGTTGAAAAGGCCGCCGAACTCAAGGCCAAGGGCATCGACGAGATCGTCTGCACCGCGGTCAACGACGCCTTCGTGATGGGTGCCTGGGGCAAGGCCTCCGGGTCTGCCGACGTGACCATGCTGGCGGACGGCAACGGGGACTTCGCCAAGGCGGTGGGCCTGGTCATGGACGGTTCGGGCTTCGGCATGGGCAGCAGGGGCCAGCGCTACGCGATGGTCGTCAACGACGGTGTCGTTGAGCAGCTCAATGTCGAGGCGCCGGGCACTTTCGAAGTGAGTTCGGCTGAGTACATGCTCGGCCAGCTCTGAACCGCGATCTCCGGAGCGGCGGCCCGATCCGGGGGCGCCTCTCCGCGTTCCCAGCCGGTTTCGGCGCGGCGCTCGGCCCGGCTTGCATCCCCGCCCCCATCAAGTTAGCCTTGCTTCATTACGAGGAGTTCTCATGGCACGTTCAGTGATCGTCACCGGTGGTTTCGGCGCTCTTGGCCAGGCAGTGGCGGAAAGCTTCGCCGCGGCCGGTGACAAGGTGACGCGCATCGATTTCGCACCGGAAGCCAGGACGCCGCTCGCCGGCGCGCTCGATATCGGCGGCGTGGACCTGACCGACGGGGCCTCCACCAAGGCGGCGCTGGACAAGGTGGCGGCGGCCCATGGCGGGATCGACGTGCTCGTCAACGTCGCCGGCGGCTTTACCTGGGAAACGCTTGAGGGCGGCTCGATCGGCTCCTGGGCCAGGATGCAGTCGATGAACCTGATGACGACGGCGACGATCACCCAGCTTGCCCTGCCCGAACTGAAGAAGTCGGCGGCCGGACGCATCGTCAACATCGGCGCGGGCGCGGCGATCAAGGCCGGCATGGGCATGGGAGCCTACGCAGCGTCGAAATCGGGTGTCCATCGCCTGACCGAAGCCCTGGCCGAGGAACTGGCGGGAACCACGGTCACGGTGAACGCGATCCTGCCCAGCATCATCGACACCCCGACCAACCGCGCCGACATGCCGGATGCCGATTTCTCCCAGTGGGTCGAACCCGCCGCGATCGCCGATGTCATCGGCTTCCTGGCCTCCGAAGGCGCGCGCTCGGTCACTGGCGCGCTGATCCCGGTGACGCGCAGCACCAAAGGGTAGACCGCGCCAGAACATTGCGCCCAAAATCCGCAAGCTCAGGAGTTCGCGTTCTTCGCGCTAGACATGGATCAGCGCGGCCACTGCGTCCGCAGGCGAGTTTCCGGTGTCTCCTTCCTTCACGATCCGGCCACGCTGCATGACGAAGTAGCGGTCGGCGAACGACCACGCGAAATCCAGGTTCTGCTCGACGATCAGGATCGCGACGCCCAGTTCCTGGCGCACGCGCCGCAAGGCATCCTCGATCTGCTGGACGATGTTCGGCTGGATGCCCTCGGTCGGCTCGTCGAGCAGGAGCAGCTGCGGCTGGCCGGCAAGGGCGCGGCCGATCGCGAGCTGTTGCTGCTCGCCGCCTGACAGGACACCGGCCTTGCGATCGGCGATCTGGGTGAGCTTGGGAAACAGATCGAAGACCATCTCGGGCACTTTTTTGGCGCCCGAGAAGCCCTTGCGCGCAAGAGCGGCAAGCCCGACTTCGAGATTTTCGCGAACGGTCAGATGCGGAAAGACATGGCGGCCCTGCGGCACGAAGCCGATCCCGGCGCGGGAGCGCTGATGCGCCTTCATTCCGGTAACGTCGTCGCCATGCCAGTAGACGTGGCCGCTAAGACACGGAAGCTGCCCCATGATCGTTTTCAGCAGCGTCGTCTTGCCGACGCCGTTTCGGCCCAAGATGGTCGCCGAATCTCCGCGATTGAGATCGAACGCGATGTCCCACAGCACCTGGCTCTTGCCATAGGCGGAGCCGACCGCGCGCAAGTTCAGCAGCTGGCCGGGATATTCGATGGTCATCACGCCCTCCCCAGATAGATCGCGGCGACTTCCTCGTCGGCGCGGATTTGTTCCAGCGTGCCTTCACGCAGCAATTGGCCCTGGTGCAGCACGATGACATGGCCGCCGAGCTGCGAGACGAAATCGATGTCATGATCGATCACCAGCACCGCGTGACGGCCGACCAGCGCCTTGACGATCTCGGCCGTCTGCGTGCTTTCCGCCGCGCCCATGCCGGCGGTCGGCTCGTCCAGCAGCAGCAGTTCGGCATCGGTGGCGACCACCATGCCGATCTCCAGCCATTGCTTCTCACCGTGCGAGAGATTGCCCGCCAATGCGTCGCGGCGCGGAACGAGCCCGATCATTTCGAGGATTTCTCCCGCCTTGGAACGGGCTTCCTCCTCTCCCTTGCGGCCGAACTTGGTCCACCAGCGCCGATCGCGCGTGGCGGCTATGGTCAGGTTGTCGATCACGGACAGCGCGACCAGTACCCCGGGGGTCTGGAACTTGCGGCAGATGCCCAGGCCGACGATGTCGTGCTCGGCCTCGGCCTGGATCTCGCGGCCGTGGAACAGCACTTTGCCGGAAGTCGGCCGGACGCGCCCGATGATCGAATCGCACATGGTGGACTTGCCGGCGCCGTTCGGGCCGATCACCACCGTCATCGAGCCGCTGGCGATACTCAGCGACAAGTCGTTGATCGCCTTGAAGCCATCGAAGTCGACGACGACGTTGCGCATTTCCAGCATGGGCGCGCTCATCTTGCGGTCTCCACTGACAGGGATGGATCGAATCTGGCCGCTTCAGTCCCGGCCTGTTCGGCCCTGTCCTTGCGCCAGCGGGCAAAAAGATCGCCCCCGCGCGATGCGATGGGGGGCCGGTCTCCGGCGAACAGCCCGGCAAGGCCGCGCGGCAGGATCGTCACCGCCAGGATGAACATCAGGCCCAGGATGTAGAGCCACATCTCGGGCAGGGCGGTGGAGATCTTGTCCTTCGCGAAGTTGACCAGCAGTGCGCCGGCGAGCGCGCCGGCAACGCTGTGGCGCCCGCCGATCGCGGCCCAGATGACCATCTCTATCGAAGGCACCACGCCCACCAGCGCGGGCGAGATGACCCCGGCGTGGAGCGTGAACAGGGCGCCCGAAAGGCTGGCCAGCAAAGCGCCGATCGCGAAGGCGATGATCTTGTAGGGCGTCGGGTCGTAACCGAGGAAGCGCAGCCGGTTGGCGCCGTCGCGGCTCGCGCGAAGCAGCTTGCCGAAGCGCGAGGCGATCAGCCAGCGCAACCCGAACAATGCCAGCACGACGACGGTGAGCGTGACGAAATAGAGCGCCGTCCCGGTCGCCGGCAGGTTCAGGTTGAAGCCGAACAGCGTGTGATAGTCGGTCAGGCCGTTGAAGCCGCCGGTCATGTCCTGCTTGCTGATGAGCAACGTCGTGAAGGCAAGCGCGAGCGCCTGGGTGATGAGGGCGAAATAGACCCCCCCGATGCGGCGGCGGAAAATCGCCCAGCCGATCAGTCCGGCTATCGCCGGCGCGAGCAGCAGGATCGCCAGGATCGTCACCAGCGGGCTCTGGAACAGGGCCCACCACCAGGGCAGTTTCTCCACCCCGGTCCAGACCATGAAGTCCGGCACTTCACCCGGGGCGAGATCGGCGAGCTTCAGGTTCATGGCGATGGCGTAGCCGCCGATGCCGAAGAACACGCCCTGGCCGAGGCTGAGGATCCCCCCCTCACCCCACAGCAGCACCAGGCCCATGGCGGTCAGCGACAGGGCCAGAAAGCGGCCCAGCAGGTTGAGGTCATAGGAACCGAGGGCCCAGGGTGCCGCGATGGCGACGGCAAGGGCAAGCGCGGGAATCGCGATTCCGGCGGCGGTTGCAAAGGGAAGCCTTGTTGGCATCGCATGTCTCCTATTCGGCGTCCAGCGCCCGCGACTTGACGGCGACGACACCCTGCGGGCGGAACTGGAGGAAGAGCATGACGAACAGCAGCGTCAGGACCTGCGCCAGGCTGACGTCGACGAATATCTGCGACAGCGCCGTAATCAGCCCGATGATGAGCGCGGCGATGGTGGTGCCGACGATCGAGCCCAGGCCGCCCAGGATCACCACGAGGAAGGCGGTGACGATATAGCTCTGCCCGACATTGGGCGTCACCGGCCCGAGCAGCGCCAGCACCACCCCGCCAAGCCCCGCGACGCCCGCGCCGAGCGCGAACACGAAGCAATCGACCAGGCGCACGTTCACGCCCATCGCCGCCGCCGTCGGCCGGTCCTGGTTGACCGCGCGCACCAGCAGGCCGATCCGCGTGAAGTTGAGGATCGCCGCCATGCCCAGCAACACGCCGACCGCCACCAGCAGGATGAACAGTCGCAAGGTGGGCAATTGCAGGCCGGCCAGCGTGATGCCGCCGTCGAGCCACGCCGGCGCGGTGACGGAGACGCCGGTGGCGCCGAACAGGTCGCGCGCGGCCTGCTGCATGATGAGGCTGACGCCCCAGGTCGCCAGCAGGGTGTCGAGCGGCCGGGCGGTGAGCCGGCTGACCAGCGCGACTTCCAGGAAGCCGCCGAACACGCCCGCCCCCAACAGCGCGAAGGCCAGCGCCACGAACAGGCCCAGCGGCCCCGGCACCAGCGTCATGGCCATCCAGGCGAGATAGCCGCCGAGCATCAGCACTTCGCCATGGGCCATGTTGATGACCCGCATCAGACCGAAGCTCAGCGCCAGTCCCAGCGCCGCCAGAACGTAGAGCGAAGCGACCGAGAAACCGTTGAACAGCTGGCCGGTGAGGAACACTGCGTCCATGTCCTGCCTCCTTTGGGTTGTGTGACGGGGTGCCCTTGCCGGGGCCCTGTTCCGGACCGGGGATTGGTGTCCGGAACAGGGGACGGCGCGGGCCGCCGTCAGGTCAGCCGATCTTGCAGGACTTGCCCGGGAAGCTGACCGGATCGTAGGGATCCGGGTCGATCGCCGCAGGGGAAGTCCAGAGGATCTTGAACTGCCCGTCCGGCTGCGACTGACCGATGTAGGCCGTCTGGATCAGGCTGTTGTTGTTCATGAACTTGGCCGGCCCAAGCGGGGTCGGAACCGCGTCGAGCGTCATCGCGGCGGCGCGGACCTTGGCCGGATCGGTGCTCTGGGCCTTTTCGACCGCGGCCTTCCAGACGTAGACGTCCAGATAGCCGTGAACCATCGGGTCGGTGATAACGGCGTCCTTGCCGAACTTCGCCTTGTAGGCCGCGATGAACGTCTTGTTCTGTTCGTTGTCGAGGGTCTGGAAATAGTTCCATGCGGCATAACCGCCCTTCACCAGCGCCGGGCCCATCGCCATCGCCTCCTGCTCCCCGATCGAGAACGACATGACCGGCACCACCTCCGGGCCCATGCCGGCGGCGGCCATCTGCTTGAAGAAGGCGACGTTGCTGTCACCGTTCAGCGTGTTGAAGATGATGTCCGGCTTGGCCGCCTTGATCTTGCCGACGACGCCGGAAAACTCGGTCCCGCCCAGCGGCTGGTACTCCTCGCCGGTCAGCGTCAGGCCGTCCTTGGCGATATGCTTCTTCAGGATCAGGTTCGCGGTGCGCGGATAGACGTAGTCCGAACCCACGAGGAAGATCTTCTTGTAGCCCTGCTGCTTGGCCCAGTCATAGGCGGGCAGCGCCTGCTGGTTGGGCTGGGCGCCCGAATACATGATGTTGGGCGAGCACTCGTTGCCTTCGAACTGCACCGGATACCACAGCAGGTTCTGGTCCTTCTCGAACACCGGCAGCATCGCCTTGCGGCTTGCCGAGGTCCAGCCCCCGAAGACCGTGGTGACGCCGTCGCCCTCGATCAGCTTGGAGGCTTTCTGCGCGAAGATCGCCGGGTCGGACGCGCCGTCCTCGACGATCGGCACGATCTTCTTGCCCATCACGCCGCCCGCCGCGTTGATCTCGTCGATGGCAAGCTGCGTCGCGTTCTTCACCGTCACTTCGCTGATCGCCATCGTGCCCGAAAGCGAGTGCAGCACGCCGACCTTGATGCCGTCGCCCGCAGCGCCGGCGCCGGTATCTTCCGCGCCCTTGCTGCAGGCGCCGAGCATGGCGGTGCAGGCCAGCGCCGCTGCAAGGATAGTCTTCTTGTTCAACATGGGCATTGTCGATCCCCTGGGTTGGCGGCCTGACCGGCAGGCCGTTTCGCTGATGATGAAAAGCGGCTCAGAAGCGCGCGCCGATGTAGGCGACGACGGTGGCGCCGGCGCGGTTGTCGCCGTTGGAAGCCGGCGCGTACTTGTTGGTGTCGATGTAATCGGCGCCCACCAGGAAGTGACCCTTGGCGTAGCTGAGGCCCAGCGACCAATTGACCTTGTCGTTCCATCGCGACCCGTCCTCGTACCCGACCAGGCCCTTCACCGCGAAGCCGCTGTCGGAGATCGGCAGCGAGGCGTTGGTGTAGACGTAAGTGCTGTGCCCGCCGCCGTTGTATTCGTCGTGAACGGAGCCGAGGCCGAGCTTGAAGGGACCGGCCGGGGCGCTGAGGCCGATCTCGTACTGGTCGAAGTCGATGTTCTTGGCGTCATGGAACACGAGGCGCAGGTAGCGGGCCCGCACGTTGACGCCGCCGAGCTTGCCCCGGAGACCCGCATAGAGGTCGGTTTCCATGGCACCGGCGCCGGCATCCTTGTCCAGGCTCGACGCCCAGATGCCGGCAAAGGCGCTGACGTTCTCTGCCAGCGGCACGCCGGCCTCGACCGATCCCTGGATCACCGGCTGGGTATCGCTGAGCGAAGCGCCGCGCAGGCGATAGTCGTTTAGAAACGTGACCCCGCCGTTGAAAGTGAACGGCAGTTCGTCGTCCGCCAGCGCGGGCGCGGCAAAACCGGTAGTGGCGGCGGCAATCGCGATCCCCGCGAACACAGCCTGCTTCCATCGTGTCATTCTGATTTTCCCTCCACATGAACCTTGGCGCATGAATCCCGGCCACCGGGCCGATCATTCCGGCGACGCATGGAGGTTGTGCAGCGCGGCGCGGATGCACCATGGGGCATTTGACGTATGCGTTGCGGCTGCCTTGCGCCGATCGGCTCGATTGCGCGGGAACGGGCCGAGTCCATACGTCAAACGCCCCATATGACCCGGCCGAGGTTCGGTGGATTGTGCAGTCGCGGCGAAGCCTCGCGGCGGAAGGAGTAGTGGGACGCGTGCACCGCGCATTTGCCAGCAACGAGGAAATCGCCCGCGCGAAGCCGAGCGTGGTGCCCGCCTGCCTGCGCAGCACCGGCACCATCGATCTCTCGCTGGCGCGGCGTGCCGGCGGGGTATCGCTCCGCCGCGCGTTCCAGTCCGGTTGCCTGCGCCTGCGCCTGCCGCGCAGGCACGAGGAAGGCGAACATCCCTGCGCGGTCCTCATCAATACCGGGGGCGGCCTTGCCGAAGGGGACCGGATCGAGCAGCGCGTGCATTGGGGCGAGGACAGCGTCGCCACGATCGCCACGCAGGCGGCGGAGAAAGTCTATCGCGCGCTGGCGAGAGGCTCCGAGATTTCGACCCGGCTCGAAGTCGCGCGCGGCGCGCATGCGGAATGGCTGCCGCAGGAAACCATCCTGTTCGACCAGGCGCGCCTGCGCCGCGAGGCGCGGATCGTGCTGGCCGAGGACGTCATCTTTCTGGGCGTCGAAGCGGTGGTCCTGGGCCGCCAGGCGATGGGGGAAACCGTCCGGCAAGGCGCGCTGCGCGATCGCATGCGGATCTGGCGCAATGGACGCCTGGTCTATGCCGATACGCTTGCGCTCGACGGCAATATCGCGCGGCTGATGGAAAGCGCGGCGATCGGTGGAGGTGCACGGGCGATGGCGGTGCTGCTCCATGCCTCCGACCGGGCGCTCGCCTTCCTTGAGCCGGTGCGCGATGCACTCCGGACCGCCGAGGGCCTTGCCGCCGCCAGCGCCTGGAACGGCTTGCTCGCCGTGCGCCTGCTGGCGCCCGATGGTGAAACCTTGCGCCACGATATCGCCGCCGCCCTCGCCGTGCTGCGCGAAGGGCGCCCGCTCCCCCGCGTCTGGAGGTGCTGACATGAACCTGACCCCCCGCGAGAAGGACAAGCTGATGCTCTCGCTCGCCGCCATGGTGGCCCGCCGCCGGCTCGATCGCCGGGTCAAGCTCAACTACCCGGAAGCGATCGCGCTGATTTCCGATTTCGTCCTGGAAGGCGCGCGCGACGGCCGTTCGGTGGCCGAACTGATGGAAGCCGGCGCGCATGTAATCACGCGCGAACAGGTCATGCCCGGTGTCGCCGAGATGATCCTGGACGTGCAGGTGGAGGCAACTTTTCCCGATGGCACCAAGCTGGTGAGCGTCCATGACCCCATCCGATAGCGCCCCCGCTACCGAGTCCGTCATTCCCGGCGAGCTGCTTCCGGCACCCGGCGAACATGAACTCAACGCCGGCCAGCCCGTCACCGTCATCAAGGTCGCCAACAGCGGCGATCGTCCGGTGCAGGTGGGCAGCCACTACCATTTTGCCGAGGCCAACGACGGATTGCTGTTCGACCGCGCGGCCGCGCTCGGCCAGCGACTCGACATCCCGGCCGGCACGGCGGTTCGTTTCGAGCCGGGTCAGTCGCGCGAAGTCTCGCTTGTTCCGCTTCGCGGCAAACGGCATGTCTTCGGCTTCCAGGGCAAGGTCATGGGCCCGATCGACCGGAGCGCGGACTGATGCCCTATCGCATGTCCCGCTCCGCTTACGCCGATATGTTCGGTCCCACCACCGGCGACCGCCTGCGGCTGGGCGATACCAACCTGATCGTCGAGATCGAGCGCGACGCGACCATCCTGGGCGAGGAAGTCAAGTTCGGCGGCGGCAAGGTGATCCGTGACGGCATGGGCCAGAGCCAGCTCGCCAACGCGCAAGGGGCGGCCGATACCGTCATCACCAATGCCGTGATCCTTGACTGGACCGGCATCCACAAGGCCGACATCGCGATCAGGGCCGGGCGCATCGCCGCGATCGGCAAGGCCGGCAATCCCGACATCCAGCCCGGCGTCGACATCGTCATCGGCCCCGGCACCGAAGTGATCGCCGGCGAAGGCAGGATCGTCACCGCCGGCGGCATCGATGCCCACATCCATTACATCTGCCCGCAGCAGGTGGAAGAAGCGCTGGCAAGCGGCATCACGACTTTCGTCGGCGGGGGCACCGGCCCCGCGACCGGCACCAACGCGACCACCTGCACCCCCGGGCCCTGGCACATCAAGCGCATGCTGCTCGCCGCCGAGGGGCTGCCGGTCAATCTCGCCATCTCGGGCAAGGGCAACGCCAGCCACCCGGCCGCGCTGGAGGAAATGGTGCGCGCCGGGGCCGCGGCGCTCAAACTGCACGAGGACTGGGGCACCACGCCCGCCGCCATCGACTGCTGCCTGACGGTGGCGGACAGGATGGACGTGCAAGTGATGATCCATACCGACACGCTCAACGAGAGCGGCTTCGTCGAGGATACGATTCGCGCCTTCAAGGGCCGCACCATCCACGCCTTCCACACCGAAGGCGCCGGCGGCGGGCACGCGCCCGACATTCTCAAGCTGGCGGGCCATGCCAACGTGATCCCATCGTCGACCAATCCGACGATGCCCTTCACCATCAACACCATCGAGGAACACCTCGACATGCTGATGGTGTGCCACCACCTTGATCCCGCGATACCGGAGGACCTGGCCTTCGCCGAAAGCCGTATCCGCAAGGAGACCATCGCCGCCGAGGACATCCTCCACGACATGGGCGCGCTTTCAATCATCTCCTCGGACAGCCAGGCCATGGGCCGGGTGGGCGAAGTCATCACCCGGACCTGGCAGACCGCGCACAAGATGAAGGCACAGCGCGGCACCCTGCCCGGAGACAGCGCGCGGGCCGACAACCAGCGGGTCAAGCGCTACATCGCCAAGTACACCGTCAACCCGGCGATCGCGCAGGGCATGGCGCATGAGATCGGCTCGGTGGAAGTGGGCAAGCTGGCCGATCTCGTGCTGTGGAATCCGGCGTTCTTCGGGGCCAAGCCCGATCTCGTCCTCAAGGGCGGGATGATCGTGTGCGCCATGATGGGCGATCCGGGCGCCTCCATTCCCACCCCGCAGCCGGTCCATTCACGGCCGATGTTCGGGCAGTTCGGCAAGGCGATGGCGGCAAGCTGCATCACTTTCGTCAGCCGTGCGGCATGCGAGGCGGGCATTGCCGGCGAGCTCGGCCTGTCGCGCATGGTGCTGCCGGTCGAGGGCACGCGCGGCATCGGCAAGGCCCAGATGAAGCACAACGACGCCCTGCCCGACATCCGCGTCGACCCGGAGACCTACGAAGTCCACGCCGACGGCGAACTGCTCGCCTGCGAACCCGCGACCGAGCTGCCGCTGGCGCAGCGCTACTTTCTGTATTGAGGAGCCCATGCGCAGGATCATCGCCATAGAGCCGCCGACGAACGACGCAGCCGGGGATGTCGTGCGCCTCGACTTCGATCAGCGCAACCGCCGCCGCATGGTGTTCACCACGCTGGCGGGGCAGGCGATCCTGCTCGACATGTCGCGGCCGGTGCACTTGCGCGACGGTGACGGCCTGCGCCTGGACAATGGCGGCCTGGTGCGGGTCGAGGCGCAAGCCGAAGCCCTGCTCGATATCCACGCCCATTCCAGTGCCGAGCTCGTGCGCATTGCCTGGCACCTGGGCAACCGCCACTTGCCGACGCAGCTCCTGCCCGGCGAGCACGGCGGCACGCTGCGTATCCGCCATGACCATGTGATCGCCGAAATGGTCGAGGGACTGGGCGGCCACTGCCACCCGCTGCTGGCCGCCTTCGATCCCGAAGGCGGCGCCTATGCCGGGGGTGGACACGGACATCGGCACGGAGACGGGCATGGGCACGGTTACCACGCCCATGGCTGACGCCGAACTGTTCGACCTCCTGAGCTGGATGTCGCCGGCCTGGCCGATCGGTGCCTTCGCCCATTCCGGCGGGCTGGAATGGGCGGTGGAGGCAGGCCACGTCACCGATCGCGAGAGCACTTGCGAATGGATCTGCGCGCTGATCGAGCATGGCGCGATCCGCAACGACATCGTCCTGTTCACACACGCCTGGCGGGCGGCCAAGGCAGGCGACGCACGGCGGCTGGAAGAAATCGCGGAACTCGCGCTCGCCAGCCAGGCCGGCCATGAGCGTCGCCTGGAAAGCACCGCCCAGGGCGCCGCTTTCATCCGGATCGCCCGATCGGCATCGGGCGTCGCGGGGTTTGGCCGGATGATCGAAGCGTCGGGGCAATCCGAACCCGCCTATCCGGTCGTCGCGGCCACGCTCTTCGCCTGCCGCGACATCGATTTCACGCGCGCGCTGACGGCCTGGCTTCACGGAGCCGTTTCCAACCTCGTCTCGGCGGCGCAGCGGCTGGTGCCGCTTGGCCAGACCGATGGACAGCTCGTTCTGCGCGATTGCCGCCCGGTCGTGCTCTGCGCGGTGGAAGACGCGCGCGCCTTGCCGAGCGGCGATCCGTTCGAGGCCCTCGGCGGCTGCACGCTCGTCGCCGACCTTGGCTGCATGGCTCACGAAACCCAGTACACAAGGCTGTTCCGGACATGAACGACATGGGTAATCCACCGCCGGCATCCGCTCTTCCGGTATCCGGCGCTCTCCCGGTATCCGGCCCCCTCCGCGTCGGCATCGGCGGGCCGGTCGGCTCCGGCAAGACCGCGCTGATGGACGCGCTGTGCAAGCGCCTGCGCGAAATTTATCAGATCGCCGCGATCACCAACGACATCTACACGCGCGAGGACGCCGAATTCCTCACGCGCGCCGGATCGCTCGAACCCGAGCGGATCATCGGCGTCGAGACCGGCGGCTGCCCCCATACCGCGATCCGCGAGGATGCCTCGATGAACCTCGCCGCGGTCGAGGTGCTGGAACAGCGCTTTCCCGGCCTGGACCTGATCCTGATCGAAAGCGGCGGCGACAATCTGGCCGCCACGTTCAGCCCGGAACTGGCAGACATCACCATCTACGTCATCGACGTTTCCGCCGGGGACAAGATCCCGCGCAAGGGCGGCCCCGGCATCACCCGCAGCGACCTGCTCGTCATCAACAAGATCGACCTCGCCCCGCTCGTCGGCGCCAGCCTTGAGGTGATGGACCGCGATGCCGGCAAGATGCGGGGCCAGCGCCCCTTCGTCTTCGCCAACATCCGCGCGGGCAAGGGGCTGGAGGAGATCGCCGGTTTCATCATCAGCACGGGCGGCCTGCCCGGAAGGATCGCAGCATGAAGCGCTTGACCACACCCCTGCCCGCCCTCGCCATGGCCGTCCTATGCGGACTGGTCCCCGAAACCGCCATGGCCCATCCCGGCCACGTCGCCGCCGGGTTCGCCGCCGGCCTGCTCCATCCGCTGATGGGCGCGGACCACCTTGCCGCGATGCTGCTGGTCGGGCTCGGCGCGGCGATCTTCGTCAAGCGCGGCGGCTGGATGCTGCCGGCAACCTTCCTGGCGACGCTCGCGCTGGGCTTCGCGACCTGCACCTGGCTGCCGGATATTGTCGCGGAAGGGGGAATTCTCGTCTCGCTGGTGACGCTGGGGCTGGCGGCGGCGCTGCGAATCGATGCGCCGGCGCCTCTCGCGATGCTGGCGATTGGCGCTTTCGGCTATGCGCACGGGGCAAGCCATGGCATCGAAACACCTCAAGGCGCGATACCGGTATTCTTTGCCGCGGGTTTTCTCGCCACGAGCGCGGTGCTCCATCTTGGCGGCTACGCGCTCTCGCGGGTCCTGCCGGTGCCGGCACTGCGCCTGATCGGTGCGGGAGGCGCGGGTCTCGGCCTCGTCCTTGCGGGGCTTTCATGATGGAGCGAAGGCGGATTGACGAAAGCGGGACCTGATCCGGGCCGGGTGGAGGCAGCGTCGGATGTCGCGATCAAGCGCCAGGTGATCGTCGGCACCCGCCGTCGCTACAATCAGTGGGTCAACAACCAGACGCTCGAAGACTACGCCCTGCGCTTCACCGCGACAAAGGCACGTGTCTGGTCGCCGATGTGGGTGGCGAACACCGCGCTCGGTTCGATCGCCTTCCTCGCCTGCGAGGCGCTGGGCGCCACCGTGACGATCGGGTACGGCTTCGAAAGCATGGCCTGGGCGCTGGGCGTGGCGGCCGCGATCTTCCTGATCTCCGGCATTCCCATCTGCTATTACGGCGCACGCTACGGCGTCGACATGGACTTGCTGACGCGGGGATCGGGCTTCGGCTATCTCGGCTCGACGATCACGTCGGCCGTCTACGCTTCGTTCACTTTCATTCTTTTCTCGATCGAGGCGGTGATCCTTTCCGCGGCGCTGGAGTTGAGCTTCGGCATTCCCTTGCCGATCGGCCACCTTATCAGCGCGATGGTGGTGATCCCGATCGTCGCCTACGGCTTCCGCCGGATCAGCCAGTGGCAGAACTGGACGCAGCCGCTGTGGCTGGCGCTGCAAGTCACCCCGGTCCTGTTCCTGGCCGCCCAGGGCCCGCATGGCCTCGCGCTGTGGACCGGCTTTCATGGAACCGAGGAAACCCGGCCCCTGGCAAGCTTCGCCGTCGCGCTCGCCGTGTTCCTGTCGCTCCTGCCCCAGATCGGCGAACAGGTGGATTACCTGCGCTTCCTTCCCGAACGGGAGAAGATCGGCAGGCTGCGCTGGTGGTCGGCACTGCTGGCGACCGGGCCCGGATGGATCGTGATCGGTGCCGTCAAGATCGCGCTGGGCTCGTTCCTCGCCGTCGTCGCCCTGTCGAGGGGGATGGGCGCCGCCGATGCGGCGAACCCGGCGATGCTGTACTTCATGTCCTTCGGTGGGCTGGTCTCCAACGGGACCGGAGCGATCGTCCTGACCATCGTCTTCGTCGCGCTGTGCCAGATCAAGATCAACGTCACCAACGCCTATGCCGGCTCCATCGCGTCCTCGAACTTCTTTTCGCGCCTGACCCACCGCCATCCTGGCCGCGTGGTCTGGCTGGTGTTCAACACCCTGATCGCCCTGATGCTGATGCAGGGCGGCATCCAGACCGTGGTCGAGCGGGTGCTGACGCTCTATTCCAACTTCGCGGTCGCCTGGTTCGGCGCGGTCATCGCCGATCTCATGATAAACAAGCCGCTCGGCCTCAGCCCGCCGGGGATCGAGTTCCGCCGCGCCTACCTGCATGACCTCAATCCGGTCGGGGTGGGCGCCATGGCGCTTTCGATCCTGTGTTCCACGCTGTGCTTCGCGGGCATCTTCGGGGAAGTGCCGCGGATGCTCTCGCCGGTGATCGGGCTCACCGTATCCTTCACGCTGGCCCCGGTCATCGCCAGGCTGACCGGAGGGCGATATTATCTCGCTCGCCGGCAGGACAGCTTCGCCCAGGCCGAATGCACCTGCAAGGTCTGCGAAAACCGTTTCGAGGCACCGGACATGGCCGTTTGCCCGGTCTATGACGGTGCCATCTGCTCGCTGTGCTGCACGCTGGAAGCGCGTTGCCACGATGCCTGCAAGGAACGGCCGCAATCGATCGAGAGCGTGATCTCGGTCGCCAGGCGCTATCTGCCGTCGCCGCTGACCGACGAAGTCTATGCGCGCGTGCTGCGTTTCCTGCTGGCTTACTGCGTGTGCATCGGGATAGGCGGCCTGCTGCTGCTGCTGATCTTCTATCAGCGCACCGTCGCGGGCGACGACGCGCGTGCCCTGGCAAGCGTGCTGCGGACCGTGTTCGTCGGCTTCACCGCGATCGCCGGCTTCGGCGCCTGGTACTTCACGCTTTCGCGTGAGAGCCAGCGCGCCGCCGAACAGGAAACCGAGCGCCAGACCGTTTCGCTCATGAAGGAAATCGCCGCCCACGCGCGAACCGACGCCGAGCTCCAGCGCGCCAAGAACGCGGCCGAGGCGGCGAACCTTGCCAAGAGCCGCTATATCATCGGCATCAGCCACGAGATCCGCACCCCCCTCAACGCGATTTCAGGCTATGCCCAGCTTCTGGAGCGGTCCAACGGCACGCCGTTGGCCGACGCGGTGCGCGTGATCCGCCGCAGTTCCACGCATCTGGCCGATCTGGTCGACGGCCTCGTCGATGTCTCGCGGATCGAGAACGGATCGGTGCGCATCGCCCGCGAGCGGGTCAATCTTACCGAACTGCTGACCCAGATCGTCGACATGTTCCGGATCCAGGCGGCGGCGCGCGGCATCCAGTTCAAGCATGGCCGCCCGGGCCACCTGCCGATCTGGATATATACCGACCAGAAGCGCCTCCGGCAGATCCTCATCAACCTGATCTCCAACGCGATCAAGTACACCCCGGCGGGCACTGCCGCGCTCAACGTCTACTGGCGCAACCCGGTCGCCGAATTCGAAGTGCAGGATACCGGTGTCGGCATCGACGAGGCCGCGCTCGAGCGGATCTTCGAGCCTTTCGAACGGATCGGCACGGTACGCGGCCAGAAGGGCGTGGGGCTCGGCCTTACCATCACCCGCATGCTGGTGGACGTCATGGGCGGCCAGCTCACGGTTCGCAGCACGCCGGGCCTGGGCAGCACGTTCACCGTCAAGATGTTCTTTTCCGAGGCCCCGGCGCCCGAAGACGGCCTTGCCACGCCGTCGGCGCAATCCTCCTTTGCCGGCCAGCGCCGGCGGCTACTGGTGGTCGATGACGATCCCACGCATCTGGAACTCACCCGCGACCTGCTGGTGCCCCTCGGCTTCGAAGTCGAATTCGCCGACAACGGACGCACCGCCATCGAGACGTTCCTGCGCAGCCGGCCGGACCTTGTCATCATGGACATCGCCATGCCGGCGATGGACGGCTGGGAAGCTGCACGGGCGATCCGCGCCATCGACGGGGATTCGGTTCCGATCCTGATGGTTTCGGCCAATGTCCATGATTTCCAGCGGCCGCGCCGCGATGACGATCCCCACGACGACTGTCTTGCCAAGCCTTACGACATCGAGGTGCTGCTCGATCGCATCGGCGTGCTGCTCGATCTCGATCCCTCCCATCCGGCGGGAGCGGCCGAATGACGGCAACCATCCTGATCGTGGACGATGACGCCGACACCCGCGCCATGCTCGCGACTTTCGTGCTCTCGCTGGGAAGCACGCCGATGCTCGCGCCCGGCGGTGCCGAGGCGCTCGCCTCTCTGGACGTGGCCGTGCCCGACTTGATCCTGCTCGACGCGGTCATGCCGGGACTGGACGGTTTCGATACCTGCCGCCGTCTGAAGGCCGATCCCCGGGCCGGCGCGGTGCCGGTGATCTTCATGACCGGACTGAGCGATACCGGTCACGTCGTCATGGGCCTGGAAGCCGGCGGCGTCGACTATGTAACCAAGCCGCTCGTGCTGGACGAGCTGAGCGCCCGCATCCGCGTTCATCTGGGCAATGCGCGCAAGGCGCGAAGCGCGCTGACGGGGCTTGAAAGCGTGGGCGCCCGGCTGTTCGCCTGCGATGCGCAAGGCGAGATCGTATGGACAACCCCACAGGCGCAGGACCTGCTCCGCACGATGTCGCGGGCGAGCGGGGAGGAACTGCGCTCCCGCCTTCTCGCCAGTCCCTCGAATTCCGCCGACCATGCCGTGACCCTGGGACCAGCCGGCGACCGCTACGTGTTGACGCACCTGGGGCAGGCTGGGGAGCAGGAAGCCCTCTTCAAGATCGCGCCATCGAGCGAAGGGCGCGAGGCGGAGATCCTGCGCCGCCACTTCGGCCTGACCCCGCGCGAGGCCGATGTCCTGCTGTGGATCGCCCGCGGCAAGTCCAACAGGGACATGAGCGATATCCTCAACATCAGCGCGCGCACGGTGAACAAGCACCTGGAGCAGATCTTCATCAAGATCGGCGTCGAAAACCGCGCGTCCGCCGCCGCCGTCGCGACCCGGGCGCTGTTTTCGCCTTGATCGGAACCAAGGCGCGACCCGGTCGTCAGCCCGCTTTAACCAGCGTGACCTGGGCGACATCGATGCCGCCGCCCAGGAAGCCGCCTTCGCAATACATCAGGTAAAAGCGCCAGAGCCGCACGAAGCGTTCATCGAAGCCTGGCGGCAGGCGGCCTTCCTCCACCGCCCGGTCGAAATTGCGGCGCCAGTCGCGCAAGGTGCGCGCGTAGTCCCGGCCGAAACCGCGGCGATTTTCCCAGGCCAGTCCACGCTCGCCGGCAAGGCGGCGGAACTCGCTTTCCTTGATGAGCATGCCGCCGGGGAAAATGTAAGTCTGGATGAAATCGGCACTGCCTGCATAAGCCTCGAACAGTTCGTCGCGCATCGCGATGTACTGGATCGCCGCCCTGCCGCCGGGCTTCAGATTGCGGGCCACGCAGTCCATGAAATCGGGCCAGAACCGGCGCCCCACCGCCTCCACCATCTCGACCGAGACAACGGCATCGTAGATGCCGGCAACATCCCGGTAGTCCTGCTTGCGAAAGTCGACGCTGCCGTGCCCGGGCTTCCAGCGCTCGCGGGCGAAGCCGAGCTGTTCATCGGAGAGGCTGATGGCATCGACATGGGCGCATGCCTGCTCGGCAAGGAAGGCGGCGAGCGTGCCCCAGCCGCAGCCGATTTCGAGAACTCTGGCGCCAGGCTCCAGCCCCAGTCGCCCGGCTATCGCCCTGACTTTGGCCGACTGCGCCGCGTCCAGTTCGGTAACGAACTGGTTCAGCGCGTTCGGCCCGTCGCTCTCTTCGCCATAGAGCGCGCTGGAGTAGATCATCGTCTCGCCCAGCCACTGTCCGTAGAAGTCGTTGCCGAGATCGTAATGCGCATGGATGTTGCGCAGCGATCCCGAGCGGGTGTTGCGATTCAGCCAGTGGAGGATGCGGGAGACCAGCCGCCACGGCCCGTGCGCGCGGCCGGCGCTGCCCAGCGGCACGGCATTGTCCATGAACAGGGCAAACAACGGCACCGGATCGGGACTGTCCCATTCCCTGGCTTCCCAGGCCTGATACCAGCCGACCGAGCCCGCCGTTGCCAGCCGCAGCAGCGCGCGCCAGCTCCGGATCTCGACCACCGCGTCGAAACCCGGCCTGCGACCGCCCAGCAGGCATGTCCGGCCACCGGGAAGCGTGGCAAGGATCGAGCCGCGATCAAGGCCGCGATCGATCCGATCGAGAACCCGGTCGACGCCGCCGGACCACAGGCGCGCCAACCATTGCGACCAGACGCCGATCGCGCGGCCGCCCGTAACGAGTTGCTCACCTCGCCCTGGCACTTGCATGTTCATGGCATGCGATATGGACTCGAACTTCGCCTCGGACAATTACCCAGATTGCCTCCGGGCAATGCTTTTCGTGTTCAGTCCATGAGGCCATGCGCGGCGTGCTTGTCCTCGACGGTCCAGGTCTGGCCCTTGGCGAGCAACTTGCCGAGATCGGCCGTCTTGCCCGCGATCAGCCTGGCGCGTTCCTCGACGACGGCGCTCTCGAAAGTCGGGCGCGGATCGTCATAGATCACGCCCAGCGCCATCGGGAACGGGCCGAACGGCATTTCCACCAGCATATGCGCAAGGCCCCGGTTCCTGACATTGTGAACCGCGACGCCGGCCGCCTGCCAGTTCCCGTCGACGACGTCGACGACCTTGAGCGTCAGGGCATCGCAGTCCAGCGCCAGGCCCTTCGTCCCCTTCGCGAACAGCAGCGGCTCGCCGTCCCTGCACCATAGCTGGGTATCGGCCGCGACCGGCTTTGCCGTGAAGTCGTCGAAGCGGTCCTTGTTGTAGACGATGCAGTTCTGGAAGATCTCGATGAAGGCCGCGCCCTGGTGCTCGTAGGCGGCCTTGAGCACTTCGGGCAGGTCCTTCGAGACATCATAGCCGCGCGCCACGAAGCGCGCACCCGAACCCAGCGCAAAGGCGCAGGGCAGCGCCGGGCGGTCGACCGAACCGATCGGCGATGTCGGCGAATTGGTGCCGGTGCGGCTGGTCGGCGAGTACTGACCCTTGGTGAGGCCGTAGATCTCGTTGTTGAACAGCATGATCTGGCAGTTCAGGTTACGGCGCAGCACGTGCATCGTGTGATTGCCGCCGATCGACATGCCGTCGCCGTCACCCGTCACCAGCCAGACGTCGAGTTCCGGGTTCGCCAGCTTGATGCCGGTGGCGAAAGCGGGCGCACGGCCGTGGATGGTGTGGAAGCCGTAGCTTTCGACATAGTACGGGAAACGGCTGGAGCAGCCGATGCCGGAGACGAACACGGTGTTCTTCGGGTCCGCGCCGATCATCGGCAGCGTGCGCTGCACGGCCTTGAGGATCGCGTAGTCGCCGCAGCCGGGGCACCAACGCACTTCCTGGTCCGATTCCCAGTCCTTGAGCGTGGTGGTGATGGGGGTCATGTCGTTCATTTCAATCAAATCCCCTTTGCCCGTTCCTTCCGGGCGAAGTCGAGAATCCTCGTCGTCCCAGAGCAAGTCCGGGACGACGGGCACCGAGGGCGGCACCGTGCCATATCACCCCAGCATTCCTTCGATCGCCGCTTCGATCTCGGCGATGGTGAAGGGCTGGCCGCTCGTCTTGGTGAGCGGCCTGGCATCCACCAGGAACTGGTCGCGCAGCACGGTCTTGAACTGGCCGGTGTTCATTTCGGGCACCAGCACCTTGTCGAAACCCTTCAGCAGTTCGCCCATGTTGGCGGGCATCGGCCAGACGTGGCGGACGTGGATGTGCGAAACGTCGCGGCCCTTGCGGCGGGCACGGCGCACGGCTTGGTGGATCGGGCCGTAGGTAGAGCCCCAGCCGACCACGGCAAGCTTGCCGGTCTGGTTGCCAAGGCAGACCTCCTGCGCCGGAATCGCCTTGGCGACGCCATCGACCTTGGCCTTGCGGGCGTCGGTCTGGGCCTGGTGTACTTGCGGTGAGTAGTCGATGTCGCCGGTGTCGATGCCTTTCTCGATCCCGCCGATACGGTGCATCAGGCCGGGGGTGCCGGGCTTGATCCAGGGGCGCACGCCAAGCGAGTCTCGCTTGAAGGGCAGCACCTTGCCGCCGGGATTATTGGTTTCCTCGAGGAAACTTTTCGGGAACGGCGCGTAGGCGGCCGGATCGGGCACCTTCCACGGTTCGGAGGCATTGCCGATATAGCCATCGGTCAGCAGCATGACCGGGGTCATGAACTGCACGGCGATGCGGCAGGCCTCGATCGCGCACTCGAAGGCGTCGCCGGGCGAGCAGGCGGCGATCACCGGCAGCGGCGCATCGCCGTTGCGGCCGTAGATCGCCTGATAGAGATCCGACTGTTCGGTCTTGGTCGGCAGGCCGGTGGAGGGGCCGCCGCGCTGCGAATTGACGATCACCAGCGGCAGCTCGGTCATGATCGCCAGGCCCATCGCCTCGCCCTTGAGCGCGATACCCGGGCCCGAGGACGACGTAACGCCGAGCTGGCCGGCATAGCTGGCGCCGATCGCCGCGCAGATCGCCGCGATCTCGTCTTCCGCCTGGAACGTGGTGACGCCGAATTCCTTCATCTTCACCAGGTTGTGAAGGATCGCCGAAGCCGGCGTGATCGGATAGCCGCCGAAGAACATCGGCAGATCGGCCAGCTGCGCGCCGGCGACGAGACCGAGCGAGACCGCTTCCGCGCCGGTGATCGTGCGATAGAGGCCTGGCGCCGAAGGCACCGGATCGACGTGCAGCTTCCTGAGCGGTCCCGCCAGCTCGGCCGTCTCGCCGTAGGCGTGACCGGCATTGAGCGCTGCGATATTGGCATCGGCCAGCACTTTGTTTTTCGCGAACTTGGCATTGAGCCAATCGATCAGCGGCTGGCGATCACGGTCGAACATCCACAGGGCAAGGCCCAGCGTCCACATGTTCTTGCACCGCAGTGCCTCCTTGTTGCCAAGGCCGAAGGGCTTGACCGCCTCAAGCGTCAGCGCCGAGATGTCGAAGGCGAGCACGTCCCACTTGGCGAGGCTGCCGTCTTCGAGCGGATTGGTCTCGTACTTCGCCTTTTCGAGGTTGCGCTTGTTGAATTCACCGGTGTCGGCGATCACCAGGCCGCCGGGCTTGAGTGCCGGGACATTGGTCTTGAGCGCCGCCGGGTTCATCGCCACCAGCACGTCGGGCGCGTCGCCAGCGGTCGTGATCTCGCTCGAACCGAAGTTGATCTGGAACGCCGAAACGCCGAACAGCGTGCCCTGCGGTGCGCGAATCTCGGCCGGAAAGTCCGGGAAGGTGGCCAGATCGTTGCCGGCAAGCGCGGTCGACAAAGTGAACTGGCCGCCGGTGAGCTGCATGCCATCGCCCGAGTCGCCGGCGAAGCGCACGACGACCGCTTCGGGAGAGGCATCGTGCGCGGAAGCCTCGATTTCGTGTTCGGCTGTGATAGTCGCCATTGTAATCCTCTTCGGCAAGCCGCCGGAACTGCTGTGTTATCGGGCCTCTGAGCGCCCCCCGTCCGCGAAGCAACTTAGAAAATCTCTCAGGGCCACAAACCTGTCATTCGCCTTGAGTACGATAAAACCGGCTAGTCAAGAGCAAGGCCATGGGCCATTCTCGCCATCATGCGCTGCGCATCGGTCATCTGCTCGCGGAAAATCCGGCCTTTGCGCTTCCCCCTAGATTTAGGAACGCTCTCCGCAGATGAAAGACGTCTCGACCCTGCCTTATCGTCCTTGCGTGGGAATCATGCTGGTGAATCCCCACGGAAAAGTCTTCGTCGGCAAGCGAATCGACAACCGCGAGGGCGATTGGTGGCAGATGCCGCAGGGCGGGATCGACGAAGGCGAGGATCTCAGGGCGGCCGCCCACCGCGAACTCTGGGAGGAAACCGGGGTCGCGCGCGAACAGGTCACGTTCCTTTCCCAGACCCGCGAGGAATTGCTCTATGACCTGCCGGAGGAACTGGTGGGCAAGCTGTGGAAGGGCAAGTACCGCGGCCAGCGCCAGCACTGGTTCCTGGGCCGCTTCGAAGGAACCGATACCGACATAGACCTCAACGCCCACCGCCCGCCCGAATTCAGCGAGTGGAAGTGGGTGGAGGCCGAACTGCTGCCCGACCTCATCGTCCCCTTCAAGAAGCGCGTCTATCGGGCGGTGCTGGAGGAATTCCGCGCGCTGATCTGAAGCGGTTGGCCAGGGCCTCGCCGCCCTGGACTGCTTCTGCGGCTTTGCCGCCTCGCAACGACGAAAGAAGAAGACCGCGCCTCGTCCAGGAGACTTGGCGTTGTCGTATTGTCAGTTCTCGCTCACCACCGGCTTGGGCGTAACCGCCTCGGCGGTGACCATGCGCTGGCTTGGCTCCTTGGCAAGCGTGGCGGCAAGCGTCTTCGCTTCCGTGCAGTCCTTGCCGCATAGCGTTTGCAGCCGGGCGAGATTGCGGTTGGCCTTCTCGGTAGCCCCTTTTTCCGCGAGTGCCATGCCTTCGCCGGCAAGCGCGCTGAGATTACGGGGGTCGGTCGTCAGCGCGACTCGATAATAGTGCAGCGCCTTGCCCTGCAACCCTTCGCGCCGGGTGGCGTCGGCCAGCGCGAGCAGTACGGTGACGCTGCCCGGCTCGACCGTCAGCGCCGCTTCATAGGCATCGACGGCCGCGTTGTAGTTCCCGCCAGCCACGGCTGCGCGCCCTTCGTTCAGCAGCGCCACCGCCCGGGGATCCAGCACCTCGGGGGCTGCGGAATAGGTAACGCTGGAAGATACGGCGGCAAGCAGGGAAAGGGCAACGGCAACGGGCGTGTAACGCATCAGCAAGTCCTTGGCCGAGGGTTTCGTCCTCATCATAAGACCAAATGCTATCACAGCCGGACGAAGCGTGCGACGAAAAACCCATCCGTCCCGTCATGATACGGAGACAATCGCAGGCCGGGCCAACGCACGGTCCCCGCCGGAAGCGCCGGCGAATGCCCACGCCAATCGGCATGGCGATCAAGAAAGCTCTCGGCCTGCCCCGCGCCTTCCTCGTCCAGCAGCGAGCAGGTGACGAAGACCAGGCGCCCGCCCGATCGGACCAGGGTTGCGGCCACGTCGAGCAACCGGCCCTGCGTCTCGACGTAGCGCGTCAGCTGGCGCTGCGTCAGCCGCCAGCGCGCTTCCGGATTGCGCCGCCAGGTCCCGGTGCCGGAACAGGGCGCATCGACCAGCACCGCATCGGCCTTCCCCGCGAAACGGGCAAGCGCCGATGCTTCCCGGCCCGGGTCCAGCAATACGGTCTCGATTCCTGCCGCCCCGGCCCGCTCGGCCCGCGGCGCAAGGCGTGCAAGGCGGGCGCGGTCCGTATCGCAAGCGACCAGTACGCCCTGGTTGCCCATCGCCGCGGCCAGCGCCAGCGTCTTGCCGCCGGCCCCGGCGCACAAGTCGATCACCGTCTCGCCGGGCAAAGCGGCCACGGCCTCGCAGGTGAGCTGCGAGCCGGTGTCCTGCACCTCGATCGCGCCGGACAAGTAGGCCTCGGTCCGCTCGATCGGCGTTTCGGGCGGATAGCGCCAGCCGTTGGCCGCGACGGTGCGCTCCCCGCCCTCGGGCAGCGCGAGGCGCCCTGCCCTCAGCGTGTTGACGCGGATATCGAGCGGAGCGCGGGCCAGCAGCGTGGCGGCTTCGTCCAGGCCGACGCCGCTGGCCGCCAGCCTCTCCATCAGCCATGCCGGCGCGACACCGCCGGTCGCGACGGGTTCGTCGGCAGCGATCGGCGCGGGGGCGTGGCGCGAACCGTCGAACAGCGCGGCGATCCGCGCATCCAGCAAGGCCACGCGCAGCATCGCCGCCCGGCCGCTTTCAGGCACTTCCCCGCAGGCACGGATCGCGCCATAGGCCAGATCACGCACCGCGCGCCGGTCTCCGCTGCCGGCAAAGCGGCGCGAGCGAAACCAGTCGGCGATCAGCCGGTCCGCTGGAGCCCCGTTGGCCCGCACCGCCTCGATGACGAGATCGAGCACCTCGATCGCGGCCTGGACGCGCGCGGCGGGAGTCAATGCCTGCCCCGGGCGCGCCTGTCCCTACCCCGCCGGTCCCTACCGCGTCGGATAGTTCGGCGCCTCGCGCGTGATGGTGACGTCATGGACATGGCTCTCTCGCAGGCCCGCGTTGGTGATGCGGATGAACCGCGAATTCTTGCGCAGATCTTCGATGCTCGGCGAACCGGTGTAGCCCATCGCCGCCTTGATGCCGCCGACGAGCTGGTGAATCACGTCCCTCGCGGGCCCCTTGAAGGCCACCTGCCCCTCGATGCCTTCCGGCACCAGCTTCATCTGGTCCTTGATGTCGCCCTGGAAATAGCGGTCCGCCGAACCGCGCCCCATCGCGCCGACCGAACCCATGCCGCGATACGACTTGTAGGCGCGGCCCTGGTAGAGGAACGTGTCACCCGGAGCTTCCTCGGTGCCGGCCAACATCGAGCCGATCATGATCGTCGAGGCACCGGCTGCCAGCGCCTTGGCGGCATCGCCTGAAGTGCGCAGGCCGCCGTCGGCGATGATCGGCACGCCGGACTTGTCGGCTTCCTCCGCGGCTTCCATGATCGCGGTGAGCTGCGGCACGCCGACGCCGGCGACAATGCGCGTGGTGCAGATCGAACCCGGCCCGATGCCCACTTTCACGCAGTCCGCGCCCGCGTCGATCAGCGCGCGCGCCGCCTCGGCGGTGGCGATATTGCCGGCGATGACCTGCGCCGCGTTGGAAAGCTTCTTGACGCGCTCGACGGCGATGGCCACGTCCCTGTTGTGGCCGTGCGCGGTATCGATCACCACCACGTCGCACTCGGCGGCAAGCAGCGCCTCTGTGCGCTCGAAGCCCTTGTCGCCCACGGTCGTGGCGGCAGCTACGCGCAGGCGGCCGGCACTGTCCTTGGTGGCATCGGGATACGTCACCGCCTTCTCGATGTCTTTGACGGTAATCAGGCCGACGCAGCGGAACGAATCGTCGACCACCAGCAGCTTCTCGATTCGGCGCTGGTGAAGCAGCCGCCGCGCCTCTTCCTGGCCGACCCCGACCGTCACCGTGGCAAGGTCCTCATGCGTCATCAGTTCCCGCACCGGCTGCGCGGGATTGTCGGCGAAACGCACGTCGCGATTGGTCAGGATGCCGACCAGCCTGCCCGAACCCTCCACCACGGGAATGCCGCTGATCCGGTTGGCCAGCATCAGCGTGCGCGCCTCGCCCAGCGTGGCGTCGGGCGCAATGGTGATGGGATTGACCACCATGCCGCTTTCATAACGCTTTACCGCGCGCACCGCCGCGCACTGTTCCTCGATCGTGAGATTGCGGTGGAGCACGCCGATCCCGCCCATCTGCGCCATGACGATCGCCATGTCGGCCTCCGTCACGGTATCCATGGCCGAGGAGATGACCGGGATGTTGAGCCCGATCGCGCGCGTCAGTCTGGTGCGGGTGTCTGCTTGGGTGGGCACGATGTCGGACTTCGCCGGACGCAGCAGAACGTCGTCGAAAGTAAGTCCGAGCTGGATTTCCATGGGTGCCACCAATGCCTTTGCGGGGAGAATCGTGGCGGCCCATGTAACCAAGCCGAGAGGATTGGGCTAGGGGGGAGTTGATCGGCGGCAAGGAGGGCCCGGCAACGCCGGCCAAGCCACGCCGGAGCGCATTGCAGCGCCATCCGTGCGAAACCGTGCATGGCACGGCCAAACTGTCAAATCCAGCGACACTACGCGCGGTTTGCCGTGCGGATGGTCAACGCCGGGCGGATGCCGGGCCGGAATGTGCGGATCGTAACCCCGGAAAGCGAGAACCGCGAATTTCCCTTGCGTGCACAATGAAAAGGGGGCGGCAGGTTTGCCTGCCGCCCCCTATCCGTTTAGCTCGTCTCAGCGGAATTAGCTGTTCGTGGCACCGAGGGTCGACGAGGTCTTCGAGAAGGTCGAGGTCAGCTGCGAACCCATGCCCTGCATGGCGGCGATCGCGGCGACGGCGATCAGAGCGGCGATGAGGCCGTATTCAATGGCGGTGGCGCCTTCTTCGTTGCGGCGCAGCTTGGCGAGAAACTTCATGACGTGTCTCCTGAAAAATGCAGTCTTGTGTGTACCCGATCCTCACCGCCGCAGTATCCTGCTGCGTTTTGGACCCTTTGTTGACTACGTGATAAATGTTGAGAAAGGCTTAAGTGGGGAGATAGCCTAGTGTTGGCTCATTGCGTTCGACGATTTGGTTGAAACATCTTCCCACATCGATATCGTTTGGGATGCGAGACCATCGATGGCAATAACAACGACCAGAACGATCATGGCCAGGATGACGCCGTACTCGACCGTGGATGCACCATCCTTGTTGCGCAATAGATGCGAAGGGCTTCGAGACTTTGGCATGGCCACCTTGCAGTTCGCCCAGGTAGGATCTGAAATCCCACCATCGTGTTAAATTCTATTTAATGGGGAGGCATAAGCTGGAAGAATTTCTGACACCCCTGCTCGTCGTTGCCGTCGCGCTGGTTGGTCCTGACGGATTCATTCTCATGCAGCAGCGGGATTTCTCGGCCGTGCACGGGGGTCTATGGGAATTTCCGGGGGGAAAGCTCGATCCCGGCGAAGCACCGGAATTCGCAGCAGCGCGAGAGCTGGCGGAAGAACTGGGCCTGCACATCGATCCGCGTGCGCTGGATCCGGTCGGCTTCGCCAGCGGCCACACCGCACCCGCCAGCGAAGGCGGCACGGAGCCGCGACGGCCGCTCGTCATCCTGCTCTATGCCTGCCGTGCCTGGCAAGGCACGCCGCACCCGCACGAGGCCGAAGCCATCGCCTGGTGTGCGCCGGACACAATCGGCCAACTGGCGATGCCACCCCTCGACTATCCGCTCGCCGAAGCACTGTGCCGGTATCTCGGCGAACATTCCTTGCCGGCCGGCGATAATAGGCGTTGACCGGACTCGAATCCCTTTCTATTGGCGCACCTCCAACGCGCCCGTAGCTCAGCTGGATAGAGCATCAGACTACGAATCTGAGGGTCGGACGTTCGAATCGTTCCGGGCGCGCCATTTCTTCCTGAGAAAAACAGCAAGTAGCGGCACCTAGCGATAGGTCCTCTACTTGGCTGTGCGCGCTATATAGCGCAGCGTTCGAATTCATCGGTGACGGCATCAACGATGCTTCGACGATCTATGCCGCCGACGTCGGCCTTCCCATACCGCGCCGATTGTTACCGGACTAGCCGCGGCGCTTGTCGTGCCGTTCTCGCCCCGGACGGAGTGGCCTGGCGCTACTTGCCCTCGAAGCCGCGATGGTTGGTGCCGCCGCGTTGTGGGTGACCGCGTATCTCGCGCGCATCGAACCGCGTAAACGGTTCGGGCTTCGCGGCGCCGGCTCGCGTGATCGGGCTAAGTAACAATCCGCATAGGGAAGAACGCGCCGCCGGGCCATCAAGGTCGACAGGACAGCGCCGCCCGTGGCGGGGCATCGAGGCTTCATCGACGGAGGGCCGCCGGGCCTCTCGCGCGGAGAAAAGGACATTACGATGACCTATGCAACCATCAATCCCTATACCGGCGAGGTCTTGCAGACTTTCGCGGACGCGACCGATGATGCCGTCTCGCGTGCGATCGAGAATGCGGATCGCGCTTTCCAGTCCTGGCGCCAAAGTTCGTTTGCGCAGCGCGCGGCGGTGATGCGCGGCGCCGCCGCCATCCTGCGCAGGGACGCGGAAAGCTATGCCCGGCTGCTGACGCTGGAGATGGGCAAGCTGCTGGCCGAAGCGAGGGGAGAGGTGGAACTGTCCGCCGCGATCTTCGATTATTATGCCGACAATGCCGAGCGCCTGCTCGCACCGGAAGCGCTTCCCGTTGCCGATCCCGCCGAGGGCGAAGCGACGCTGGTCCACGAACCGCTCGGCGTCCTGCTCGCGATCGAGCCCTGGAATTTCCCTTACTATCAGATCGCCAGGATCATCGCGCCGCAGCTTTCCGCCGGCAACACCATGCTGCTGAAACACGCCGCCAACGTGCCGCAGAGCGCCGCCGCCTTCGAAGGGCTGATGCGCGAGGCGGGACTTCCCGAGGGCGGGTTCCAGAACCTCTATGCCACCCGCGAACAGATCGAGCGGATCATCAGCGATCCGCGCGTCCGCGGCGTCGCGCTGACCGGGTCCGAAGCCGCCGGGGCCGTGGTGGCCGCGCAGGCCGGCAAGGCCCTCAAGAAATCGACGATGGAACTGGGCGGCGCCGACGCCTTCGTGGTGCTCGCCGACGCCGATCTTGAAAAGACCGTGAAATGGGCGGTGTTCGGCCGGCACTGGAATGGCGGCCAGGTCTGCGTCTCGTCCAAGCGCATGATCGTCGTCGACGCGGTCTATGACGATTTCATCGAACGCTATGCCAAGGGCGTTGCCGGGCTTCGCATGGGCGACCCGTTCGATCCCGAAACCACGCTTGCGCCGCTGTCGTCGCAAAAGGCGGCCGACGATCTCAAGGACATGATCTCCCGCGCCGTCGAGCATGGCGCCACCGCCACTCCGGTCGGCCCCGACGCTCCCAACCAGGGTGCCTTTGTCCAGCCGACCATCCTCGCCGATATCGGCGAGGACAATCCTGCCCGCTACTGGGAATTTTTCGGTCCGGTATCGATGCTGTTCCGGGCGAAGGACGAGGACGACGCGGTGCGGATCGCCAATGATTCGCCGTTCGGGCTCGGCGGATCGGTGTTCACTTCGGATACGAAGCACGGCGCCGAAGTCGCGCGGAGGATCTCGACCGGCATGGTGTTCGTGAACCATCCGACGATGGTCAAGGCGGACCTTCCTTTCGGCGGCATCCGCCGCTCGGGCTATGGTCGCGAGTTGCTCGGGCTCGGCATCAAGGAATTCGTCAATCACAAGCTCATCGATATCGTCGACATCGACGCGCCCTTCTGACGAGCGATCGGAACGGCCATCCCGATCTTGCGGGTTCCGTGTCGAGCAGCCGACCGCCTGCCTAGAGCCCGTTTGGGAAAGCGGGCCGATGCCGCAAAGTGGACCCTGCCATACTCCTTCGGCTCGTGGGACTGGCGTTTCCCGTGCAGACTTGGCCGCGCAAGCCAGAAATAACGCAAACCAGGCGAGAAGTGGTCGTTTGATGGGGCCATTCGCTCTCCCATGGTTCAGGGATCAAGTGAAGAATCGCGGGCCATGGGATTACAAGCAGTATGACAGACGGTTCCAGAATTTTGGAAATTACAATTACGGCTACACTGGTGCCGCAGCGGGCATCGATCGAGGCCTGCTCTTGCGACAAGCTGGTCGGGCCCAAGTGCAGGCCGGTACCTCCCGACCCGGTTGGGGCGATCCAGGTTTAGGAGGCATTGTGGGCTGAGAAGCTCCATATGGTGACGATCCCAACGACCAATATTGGATAAATCGAGGCTTTGATGACTTCTACGGCGGGTGTTAGACTGATTGCGGTAGCGTTGCTCGGTTGTTCTCTGCCAGCCTGTAACGTCCTTTCGGAATGTGAAAACTCCGTGATTTCACAGACAACTAATCCTTCAGGTGATCGCACGGCTGTTGCCTTTGCACGATCGTGTGGTGCAACTACTAGTGACACCTTTCAAGTATCAGTCGGAGACGGGCCCAATTACACCACTAACGATAAGGGCAATATTGTCATTATCGAGAATCCTACGCGCAATGGAAGGCGGGATGCACTTGCCTGGAAAGGCGACCGGACGCTTGAGGTCACCGTGCCTGAAGGCGAGGAGACTTTTTTGAAGTTGGACAAGTACGACGATGTCCAGATAATCTACAGATAGCTTGAAGCCGCGAAATGCGCATTTCGCGCATTTCCAAACAGCCTCTTAGCTCGACTTTGTACGTTTTTGATCAGGTCCATGTCCAGAAAATGCCATTGTTTGCGATGTGGTTGAGGGCCTGATCGATGGGTAGGATGCATCC
>NZ_FOOR01000039.1 GCF_900113255.1 Novosphingobium sp. CF614
ACATCCCAGAGCCTTTTTACCCATAGATCAGTGTATGGGGCCCGCGGGTTCCTCCATGTCAGGATTCCGTACGCAAGCGCCCGAAATCCTTGGACAAAGTACGGATCAGCATACACGGCGCTGGCTGGCACGAATCCTCGATCAATCGCTGGATTGCCGATCCCGCCGGTTATCGCGAGAACCGGGTCGGCAGCCACACACGATGAAGCCGCAACCGGCGCCCGAACCGATCTGCGTGCGGGTCAACGAGGCTGCGCGCATGATCGGGGTAGGGCGCACCAAGCTCTATGAACTGATCGCGGCTGGCGAGGTGAAGACGGTGAAGCTGGGCAAGGCCACTCGCGTAACCACCGCCAGCCTGCGCGATCTGGTCAGGCGGCGCGGCGGGTAGGAAGCGCGGGCTCGGAACCGGGTGGCTCATCGCCTGCCTTCACAGGCTCCTTGTCCAGATATTCTGCCCAGAGGGCCATAAGGCTACGACGCTTGTCAAAGAAATCCGTCCGGCGATAAGCCGCCTCCACTTTGTTGGGCAGCTTGTGGGCGAGTGCCTTGTCGGCGACCTCTTTGGGAAACTCGGTGCATTCAGCGGCCCAGTCCGTAAAGGTGGATCGAAAACCGTGAACGGTGATGCTCGGGAAGCCATCGTCGCGCAGCAGCTTGGTCATGGTCATGTCGCTGATCGGCTTCTTGCCGTCATTGGAAAAGACCAGACCAGTGTCGCTGGTCCGGTCATTCCAGCGCTTGCGAAGCAGTGCCACAACCGGTGCCGAGAGCGGTACGACATGGGTTTCGCCCGCCTTCATCCGCTCGCCGGGGATGGTCCATACGGCATTGTCGAGGTCGAACTCGGTCCAGACCGCAAGGCGCGTCTCGTTGGACCGCACGGCGTTGTAGATCGTGAAGCGCAGGGCATCGCGCCCGGTCGTCGGAGCCGCGGCGGCAAGCTTCTGCATCAGGGCCGGGACATCGGCATAGGGCATGGCCTCCATGTGTCCCCGCTTGTCGTTTTGGCGCGGCAAGCCCTTGCGCACCGAACGCAACGACACCTCGTCGGGCACCCAGCCTTTCACGTGTGCAAAATCGAGCACCACGCCAATGCGCTGGAGCAAGCGCCGCGCCGTTTCCGGTATCTCCAGCCATATCGGGGACAGCGCCTCGACGACGCAGGCGCTGTCCACCTTGTCGACCGGCTTCTTGCCGATGCGCGGAAAGAGGTGGCGTTCAAAACCAGACAACCAGCGGGCATGATGCCCGTCCTTCCAACCGTCGCCCAGCGTTTCATGACACGTGCGGGTTGCGGCTTCAAAGGTCGGTATGACCTTGCGCGCCTTGCGCCGCTCGGCGACAGGATCGTAGCCGTCACGAACCCGGCGGCGCAATTCCGCTGCCGCTGTTCTGGCATCGGCCAGCGAAACATCATGCGCCGATCCCAGCCCGTAGTCGCGGCGATGGCCTTTCAACTGCATGCGTAGCACCCAGGTGCGCGCACCGCTCGGCTTTACGACCAGGCACAAGCCCCTGCCATCGACGTGGCGACCGGGCTTCGCGTTCTTCACTTTCAATACTGTCAGCGCCATCAGGTTCGAGTCCCTGTCAGGATTCATACCGCCAAAATGAGGGGTATTTGGTCCCACAATCGTTCCCACATTTCAGCGGGAATTCAGGCGATTCAGGGCGACCGACCACGAACACGTTACAAGATAAATCGCTGATTTTACAGAGTAGTTGGAGACGCTCTGAAATTGCCTGAGACGAAAGTTATAGCGCCTCCTCCGCTACCATCCATTTCCCTTATAAATTAGCGATTTAGCGGATGGAATGGCCCCCTTGGGGCTGTCGCATCCTGCTACATGGACTTTCGCAGTTTTCCGCCATTTTCCGCGTGGCCCCGGCAAGTCCATGCAACATGGATGCGACATGTCGCAGGCGCTTAGAACGCGCTGATGTCGTACTTTTTCGTGGGCACCTTGCCTTGAAGGGCGAGGCTGCATTCGCGCACCAGTGCGAAGTATGCAGGCCAGTCGGCTTCCTTCGCGCTGCGCTGATGCTCATGGAACCACAGCGATGCCGCCATCTCTGCGGCTACCTTGACCAATCCGGTATCTTCCATCGTCAATCTGCCCAATCGATAAATGAGAGCGCGTCTTCACCCGCTTGAGGGTCCAGGCCCGCCTCCTTGGCCTGTGTGAGGGCCTGCACCATGGCACCGAAGGCGCGAGCACGTCCACCCGCGTCGAATGCCTGAGCGGGGCGCACCACGTCGATTGTGACGGCGCTGGCGAGTTTGGCGCTGGCCTCCTCCGCCATCACGTTGACGATCGGTTGCAAGATCCACTGCGCCAGGTGCCTTTGCGCCTCAGCACCGATTCGTCCAAATCGTAACGATCGATCAGCGCTTGCTCGTCACCGCTTACTTCGAACTTTCCCCAGAGCTTGAAGTTGAACCGGCTCAACCGGCCCGAGGTTTGCTCCCGTTTGAACAACAGTTCCATTGGCATGCCCCTCTTGTAAGCGCCGACGGAACCCGGCCTTGTGCGGTGCGCGGATGGGGTGAATTTCGCGGGGCAGATGGAGGCCTTGCGAGTGGATATCGAGCAGTCAAGCGAGCCTCGTATGAGCGCTCGCCGTGATGGCGGAGCGGTTGTGCGAGTGGAGCGACGCCGGCGGTGGAGCGACGACGAGAAGCTGGCCATTCTCAAGGAAGCGACGCGGCCGGGCGCCATCATGGCGGTGGTCGCGCGCAGGCATGGGATCGGGACGGGCCAACTCTACACTTGGCGCAGGCAATTGCTGCAGAGCGCGATGGCCGGGTTCGTGCCGGTGAAACTTACCAGTTCTGCCCCGCCGGCGATGTCGGGCGAGAGCGGCCGGATCGAGATTCAAGGCCAAGGCGGCTTCACGGTGTCCGTCGACCGGCTAGTTGACCGGGCGGCGCTGAAGCTGGTCCTCGAAGTGGTCGGGGAGATGGATCGTTGAGCCTGGCGCTGCCGCCGTCGGCGAAGATCTATCTGTCGCTGGCGCCGTGCGACAGCCGTCGCTCCCTACCAGGCGCAGCGCTACATACCCTCGCCGCTCATGCGGAACGGACAAGCTCGATCCAAGCCCTTGACCACGAACATGACAATCACAGTCCGACGAAGCGCGCTATGCCGTTAACCTGAAGCGATTGCCCTGGGAATTGCGCATTGGCCCCTTGCCACCTCATGAAACGCTCTCTATAGGCCCGCTCCTGCCTCGAGCCGCCTTGCCGCGGCCCGATCGGTCGGGGAGTAGCTCAGCCTGGTAGAGCACTGTCTTCGGGAGGCAGGGGCCGGAGGTTCGAATCCTCTCTCCCCGACCACAATTCAAGATCTCTCTATGATCTTGAATTTTAAGCGAAAAAACTGCCAGTTTTTGCCTGTGCAGGAACTGTGTAGAAGTAAATGCGGATTTGCTCGTGCCTTGATGATTCGAGGCGCGGGCGAGCCGCCCCCTTTTCTGGTTAGAACAGGCTGCCCTGCCTGCTGGCCTTGACGTGCGCCTGCCAATCAGGCTTGGCGGCTGCCTCATTCAACCATGCCGTCACCTGCGTCACTACATCGCCGCCATGGGCATCAACGGTGCCGATGGGCAGGAAGTGCGATCGATAGCCGGTGCTGGTGATGGGCAGCACCGCGACTTCGGGCGCAACGCTGCGAATCTCCAGATGTTCAATGGCGTTCCAGCGCCGGGGCGTATGCACCACGCGAATCGTGATGCCCTGCCATGTCAGGCTGTAGGTCTGGGATTGCGTTGCCCCGCGAACACGTGCACGGCATCCCATGCGGTCTGCACGGTGAACAGGTCACCATTGATCGCGGCATCGCGAGCCATGGCCTGCCAGTCGATATAGTGGCGCAGCGTTTCGGGAATAGCGGTGCTGTCCTCCGTCACCTCCTGCACATAATCGGCAAGGCTGGCATAGCTACCAAGATGGCGGTCCTCAATGGCTTTACGGGCTTCGTCCAATGCGCCGTTGCAATGCTCCAACAGGGCTGCGCCCAGCGCGCCATGCTCGGCAATGAATGCGGCAAGTTCGCTCACATGCTCGCCGGGCCTCCTTCCATTCTTCCATACCCGCTTTCAAGGCTTCCTGCGCCTTGGTACTGAATCCCATCCTGCCGGTCTCCGCCTCAACCATCCGCCGTATCTTCTTCGGACAGCGGCGCCTGGTTTCAAGTGGTACGCCGGCGTCCATTCGAACATGGAAGGGTAGCCGGGGCATATCTTGGCTGACCCATTCCAGCAATTCCGCATTGGTAGGCTCCGGCCCGAAACAATGCCGGGCGACCTCGATCTGTGTTTCCCCGTGCCTCTCTATTTCCGCGACCCAGAACTGGCCGTCGAAGAATATAGACGTGATAGTTCGCGTAGATATGGCGATTTCCTCCAGACGCGCGTCATCGAGCGCCGAGGGTCGTACCGATGGGCGGTACGACAGAAGACCCTTGCGGGATGTCCGGGCTCACCTCAACCGGACTGTCTTTTTCCGACTGCGCCGCGATATCACGCGGGTGACCGGCTGTCATCGCCGTTGGCGCCGCCCGGCATCAGCACGCGAGGCAGGGTAGCGCCAAGCACGGCCAGCATCTCGGGACCATAGGCCGAACTGTTGGTCTCGAACTCCGCCTGCGTGATGTGCTGGCCGCCCTGCGCGCCGAACAACACGACTTCATCATCAAGGCGGACCAGATCTCGGCCCTCCGTCACGTCCACCATCATCGTGTTCATCGTGACGCGGCCTACCACCGGGAAACGCCGGCCACGGATCAGGACTTCGGTGCGATTGCGCGTCTCGGAGGGGAACTTTGGAAGGTTGGCGTGGCTGAAGCCCCGCCGGTAGCCGTCCGAGTAGCCGAGCGGAATATTGGCCAGCCAGCTTTCCCGCTCTAATTGAAAAGTACGATCATAGTTGACCGTTTGACCCGCCGGGTAGTGATTGATCGCGGCCACGCGCGACTTGATCGCCATGGTGGGCCGATAGGCATCGGTCTTAACCGAGCCGGGATCTCCGTAAAGCAGGCCGCCCACACGCACCATGTCGAGCCACGTCTCTCGATGCTTAAGCGTGGCGAAGCTGTTCGCAGTGTGGAGGGCCATAGCGCTCGTCTTAAGACCCTGCGACTGTAGCCATGTCAGATCCTCGCGGTAATGCTGCAACTGGCCGAGAATGTCCGGCTCCTCTTCGCTCGGATAATGAGTCATCACGCCTGCGATCACGAGCCTGTCGAATGCCAGCAGGGCTCGCGCATCAGCCTTGCCGTAGTCGGTCGAAAGCTCGATGCCGTTGCGCGACATGCCGCCGCTGTTGAGCGCGAGATGCACCGGCAGCCTTCCCCGTCGGCCCTTGTCGCGCGCCAGTTGCTGCAGGCGTGCCGCAGCTTCGGGATTGCCGATCAGTTCCTCGATGGCCAAGGGTATCCCGTCTTCCATTTCCTCGGGCGTCGCCGTGCGGATGCGGATCAGGCGGCCGCGATAGCCGAGCTGGCGGGCGACCCTGGCCTCGTCGTTCGAGGTGATCGCCACATCGCCGATCCGCTTTTTCAGGATCGAGGGCATCAGCAGAGCGATGCCGTTGCCATAAGCGTCCGCCTTCATCACTGCGCACAGATGCACGGGACCGATCAATGCGCGGATCGTGTCGATGTTGGTTTCGAAAGCTTTGGTGTCAATTTCAATCCAGCCGTTTCTCCGTCTCGCCTGTGCCAGCGTTAGGCCAAAATTGTCGGCGGAGAGGATCGGCGCTGCCATTGCCCGCGACGCGGCCGCAAAGGCAAGTCCTGTCCCGGCTGCAAGAAAGCTCCGCCGCTTCATCATTCCTGCCCCCGCTTCAAAAACCGTCCGGGAAAGGTGCCGGTCGATCTGCCATCCCGATAGACCATCGCCCCGTTCACCATGACGTCCGAAACGCCGACAGCCAGCGCGCCCGGACTCTCTACCGTTGCCCGGTCGGTGATGCGATCGGGATCGAATAATACCAGATCGGCCTTGTAGCCGGCGCGGATCAGGCCGCGACCCTTGATGCCGACATGATCCGCGGCGAGCGAGGTCATCTTGCGGATCGCCTCGGCCAGCGTCAGCCGATGCTGTTCACGGACATAAAGCCGCAGCACCTTGGCAAAGGCGCCTGCGCCGCGCGGATGGCGTGAACCGATCATCCCGTCCGAGCAGATGTTGCTGTGCGGCCAGGTAACGAAATCGGCGACATCATTTGGGTCCATCGCGGTTCCGATCACCGCCTCTGCCTTGTCCGCCTGTTCCGGATGATCGGCTTTCCATACCTCGGATTTCTGGATCAGCCAAAGGTAGGTAGCAGCCGGTTCCTCGTGGTGCTGGGCTGCGATCTCGGCGATCGTATGCCCGACAAGCGATGGATCAGGTGCATATAGTCCCAGACGCATGCCTTCGGGTGTCGTGAGATGCGTGAGCGCGAAGCGCGCCGCGGAAAGGTCGGTGAAGTCCCGCTTCGGAAACAGCACCGTCAGCGTCGATTGCCAATATTCGTAGGGGTAGACATCGGCGGTCACGTCGATGCCCCGCGCACGCGCTGCGTCGAGCTTCGCCAGCACCGCCTTCGCGCCGCCCCAGCGATCCACTAACCCCAACTTGATGTGCGAGACCTGCACCTGGATGCCGGTCTTCTCCCCGATGTCGAGAAGTTCGTCGAGCGCGGCGTCGAAGCCGGTATCCTCGCTGCGCATGTGGCTGATATAGCGTCCACCGCCCCCTGCCGCGGTGCGGGCGAGCGCCAGTACTTCGTCATGGTTCGAATAAATGCCGGGATCATATTCGAGGCCGGTGGACAGGCCCAGCGAGCCTGCATTGAGATCCGCCGCGAGCAGGGCCTGCATCGCCGCGACTTCCGCCGGAGCGGCGACCCGCTTGTAATCCGTACCCATAACCCGCTCGCGCAGGTAGCCGTGACCGGTATAGGCAGCGACATTGACGGCAGCGGGATGCGCCGCGAACCGGGCGGCGAGATCGGCAAAAGGCCCATCGCTCTCTCCGTCCTGCCCAACCACGATGGTGGTCACGCCCTGTGCGAGCAGCGGCGGCATCGACGGGTTGGAAAAATCGCCGCGATCATGATGGCTGTGGCTGTCGATGAAGCCCGGGGCGAGCGTTAGCCCGCGCGCATCGATCACGGTTTCACCCCGGTGCGGGCGCAGGCTGCCAACGGCGACGATGCGGTCATCCTCGACCCGGACCGAAACGCGCCGCGCGGGCGCGCCCGAGCCATCATAGACATCGGCGCCGGTGATCAGCGTGGATGCGGCAGTGGCTGGGAACGGCAAGGCCACGCCGAACAGCAACACCCAGGTGCCCAGCTTGCGAATTGTTCGCACGAGAATCTTCGAATTGCGCACAGTTGCCCCCTTCGCGTTCAACGCTTCAGTCCATTTTTTCGAGATTATGGTGAGTGGTCCGGCTGCTCCGCCGGACCACTCACCTTTCGAGCTTGGTCGCGAGCAGCAGCGAGGTCGTCGTGCGCTCCACGCCTTCGAGTAGGCCGATGTCATCGATCAGTTCGTTGAGTTGAGAACCGTCCTCGGCTTCGAGCATCACGATGATGTCGTATTCGCCGCTGATCGCGTAAATCGCTTGGATATGCTGGATTTTCTCGAGTGCCTTTTCCACCTCCCGCCGGAAGCGAGGCAGGGTCTTGATCATCATGTGTGCGCGCACGCGGCTGGCGGAATAGACGTTGCCCAGCCGGACCGTATATCCCGCGACCACGCCGTCTTCTTCCAGCTTGGCCAGTCGCGAATAGATATGATTGCGCGAGAGACCAAGTTCCTTGGCGAGATGGGCGATGGGTTCGCGCGCATTGTCGCGCAGCAGGATCAGCAGACGTTCGTCGATGTCATCCAGCCGCAACGGAAGATTCATCATGGCTCCATTGTCTCATCGCTGTAAATGGCCGTTCGAGCGGGTGAACCGGCCGCAATTCCGCCACGGTACATCCCGAGATCGTTGATGGCAAAGGCCGGCACACCTTCCTCGCCCATTGCAATCAAGCCACCGTCGCCTCCGATAGCGCCAACCGATTGGATTGTCGCCTTGGCGGCACCGGCAAGGCTTTCGCCATGCCATGCGACCCGATCGCAAACCTGCCGGGCTGCACTCTCCCGAATGAAATATTCGCCCGATCCGGTGGCGGAAACGGCGCATTGGCCGTTTTTGGCATATGTCCCGGCGCCGATGATCGGCGAATCGCCAACCCGGCCCCAGCGCTTGCCGGTCATGCCACCGGTGGAGGTGGCGGCCGCGAGATCGCCGCGCTCATCGATAGCCACGGCACCGACAGTGCCAAATAAATGCGTCTGATCGACGGCGGCCACCTGCTTCTGGCGCCAGGCGAGCAGTTGCTGCCAGCGCTCATCCGTACGGAACCAGGATGGATCGACCTGTTCCAAGCCTTTCTCCTTGGAGAAGGCATCAGCGCCCGCACCGGTGAGCATCACATGGGGGGTCTGATCCATAACGGCGCGGGCCAGGTCCACTGGATGGCGCGTGCGAGTGACGCCCGCGACCGCTCCGGCCTTCTGCGTCCTGCCGTCCATGATCGCGGCATCGAGTTCATTGCGCCCTTCGGCCGTGAAGACCGCACCGCGTCCGGCATTGAACAGCGGATTATCTTCGAGCACGCGCACGGCGGCCTCCACCGCGTCGAGCGAGGCGCCGCCCTTTTCGAGGACTGCGGCCCCCGCTCGCAGAGCCTCGTCCAGGCCTGAGCGATAAGCCTTTTCCTTCTCGGGCGTCAGGTCACCACGCTCGATCACGCCCGCGCCGCCGTGGATGGCGAGCGACCAGCGCGGCACCACGGCCATCTTGCCACCGCTGGCCGAATAATAGCGATCAAAGGCGGGGCTATCGACCTTGCCGCTGGGCAGGTGGATCACCGATTGATGACCGACGCCGATCACATGGATACGGGGTGCCTGAAGCGCGCCGGGTCGGTTCGGCACGCGCAGCGAGGCGCCATCGACCAGCCAGACGGCCGCGTCCTGCGCGGTCGCGTAGATCCGTCCGGTTCCGTCGGGTTCGACCGCCAGCGCTGCTGCCTCATCGACGCCTAGGCCTAGGATTGGTGGTGCATCCGCTGGGCGATCGAGCTGTGCCTTGGCAACAAAGGCGAAGAGCCGTCCAAGGCGGTCCCGCTGCGAGAAATGGGAATCGGTCAGCACGCCTTTGAGCAGGGCGAGGTGCAGAAAATCGCCCTCGATGGTGTTCCGCGCCTGGAAAGGATCGGCGAGCCCTTCGGGTGAGGTGAAGCTGATACTGTCCATGCAGCCGTAGAGCTTCTCGCCCAGCATGGCGAGGCCGGCGCTGGTGCCGCCGAGCGGCTTTCCGGTTGCAACGTGGGCATCGAGAATTTCGGCAACCGGCGTACCACGCCAGAATTTGACATAGTCCGACTGGTCCCCGCCTGCGATGAATATGCCGTCAGCACGCTTGAGGGCATCCAGAATCTTCGGATCGTATGAGGCGTCGCGATTCTTGAAGACGAAGGTTTCAGCAGAGAGAATGCCGCCGATCTCGCGGTAGAATTCCACACTGGCCTGCCCCGCCTGCGAGGCTCGCAGAATAACGATGTGCCCGTGCCCCGCCTTGGCGAAGAACCATTTCATGGCATCGAGATTGTGATCGCCGCCACCCATCAGGAGGAGGCCCCCGGTCACGGGCTGCGTCGTCGCCGCTTTCAGATCGCCCTGCACATAGTGGCGATAGTCCGATGACTTTGCCTGCGCCGCGCCTATCCCGGAAAGGCAGGTGGCCAGCATGATCAAAATTCGTGTGTGGCGTCGCATCATATCCTCGAGTCCGTGATACATGAGCAATTTGTTACACAAAATGCTCATGTATAAAAACAAAATGTTCAAATTTTATGTCATAATGATTGATGTGTGCCGAAATCTCTGATTTACCGTGCTGCAACATAGGGTTTTTGAGTCGAAAGAAGGGGGATTCAATGTCCGTGAACAGATTGCGCAGGGTGAAATGGGTTCTTGGGCTGGGGTCGTGCCTGCCATTGCTTGCAGGTCAGGCCTATGCGCAAAGCAGCGACAGTGAAGGTGTCAAAGAGGGAGACATCGTCGTCACCGGCTCGCGCATCCCGCGCGTCGCGAAAGAAGGTCCGGCGCCGGTCACGGTCATCAATTCGGACACGATCCGCGCCAACGGCTATACCAGCGTTCCGGACATTCTGCGCGCCGTGACCCAGAACGGCGGCGAGACGCAGAGTCAGCAATCCTTCAGCGGCGCAAGCTTCACCCCCGGCGCGCAGCAGGTCGACCTGCGCGGGCTTGGCCCCAACCACACCCTGGTTCTGGTCAATGGGCGCCGCATCGCGGATTTCCCGCTGCCTTTCCAGGGGCAAAGCAATTTCACCGACATTTCCAACATCCCCGTCGGCCTGATCGAGCGGGTCGAGGTGCTGAGCGGCAGCGCCTCTGCCATCTACGGATCGGACGCGATCGCCGGTGTCATCAACTTCATCATGAAGAAGGATGTCGACGGGACGACGATCGATTTCCGCCACGGGCAAACCGAGCATGGCGGCGGCTCGTCCAATCGGCTGGCGATTACCAGCGGCTGGTCGAAGGACCGGTTCCACGTCGTCGGCGGCGTAGAATATTCACTTCAACGGCCGATCTGGGGCTACCAGCGCAGCATTCAGGACAGCACTGCCGATGGCCCCACCGCACGATCGCAGATCGCACGGCGGGTATTTGTGCGCCGCAATGCCGATGCAGACGAATATATCGATCCCGGCGCGGCGACGTGCGCGGGGTTGTCCTATCTAAATGGCGGATCGACCTATTACGCCTCTCGCCCGCGCTACGGCGCCTATGATCCGGTGCTCGATGATTATGGTCCGGGCTATTACTGTGGCAGCCAGACCTCGATCGGCTACGGCACGATCATCTCGCGGCGCGAAGGGTTCAACAGCTACGCTTCCGCAGGGTTCGATATCTCCGATGCGGTTAACCTTTTCGTCGATGCGCAGTTCGGCATCAGCAAGGTCACGCTCATGCCCGACGTGCTGGACTGGGGATACCAGAATGCTGCGGGCAGCAGCGACAGCACTTTCTACAACAGCTATGACGGGACCCTGGATGACTGGTATCGCCAGTTCACGCCCGAAGAATCGGGCGGCTTTTCCAAGGTTATGACCCGTAACCGCCAGACGACCTTTAGCATTACTCCGGGCGTGAGGGGCAAAATTGACGACAAATGGAGTTATGAGGTCTCCTTCAACCATAGCGAGTACAAGTCGAAGGTCCAGTTTCCTCAGATTATTGCTGCCAAGGCCAATGCGCTCTTCCTTGGCGAGCAGCAAGGTGTGGACGCGGATAGCGGCTACCCGATTTTCAACGCAGATCCCAGCCGTCTCTATACGCCTCTGACGCAGACGGAATATGACAGCATCTCGGCTTACAGTGTCTATAATCCCAGGAGTTGGAACGACAATCTGGCGGTCACGGTCAATACGACCGAACTGTTTCGCTTGCCTGCGGGTCCGGTGGGCCTCGCCGTAGTCGCGGAAGGTGGCAAGCAGGGCTATGACCTCAACCCCGATCCGCTGGCACTGACCGACTATTACTACGCGCTCAAGGACAGCGATGGCTATGGTACCCGCACGCATTGGGCGCTCGGCGGCGAAGTACGTGTGCCGGTCACCAGTTTCCTCCAACTGTCAGGCGCCGCGCGCTATGACCGCTTTCACTTCGCCGGGCGCGGCATCGGCAAGTTCACCTACAATGGCGGCGCGGAACTGCGGCCCACGCGGTCGCTTCTGCTGCGCGCCGCCTATGGCACCAGCTTCCGGGCGCCCGACCTGCACTATGTCTTCACCGGCCCCGGCAATACCCATCCGGGCGCGACCGACTACAAGCTTTGCCGTGCCGACAATCCTTCCGCATCATTCAGTGATTGCGCCGACTATGAGCAGACCATTGTCGCCCAGAGGACCGGCAATCGCGGCCTGAACCCGGAGACCGCCAAATCGCTGAACGCTGGCGTAGTCTGGTCACCATCACGGCGTTTCGACATCTCCGTCGATTATTTCAGCGTGTCGCTGTCCAACCAGGTTCGCGACCTCAGCATAGACCAGTTGCTGCGAGACGAGGCGCAGTGCTCGCCTGATGTCGGAGGGACGGCCGATCCCAATTCACCCACCTGTCTGGACGCACTCGCCCGTGTGCATCGCTTCGTCGGTGGCGTAAATGATGGACAGATCGACTATGTCGCGATCAACCCCATCAACATCGCGCATGAACGCACCAACGGGATCGACATCGCCGTTCACGGCAACCTGCCGACCAGCTTTGGCGAATTCAACCTGTCGCTGGCACACACCCATGTCTTCACGCACAGCTTCCGTCAGTATCCGGGCGATGCAGCGATCAACAAGCTGGCCTATGACAGCGGGTATGACATCCCGCGCGACAAATCGACCGCCAGCATCACGTGGTCACTCGAAGGGCTGAAGTGGACCGTGGAAGGCCAGCGTCTGGGCAAGCTGCCCAATTACGACGAGGACGCCTACATCAAGGCCAGCTACCTGTTCAACACTACGCTGCAGTATGATTTCACCGATCACCTACGCGGCTCGCTGAGCGTGATCAACGTGCTCGACACGAACCCGGTGAAGGACCCGACTTACGCCAGCTATCCGTATTACGATATCAGCTGGTTCGACAGTGTGGGCCGCAGCGTCTTCCTGCAACTCACCTACAAGCTCGGCGGTTCGGCGCTGTAAGGACATATCATCCGGCTCGCGGTCGAACTTTTGGCCGCGAGCCACACATGTCATCCGCCAAACTCACTGATTTCCCGATCTTCCGCTGACTTGCGATCGTCAGGCCCTCCGCCCGGGCCAATTGACGGTTCATCAGTCTTGTCTGCCGTCCAGCTGGAATTGGATTTCCTCAATGCGCAATCGGCTGACAGCCTTCATTCTCGCCGGCATGATCCTGGGCATCGGCGCAGGCTTGTGGGCGAATGTCGTAACAGCAGGCGACGCGGATCGGGCGAAGGAGGTCGGCGGCTATTTCCACTTGCTGGCCGACATCTTCCTGCACCTGATCCAGATGATCATCGCGCCGCTGGTGTTCTCTACGCTCGTCACCGGTATTGCTCATATGGGCGACACAGCGGCAGTCGGACGGATTGGCGGACGAGCATTGGCATGGTTCGTCATGGCCAGCCTTGTGTCGCTGTCCCTTGGCCTCGTCCTGGTCAATTTTTTCGAACCCGGCGCCGGGCTCCACTTGGTTCGCAGCGGTGCCCCATCCGGGATCGACACGGCGGCGTTCAACTTTCGCGATTTCATCCTCCACATATTCCCAACGTCGATGATCGCGTCCATGGCGGACAATTCCGTCCTCCAGATCGTTGTCTTTTCGCTTTTCATAGGCGTGGCACTCGCGGCTATCGGCGAAAAGGGAAAGCCGGTGCTGAGTCTGGTTGACGGGCTCGCGGCGCTGATGCTGCAGACCACCGGCTATGTCATGCGCTTTGCGCCTCTAGCGGTTTTCGGCGCGTTGGCGTCAGTTGTCACCGTCCAGGGTCCGAGCGTGCTCAAGACCTTCGGTCAGTTGATCGGTGAATTCTATCTCGCCTTGCTTGTCCTGTGGGCTGCGCTCTTCGTGGCGGGAGCGATGTTCCTCGGCAGGAAGATGTTGGCTCTGGTCACGTATGTCCGAGAGCCTGTTCTGATCGCCTTCTCCACAGCCTCCTCAGAGGCGGCCTATCCCAAGATTCTCGAGCAACTCGATCGCTTCGGGGTGCCGCGCCGCATCTATAGTTTCGTGCTCCCGCTGGGCTACAGCTTCAATCTCGACGGCTCGATGATGTATGCGGCCTTCGCGACGATTTTCCTCGCGCAGGCCTACGATATCGATCTCCCGGTCGCGACGCAGATCATCATGCTGCTTGTCCTGATGGTGACGAGCAAAGGAACCGCAGCGGTCCCGCGCGCGAGCCTGGTCATCATTGCCGCCACGCTCAGCCAGTTCCAGTTGCCTGTCGAGGGGGTGGCCTTGCTTCTCGCGATCGACCATTTCATGGATATGGGCCGTACCGCGACCAATGTTTTCGGTAACGCCATCGCCACCGCTGTTATCGCCAAATGGGAAAGTACGCGCAACTTTCCGGACGCCGACGCTGCCCACTTGTCAGGCGATGCGACACCCCCCCTCGCCACCACAGCGACAAATCGATGCAGAGTCATAGATCAGACGACTATGCGAGCAGCTCTGCGCCCAAATCAAGCGCCCTTAATTCCTGTCCGTCATTTGCATATGAGAGCATTTAATTTTCCAAAATTCATGATTACTCCTAAATAATCCGAGATTTATATTAAATTATTTTGGGAAAGTAAGTATCCCCCGGCAGAGCCGGGGGCTTTACGATGTGAGCCGCTCAAAGCGGCTGGTTCAGGTCGCTAACGCGGCCTGACGGTTTGGAACCG
>NZ_FOOR01000040.1 GCF_900113255.1 Novosphingobium sp. CF614
GTCTTCGACACCTACGACGCCATCCTCGACGCCTGTTGCGACGCTTGGAACTGGCTCATCGCTCAACCAGAGCAAATCACTTCAATCGGGTCACGTAAATGGGCACAGGTCAATCAATGAAGCCGAGCGTATAAAACCTCATGCCGGGCCAACTGCCAGCGCATCGATTCGGTCTGATAGCCAAGCTTAAACACCTGCTGCATTCGCTCCATGCAACCGGCTTCATCACCAGAGGCCCGACGTAGAACGCCATCGTGGAAGAGGGCAATCCCGAGTTCGCCTAAGGCCATCCGGTTCGATTTGGCGATTTGGTATGCCGCTGGAAGTGACCGCTCCTTAGTCGCCCCTTCGAGCGCATCTTCAAAGCTCAGTTCTCCAAGTATTTGCTTCACCGTCTGCACTGGGTAGCGGAACAACGTGGGGCGCTTGTCGTATTTGGCGTTGAGTGCGCGCAGGTAATCCAATGCGTAATCGCGGTTTTGGTCGTCCCCGGCCGTTATGCCCATATAGTGCAGAACAAGCCCGAAGGTTGCCCCGCCAGCTTGATCGGGGGCCATACTGATCGCCCCCTCAAGCATACTGGCACACAACTCGCGGACCAACCCAAGCGCTTTCTCGCGCTCATCCAGATACCAATGCGCACAGGCCATTGGGAGCAACTGGCCGGGAGCGTCGGGGTTGTTGGCCTTCTGATATGAATGGACGCATTCCATATACGGTAGAGCGCGACGATAGTCTCCAGCGCCCTGAAGAGCCTTGGAAAGACCATCGGCGATCGCGATGTCATCGGGAGTGAGCGCCAGTTCTCGCTCAAACCCCTTCACGGCTTCAGGAAAGTTTCCCGCCATCAGTTCGCGTAAGGCGTGCATTAGAAATCAAATCCCCACCAGACATTGCCCTGTGCGTCATACGTTACAGATTGAACCGACGAAGGGTTCATGCCCCATCTTTCTACTTGGCGATTGAGCGTCCGCAAGCCGTTCGCAGTGTTTGGCTTTATCTCAATGTGCTCAAAGCCAAGCTGTTTCGCATAAATTGGGTCCACTGACATATCGATGCCGGTTAAGCCCGGGCCGGTCCGATTGGTAATCGCCTCGAGAGGTACTCCTTGTGCGTTAAGGTTCTCGGTCAACATTCGACCAGCGACCGTATGCGCTTCATCCCCAAACAGCGTTGATCCAAACTTTAGGTTGGCTGATGGCAGGTACGAACCGATCAGCCGAGACGGCACACTCTCTTCAATCGGCGCGGCGAAGCGTGAAGCGATAGCGCTGCCGCCTGCTCCCACTCCCTTGAACACACCGAAGGTGGCGGTGCCGACAGCGCCATCCAATGCATAGGTTTCAAGACTGATGTCTTGGCCCATGGCATACCGCGTCGCGACGCCACCGTTTGCACTCGTCAAGAATGCAGTTCCACCTTGTGCCAGGAGACTGTTACCCAAGACGACTGGGGCGGCGATTGCCGTCGCTGCTGAGACAGGGCCGAATGCGGCCCGGCCACCGAATTCACGATTCACCTGACTTCCCGCTTGGCGATAGGCGTTATTCCATATCTGCTGATCTGAAACGGTAGGTCGGTTGCCGGGCTGACTTGCCTCCTGCTGATGATACTGCCGAGCGGCCTGATAATTCCAATAAAACCTGGTGCCACGATCGCTGGACGGTGCCGTTTGCCTGACGGAGCCGCCACTGAACAGATGACCGACATCGTAAGCCAGCTTTTCGAGCCAGTTCATCTTGTGGCCGGTGACCACGATCTCATCGGCAGCTTGTTCCGCCCAAGCCTGTTGCTCGGGGCTAGGAGCGTCAGAGCGAATGGCCCCACTATCGGCAAATTGCCCGAGCAGCTTGTAGCCCTGCCTCTGCAAACGTTCGGCCATGGTCTCGGGTTTGCCCGCGACCCTGTCGGCGACGAGATTCCCGATGGTATTGCCGATGATGGACGGCAGCTGGGACATGATGGTGTCGCCGAAGTCCCGCCCTGTGACGAGGGAGGTGGCTGCGGCTCCTGCGATGCCACCAGCCATGCCTGATCCGGCGCGTCCCAGGGCTGTGTGGCCGCCGATCGCGTTGCCGACCCCGGCTCCAACGCCAGCGGCTGCAACGCCCGACCAGCTGAAGCTGTTCTGCAGTCCGGTCGCGACGCCTATGCCCTGGGTCAGAGCGTTGCCAAGCACACCTCTAAAGGCCGCGCTGCCAACAGCGCCAATACCTTGGGTTCCGAACAGATTTACACCGCCCAATCCGGTACCGATCCCGCCTGCTAGAGCGGACAGGGCCACGCCCTTCCAGCTGAAGCTGTCCTGGATGCCGGTGGCAACGCCAAAGCCTTGGCTGACGACACTCCCCAATGCGGCAGCACCCGCGCCGATAGCCACGGCCGTGCCAAGCGTCATGCCGCCAGCGGTTCCAGCGCTCGCCAAGGCGCCTAGCCCGCCAAATACACCGCCGCTGACATTCGCGGCTGCGGCCGCGGCCGCACCAGACGTCACCACGGTGACCGCGACGGCGATGGCGACGAGCAGGATCTGTCCGAATACGCCGCATTTGTTTTTCTTGGGCGGTTTGGCGGCGGTGGGGGATGTATCTCCGATGGCTTCGTTGGGGTCGTAGACGCGGTAGGTATCGGATGTGTTGTGGCTGTTGTGGACCTTGTTAGGGATGATGAGGTTCTGGCCAGCGACGAGGATTTCGCTGCCATTGAGGCCATTGGCGTCGGCGATCAGGTACCAGAAGGAGGCATCGCCCCACAGGTTCTGGGCGATCGTCTCAAGGCTATCGCCGTCGTGCACCGTGTAACGGCTGGAGGTGCTTTCATAGTTCAACCCGTTGATGGGATCATAGCTCTGATCGAAATCGGCATAGTTGGTGCTGGTGGTCGCGCCGTTGTGGAACGGCCCGGTAGCGCCGACTGCGGTGTGCTGGGCGATGCTGGTGACATAGTCGACATCGGAAGTGCCGTTATTGGAGACGTCACCGATGCCGTGGCCGTTATAGTAGTAATGCAGCTCGCGCGGATCGCCGGTAGACTTGTTGTCGTTCTCGTCGCGACTCATGACGAAGCCGTCGGCATTATTGATGAAGCTGACGGTGCGCGGACGTCCGTCCTGGATATAGACCGAGTTCAGCACACCGCCATTGCTGTAGTAGAAGGTGGAGGTGTTGCTGGTCGATCCTGAGACGTAGTTAGTCTTGGATTGCAGGGCATTGTCCCACCACCTGTAGCTATAGGTGGTGGTATTGCCGGTCTGTGCCGCACCGTTCTTGGTGACGCTGGTTGCCACCTTGGTAACGACCCCACCCATGTAGGTGCCGCCCGAAGTCACGCCGGTCCATTCGCCCGAGCCCGAGGACGTTTCGCTGGCGTTGTAGTAGTAGGTGGAGTTGGACACCCAGGTACCATCCGAGCGCACCGAGGTTACTATGTCCGAGGTGACCTGCGACTTCGTATTGTAAGTGTTGGAGCGTTCGTAGACGACACTGGTGCCGTTGCTGGCGTATTCCTTGTAGTCGGTGACCCGACCCATCGCATCGCGCGTGTAGGCCGCGCGCTTGGTCATTGTTCCCTGGGTCACGATCCCATCAATGTCCATCGCGTCGACGGAAGAATTGACCTGCTTGAGATACCCATCCGTCTCATAGATGTACTGATCGCTGTGATCGAGGTTCTTGTACATCGTCTTGGTTTTTCCGGTCGATTCATCAATCAAAATCGTATAGGAAGCGCGTTCTGTCCAGATCGATGTCGCGCGGTTGCCGGCAAGATCGTAGGTGATGCCGAGCCCGCCAGCGGTTCCGCGTGTAATGCTCCCTGATCCTCTTGTCCCTGTGAACACGCCCTTTGTGGTCACGAAGCGGTTCATCGCATCGTATTTGTACCAGTAGTCCTGCGTGGACGACGCCGACGAGATGACCCCTTGCGTGTCCATGAAACGGAACGAGGCGTTCATGTGGCGGATGTTACCGACCAGATCGTACTCGTAGGCGATGGTAATGGGAGCGGCCGATCCGGTGCCGGTATCGGTGATGGCGGTGATACGGTTCAAGGCATCATAGGTGGCCGTCGCGTTCTCGTAGGAGGTCGTGTAGTCGTAGGCGATCCCGTCGTAGTAATCATAGTAATATCCCGTGACAGCATGTGTCTCGAGTGTGCGATTGCCTTCTGCATTGTAACGGAAGGTGGAAGTTGCTGTAGAGCTGCTGTAACCGTTGTCGGTGCCGGTACTGATCGATGCGATGAGGCCGGTATTGTAGTATGTATAGGTGGTGCTGAGTCCTGCAGCATTTGTTGTGTTGGCGAGTTGGCCTGCGATATTGTAAGTGTAATTATAGTCGTGCCTTCCGTAGTCCCACTTGTCGACGGTTCGGCCAAAATAGTCGGTCCACACGACCTCGTATTTCCCGGCGGCATTGGTTGTTGTCTTGATGGTGGCGCCGAAGGTTCCGAGCCCGGTAGTGGCCTGATTCTGGTCCCATGCGTATTCGTAGCTGGTGTTGTTGCCACCCATGTCGATCATGGAGATAATGCGCCCCAAGGCGTCGTAGTCCGTGATATCTTTGACGGTCGAACCAAGCTGCGAGTTGTAGTGCGTGAGCCTGTGGCCGAGCGCGTCGTAGCTATAGAAATCGATGAGCTGGGTTCCGTCGGCGCGCTGCTGATGGACCTGTGAGACCAGGAGACCACGATTGTCGTAGTTGTAGCTTTCGCTCTTGCCGACCTCATTCACGGTGGTGCGCAGGTCGTTGAAAATATCGTACTTGTTGTAGAATTTGCCGGTGTCGGCATGGAACTCGGTGAGGGTGAGCGCCTCGCTGCCACCGTAGCCGGTCCCCGCCAGCAAGCTCTTGGTGTTGAGATTGCCGTTGGCGTCCTGGACACCCACCACGCGGCCGGAAAGATCGTAGTAGTAGTTCTCGGTGGGCCTTGCATTGGCCTGCGCGCCATTCTCGGCGGTCCAGCTCACCGTCGGCATCTGCCGCTGGATGACCTTGCCCATGGTGTTGTATGTATAGTCGCTGACGTAGCCCCGGGCGTTGATCTCCTGCACCACCTCACCGAAGGCGTTGTAGACCTTCTGATGGTTGATGAGCGTGGAGGCCGGTGCGGTGGTTCCTGTTGCGCTGACGTCGCGCTGAGGTTCGCGGGTTTGGGTGAGAGAACCACGCTTGTCGTAGGCCTGGAGCGTCACCACCATACCCTGGACCGACACGTTGCCGATGGTACTGGCACCGCTGTTGGTGAACAGGGTGATGGCCTGCTGGATCGTCAACGTGGACCAGCTATAGCCCGACGGCAGCGCATCGCCGTCGGATGTAATGACCGCGCTCTGATTGCCGTTCTGGTCGTAGAGGTAGAGCTTGACGACGCCGTCTCCGGCGGTGGAGCGCCAGATGCGTCCGGCGGCATCGTAGCTAAAGGTCTCCTGATAGACGCTGGCTCCCGCGCTGCCGGCATTGGTACCCTGGCCGGTGACCTCGCCGTAGGTGTTGTAGGCGATGCGCGTCTCAACTGCCGGCGTTGTCCAGGAACTGCCGTTCCAACTGCGCACCGCCTGCTTGATGACGCGGCCTGCCGCATCGTAGCGGGTGTCGCTCGCTTCCCAGGTGGTGGTTCCAGCGCTGTTGGCGCGCAAATACCGATCCCGGATCAGGCGCCCAGCGATGTCGTACTCGTAGAAGTGCGTCGCGCCTCCGGCAACATAGGTCGATACGAGGCGACCCGCGGCATCGTAGCTGTAGGTCGTCACCCGCGCGCTTTGCCCCGAGGAGGTGACATTGTCCGAAGCCAGGACACCCCGCTCGCTTGTCGAAGTGAGGTTGCCCAGACCATCATAGGTCATCTCGGTCTGGCGCTTGACGCTGGTGGCCGTGTAATCGGTGAAGGCCGAGGAGCGGATCGAGGTCTGCCGGCCCATGGTATCGTAGAAGTAATCGGTATACTCGCCGGTCGCCTCGGTCTTCTTCGTCACCTCGCCAAGGCCGTTGTAGGTGTAGGTGACGGTCGCCGTGGTCGAAGCGGCGGTAAGCAGGCCGGTCGAGCCGTCGATTGTCCAGGCCGTGACGTTGAGACGCTTTTCGGTCAGGCGCCGGCCATTGCGGTCATAGGTGAACTGGGTTGTTCGTGCGCCAGCGAGGCCAGCCACGCCGCCGGCGTTGGCGCTGAACGAAGGAAGTTGTGTTTGCCCCCGAGGAACGGACGCCACCATGGGCTGGTCGATGAGGAATGTACCCTGTCCCGCCCCGGCCGAATCCATATACAATTCGAGACGCATCGAGGCGGCGCCTTGAGGTACATCCACAAATCCGCCAAGCTTCGTGTTATAACTCAGCGGCCCGTTTAGCGAGGCAATCCCGCCGCCGGTGTTCGGAATCGTATTTCCATTGGCATCAAAAAACCAGACCGCGACGGTTTGGGTTCCAATAATGCCGGCTCCCTGTCCTTCAATGCCCATCTGGACGGCCAAACGATCTCCGGCAACCACGGGAACATTCGTCGTTGTGGCGAGCGAAATCGTCTGCCCTGCGGCGGTCGCATTGAACTCGGCCTTGATGCAATTGGTGCCGGTTCCGTTAACATTCGTAATCGTGTAGGGAGAGCCAGCCTTCAGAATGTTGTTCGGGTCGTAACCAATCGTCCACCCCGTCAGACCTTGTGAAAAGTCGCCATTGGGAATGAGATTGATGGCAGGTGGATTTCCACCAGCAGTTATGGTCGATGTGACGGGTATCGCGTAGCGGGTTTCCTGGGTAACGTTGCCGTCGGCATCGAGAGTATAGGCGGTGAAGTAGTTTTCCTTGTCGGCCTGGCCGACTTTGCGACCCAGCTTGTCGTAGAAGAAGTAGACCGAGTAGCCGCGCGCGTCGGTCTGCTTGATGACATTGCCGGCCTTGTCGTACTGGTTGGTGACAGTCAGGCTGGGTGTGGAGGTCACGTAGCTCGAACCGTTCCAGTAGCCGATCTGGACCGACACCACCGTGCTGGTGAGCAAGCGGTTCGCCCTGTCATATGTGAACGTCGTCTCGCGGTAATTGCTCGCATTGACCGGCGCGGGCGCCGTGCCGCCGGCGGTGCCCGGCAGGCTCACTGCATCGCCGTAGACCCTGGCTGAGATCGCATTGCCGTTGTCGTCATAAGTCCAGGTCGAGAGTGTGCCGACAGGACTGATCTCGGCGATCTTGCGATTGAGGCCGTCATAGTAGAACAGCGTGCGGTTGCCCGCCGCGTTCTTGCTCTCGATCACATTGCCGCGCTTGTCATACGTGACCTGGTCGTAGAGCGGGGTCGAACCCGTGGCCCCCAGCGAGGTGTCGCTGGCATAGCCCACTGCCATCCCGGTGGTCTTGGTGAGCCGGTCCATCTTGTCGTAAGTGTAGGTGGTGGTGCGCTGTTCGCTGAGGCCCACCGCCTCGACCATCTGCGTGCGGTTGCCCCGGCTGTCGTAGGCATAGCTGTTGGTGACGCTGGCCGCCGCGACATTGCCTTCATTGTCGATCGAACTGATCGGCAGCGTCTCGGTAAGCAGCAGCCCGCGACGGTCGAAGGTGTTGGTGGTCGTTCCGCCCAGCTTGTTCTTGACCGTCAGCCGGTTGCCGAAGGCATCGAGCGTGTACTGCTCGTAAGCGCCCATGGCGTCAGTGACCTTGGTGACGCGGCCCAGCTTGTCGCGGGTGAAGGTGGTGGTCGCATCCTCGCCCGAAGTGGCCGCGACGGTAGGCACGACCGCCGGACCCGAGACCGTGGCCCGGGCGTGATAGCGCGTGATGGACGCCACCTCATCGCCGATCGTGTAGCTGGTCTGGGTGACGTAGCCTTCGGCATCGACCTGCCAGACCAGGCGATTGAGCAGGTCGTAAGTCGAGTAGCTGACATTGCCGCGAGCATCGGTCGTAGCGATCACGTTGCCAAAAGCATCGTAGGCGAAGCTGGTCGTTGCCTCGACGCTCGTCCCGCTCGCAGCCACCTGGGTCAGAACATTGCCGAGCGCATCGTAGGTAAAGACCGTCGTGCTCGCTTCGGCCGCCCCGTAAGCGCTGACCCGTGTCAGGACATGGCCAAAGCCGTCGTAAGTGTAGTGCGTAGTTGTCGCATCAGCCGTGCCCCAGGCCGCCGTCTCGTCGGTCACCCGCCCCGCAGCATCGTAGACATAGTGCGTCGTGACCGCCGCAGACGTGCCCCCGCCATTGACTGCCCCATAGGCCACCGTCCGGTCCGTTACCCGATCGAGCGCATCGTAGATAAATTTGGTGACGATACCGAGCGCATCGGTCGTCGTCGACAAGCGACCCAGCGGATCGTAGGCGTATTGGGTGTCGAGCCACGTACCCTTGTTGGCGGCGTTGATCGTATCGATGGTGGTCGTATCATCCGCCGCATAGGCCGTGTCCCAGCGGAATGTTCGCGTCAGCTTCCCGTCGAGATCGTAATCGTTGCGCGTCAGGAAGCCTTCGGCGTCGACCACGTAACGCAGCCCGCGCCTGTCGTAGTAGCTGCGTGTAACGCGGTCGCCGGCAATGCCGTTCGTGCTCGCCCAGGCGTCCATCGTTGCCAGGGTGGGATCGCTCGTGGTCGTACGGATCAATGCAAACTGCACCGTCTTGGTGATCTGCCCCAGGCTATCGTAGCTGAAGCGGCTCACGCCTCCTTCAGCATTGATGGCGTAGGCGAGGCGTCCGGCGTTGTCGTAGACTGACCAGCTCTTGCGCGTATTCGCATTGCTCGACAGGCCCAACGACGAGATCTGGCCCGCCACATAGCTTGCGCTGTAGTCCGTGCCCGTCCCGATCGAAGCACCATAATCGATGGTGTGGATCAGATTACCCGCCGCGTCATAGGCGTACTCGGTCGGACGCAGGTTCGCGTCCAGCGTGTAGCGCAGCTTCCCGTCGTTGTAATAGATGCTGTACTGGTGGATATCACGAGTGTTCGTGCCGACACTCGCCAGCAGGTCCGCAAAGGTGCCCGCAGCGCGAAGTGTGGCGTCCGTCAGGTTCGCATAGGCCACCGTATGCACGGCTCGCCCGCCCGCGTCATAGACGACCTGGCTCAGATACCCCAGACCATCGAGCGCCCCTACAAGACGTCCCGACTTGTCGTAGAAGTTCCGGCTTATCTCGTCCTTAGTAGCGAATGCACCGGGTGCGACGACCGTGAGGGTGCTTTGAGAATTGGCTGGCAGAACGACCGGTTCGGCCAAGCTGATCCAGCCAGATCCGGCTGCCGATGTCGTCATATAAAGCTCGAGACGTCCGGCAACGGCCCCAGTGGGCACTGTGACGGTGCTCCCGACCTTGGTGTTGAAGGACTGCGCACCGGCCAATTGACCTATAAGGGATTGTCCTATCGTGGCGCCATTCGCATCTGTCCACCATATGACGAGTTCAAGGGAAGCAACCGGCCCAACGCCTTCCACTCCCGCCTGCACTACGAGTTGCTCTCCAGCAGTGGCGTTGAACAGATGGTCCCAGCCGCTGAAGATTGATGCAAGCTGTCCGGCATCGGTAGCCGTAAAGTCGCTGCGAATAAGGCTCTTACCCGTCCATACGGCAGTGAAGGGAGATCCATTGTTGATTATGCCTGCCGCGTCCGTACCAGTTGTCCAGCCCCCCGCACCATTAAATTGAGGATTGTAGAGGCGGTTGGAGAAGCGTTCCTTAAGTCCTGCAAGCGTGGATGAACTCAGAACGTTGCGATACTGAACGGTCCTGACCAGGTTGGACATGCCGTCGTAGCCAAACCGGCTCACGCCACCCTGGCCATCGATCACCTCAAGAAGCCTGTCGGCCTTGTCGTATACACGCCACTCCCAGGCATCACCCGCCGCCTGGTTGGGTCGTATGGCCCCCAAGGACACGTCCGTTGGATTGCCATTGGCGTCGACCAGCAAGGCAAGACGATCGGCAGCGACCCTGGTTGCATAGCTCAAAGTTGCCACCAGCCGGTTCCCGGCATCATAGAAGTACTCGGTAATCGCGCCATCGGCGGCGATAGCCGCGACCTTGCGTCCGGTGGCGTCGTAGAGCGCGTAGCTCTTGTTGCTCAGGGCATCGACCGCGATGCGCTGGCGGCCCAGCGTGTCGTACTTGTAGCTTGCCGTCGCTGTCGTCAGACCCGTCCCCGAGGTCTGGTAGCTGATCAGCTGCCCCGCCATGTTATAGGTCGAGGTCTGCACCAGGCCGTTGGCCAGCGTCACTACCTGCCTGTTTTGCCCATCAGTGAAGACCAGGCTGGTCGTCCCGCCATCGAGGTCGACCGAACCCGTCATCCGCCCAAGGCCATCGTAAGTGAACACCTCGGTGTTCGCGATCCCGCTGGTCTGGCGCGTTAGCAGGTTGCCGTACTGGTCGTATGTGTACGTGACCGTCGTTGCGACCCCCGACCCTGCCCCCGCGCTCGTAGACGCCCCCCAACTCATCGCCGTCGCAAGGTTGCCCCGGAAGTCGTAGGTATATTCCGTCCGCAATCGCGTGCTCTTGTCCGTGATCGCGCTGATCCAGGTATTAAGGTCCGCGGCGCTCGGAGCCTGTATATCGGTCAACCCCGAAGTGTCGTAGACCTGACCCGTATAGGCCCACTGGAACCGCAAAAGCCCATTCGACGCAGAGCTGTTGAAGTAGGCGTTTTGCGTCACCCCTCCTTCCGCCGTGATGGTAAACAGCAGGTGGTAAGCCGTATCGTAGACATAGCGGGTCGTGGCCGAACCCGAAGGCAACCCGGGGCCCGAACCATCCGGATCCGCCACCGTGTAGCGCGTCTCGGTCAGAAGCTCATTGCCCGCACCATAAGTGTAGGTCACCGTATTGGCTGCCGCATCACGTATCAGCGTCAGGTTGCCGTTCGCATCGTACTGGTAGGCCGTGGTGTTGTTCAATGCGTCCTTCATCGTCAGCACGTTGCCCGCGCTGTCGTAAGTGTACGTCGTTACCTGGGCTGTCGCTCCCGCCTGCGCCGGAGGCAGTTCGACCTTCGTCAGCCGGCTCGACGTGTCATAAGTCAGCTTGGTGACCTGCCCCGACTGGTCGGTCAGCGTCGTGACCCGGTTGGTCGTGTCGTAGCTCAAGGTGACCTGGCTCGTCACCCCGCTCGCCAGGGTCTGCTTGTAGGTCGCCACCCGGTAGTCCGCACCCACCAGCGCGTAAGTGAAATCCAGCTTCGCCCCGCCCGTCTGGCTGATCGACGCAACCCGGTCGCTGGTCCCGTCATAAGTGTAGGTCGTCACGACGGTCTTGCCATCAGCGACACTGTTGTCGTCAGGCGTCAGGTCCGTTGTCACCGACCAAAGCCGGTTCTCGTCGTCATAAGTGTAGCGTACCCGCGTCAGCGGCGTCCCGCTCGACTTCGTCGTCACCACCTGCGTCAGGTTGCTGCCCGACCAGGTAAGGTCGGTGTACTCGCCGTTTGCCGTCGCGATCCGCGTCAGCAGCGAACCGGTATAGCTGTAGCTCGTGGTATTGTTGTCGGCATCCTTGACCGCAATGAGCCGCCCGCCGTTCAGGTGATCATAAGTCTCGCTCGTCCGGCTGTCGCTGTCCGTCCAGGTCCACACGTTTGAGGCAAATGTGATCCGGTCGTCCTGGTGCCCTACCTTGGCGCTCACGTAGGCTGCCTTGCTCGCATCCCACGTGTAGGCGATCGACGAGCCGTCCCAGTCGTAGCGTGTCACCGTGCTGCCGGCGGTGTTTACCGTCCCCGTCAGGCCCGCAACCCGCCGCTGCCCGCCAAGCTGCCAGTTGTCTCCATTCTCGTCGTTCGACAAGCCGAGGCTGTTGTAGCTGCGCGAGACGACCGCATCGACGCCAAGACCGATCAGGATCTCGTCCGTGCGGTTGACGAACAGGTTGCCGGTCGCCGCATTGACCGTCACACCCTCGCCGTACCGGCCGAACGCCGAACTGCCCAGCTGACCACGCGAGCCCAGCACAAAACCCGACGCCTGGTCCAGTCCAAGACCCGAACCCGTAACAACCGAGACCATCTGAAAACTTCCCCCGATCAGCCCGCAAGACAGCGCCAAAACGCCGCAACAAACTACCAATCAGGATATCCCAAAATGCGTTTAGCGATTTTTTCAAAAACGACGCGAAATAGGCAAATCCGTCCAGCAGAAACCAAAAATTCGGCGGCGGCAATTGCGCCACGCATGGCCCAAGGTTAGGTTCAGCCCACAAACATGACAAATTCCGCGAAGGCCCCCATTTTGACAACCCCATCCCCAATGACAGCGACTAGCCCAAAGCTCGAGCGTCTGCTCGGATTTCTGGAACGGGATCCTTCGAACCCCGCGCTCCTGACCGACGCCGCCTCAGCTGCGTTCGACGCGCGTGACATGAACCTTGCGGGCTCGCTGATAGACCGCGCAGTGCTTCAAGCCCCATTGTCGCCCCCGCTGCTCAACCTGCGTGCGCTTGTTGCGATGGAGCAAGAGCGCTTCCACGACGCGGCCGATGATCTCCAGTCGCTGCTGGACCAGGGGGAAGACGTACCTGCGGTACGCTTCAACCTAGCCTGGTCGCTTGCAAAACAGGACAAGTTTGAGGAAGCAGACCGCTTCCTCGATGCCGAGGCAATGGCTGTCTCCGCGCGGGCACCTTCGCTCAAGATCCACATCCTTCATCATCTCGAACGCTATGACGAAGGGCTCGAGCTTGGCGCTGATCTTGCCGATCGGCATCCGCAGGACGAAGCCTTGATGGGTGCTCTGGCGACGCTGGCCATGGATGCGGATCATGACGACCTCGCCCGCACTTACGCGGCGCGCGCTGGCGAGAATCCGGAAGGTCTTGCCGCACGCGGCATGTTCGCCCTGGAAACCGAAGACTTGGCCGATGCAGCCGCGATGTTCGACCGCGCACTGGACCATCAGCCAGGCAATCCTCGCGCATGGGTCGGCAAGGGCCTTACGCTGCTTTTCTCGTCGGACCCAGATGGCGCCGCGCGCGCACTCGATCGTGGCGCCGCCATATTCGGCGACCATCTTGGTTCGTGGATTGCGACAGCCTGGGCGTTCTTCATTGCCGGAAAGACCGCTGAAGCACGCGACCGTTTCGAGCGAGTTGTTGCGCTCGACCCCACCTTTTCTGAAGGCCACGGTGGGCTTGCGGTTATGGACATCATGCAAGGGGACCTCGACGCGGCGAAGCGCAACTGCGAGATCGCCATGCGCCTTGATCGATCGAGCATGGGCGGCGCGCTCGCCAGTAGCCTCCTTCTCGAGGCCGAAGGTAATCCTGCTGCGGCGGAGAGAATTCGCGCCGTAGCGTTGAACGCACCCATCGGCCCAGGCGGCAAGACGCTGGCACAGATGCTGGCCTCATCTGCGAGCGGCATGCTGAAACACTGAGAGGGCGCGTTATCGCGCCTTGAGGTCCCGCACTGCGCGATCGAGAAGATTTCGTGCGCCCTCCTCGGCCTCCATCACGCCGAAGACCTGTTCGACGACCTGCTGGAAGGCGGCATCGTTCATCACGCCGCGGCCGAAGTGGTCAACGAGAACCGACTGGATGACGGTGCGCCTGAACTGGCGTTCATCTACATCCCCCAGCGCAGCCAGCGCCGCAACGGAGGAGGGTGCAGTTGGTTGCCGCGAAGCCGCGCTTGACGAATTGCCACGCGAGGCCTTCGCGCGCTCGGCGAGCTTTTCCCTCAGGAGCAGGGCGATGCGCTCGACGTTGTTTATCGGCTCCACAGAAACAGCCTCTTAGCTCGACTTTGTACGTTTTTGATCAGGTCCATGTCCAGAAAATGCCATTGTTTGCGATGTGGTTGAGGGCCTGATCGATGGG
>NZ_FOOR01000053.1 GCF_900113255.1 Novosphingobium sp. CF614
GGACGAACCCGCTTCGCGGGAGGGGTGCTTGGGGTGAGGTCGCGCCGTATTTGCAAGGCTTTGGGCGAGACGGCGTCGTCATGAGATTGTGAGGTTCCTTAAACGCAAAGGAACTCACCATGGACACTACAATTGCCTCTGCCCCGATCGGTTCGCTGCGCCAGCGGATGGTGCAGGATATGAAGCTTCGGGGTCTTGGAGCGCATACGCAGCAGGACTACATTCGCCACGTCCGATCCTTCGCCGCGTTCCTGGGCCGCCCTCCTGATACGGCGAGCGCAGAAGACCTCCGGCGATTTCAACTCGATCAGCATCGGCGCGCCGTCGGCCCGGCAACCATCAACGCCGCAGTATCGGCACTGCGCTTCCTCTTCACCATGACGCTCAAGCGGCCGGAGATAGCGCTGGGGCTCTCCATCGTACGGTGCGAACCCAAACTTCGGGAAGTCCTGAGCGTCGAAGAGGCAGCACGGCTAATCGAGGCGGCGCCAGGCATCAAATACAAGGCAGCATTTAGCGTGGCCTACGGCGCGGGCCTGCGAGTGTCAGAGGTAACCCACCTCAAGGTCGGAGACATTGACAGCAAGCGCATGGTCATCCGCGTCGAACAGGGCAAGGGGCGCAAGGACCGTAACGCCATGCTCTCACCGCATCTGCTGAATTTGCTCCGTCAATGGTGGCGCGAAGGCAATCGGCGCGGGGTGATGTTACCCCATGGCTGGCTGTTCCCAGGTCGCAGTTGCACTGATCCGATCTCGGCGCGCCAGTTGCACCGCGCCGTGCATGAAGCGGCCGAGTTCGCCGGGATCCACAAGCGAGTGAGCCCGCATACGTTGCGCCACTCATTTGCCACTCACCTGCTCGAGCAGGGTGTCGATATTCGCGTAATCCAGGTGCTGCTGGGCCACACCAACATCGACACCACCGCCATCTACACCAAGGTATCGAGCAAGACTATGCGAGCGGTGGCCAGCCCGCTCGACCAGATCGTCGCCTTGATGGAAGGCAGAGCGCCTCCCGGTTAAACCGGTGCGCACCTCGCTCGAGGTCGCCGATATCTTCCGCGCTGCCGGACCTGCCTATCGGGCGGCCCACGCAGGGCACCTGAGCCTTGGACAGCTCAAGGTCATGACGGCCATCGAGAATTGCCGCACCGCCGCGCTAGGCGGTCACGTCGAAGCCTGCGACGAATGCGGTCACTGGCGGATCGCCTACAACTCCTGCCGCAACCGGCACTGTCCCAAGTGTCAGGGTGCGGCGGCGCGCACGTGGCTCGCTGAGCGCGAGGCCGACCTGCTACCTGTCGGCTATTTCCACGTTGTGTTCACACTGCCTGCCGAGATCGCTGACATCGCCTTCCAGAACAAGGCGGTGGTCTATGATCTGCTGTTCCGGGCAGCGTCGGAGACGATGCTGACCATCGCCGCCGATCCCAGGCATCTCGGCGCACGGATTGGCATCACCGCCGTCCTGCACACATGGGGATCGGCGATGACCCACCATCCGCACGTGCACATGATCGTGCCGGGCGGCGGCATCGCGATTGACGGCATGCGCTGGGTGTCCTCGCGTCCTTCCTTCCTGCTCCCGGTGCGAGTTCTAGGCACGTTGTTCCGCCGGCTGTTCCTCACCCGTCTGCTCGCGCTGTTCGATGTTGGAAAGCTCGGCTTCTTCGGCACCATGGCGAGCCTGGCGGAGCGCAAGGCATTCCTGCGCCATCTTGCCCCGGTGCGGAAAAAACGTTGGGTGGTCTATGCCAAGCCGCCCTTCGCCGGGCCGCAGGCCGTGCTCGCTTATCTGTCGCGCTACACCCACCGCGTCGCCATCTCGAACCGGCGCCTTATCGACTTCGACGAGGCCAGCGTCACGTTCCGGTTCAAGGACTATCGCCGCGATGGGCAGGAGCGCCAGCAGGTCATGACCCTGACGAGCGACGAGTTCATCCGCCGCTTCCTGATCCATGTCCTGCCCCGAGGCTTCCACCGCATCCGACATTACGGCCTGTTGTCGAGTTCCGCGCGCAAGGACAGCCTCGCACTTGCCCGAAAGCTGCTGAATGCCGAAGTGCCAATGATCAAGACTGAAGCCGACCAACCGACCGACAATCGCCCGCCGTGCCCGTGCTGCGGCGGACACATGACCATTATCGAAGCTTTCGCGCGCTGGTGCCAGCCCCGCGCACCGCCATCACCCATACCGTCCATCCGGGAGAATGCGTCATGATCCGGCATGGCCCGTACAGTATTACGGTCACGCGTAACGCGCGCTGGCTGGCGAAGATACACGGGTCCTTGCCATGTTCTCAAAATCGAACGGCCAGTCGATCCGTGAAATCCGAGGTCATCGACCAACTCAACCTGCTGGCAAGCGTCGCTCCAGCCGTTGGAGCAATTAAACTCGGTGACTCGCGCCAGTCACCCAGGAACATCCCAGAGCCTTTTTACCCATAGATCAGTGTATGGGGCCCGCGGGTTCCTCCATGTCAGGATTCCGTACGCAAGCGCCCGAAATCCTTGGAC
>NZ_FOOR01000043.1 GCF_900113255.1 Novosphingobium sp. CF614
AATGTTCCACGGCTCGTCCTCCTGTGATGAGGATCGACTCGGCCCGTCCGAGAAACCCTCGGATGCGCAGTGTAGGGCCAGCCACCCAAGGCGCGCAGATGGACATACGGTCTTACTTTCCAGGCAAGGTCGGCGATTATGATCAGGGCGATCATGAAAAGGCAGAGATGCCGTGAGTCTTCTCCGGCCTGTCGGCGTCGAGCTTTGGCGTCGGGCCGACGCTCATCTTCTGGCGCGGCATCTCAAGCGCGTTAGGACATAAAAAGGCTCTCCCAACATGGCCCATTCAGGTGGCCCATTTAGGGGAATGCAGGGTATTGGAGGGTAATCGGTCGACGGAGAATCAGTGAGTTAGTTCCCCTCTGTTACCCTGGAATACCTTGCAACACGGGTTCCGCGCCCGTAGGTAGAGGCTAGTTTGCGGCAGTCCTATCCGAGTTCGCCTTCGCTTCCACTTCGGTGCGCGATCGGGACCGGCCACGCGGCTTCATCGGAATGACATTGCCCTTGGGGTTGAGTATCTGCGTCACTAATGTCCCCAGCTTCCGAAGGGCCGCCGTCTTTTCGGCCAGGTAGTCGTGCTGGTCATAGACGCCTTCCACACCGGGAATCACATGCCCGAGAACTCGCTCAGAGACGTGCGGTGAGACGCCTGCCCGGATCATCAGTGTTTTTCCGGTCCGGCGCAGATCGTGCAGAACCCAGTGCGGGATAGAATGACCGGCGATTTCCTCCATCTTGGCGTCAAGCTCAGCCTTGGCGTCGGTGAAGCCGTTGATGGGGCCGTCTAGGCGCCCCTGGAAGATATAGGGCCTGCTCGGAGTCGTGGGCTGCTTCCTCACGATCTGCATAGCCAAGGGAGAAAGGCGGACATACTCGGCATTACCTTTCTCACGCTCTTCCGTCGGGATCGTCCATAGCCCATCGGGCGTAACATAGTCCCGGTGCATCAATCGCAGTTTTTCGCGCCTCTGAAGTGTCAGAAGCAACAGCTGGCAGAAGGCACCGAAAATCTCCTGTGTCTCGCAGGCTTGCCAGAATATACGGATTTCCCCGTCGTTCAGGATCCGCTTGCGCTTGCGCTCGGAAGATTTGGTCCGCTTCATTCCCCGCACAATCGGCGACACGAAGTCGTCCCCGCGCGCCGCATACCAATTGAACATCGAACTAAGCTGGGCGAGCACGGCATCCGCTTGAGTGGCACCGTTGCTATCCTGTACCGTATCGAGCAGCGCGGTCACATCGCGCCGCGTGATCGAGGTGATCGAGCGGTCGCGCCACCGCTCGTTACCGTCGAGGCCGGCGAAGATATAATGTTCGAAGATCCGCTTGATCTCTTTTGCGGATCGCAACGGTGCGAGCGGCTTGCCCCTGCCGTCCTTCTGGCCCTCTTTCATCGCGTGCCGCTTGAAAAACTCGGCAAAGACCGTCGCGACGGTATCAGGGTCGGGCTCCGCCTCTTCTGCCTGGGTAGGTTTACCAGGATCACTACCGTCGGCGATCATTGCCTTCCATTCCCGTGCCTTCTGGCGGGCTTTGTCCAAGGTAAGCACAGGTACGCTCTTCTTGACGACGTAGACTCGATCCTTGGTATCGTCTGGGCAAAAGTCGCCCAACACACGACGACCGGGATGATTGGAAGTACCATCCGCTTTCGGAAACCGACCAATGAACCAGAAGGTGACGCGGCGCTTTGAATTTACTGTAACCACCAGCCCCGTTTCAGCTTCATCAAGCCACTCATCACGCATTCCGTCCGCTGCCGCCTTCAACCCGCGTAGCCAAGGGTCGGTGAACTTTTTGGTCGCCATACATGCCTCGATCTGCGCAACAGTTTGCGCAACAAATTGGGGGTGCTGCCACTTGCCTCCATATTCAGGAGGGTGGCAGAAGATGTCCGATAATGCAATGAAACATAAGGAAATTTCTTGTAACCTGGTGACATAAGTTTCCGCGAAATTCCGTGACGAGACGCCTAATCCAATTTCTCTTAATCAGCGGGTCCTTGGTTCGAGCCCAAGTGCGTCCACCATTTTTCTTTATATTCCATATAGTTGTTATGCCAGCCGAAAGGCGGCGTGAGACGATGGGGCTGTCTAGGTAACAAACTAGGTAACACGTCGCAGACAAAATTTTTTGTGCGAAATGCTCGCATACGCGACGAGTTGCTCAACGATGCGCTGCGAACGCCACATTCGTCGCTGGGTTAGGCCACCCCGACGGCGTCCGCCGCTCCTCACCCAGGCTCACACGCGATAACCCATCGGTACTTTCTGGCAGCGTTTCGTGACGGACCACCAAAGACGCGCTAGGATCGTGGCTCGGGGAGGAAATGATGGCAAATAACCCAAATCTGCGCGCCGCCTTGGCCGACGTCATTGCCGATTACCGTGCTGGCGAGATTCCGGCACCGGACGCGGCGCATATCGACCGCTGGATCAGTCAATTCCCTGATGCCGTGCGCGATCCCATCCTCGCTGAATTATTGCATGTCTTCCACTGGACCTACTTCTCGCAGGCAAAAGTCCAGACGTTCATCGACAGCATCGTCACCAATGTGAAATTCGCGGGTCCGGCCCCTTGCAATTTCTGGCAGGGCGTCAAGGTTCTGAAGTTGCAGACGGCTGGCAACAGCCAGAAGGACATGCTGGCGTTGCTGGAAGAATCGCTCCAGCGGCAATGTGGGTTGGCGATGGGCTTGTGCGGAGTCGCGCCCCACACCTATTTGTATCTGGACGACGCGGTTTTTTCCGGCGGACGGATTCGGTCGGACATCATCAAATGGGTAAAGGAAGCGGCACCGAAGAGCGCCAAACTCGCGGTGCTCGTTATTGGGTTACACAAAGGCGGCGAATGGTATTCCGCGAAAATGATCCGGGAAGCGGCGCAGGCTGCCGGTAAGACGATTGAGCTTACGTGGTGGCGAGTCGCGTTGTTTGAGGACCGCAAGTCAGAGATCAACAATTCCGACGTGCTGCGTCCCACCACCATTCCTGCCGACCCGGCAACGCAAGGCTATGTAGCTGGCCTGGGACAAGCCCCAATTTTGCGGAAGATTGGCGGCAAGAGCCCGATTGGTATATTTTCCGGCGAAGCCGGTCGTCACCTGCTGGAGCAAGAATTCCTAGTCGCCGGCGTTCGCGTGCGAGGCATGTGCCCGCATTTCAACGCCTACATGCGGCCGCTCGGCAACATGCTGTTCGAATCCCTCGGCTTCGGCTCGACGATCGTCACCTACCGGAACTGCCCGAACAACGCGCCGTTGGTATTCTGGGCGGGCAATCCGTGGTATCCCTTGTTCCCACGCAAGACGAACTGAGGCCATGAGCGAGACGCAGATTCGAACCTATCGAGCTAAGGACGTCGTCCGATTCCGGAAGACGGCCGAGGAATTCGGCGGGCTTTCGAACATGGCCCCCGGCTTCCCGGTGATTGTGCTCGGCCGCCGGATACGGACATCGGAGGCCCTATACCAAGCATGCCGCTTTCCGCACATGCCGGAGGTTCAGGCAATGATCCTGAATGAGGGCAGCCCGATGACGGCAAAGATGCGGTCCAAGCCCTACCGCAAGGATAGTCGGCCCGACTGGGATGAAGTCCGCGTACCGGTAATGAAATGGTGCTTGCGGGTGAAGCTCATCTGCAATTGGCGCAAATTCTCGGAATTGCTGCTATCGACAGGTGATCGGCCGATTGTCGAAGACTCCCGAAAGGATGCCTACTGGGGAGCCATGATGCAGGAAGACGATACCCTTAACGGTCAGAACGTCCTCGGGCGCTTGCTCATGGAGCTACGTACAAAATTCAAGGAAGACGCGGACGCACTGTGCTGCGTTAAGCCGGTCCCGATCCATGATTTTAGTTTGTTAGGCGAGTCCATTCCCGTAATTACGTTATCCCAGAGTCAGGAAGCAAACGCATTGGTTCGTTTGACGAAGTTGGATGATTGCGAACCGACACAGCGTGCGTTCCTATAGCTTCCAGTCGTCGATCCATTATCTGCATTAGAATCGCATGCCTCTACTCCGGAGCTGGTTGGCTGCATGCCAAGCAAAAAGGTAGCGTCAACCGGCCACGAAACACAAAAAGAACGTAAGCGGAACATTGCCCCTTTGCCCTTGTTTCGGCTAGGAGACGGTTCTCGCCCAAGACGATGGAGCGATAATAGGCCCGATGCAGTTTTGGAAACTCTCTGCGTTCACGCTCTATATCGGCTCCTATCTCCCGTTGAGTCTCATCCTGTTGGCTCAGGATCTCGATTTACAGGTGATGGGCGGCGGTCTCTGCTCCCGCACCGAGTTCGCGAGGGCTGACTGCCAATTACCGCTTCAACACCCAATCTGGTCAATCAGCGCCTGCGTTATCGCACTGCTCTGTATGCTGGCCTCCTTGGCGGCCCTGCGTCTCGTTAAGCCGAAGCATCGCATCACCGTTATCGAGAGTAAGCATATCCCTGCGGACCTGATCAATTACGTCATCCCATACGTCCTATCATTCGTCAGTCTCGATTTTGCTTCGCCGACGAAACTCATCGGCTTTGCAGTATTCTTCCTCTGGATATTTTGGATCACCTATCGCTCGGGTCAGATCATAATGAATCCGATTCTCATCGTATTCGGGTGGCGGCTCTACGAGGTTAAGTTCCAGTACCTGCAGAGCCAGGATACGCTGACCGGTCGAGCGCTTTCGCGCGTAGACGTAGAGCCCAATCACATCTACCGTGAAATCGGGGTCCAGGACGTAATGATTTTCAAGAAATCTTGAAGGAAACGGGGGAGTTCATGGCTGAGCTAGCCGATCTGCACGCATTTGATTTGGACGCCGCCGATCTCACGATCTGGGTGTACAAGCAATCCACCAAGGACGGGCGGCCTGTGTTCAACGGCCGATGGATCGGTGTAACGGATGAGCTAGCCCAGGCACTACGAGCGGCGGTTGCGGGTGCACGTTCGTCGATCACCGAGACGATCGAGTACCAGATCCTCGCGCAGAACAACGAGAGCAGCGCCCTAACTATTGGAGCGGATGAAACCTATATCGCTTTGGTCAAGGCCCAAGCCGTCAATCCGGTTCCAGCCAAGAAAGTGACTAAGCTGAAGGATATCGCAAACACCGACTTTTACGCGATCCGTTTTGCGACCGAGAACGATGTTCTTCTAGCGGTACGGAAAACCGATGCAAGCTGGAGCACTAAGAAGTCAAAAGATAATATCCGAATGATATTTTCAGATGACGAGCTCGATATTGACGTCCGCCCGTCCTTTAGTGTTCAGCCGTTTTTCGACTTTTTCTCACTTGATGATCGGATCTTCGTATCGAATAAGGGGCGCTTCGAGTCTGTTTTGGCATATCGTGCGGGACACGTTGAGGCCTTCGAAGAGCTAAAGGTCGAGCCCGAGTTTGCTGAGATTTTCGCTGACGTGGGACCAATTACGATATTTGTTGGATCTAATAAGATCCAGTTGCGGCGAGCAATCGCGATACGTGAGAAGGCACACTACAAAGACCCCAAGTTCATGGACAATCTCCGGGCTATGAGCGCGGAGTTGAACCTTAATATCGAGTTTGAGGATGACGGTCGTATCCGGCCAACGGCTGAAACATGCCGTGATATATTTCAAGCACTGTTAGACCACCGATTGGATTCGCGACTTTCCGAGCATCTCTACGACGTGCAGAGTACCCAACTGGTCGGCTGACATTGAGGCTGTCCGCGCGACCGTTTAGTCACACCCGTCGATGAAACAAAAATCGACGGCATGGATTGCGTTCATAGATAACAGCCATCTACCGCCGAAGTCGTATGACATTCTCGCTATCAAGTCCGGGATCGGCTTCCGGAATGCCCATGCCGGTAATTAACTCAAGCATCGGCGATGAGAGACCTACCTCATCGCCCACTGCCCCCACACCGCCATAGACCGCGTAGTCCAATGCCTCGATCGCTGAAGCGAGGAGTTCGGGCTGTTCGACCGGTAAGCTGCCGTCATCGTCATACTTCTCGACTTTCGCCTGCCCAGCCTTCACCAAATGGATGTTCGCAGTGCGGTATTGAGCAGGTGTCAGCAGTTTGAGATCGTGTCCACGCCGGATCAGCGCCCGAACGGACATCTTCCAGCGCAGCTTGAGGTCGTAAAGCGCACGCCAGTTGATCGAGCTACCCCTTGGGAATTCCCGGAGAACGGCACCACGCGGAAACAGAAAAGCGCTCGCGAATCGATGCGCTTGATCCTCGGTAGCACGGTCGCCGGTCTGAAGGCCGCGATGCATAATGAGATGGCCACATTCGTGCGCGAAATCGAAGCGCTGACGGCATAAGCTCTCTTTGAGCGAACTTCGGACAATGATGGGGCGGCGCCGATCCATCGAAAAAGCGTCGATGCGGTCGGAGAGATCGCCGAAGTAGGTGACGATCGCACCAGCATTCTCAACGACCCGCATCATGCTCGTAATTGGCCCAGTGGTGCCGAGGCCCCAGTGACATCGCGCCTCTTCAGCGGCCCTTTCGATCTCTTCCATGCTCGTTGCAGGGATGTCGGGAAAGGAGACATCCGGCAGGTCGAGATGCTGTTCCATGGCAGCCACGAACTTGTCGAGTAGTGTGCCGCGCGCGAGCACTTGGCTGGTTACAGATGCCGGGCGAGTGATGTGGCCCCTGAAATGGCATTGTTCAGGCCTGACGGTCGAAGGGATCGGCTCAGAAAGAAAAGCCGGCGTGACACCGAGGACATCGGCTAGAGCTTCCACTGTCTCGTCCGAGGCCGAGCGCGAGCCGGTCTCGAGCTGGTGGATGAATTGCCGGGTAGCGCCGATAAGCGCGCCCACTTCCTCGAGCGAATAGCCATGGGCAAGCCGCGCGAGTCGAAGTTGCTCGCCAGCGATCTTTGACTTCACATCCATGTTGACCTGTCTGACGATTGCACTCGTGCTGGTCTAAAATCCCACATCCGATCAATCGGATGTACCGTCTTTCTTCTTTTTCGTGGGAATACCGACCGAGGGCGCCGGGAGTTCGACACCTTCGCTGCCCTCGACCCAGAGCGGCGAAATCTTGGTGACCGGCTCATCGAGCGGGATCGACCAAGTCAGGACCGGCATCTCACCACCGAGAATGACGAAGGTGATCGCGGTCGTCGAGCCGTCGAGATCGGTTTCGACCGCAAACCGGTAGAGCGGCTCGGCGGTCAGCTTCACAAGTTCGTCCGCGCCGAAAAGGCTGAGCTGCTGTAACTCGGAGAACGTCTGCTTCAGCGTCCGCGTATTAGGATCCTCTGGTTCACCGCGATAGAAGCGGGCTGGCACATCGCCGATGGTGAAGACGAACTGCATGGTTGGGTTGAGAATTTCCAACCAGTCAGTATCCGCTGCTGCTCGAACGATTTGATGACGCTGGAAGGCAAATGCCTCACATCCGAGCGTCCAGCCCGTGCAGCCGACATCTGGATCAAAACGATCTAAGGCGAGGTTCCGGCCGCGCACAATCAGTTGCGCGATCGCGATTAGGCGATCGCGGGATAGCGCCGGGTGGTGTTCCCAAGGGGTCATCGACAGCTCCATGAACGAAATGCCAAATTAGGCAAATCCGTAATTTTGTCAACTGGCGATAAAAAAGTAAGCTTCTTTCATTGATGTCAACGCGGCTGGCTCCCCCTTACATGCCAATCCCGATGCCGCGGCCGCGGCTCCGTCCAACCATGTCGGCAAGGCTCCGCTGTTTACAGGCAGATCAAGGACTTCCTGACCGACGGGGATGACCATTTCCTGAGGGTCATCAACCCCGCGCAGTTCCAAGTGACGAAGCAACCGTCGTTCATGAACAACCAGGGACAGGCGGAACTCATGACGCTGACAGCGTGTGAGATCACGTCGATATTCTCCGATATGGCGCTGCTCGTCAGCCAGCGTCTTGGCATGACGGATTCCGCACGGCTCTGCCTCGTCTACGAAGAGGCGCATTCGCTCGTGCCTGAATGGAATTCGGTTGCTGCTGATGGCGACCGGGCGGCAACGGCAACGAGCGCACGTGCGATCCTGCAGGGCCGTAAATATGGCCTGGGTTGCCTCCTAATTACCCAGCGCACGGCCAATGTCACAAAGACCATTCTTAACCAGTGCAACACGATTTTCGCGATGCGCACTTTCGACGACACGGGCCGTGAATTTTTAGGGAACTATATCGGCAGCGATTACGCTCGCGTCCTGCCATCTCTGCAGCCTCGGCAGGCCATCGTATTCGGAAAGGCCTCGTCGTGTGAAAATCCCGTCCTCATCCGGCTCAATGACAATGACCGATTTCGCGCGGCCTTCCGGCCCGTCAATGAACCTCGGCGTCCAGCACCTTACGTCGCGCCCGAGGTTCCGATAGATGTCGCGGATGAGGAAAATGACCTGCCTGAGGCTGACGTCGCCGTTTGACGGTCCCCTCGTCCCCGCGCCATGCCGAGCGCACGCATTTGTTCGGAACTTCTTCGTATTCTGACGGGCTGGGAGTTCGGCTTGAGCCGATGGCATTCACCTAATCGCGCTACTTCTGTTGCCCACGCTTCAAGCGCGACCTTTTTCTCTTCGAAATAATTGTGCCGTTGATACACCCCGACAATGCCCGCTCGCGATCCCGAGATATGATTTAGGACCGCTTCGGTTACCTCAAGTCTTACACCAAGACGCTGAAGTCCCGTCGCTACAGTCCGGCGAAGATCGTGGAGAGTCCAGTGCTGAACCTTCTCCCCGAATTGCTCCTCAAACGCTTTTCGGATGCGAACCATCGTCTTGCTGAACCCGCTGGGTCCGCTTTCACTACTTCCGCGAGCCGAAAATAATTTTGGGTTCTCGCCATTGGCATCGATGCTTTCGAGAATTTCCAGAACCTCGCGAGCCAATGGGACAAGATGAGCAACGCCGTTTTTTGCCCGCGTCGTCGGAATCGTCCACACCCCGGAGTCGATATCGAACTCCGCCCGATCGGCGTTGAAAACCTCATTGCGCCGCTGGCCAGTCAAGAGGAGTAGCTTGATAGCTGGACCGAAAGGCGGCCCTTCCTCCGCCAAGATATTCCACAAGACACCGACCTCCTCCAGGGTCAGAACGCGATCGCGTGCCTTTGGCGGAGGCGGGCGCCCCGCGTCTCTGCACGGGTTGGCTTGCAACCTATCCAGTCTGGGCATCGCCCAACCGTAAAATGACGAAAACTGGCCAAGAACCATTCGCGCCATCACGGGGGTCTTTGCCGCGATGCTATCGATGAACCGCGTTATCTCCGCCCGCGAGATCGTCTCTGGAAGCCGGTCGCCAAACTGGGGAAGCAAGTGCCGGTTGAAGACCCGCTCTATTTCGGTGATCGACCGCCGGTCGGCTTTGGCAGCTCGATAATCTGGCCACATGCCGCGAACTGTGCCAGCAGCGGCCCCGCGTATCGGTCTTGGCGCATGCTCATAAGGATCTCCGCCGGCCTCAATGTCGGAAAGAACGATGCGCGCTTTCTTACGTGCTTCGGCAAGCCCGAAACGCTCGGAATATCGCCCGATTGTAATGTTGCGAACCGCTCCTCCGACGCGCTTGCGCAGCAAAAAGGTCTGTGCGCCCGATGCGCCCATTCTCAACCTGAGGCCCGGGACAACGGCGTCCTTGATTTCCACCTGCCCCACAACGGGGGCCTTTAGGCCTTTGATCTTCGCGTCGGTAAGACCGATGGGCTTCGATGACATTCGCGCCTCCGTCAGTAGCTCTCGCAGCGTTACCTTAGGTAACAGGTAACGCAAAATACCCCGAGAAATCCTGAGACAGGATGGCATTTATCATATTGAAATACAACGGTTATGAGATGACTTGAAACCACCTAAGACCCGCTGATTTTTCCTCTTAATCAGCGGGTCCTTGGTTCGAGCCCAAGTGCGTCCACCAAATTTCATAGTAAGTATCCCCCGGCAGAGCCGGGGGCTTTACGATGTGAGCCGCTCAAAGCGGCTGGTTCAGGTCGCTAACGCGGCCTGACGGTTTGGAACCG
>NZ_FOOR01000009.1 GCF_900113255.1 Novosphingobium sp. CF614
ACATCCCAGAGCCTTTTTACCCATAGATCAGTGTATGGGGCCCGCGGGTTCCTCCATGTCAGGATTCCGTACGCAAGCGCCCGAAATCCTTGGACTTAGCCGCCCTTCCCGACGACCGCGACGAACGACCGCTTTCAACAGTAGCCGACGTTAAGATGATAGCAGGTCTCTTAGCTCCGAGGTGACATAGAAGGCAGTCAGGAGCAGCGGAAGACCGCAATTGCAATTTGCCGCGTCAGAGCCGTTGAACGCGTGGGCGACGGAAATCGCGGGGTCACCCAGGTAAACTTCCGTTACTTCTTGGGCGGATTCAATTTTTCTTGATCGCGACTGGGGAAGCCCTCGCGCCTCGCCGTCTCAGGTTCAAATGGCGAGGCTTTGCTGATGTTAGATACGCAGTCCAACGATCTGGTTCGTAGCAGGTATCTGAATGTTCACGGCGCGGTCGCGCATTGCGCCTATCCCGACGTTCTCCATATTGCACGCGGCGGGGTGCCCCGCGCTGTCGTGGGTTATCGCCGGGCAGGAGAAGATGAGCTATTCCTGGAACGCTATCTCGATGCACCGGTAGAACATTGCGTATCGATTGCCCTGTGCCGCCCGGTCCAGCGCGCAAGTGTCATAGAGATCGGCTGTCTGGCTGCCGACGATGCCTTCGCCATGGTGGACTTGTGGGCAAAGGCCGCCAACGATCTCGGCACTGCCTGCGAGGTCGCGGTGGCGACGCTGACGGCCCCGCTGCGGCGCATGTTCACACGCATGGGCGTATCGCTTCATGTACTTGCGCCCGCGATGCGCGAGCGCTCGGGCGATCCCGAGGTCTGGGGTCGCTATTACGAAAGTGATCCGCTGGTCTGCGCGGGCCTCATCGCCGAAGGCCAGCACGTCATCACCGCCTATTTTGCCTCGCGTCGAAGGTTCGCCGCATGAGCGGTCTGCTTCACACGATCCGCGCGCACGCGCTTGCCAATCCGAGAGGCATAGCCGTCGATCCAGTCGTGACGCCTACGGTGAGCTGGGGCGCTCTGGCTGACCGGGTGGAGGCTGAACGGGTCCGCCTGAGCAAGTCACGCGCGATTGGTCCGGAGGTGCTGTGCCTCGATCACGGTCTGGACGGCGTGGTGCGCGAGTTGGCACTGCTGGAGGCTGGCATTCCGGTCCTTTCCCTGCCTAAATTCTTCACCTCCGAACAGATCGACCATGCCCGTTCCACGTGTGGTGCGGCAGGCGAGAATGCCGCCGCGCTACGACCCGCGCCGTCTTCTCTACCCCCTGGGACGGCGCGGGTCACATTCACTTCGGGTTCGACGGGCACGCCGAAGGGCGTGTGTCTTTCCGCGCGGCATATGCTCAATGTTGCCGCATCGGTGGTGTCGGCGCTCGGGTCCGATCATGCGGGACGGCACTGCGCGCTGTTGCCGCCGGGAATCCTGCTGGAAACGGTCGCGGGCTTCTTCGCGACCGTGCTGGTGGGCGGCACCTATGTTTGTCCGCCGCAGGAGCTTGTCGGGCTGGCCGATCCCTTCCGACCCGAGTTCGGCCGCATGGCGCGCATGATCGCGGGCTGGCGCATCACGTCGCTGATCCTTGTGCCCGAATATCTCGCTGGGCTGGTCGCGGTGCTGGAGAAGACCGACCTGCGTTTGCCCGACCTGACACTGGTAGCCGTGGGCGGTGCGCGGGTAGCGCCCGAACTGCTGGCCCGCGCGCAAGAGGTCGGCCTGCCGGTACGGCAGGGCTACGGACTGACCGAGTGCGGTTCGGTCGTCTCGCTCGAAACGGATGGAACTGGCGAGCGCGGTTCGGTGGGACGCCCGCTCGGCCATATTAAGGCGTGGATCGCCGACGACGGCGAGATCATGCTGGAGGGCGAGATGTTCCTTGGCACCATCGGCGAACCACGTGTGCCGGGACCGCTCGCCACCGGAGATGTCGGCCGGATCGACGATGCCGGCCGGCTCTGGGTGGAAGGCCGCAAATCCGCGCTGATCGTGACAAGCTTCGGCCGCAACATTTCACCCGAATGGGTCGAGACGCAACTGGTCGCGCAACCGGGAATCCTGCAAGCGATGGTCTACGGTGACGGATTGCCTGTGCCAGAAGCGCTGCTCGTCCCGGCCTCGCCGGATGTCGATCTGGCGGCTGCGGTCGCCGCCGCCAACCTCGGCCTCCCTTTCTACGCCTGTGTAGGACGTTGGCGCGAAGTAGCGCCGTTCACGGTCGCGAACGGGATGCTGACCGGAAACGGGCGCCTGCGTCGCAAAGCCATCGCCGCGATATGGCTGGAACGCACGCCTGACTTCTTCGCCGAGTTGGAAGCCGCGATGTTCCGCGATCGGCTTCGGTTCCTGACCATCCCTCAGGTACGCGCTGGGCTGGCGGGAACGATCTCGCGCCGTGCCTATGTCGATTATCTCGAACAGGCGTACCATCATGTACGGCACACCGTGCCGCTCATGCGGGCGGCCAGGGCGAGGCTGCTGGGCCGGCCCGACCTGATCAGGACACTCGACGAGTACATCAAGGAAGAGACCGGGCACGAGGAATGGATCCTCGCCGACATTGCGGCGGCGGGCGGCGATGCCGATGCCACGCGCATCAGCGAGCCGCGCCCGGCGACGAAGGCCATGGTCGATCATGCCTATCACCGCATTGCTTCGGACAACGCAGCGGCGTTCTTCGGCATGGTCTACGTGCTGGAAAGCGTCAGCGTGGCGCTGGCCCAGCGCGGCGCGACGGCGGTGGCGGAACGGCTCGGCCTGCCGCCCGAAGCGTTCACCTACCTGACCTCGCACGGCGCGCTCGATCAGGACCACATGGCCTTTTACGCCGCGCTGGTGAACGGGCTGGGCGATGCGGACGACCGCGCCGCGATCCTTTCCATGGCGCAGGAGATGTTCGCCCTGTTTGGCGGTGTCTTCGCCAGCATCGAACTCGAGGAGGCGGTGCATGTCGCAGCTTGACGGATCCCGCATCTTCATCACTGGCGCAGCCGGTGGCCTCGGCACTCCGGTGGCACGGATGCTGGCCGAGGTAGGCGCCCATGTCACTGGAATCGATCGCAGCGAATGCGCGGCGTGTCATTCCAGCATCGTCACGGACCTGTCGGACGATGCAGCCCTTGCCGCGCTGGCCGGACGGCTGGAAAGCGACTGTCCGGACATCCTCGTCAACGTCGCAGGTGTGATGCGCTTCGGCCTGCACGAGAACCAGCCCATCGAGGCACTGGCGCTGTGCTACCGCGTCAACCTGCTGGTACCGGCGGTGCTGGCGCGGGCCGTTGCGGCACGCATGCGGGCGCGCGGTTCGGGCCAGATCGTCAATGTCGGCTCGGTGCTGGGCGCGATCCCCTATCCCTGGTTTGCGGCCTATTCGAGCAGCAAGGCCGGGCTTGCCGCGCTGAGCCAGGGTCTGCGGCGGGAATTACTGGGCAGCGGGGTCACCGTCACCCACATCAATCCGCGCGCGGCGCGCACGCCGTTCAACAACGGCGATGTGAACCGCTTTCTCGCGCTGACCGGCATGAAGGCCGACGAGCCGGAATGGGTGGCGCGGCGTATCGTCGATGCGATCGTGGAGCGGCGCGAAACCGTCAACATCGGATCGATGGAGCGGGTCTATGCCGCGCTCAACGCCCTGTCACCCCGGCTGATCGACAGCGGGCTGGCCGGGCAGATCCGCAAGGCCCACGCCGCTTTTTCCCACCCCCTCGACAAGGCAACGCAAAGATCATCAAGGAGAAGAAATCCATGAAAGTCGCCGCCATTCTGCACCGCCGTACGCTTGGCGCTCTCTTGCAGCTGGTTGCCGTCGCGACGCCCGTTCCGGCCTTTGCCGACATGGCTAGCGACGTGAAGGCGGTGAACGACGGCTGGGCGCACATCACGTATGAAGTGCAGGGATCGAGCACCCAGACCAAGGCGCTCGATCAACTGGCCAAGCAGGCCAGCACGCTCGTAGCGAGCTACCCTGGGAAGGCCGAGCCGCTGCTGTGGGCCGGGATTGTCGCCAGCGAGCAGGCGAACCGGGCGAATTTCTTCCACAAGCTCGGTCTTGCCACCAAGGCGCGCGACCTGATCGCGAAGGCCTATGCCATCGATCCGCGCGTAGCCGGTGGCGGGGCGGCGCTGAGCCTGGGCGTGCTCTATCACAAGGTGCCCGGATCGCCGCTCGCGTGGGGCGATAATGACCGCGCCGTGAAGCTGCTCAAGCAGGCGCTGGCGATCGACCCCAACGGCCTCGATACGAATTACTTCTACGGCGAATATCTGCTCGATCAGGGCGACAAGGCCGGGGCGCAAACCTATCTGCAGAAGGCGCTGCGGGCACCGCATGACGCCGGCCGTCCGGTCTGGGACGCGGGGCGCCGTCGCGAGGTGCGCGACCTTCTGGCGAAGGCGGCCTGAACCGCGCATGAGCCTTGCGCAGAAGCTGGGGCAAGGGCTGGCACAGCAACTGGCCAACCCTCGCGGGAGAGCGGGACGGCTGCTCGGCCGGGCGATGGATTTCGCGAACCGCCATCCACTACATCTCGCCGTCGATCTGCTCGATATCCGCCCCGGGGAGGATGTGCTCGATGCAGGGTGCGGCACCGGCGCCGCGCTGGCCGAGATGCGCCGGCGCGGCCCCGGATCGCTGACAGGCGTGGACCGCTCCGCGACGATGCTGAAGATGGCACAAGGCAGACTCCGCGATGGGGCGACACAAGTGCTTGGCGATCTAACTGCGATGCCGTTGCCCGATCGCGCCTTCGATGCCGCCCTTGCGCTCAATGTCCTCTATTTCGACGACGCGCAGCGCTCCATCGTCCGCGAACTGCACCGCGTCCTGCGGCCTGGCGGGCGCCTCGTCGCCTATGTCACGCACGCGCAGACGATGGACGGCTGGGCCTTCACCGGCGAAGGGCTGCACCGGTTGTACGATGCCGACGCCTTGCGGGCCGCTCTGGTCGAGGGCGGATTTGCGCAACCTGCTGTCCGGGTGCATGAAGTGGCTGTGACACGCTCCGTTCGCGGCCTCCTCGTCTGCGCCCGGCGTGAGGGATGATCGCTGCGGAGAAACGGATGGAGGCAGACCCAAGCGCACGAAACGCCGGACTGGTACAGGTGCTGGAGGATCACCGCGGGGAATTGCTGCGCTTCCTGAGCCTGCGCTGCAGCTCGGCCGATGACGCGCAGGATGCCTTGCAGGACTTGTGGATCAAGGCGAGCACGCTGACGACAGGTCCGATCGGCAATCCGCGTGCGTACCTGTTCCGCATGGCCAACAACATCGTTCTGGATAAGGTACGCGGTGCCCAGCGCGCGATGCGCCGCGACCGCGCATGGATCGACGACGAAAGCGCAGGACACTCCGGATCGCCCGAGGACCGGGTCGACCCGTCCGAACCAGTCGAGGATGCGATCGTCCGGCGTCAGGACGCCGAGATACTCCGGGTCGCCATCGCCGCCCTGCCGGAAGGCGCTGCCCGAGTACTGCGACTCTACCGCTTCGACGGGCTGGGACAGAACGAGATCGCGCAATTGCTGGGCATTTCGCGCAGCGGCGTGGAAAAGCACTTGGCGCTTGCCATGAAACATCTGCGCGCGGCGCTTGTCAACTGCGGATCATTTGCAGCGGTGCCGTCTCACGGACATGGGGCTGATGACGGCGCGAAGCCGCGAGTGGAACAGGGATGATGAACCGCGAGACTGAATCCGACCTGCCGGAAGCCCTGCTGCTCGAAGCGGCCCAGTGGCATCTGCGCTGTGAAGATCCACGCGACGATGCGATGGATTGGGATGCCTTTTCCGACTGGCTGGGGGCCGATCCGCGTCATCGCCGGGCGCTGGACCAGATGACGCTCACCGCCGATACGATCGACGAACACCGCGCGACACTGATCGAGGACGAGGAAGAGGTCGCTCCGCCCGCGCCGGGCGCCAGGCGGTTCTGGCGCTGGGGCGGATTAGCCATAGCCGCGTCGCTTGCCGCTGTAGTGGCAGTGCCGCAACTGATGGGGCCGACGCCCGAGGTCTACGCCACTGACGCACAGGCGCGGCGAGTCGCGCTGGCGGACGGATCCTCGGTGATGCTGGCGCCGCACAGCCGCCTCACCGTCGAGGGGCGTTCGCAGGACAACATGAGCCTTGAAGGGGGCGCCCTGTTCAACATCCGCCACGATCCCTCGCGCACGCTGACGATATCCGCCGGTGACGTCAGCGTCAGCGACATCGGCACGCGCTTCGACGTGCAGCAGCAGGACAGCGCCGTACGGGTGGCCGTGGCCGAAGGGCGGGTGAGGGTCTCATCGCAGGCGATGGCGCAGAGCGTTGGGCTCGCGGCCGGTGACGGGCTGACCTTCGACGGCGCTGTAGGCACGGCGACCGTGGCGCCGGTGAAGGTGCAGGAAATCGGCTCCTGGCAGAATGGTCGGCTCACTTACGATAATGCCTCGCTCGCTCTGGTGGCGGCCGACCTGTCCCGCTATGCCGGGGTTAAGGTTGAGGTGCCGGCCGCTCTGCGTTTCCGGCGGTTTTCGGGAACACTGATTGTCGACGATGGCGAGAAGGCGTTGCGCGATCTGGTCGAGCTTATGGATCTGCGTCTGGGCCGCGATGCTGGCGCCTGGCGTATCGAGCAACGCTGAGGCTCGCGAAGCCGCAAAGCCGTCGATCGACGTCAGGGCTGGCGACCTTGCGGACGCCATCGCCGATCTGTCCCGCTCTGCGCGCGTCTCGATCGGCAGCGACGGCCCGCTGCCGCGCGTGCAGGTTGGACGCCTGCGCGGCGACATGAGCGTCGCGCAGGCGCTCTCCCTGCTGCTGGCCGGCACCGGATACCGCGCGCGGCAGGTAGCGCAAACGGCATGGCGGATAGAGCGAGCGCCGGTCGCGCCGCCTCCTGCCCCTGCCCTTTTGGCCGTGGCGACCCCGGCCGCCGCCCCGCAGGCCGATCCGATCCTGGTGACGGCGACGAAGCAGCCGCTCGATCTTCAGTCATTGCCCGGCGCGGTCGCGCTCGTGGATACGCTGCGCCTGCGCGCCGGCGCCCAGGCATTGAGCTCGACGCCCGATATTGCGGCGCGAATCGATGGACTGTCGCTTACCGCATTGGGACCGGGGCGCAACCACATGTTCCTTCGCGGCGTGGCCGACAGCGCGTTTGGTGGTGAAAGCCAGTCCACGGTGGCAGTCGTGCTCGACGAGGCGCGAGTGACCTATGCGGCTCCCGACCCCGACCTCCGGCTGGTCGACATGAAGCGTGTGGAAGTGCTCAAGGGTCCGCAGGGTTCGCTTTATGGGACGGGAGCGTTGGGCGGTATTTATCGCATGGTTTCCAACCCGGCGAACCCGAACGAAGCCTCGCTCGAGATATCCGGCGGCGGTAGCCTGATGACGGGAGGGAGTTCCGGCTATTCGGCGTCGGTGGTCGCCAATCTGCCGATCGTCGACGAAGCCGCCGGACTTCGGGTTGTCGGATACTCCGTTCTCGAACCGGGGTGGATCAACAGCGGCACCGGGCAGGATGCACGGCGCAACGGCAACTCCACACGCGTGAGCGGCTTTCGCGCGCTGGCCGGGCTGGTTCCGACCGATGGCTGGCGGCTCGACCTCACGGGCATGGCGCAATGGCTCAACTCGCGCGACAGTCGCTATACTTACCGCAGGGGCGGCTATTCCCGCCCGGATCAGCTGGCCGAGCCGCATGACAACGATCTGAGCCACGTGGCCACGCGCCTTCAGGGTGCCATCGACACGGTCGAAGTGATGCTTTCGAGCGCGATGACCTGGCACGAGGTGGGCGACGTCTTCGATGCGACGCAAGGCGCTAGTGGCTTCGGCCTCGGGCAGCCCCGGACCATGAACGATCGGGGCCGGTATCGGGTATGGGATACCGAACTGCGCTTGCTTGGCGAATGGCGTGCGATGCACTGGCTTGTTGGCCTCTCGCGCCTTGATGCGAGCCAGACCCTCGCAACCTCGCTGGTCGCCGAAGCAGCAAACTCCCTGCTGCTCGATCGCAGCCGCCGCGACATCCACGACACCGCCGCATATGCTAACCTCACCGTGCCGCTGGGTAACAGGCTCTCGCTGAGCGGTGGCGGACGTCTGTTTCGCTCGTCCATTGCCGAGGAACGGTCGGGTTCCGCCACCGCCACATCCACGCAGGAGCGTGACAGGGCTGGCTTCACGCCCGAACTTTCGCTTTCATGGAAACCGGGTAATGATGGCCTGTTCTACGTTCGCTATGGTTCCGCGTTCAGACAAGGCGCCGTTCGTGCCGACGGCGCGGCTCTTGCCGGGGACGAACTGGCTTCTGTCGAAGCGGGTTGGCGGCAGTCGCTGGGTCCGGCACGCATCGAGGCGACGGCATGGTATTCGCGGTGGGACCACGTGCAGTCCGACACCCTGATGCCGAACAGCCTGATCGCAACCGAGGATGCCGGTGACGCCCGGATTCTCGGAGCGGAAGCGAGCCTTGCCCTCGACCTGACAGCGGGGTGGAGAGTCGAGGTCGGCGCCAACGTCACCCATGCCCATTTGGCGCGCAACGCTCTGGGCTACGAGTTACATGACAGCCGCGTTCCTGTCGTCCCTGACTATACGGTGCGCGCAGCGTTGCAGCGCGCTTACCGCGTGGTCGGGACGCCGATGTTGGCACGCCTTTACCTGCGATATATCGGTCCGGCCCACATGAGTTTTGATCCTGAACTGGATCGTGGGATAGGGCGCTATCTCGAAAGTGGCATTGAAGGCGCGATGACGCTTGGCAGATGGCAGGTGGGCCTATCCGCTCGCAATCTGTTCGGCGGCAAAGGCACCATGTTCGGGTTCGGAAATCCGCTCCGCTATCGTCAATCGAGGCAATATATAGGTCAGGTTCCTCCAACGATTACGCTTACCGCATCGCTTGGGTTCTAGCCAAAGCATTTCATTACGCTGTGCGGTGACCTGCTGGCTCCGGCATGTGCCTGACGGCCTATCGACCGGCGCGCTGGTCGATAGGCCGTCAGGGGGTGACGTTAAGCATACGCTGAGGACCGCGGTGAAGTTGGAGCTGGCGGGGCCACTAAGGTCGCTCTCGCCGCCTGACCGGACTTCACCGCGGCCCTCGGCGTATGCTTACGCCTGCTGTCCGGGTTGGCACGCAGATGATCCCGGAACCGCAAGTGCGTATCGATCCTTGGATCGCTCTTGGCATAGAGATGGAAATGGACGGCATCGAGCCCGCCACGGGTGAAGTAGCGGCGGCCTGGGATCCCGTTTTCGCCGCGAACGGCATAGCCAAGGGTACCGATCGTCTTGGCGACAGGATCGCAGGCGTCCAGATCGGAAACGATGCCGATCATGTCAATAATCGGCTTGGCGCGGAGGTTGGGGATGGCCGTGCTGCCAATATGCTCGATCGCGAGGAAGCTGCCGGGGAAAGCTTCAAGCAATCTGCCTCGTTCGGCGGCAAAGTGCCGCGTCCATCGCGGATCATGGTTAACCAGAGGGATCATGCGCGATGCCGCCCGCGATGGTTCAGCCAATCCGGCCAAATCCGATCGACTGCACCCAGCTATGACCTTGCCTCCGATCCCCTACGCGAAATCCGAAAGGCCCCAGTTCCGGTCCCTCTTCGGACGAACGAGGAACGCCGGTGCGCCACTGCGCAGGCAGTGCTTCCTGGCGCAGGACTTGGACCAGAAAGAGGCTGGTCTGCCCGCATGTGTTGGCGGACGCGATTTCAGGCTGCTTAAAACCGCCCTGTTCATGCCATTCGCGCCAATGCGGCGCGATGAACTGGCGAGTGGTGCGCGCGATCATCCAAAGCTGTGACGCCGGAGAGGTCATGTTGGTCGGGGTCCGGAGGCTTCCGCCGGCGAGGCGTGGAATCTGCACTTCACTTTCCGGCGCGAAATCATGATATAGCCGTGTTGGCGCTTGTTGCGCGGCCGGCCGTACTGATCTTTTGCCATTCCATGATGAGAAACCCTGGTGCGCGGCGATATCGAGCCGCGCGGACGGGATCGCCACCATCGGGCTCGGGCTCTTCGAAGCCGCAAAGTGCAAACCCGCTTTGCAGCAGGGTTTGCATATAGACGCCGAGCGGCCGATGCCAATTTCGGATGCGAATGCCGCTCCAATTGATCCATTGCGAGCGTTCGTCGAGATAGTGATCGATGTAAAATCGCTCAACGCCTTCCGCGTCGCGAACCCAACCGGCCGGGTCTCCCGCGGTGTTGAAGCTCTGAAGATTGGCAATCAGAAGGCTGCCGCCGGGCTTCAAAATGCGATGGGCTTCCGCAATGGCGCTTTGCAAATCCGGTATGTCGATCAGCGACAGATAGAAGATGGCCAAATCGAATGAAGCATCACCGAACTCCAGCGCCTCCGCCCGACCGACCCGATAGTCGCCGCCCGGATCCAGCACGCGGGCGCGATCAATGAGCGCATGCGTGGGGTCTATGCCCGTCGTCCTTATCCCCGTTTCGTTCAGGAGGCGGCAGAACCGACCCTCACCGCAGCCTATATCGATAGCATGGCGATAAGGGTGCAGGGCGACACGTCGCAGCATAGGCCTGTCGAGGACGTGCGCGCGCGACCAGTCACCATGGCTGCCGAGGCCATCAATCCACGCAGAAGCGGACTGCGACCATCCGTCGTTTGGGGTTTCGCTTCCAGATATGGCATCACTGGCGACTGTCATGGGGGTCCTTCAGCTGTTCGTTCTGTTCATGCGATGGGGTTCGACCATCGGTCTAAATCTTGTGTCGAGCTGAGAGCCAGACTGGCCCTGACAGGGGCGCCTGAACAGCTTGATATCGCCACGCCTGTTATGGATTCCCGCTCGCCGACAATCGGTGCATCGCTTCTGCCGAGTTGAAGCACGATATTGCGGCGCAGGTTCGGGGAGGCGTTTGCCGGGCTCCCGTGCAGCACTTTGGGGTGGATGAACACCACGCTGCCAGGCCTACATATTGCCGCCTGGCCGTCGTGGACGTCGAAAGCATGCGGAACCTTGCCGTGCGCCTGGGCTGCCGCGCGCTTGTCCGCGATGCGGTGCGAGCCTGCGATAAATCTCGTCGCGCCGCCATCGGCCACCATGCCGTCAAGACAGATCATGGCGCGCAGATGATCTGACGCGCACGAGGTGATGTAGCGGTTTGGATAATCGCGATGCCATTTGATCCGCCGCCCGATGTGCGGGTGCTTGATGGTGGCATTCATCAAATGGGCAACGATATCGTTCGAGCCAAGTGCAGCCTGCGCGAAGCTGACAATTGCCTCGATGGACAATAGCTGGCGGAATACATTCGAAAATCGGCAAAGATCGCCGATGATGAACGCGGCATCTCCTTTTCCAGCCTCAATTCCATCCCGCCTTTCCGCCGTGGGGTTCTCTTCGAACACGATATGACGATCAATGTCCGGTGCGGGCAAACCCATTAGCCCGCCAATCAAGCGATCGAGTTCGTCCTGCAATTTCGTGATCAACCCGCGCGGCAACACCCCATCCATGACCGCAAAGCCGCGCTGCTCATAGGAGGTCATGACCTCGTGCATCAGCCTTGCCTATGCTTATATGTGCATGATCTGCTCTTGTTGAAAAGCGGGCCTATCATCCCACTATAGCCCCCATTTCGGCCCGTCCGCGGAAAGATGGATCGGCTCGGGTTTGCCGCAGACCTTGACGCAAGGGCCGCCGAGTTCGTTCCAGCGGAACAAGTTCAGATGCCAGCCCCCCAGGATATTCCGCGATCGGTCGATGATGCCATCCGCGCCCGCCACTCGGGCGAAATCGGCATTCCGCCATGACGGCGGCTCCGCTCCCGCCAAGAGCGCCGAGCGCCAGGGTGCGTTCGAATGCTCGCGATCGATGCCACGGGAACGACAGGCCACCTCGTCATGCTGATCCAGAACATGGGCTTTGCCTACAGTCAGCGGGATCACGACGCGGGGCCGTCCATCCTCTCTGATATAACCCGACACCGCGATTTTTGCCCAGTCCATCAACGGGCTCATGTAGAGGGTAGCCTGGCCGGGACGATGATAGCGCCCTGCGCTTTCCGGGCGCGGCGGCGCCAGGACATCGTCAATACGATCCGCCAGAATGGATCGGAAGAATGCTCCCTCCACTTCGCGGAAGAAAGCATGAGTCCGGAGAGGTGCGCAGCAGGATCTGGAAGCGTTCAGCCGCCAGGACGAAATGAGATGGATACTGCCGCGCAGCGGTATTTCGCGGGGCGCTTTCCCCGCCTTTTCAAATCCGAGCTTTTGCAGAACCCGCGCAGAAGCTGGATTGGTTGTCATCGCCGTGGCGGTCACCATGCGATATCCGCGCTGATCGAAGAGGTAACGGATGACGGCGCTGCTGGCCTCGGTCGCAATACCTTGGCCCCAGCGAGATGGTGCAATCATGTAGGTCAGTTCCGCCGATGTACCATCGCCCACAAAGCCGACCATGCCGATGAGATCATCTGTCATGAGATCGATGATCGCGAGGCTACGCCAGTCCAGCCCGCAGCGCGCGTGAATGCGTCCGATAAACTCCTCGGCGCCCTCAGCCGGATATGGGTGCGGGATGGATGCGGTGGTGAGCGCGACCCTTGGGTCCGATGCGATGATGTGCAGACGCGGTGCATCGGTTCGGGCGGGCATGCGGAGCAGCAATCGCTCCGTCGACAGGCGAAGGTGGTCAATCATGGGCAACGGTATCCGGGGATAGGAGGCGTGATGGCCGCCGGTTCATCGACCGCTATGACATTGCCGATCCTGACATCTGCCGCGGCGATGCAACTGACGCGCGTCGCCATACCGCCTTCCGCGCCAATGACTACCAGGTCGCCATTGGTAAAGTTCGATAACTCAAGGGAACAGGGCCCCGAACGGCACAGATAATTGCTTGCTATCATGGAGCCTCCCCGGACGCTTCCTGTTAAACGAATGAGTGGAATCCATCTCGTAATCGGTACGGAAATTTACTTGGCGAATTTTCCGGATTTGCGGGTCTCCAGACTGCTACTGCGCAGGCTGATAAGCGGCGATGTCGGCCAGCGATTTCCCCTCGGTCGGCACCGAGAGATCATCGAGGCCTATGGAGCCTTGGCGCGCGGCGTCCAGAACTTGCACCTGGGTCATGGGACATCTCCATGACGGGCGCCGGGAGCCTCTCTCCCAGCCCTTAACCCGTCACGGGAAATCCACTCGGACCTCTACCTCTGCCGGATGAGGCCACGCACCTCGAATGGCGTGGCGCCGAAGCGGCGCACTCCGAGGCGACATCGAATCGCGGGTGGGCGGATCGCCGGGAAGAGGTGTCGGGATGGTTGGTGTCCTCGGCGGATGCTGCTGGAAAGGTCCGCCGATCGCACGCCAGAGATGCCTGAAAATGCGCTCTCGGCATATTACGTCCTTATTACTTTGCCCTCTCGGCGGGAGCGCGTAATAAGATTTTCCGCCTCGGCGGATTTCTAAATGACTGATTTTCTATGAAAATCTGGAGCGGGCGAAGGGATTCGAACCCTCGACCCCAACCTTGGCAAGGTTGTGCTCTACCCCTGAGCTACGCCCGCTCTGACGTTCGCCGGCCGTTGGCGTTTGCCGTGGACCGGGGGTGGAGGCGCGCCACTAGCAGGGGCTTTCGGGGGCTGCAAGGGGGAAATCGCAAGAAATTTTCACAGCCCCGCAGCGCTCCCGGCGATGCGGAGCCAAAGCGGTGGGATGGATGCATTCACCCTTCACAAACAGCCCGGGAAATCCGATCTAGGGCGGGCATCAAAGATACGGGAGCATATACCTTGGCCAGCATCGGTCTCAATCTCGACGAGCAGAAGGCGGTGGACCGGTTCCGCAAGGCGGTTGCCGAACCATCGATGACGCAGCTGGTAATTCTCGATTTCTGGGCCGAATGGTGCGGGCCGTGCAAGGCGCTGACGCCGGTGCTGGAAAAAGTCGCGGCCGAATATGCCGCCAAGGGCGTGCTGCTTGCCAAGATCAACGTGGATGAGGAGCAGTTCATCGCCTCGCAGTTCCAGGTCCGGTCGATCCCGATGGTCTTCGCGGTGTTCCGCGGCCAGCCCGTTGCCGACCTTACCAATGCGCGCAGCGAATCGCAGTTGAAGCAAGTGCTCGACCAATTGCTGGCCAAGCTGCCGGTGGAGCCGGGCGGAGCCCAGCCCGCGATGGATCTGGCGCCGCTGATCGCGATGGGCGAGGAAGCGCTGGCCGAAAACGACGGCGAGCGTGCGATCAGCATCTTCATGCAGATCCTCGACATGGCGCCGGACAACCTCGAAGTGCTTTCCGGCCTGGTTCGCGGCCTAGTGGTCGCCGGGCGGATCGAGGAGGCCGAGCAGGTGCTGGAAGGACTGGACCCGGCGATCGCGTCCGACCCGCAGCTGGAGCGCGCGCGGACGGCGCTGAAATTGGTGAAGGACCGGCCCGAGGCGGGCGAGCTGGCCGCGCTGCGCATGGCCGCCGCCGAAAGGCCGGCCGACATGGAAGCGCAGTTCGCCTTCGCCAGCGCCGCTTTCGCGGCCGGGGAACGCGACACGGCGGCCGACACCCTGCTCCGCATGGTCGCAGCCGACCGCGAGTGGAACGAGGGCGCCGCGCGCGCCAAGCTGTTGCAGATCTTCGAGGCAATCGGGCTGGAGGATCCCTGGGTCTCGGCGACACGCCGCAGGCTCTCGACCGTCCTGTTCGGCTGAGCGCGTCTTGGCACGGATCACGATCTTTCCCTTGCCCGGCGCGGTGCTCTATCCGGGGCTGCAACTGCCGCTGCACATCTTCGAGCCGCGTTACCGGGCGATGGTTAGCGACGCCTTGGCGCGCGACCGGCGGATCGGCATGATCCAGCCGCAGCGCCCGGTAGAAGGCGCGGCGCTGTTCTCGGTCGGCTGCCTGGGCCGCATCGGCGATGTCGAGGCGCTCGACGACGGGCGTTTCAACATCGTGCTCGAAGGCGAAACGCGCTTCCGCATCCTGCGCGAACTCACCGTCAGCACGCCGTTCCGCCAGGTCGAGGCCGAACTGCTGGCGGACACCGAGAACGAAGTGCTCGCCCCGATCGAACGCGCCAGCTTCGAGCGCGAGGCGCGCCGGTTCGCGGATGCCCAGGGCTACGCGGTCAACTGGGAACAGGTGGCCCGGCTCGACGATCTCTCGCTGATAAACGGCGTCGCGCAGATCGCGCCGTTCGATCCGGCCGCCAAGCAGGCCCTGCTGGAAGCGCCGGGCCTTTCGGCGCGCTGCGAGCTGCTGGTCCAGCTCATGCAGTTCTTCGGCCGCGCCAGCGGCAGCGACGACGACGGGGTGACGTTGCAGTAGGAGGCATCGGGATTCAAACGGTTGCGCTGGCGGTTCCGCTGGCAAGCCGCTCCCCCGCGCTTGAACCCGTAAGAGGCGGGCCTGCTTCCAGTCCCCGGGACGGCAATCACGCCAGCAGCGAGGCCTTCACGCCGTCGATCACATATTGCGCCGCCAGCGCGGCCAGCAGCACGCCGAGCAGGCGGGTGATGACTGCCTCCACCTTGTCGCCCAACACGCGCATCAGCGGGCCGGCGGCGGCGAGGGCGGCGAAGGCCAGGACCATGACCGCCGCCATCGCCGCCAGGATCACCAGCGTCTGCTGGCTCCCGTGCGAGCGGGAGGCAAGCAGCATCATCGTCGCGATCGAACCCGGGCCGGCGAGCATCGGCATGGCCATCGGGAAGATCGAGACATCCTCCACCTCCGGCGTTTCGGCATGCTGCGCGCGGATCTTCTCGGCACGTTCCTCGCGTCGCTGGGTGCGTTTTTCGAAGACCATGTCGACCGCGATCATGAACAGCATCACGCCCCCGGCGATCCGGAAGGAGTCGAGCTCGATGTGGAGCGCGCCGAGCAGTTGCTTTCCGAACAAGGCGAAGAGCACGAGGATCAGGGCGGCGATCGCGCAGGCGCGCGCGGCCATGACAACCGCTTGCCGCCGGCCGGCCCCTGCCGAAAGACCGGCGTAGATCGGGGCGCAGCCGGGCGGGTCGATCACCACGAAGAGCGTGACGAAGGCGCTGAGGAACAAGTCGAGCATGGTTCAGCCCGCAGGCTCGGCGGCCACGGACAGCGACAGCACTTCGACCATCGCATCGCCCTTGCGCAGCGAAATCGAAAGCGTGCGGGCATTGCCGGCACCGACATGGTACGAAAATGCCAGTGTCCCGTCGTCGGACTGCCCGCTTCCATCCATGCCGGCCTGGCGGCGTTCTTCACGGGGAACCCGTGGTTTCTCAGGGGGTGGACCGTCACGAGGCGGGCCATCCCGAGGCGCGGGGCAATCGGCGACCGCGGCCGAAAGCATGTCCGGCTGATCGAGGGGATGGGTCAGGATGTCTCCCTGATCGAGCACCCAGCGATAGTCGCCCTTCTTCTGCTGGCGCCAGATCGTCGTGAAATAGCCGACCGAACCGTCCGGACGCTGCCAGGCGCCTTTGGTCACGCCCAGCGTGCCGTCGCAGCTGATCCAGACTTGGTAGGGCTGCCACTGGACCGGCGCGGGAGGATCCTTACGGCCCTTGAGCCAGTCCTTCGCCATGACCGGCTCCGGCACGAACATCACCGCCTCGTTGTCGGCAAAGTCGCGGAAGGCGGTCCATTGTCCCTTCTCTCGCGCGGCGCGGGCAAAGGCGATCTCGGCCGCGACGAGCGCGCTGGGATTGGCGGTGCCTGCGCCCGGCCTGCGGTGGGGACGCTCGGCGTTGGCCGGCGCCGCCAGCACCGCCGCGAAAGCCGCCAGCGCCAGGACGGGCCCGGGCGGCCTCACAGCCCGCTCTCGTCCAATGCGATCCCGGCGTTGCGATGCGCTGCGACAATGGTGTTGCGCAGCAGGACGGCGATGGTCATCGGCCCGACGCCGCCCGGCACCGGCGTTATCGCCCCGGCCACCGGCGCGGCCGACGCGAAATCGACATCGCCGACCAGTCTGGTCTTGCCTTCCCCGGCGGGAACGCGGTTGATGCCGACGTCGATCACCGTCGCGCCGGGCTTCAGCCAGTCGCCCTTGACCATCTCCGGCCGGCCGACCGCGGCGACGACGATATCGGCGCGCCGCACCACCTCGGGCAGGTCCCTGGTGCGGCTGTGGGCGACGGTGACGGTGCAGCTTTCGGCGATGAGCAACTGCGCCATCGGCTTGCCGACGATGTTGGAGCGGCCGATCACCACCGCATCAAGACCCGCGAGCGAACCGAACCGGTCCTTGAGCAGCATCACGCAGCCCAGCGGCGTGCAGGGCACGAAGCCCGGCAGGCCGGTGGCGAGCCGACCCGCGTTGACGACGTGGAAGCCGTCCACGTCCTTGTCCGGGTTGATCGCCGCGATCACCTTGCTCTCGTTCACATGCGCGGGCAGCGGCAACTGGACGAGAATGCCGTCGACCGCCGGGTCCACGTTGAGCTGCTCGACGAGCGCCAGCAGGTCGGCCTCGGGCGTCTCCGCGGGCAGCTTGTGCTCGAAGCTGGCCATGCCGCAGGCTAGGGTCTGCTTGCCCTTGTTGCGCACATAGACCTGGCTGGCCGGGTCTTCCCCGACCAGCACGACCGCAAGGCCGGCCTGGCGCCCTGCCCTGCCCTCGAAATCCGCCGCGATGGACGCGACGCGCGCGCGCAGGCCTTCGGCGAAAGCCTTGCCGTCGATCCGTTTATCCATAGCGATAGACCAGCGGCTCCATGAATTTCACGATCACCATCAAGCCGATAATCAGCACCATCGGAGAGAAATCGATACCGCCGGTGTTCGGCATGATCCGGCGGATGGGATTGAGGATCGGATCGAGAATAGCGTTGAGACCTCGCCAGATCGCGGCCACGAACTGATTGTGCAGGTTGACCACGTTGAAGCTTATCAGCAACGAAAGGATGAACCAGACGAGGATGACCGTCTGAAGCACTTGCATGAGGTATATGAGTGCGTTGAACAGGCCGCCAAGCATGGGGTGTCTGACCTTTCTTCGGGTGGGAAATATCTCGCGCTGATAGCCGAGCATGCGCTGCCCGGACAAGACCGCGTTCTGCGGCAAGCCCATGGCAGCCGATGAAAACCTATTGCGTCAGCGTGGAAGTCCGCTCGATCCGCCAGTTGAGCTGTTCCTCGCTGGCGCCGGGCACATCGTTCACGCGGCGGAGAACGATGGTGCCGCGCTTCGAGAGCCGCCCGTCGGCGAAATCGACCACTATCGGTGCCTCGTAGTAGAGCGAGCCCGCCGCACCCTCGGTATCGCCCTTGCCCACCGCGATCTTCGGGCTGGCCTGGCCGCCGAATTCGACCTGCAACTTTTCCGGCGTCATCTGCGCATCGAGGCTCCAGGCCTTGGCGGCATCGACCCAGTCGCCGACGCGAATGGCATTGGTGTAGTAGCGCAGCAGCCGTTCCGGATCGCGACGCTCGGTCAGCGCGTCCATGTCAAGCTTGGCGGCTATCCCGGCGTTCGCGGCGGCCGAGGCATCCACCGAGGGCATTACTTCTGGCTCAGCCGCGTCGGTCGCCTCCCCGCTCGCTTCCGAGGTCATTTCCGGAACCGGCGGATTCCGGTCGCACGCGGCAAGCAGCAGAACGGTGCCTGGAAGCGCTGCAGCGAACATGGCCTTGATTGCGGCATTGGTGCGCATGTGGTTCGAGATACCTTTCAGCCCGAGGGTCCCCCTCACATGGACGCCTAGCCCGCGCGGATCAACGTGCCGGCGCCTTCCTGTGTGAATATTTCCAGCAACATGGCATGCGATACCCGTCCGTCAAGCACGACTGCGGCCTCACACCCGGCTTCGACCGCGTGGATGCACGTTTCCAGCTTGGGGATCATCCCGCCGGAGATCGTGCCGTCCCGCTGCAAGGCGGTGATGTCGGCCGGCCTGAGATCGGTCAGCAGTTCGCCCTGCTTGTCGAGCACGCCGGCAACGTCGGTCAGCAGGAACAGCCGCGCCGCACCCAGCGCGGCGGCGATGGCGCCCGCCATGGTATCGGCGTTGATGTTGTACGTCTCGCCGTCCACGCCCGGCGCGATCGGCGCGATCACCGGGATCATGCCGGCCGCCGAGATCGTTTCGATCACGCGCGTGTCGATCGTTTCCGGTTCGCCGACGAAGCCCAGGTCGACGATCTGTTCGATCAGGCTGCCCGGGTCCTTGCGGGTGCGTTCCACCTTGCGCGCGGTGACCATGCCGCCATCCTTGCCGGACACGCCCATGGCCTTGCCACCGGCCCTGGCGATCCAGCCCACGATTTCCTTGTTGATCGCGCCTGAAAGGACCATCTCGGCCACTTCGGCGGTAGCCTTGTCGGTAACGCGCAGGCCGTCCACGAACTGGCTTTCGACCCCCACCTTCTTGAGCATCGCGCCGATCTGCGGCCCGCCGCCATGGACCACCACCGGGTTGATGCCGACAGCTTTCAGCAGCACTATGTCCTGCGCGAAATCGTGCGCCAGGTCAGGATCGCCCATGGCGTGGCCGCCATACTTCACCACGAAAGTACACCCGGCATAGCGCTGCATGTACGGCAGTGCGTCGACGAGGGTTTCGGCCTTGGACAGCAAGGCGGGATCGTGCGGATTCGGCATGGAACGCGCTTTAGCCCCCTTGGCCGATAATTGAAGGGGTTTTGGCAGCGCCGTCGCATATGTGCAGCCCCCTCCCCTCGTCCGGTTTTACTTGCCGGGCGCACGCCGGGCGTTAGACTCCGCCGACAACCGGCAAGGAAGGCTTGTTCGCCATGGGTGGTATCGGAAGCACGCTGCTAGCGTTGATCGTCGTCGTGGTGGTATTCCTGATGATGGGCGTGCGGGTGGTCCGGCAGGGCTACGTCTACACCATCGAACGGCTGGGCAAGTATACGCTGGCGGCGCAGCCGGGCCTGCACATCATCATCCCCTTCGTCGACCGGGTCGGCCAGAAGGTCAACATGATGGAGCAGGTGCTCGACATTCCGGGCCAGGAAATCATCACCAAGGACAACGCCATGGTCGGCGTCGACGCGGTGGTGTTCTTCCAGGTGCTCGACGCGGGCAAGGCCGCCTATGAGGTGCACAACCTCTACATGTCGATCATGGCGCTCACCACCACCAACTTGCGCACGGTAATGGGCTCGATGGACCTCGACGAAACACTGTCGAAGCGCGACGAGATCAATGCCAAGCTGCTTTCGGTGATCGACCATGCGACCTCGCCCTGGGGCGTCAAGATCACCCGTATCGAGATCAAGGATATTCGCCCGCCGGCCGATATCTCCAACGCCATGGCCCGCCAGATGAAGGCCGAGCGCGAGAAGCGCGCGCAAATCCTGGAGGCCGAGGGCATGCGCGCCTCGGAAATCCTGCGCGCCGAGGGTGAGAAGCAAGGCCAGATCCTCCAGGCCGAGGGCCGCCGCGAGGCCGCGTTCCGCGATGCCGAGGCGCGCGAGCGCGCGGCCGCCGCCGAAGCCAAGGCCACCCAACTGGTGAGCGACGCGATCGCCCAGTCGGGCAGCCAGGCGATCAACTACTTCATCGCGCAGAAGTACACCGAGGCGGTGGCCGCCTTCGCGACTTCGCCCAATGCCAAGACCATCCTGTTCCCGGTCGAGGCGACGCAGTTGATCGGCACCCTGGGCGGCATCGGCGAACTGGCGAAGGAGGCGCTGTCCGGCCCCTCATCACCCGCCGCGCCGCCGCGCCGCCCCTCCACGGTTCCGCCCAGCGGGGGCCGTTAGGCCGGAATTTCATGAACGGGGACGGCGATGGAAACCCTCGAAAACCTTGATCCGCACTACGCCTGGCTGGCGATCGGGTTGGTGCTGGCGGTCGCCGAAATGGCGATTCCCGGCGTTTTCCTGATCTGGATGGCGGGCGCGGCCCTGATGACCGGTGTCGTCGCTTGGGTGGTGCCGATCGGCGTGCCGCTGCAAGTGGTGCTCTTCGCCGTGCTTTCGATCATCGCCGTCTTCACCGGCCGCCGCTATATCGCCGCGCATCCGGTGGTAAGCGCCGATCCCAAGATGAACGACCGCGGCGCCCGCGTGGTGGGCGAGATGGTGGTCGTGACCCAGGCGATCGAGGGCGGGCAAGGCCGGGTCAAGCTGGGCGACAGCGAATGGCTCGCCAAGGGCGCCGACGCGGTGGTTGGCACGCGGCTGCGGGTGGCCGGGCACGATGGCGTGGTGCTGATGGTGGAAGCGCCGAAGTAGAGCGCGCGCCGCGGGTTGCGCCAGTGGCGGTTGATTGACTCGTCTTCCCGGTGTTCGCCGGGACGACTTCCGCCGGTCGGTGGTCGGCCGGAACTGGCGCAGACATCGGTCAATCGGCGGGCTGCGCCAGTTCCAGCCACAGCGCCTGGCCCAACTCGAGGTCGGCCTGCCGGGGTTCGCTTGCCGCCGGCGAGCTGCCGCGATAGCCGGTCGGCCGGGTGTCGACGAACTTGCGGATCGCGGTCATGGTCTTTTCAACCGGGACGCCGCCGATCCGGCCATCGCCCAGGCGCTGGGCCAGGACCAGGGCGGCGATGGCATCGAAGTTCGGATTGGTAAGCCCGGCGCCCTGCACAGCCCTGCCCAGCAGGGCGGTGACGTTGACTTCGTTGATCGTGAACAGCGCCCCAAGCTTCGCCTGACCGCAGGCGAGACCGAACACCAGATCAATCATACGCGCGGCGTCGGACGCGAATGCGGTGAAGTCGCCCTGGTCGGGATAGGCCGCGTTCCAGCGCTGGCGCAGCTCATCGGCGCGCGGGCTGTTCCGCCGGGCGAGCGCGCCGAGTGCGATCTCCATGCGCAGGCCGCGCGGCGGGTAGCGCCCGCCGACCCGGGTTTCGGCAGCGAGACGGTCGGGCGCGATGGCCAGCAGCGTCGCCAGGCCGCCGACGAAGCCGTCCGCGGCCGCCGCCACGCCGAACAGGTCGGCGAAGACTTCCTCGCGCCATCCCTGCCACAGCGCCGCCCCCTGCTGCCAGGTCGCCGCGTCGATCGCCGCCCGCAGCGCGCCGTCGAACCCGAAGTCGGCCGCGACGATGTGGCCGACTTCGTGGGCGACCACCAGCAGTCCCGGCGGGCTGCTGGCATAGAGCCAGGGCAGCGAGACGAGCGGCAGTGGCAACCGCGCCAGCATCTGCTCGAAGGCCTCGTCCTCCAGGACGCGCGCGGTGCCGCTTTCGGCGAAGTGGAGTTCGTTGGCGAAGCTGCGGTCGCGGGCCATGGCGAACGGGCTCCACATCTCGCTGAAATAGACCAGCGGCGGTTCGCGCGGGGCCTGCGGCGCGCAGGCCTTCTGCACCGGCCGGTAGCAGTCCCAGGCGAAATCGTCCGCCAGGCGCAGCATCTGGCCGAGCGAGGGATGATCGCGGAACATGTACTTGCTTCGAAAGTAGGACCAGATGCCGTTCGCAGCGAGCAGCGCGCGCTCGAAGGTGTCAAGCGCGCGCCAGCCCGCCGCATCCTCGCCGAGGTCTTGCGCGCCCTCGTCCGCCTTGCCGAGCAGGCCGCCGATGGTGCGCCCCAGGCGCTCGAGCTGGCTGCGGTAGCGCTTCCAGGTTTCCTCGTCCCGTGCGCGGCCGCACCACGCGTCAAGCTCTGCACGCAAGGCCGCGCTGCTGGCACGGGCCTGGTCCAGGCGGATCGCGAACGGGGCCGGGCCGCTCATGAAGGCGTCAGCGCCATGGCGTCGGGATCGGGGCACCACAGCGCCGAGGCGCGCGGCCAGTAGAACTGCCCGGGCGGGCCTTCGGGATCGAACGGAATCGAGCGCGTCGCCTCGAACACGTCGGCCACGCTCGCGCCGCTTACCAGCGCGTCGACCAGGCTCGACCAGTTCCTTTCACCGTCCTGCATCGGCGAAAGGCCAGTGGCGATCAGCCCCCGCATCAGGTTGGGATCGTAGAGCGCTTCGGCGAAGGCATTGCGCTGCACCAGCATTTCCGCGTCGGCGATATCGTGCCCGGCGCTGACGATCTCCAGGACGACCAGCGGACGCGAGCCGAGCGAATGCAGCATGGCCTCCAGGTGCCGGCCCAGCACCGGATCGGATCCGCCACCGAACGACGATTTCACGAAAGCCCGATCACCGAACGAGAAATCGAGCGCGAAGCCGCCCTTGGCCTCCTGCATGGTCGCGAGCAGGTGGACCACGTCGATCCGTAAATGGGCGAAATCGCGCGCGAGGCGGACGATATCGTCTTCCAGCAACTCGCCGATCTGCAGGACATCCCCGGGACAACGGCGAAAATAGATGTCGGCCAGCCTGTCCACCAGGCCGAACGAAGACGTATTGGCCTCGAACCGCGATCGCCGGCGCGGCAGCAGCACGCGGCCACGTTCGGGCGGACCATGGGCCGACGGCGAATATCGCCGCACGCCTTCGCGGCGCGGCGCCCGGCGGATCACCCCGGCATCGTCCAGCGCGGTGCTCAGTTCCCAGGGCAGCGCGCTCGCCAGCGTGCCTTCGAGTTTCCGCGGGACATTGAGCTTCACCCTGGCCCCGCGCGGAACCGTATCGAGCCAGGCCATATCGGCCAGTTCCTTGCGGATTGCCGCCGGGTTCTTCAGCCATTCCTGGATCCATTCGCCGATCTGCCGAACATAGGCGGCCGGCGCCATCAACTGTTCCCGGGACTCCAGGATCGACGCGCTGAGATCCTGTTCGATCCATGCCTCCCCTTCGGTATCCGCATCCGGTGCCCCGCTCTCCTCCGGTTCCTCATCGGAGGCATCGGCGAAAGGCGCCAGGCCGACGCCGCTCGGCGCCAGCGGCGCGGCGCCGTCGCGAAGGCCGACTGGCAGGCCCATCCGTTTCGCCGCGAGATCCTGGATCTCGACAATGCGCTCGCTCCACCCGCTCGGCTCGCTGTTCCGGGAAAAATACAGGCCCGCCCGGTCCATGGCGCGCAAGGCCCCAGCCCAATCTCCCCGCGCGGCGCGTTCCTCCCCCTGGAGCACCGCCGCAACGGCGGTGAGACCTTCGGCGGCGGCCGAGACGAACTTCCCAGGAGGCCGATCGGCCAACAGTTCGAACCGCATTTCGAACCCAAGCCTGCCGCGACAACGCTCGTATTCGATCGCGCAGACGAGCATGGCCGGCTCCACGTCCGCGTCGAGCGGCTTCGCCACCAGCGTCCGGGCCTTGTCGGTCATGCCGGCCAGGCGCAGCAGGTCGGCCTGGCGCGCCCGCTCGAGCAGGGCGGTCGGCGAGCGGCGATCGATGGCGGGCAGGCGCTTCAGCAGCGCTTCCCTGTCGACCGCGCCCGCCGGGAACGGCGCCGCGCGATCGGCGGCCGGCTCCAGCGCCTTGTAGAACGCTTCGGGTGCCGGCAGGGTATCGTTCAGCACCTCCCTGAACAGATGGTCGAGGCGCCCCTCGGCCAGGCCGAAGCTGGTGACGGCCAGCATCCAGAGCGAAGAGCGCAGGACCTGCCTGACGGCGAGCGGATCCAGGTGCAGGACCATCGCTTCCGCCATTTCACCCCCGCGCAGCAGGCCGGCCCAGTTTCGCAGCGCCACCATCTGCACTTCGTAATCAGGCTCGATCCGGCGCCCCCGCGACATCGTTCCCGTATCCAGCAGCCGCTGGGCGAGGCCGGGATTGCGCATCCCGCGCAAGGCGGCCCGGGCGCGCAGCAGCAGGCAATCCAGGACTTTTCCCGAGGAAGCCGCGTTGTCGGTGGATTCAATCAGCCGGTCGGCGTGGCGGAAGAGATCTTCCGACCAGGTGAAATTGCCCGCGAGCGCCGCCGCGAAGCCCGCCTTGGCATAAGCATCGATGCGCGTGCCGGCGCCGATCTCGGGCGCGTCCCACAGCGCCATCACCGCGGCCGCCGCCGCGTCCAGATCCTGGGCGACCAGCGCGCGGTCGAGCAGCAGCATCAGCAGCATCTCGTCATCGCGGGGATCGGCGAGCGGGCGCTTGAATTTGTCGAGGATGAGCGCGGCGCCGCGCGGATCGTGAGCCAGCAAGGCATTGGCGGCTTCGCGCAGTTGAAAGCCGTCGAGCCGGCCCGCGTCGACCTTGCCCACCGCGCGCAGGCTGCCCCAGGCCCGCTCGAGATCCTCCGCCTCCTTCGCGACATCAAGGGCATTGGCGGCGCGGCGCAGGGCCCTTGCGCCGGTCCTGCGCTTGCCGCCGGCCTTGCCGATCGAGAGCAAGGCGGACCGGGCCCGGTCAAGGCTTTGCGCCTCCCTGGCGATGTCGTTCATCCAGAACGCCAGATCGACGCCGTCCAGCGTGAGCAGCGTCGTGCGGCGCTTCATGCCGCGCGCCGATGCGATCTGCTCCATGGCCTCGTGCCAGGCGGCCCAGTCATGCACCAGGCTCTGGCGCCACGCCGTCGCCAGCTTCAGGTAGACCGGCGCCTCGGGAGCCAGGGTGCCGATGCCGGACGGCGGGTTCAGACCGCTCCTGTCCATCATCACATCGGCCAGCGCGACATAGGCCGGATCGACCCGGCCGACGGCAAGCTCCAGCGCATGCTCGACATGGTTGGCGATTCCCGCGCGCAGCGCATGGTCCTCTCCCCGCATGAGGATGGCCTGTTCCACCATCGCCCGCGCGATGATGATATGCGAATCCGCCACCAGGGCCGGATCGCACCCATCGTATTCCTTGGCCTGGATCTCGCGGGCGACGGCGATCAGCGCCTCGCAGCCGAACTTGCACGCCTCCTCCATCGCGGCCTGCCAGGTTTCGAGGCCCTTCCGCGAGTCCAGCTGATAATGGTGAAAGACCAGCAGCGCCTGCGCGGCGGCCCACTGATCGCGGTCCTTCGCCAATCCCCTGGCGTAAGCGATGGCGCGTTCGTGGAGCCGGACGTAGACCCGCTGGTGCGCGAGCAGCTTGCGCGTCGGCTCCACCACTTCGGGATGGAGGCGCACCACCGCGCCGCCGCTGTCCACCGAAATCCAGCCGCGATCGCTGGCATAGCCGCGCAGCCGATCCAGCAGCGCCTCGGCATCGAGCCCCTTCGCCGCCTCCGGATCGCGGCGCCAGATATCCTCGCCCTTGTAGGTTCCCAGCGCGTCGCGATCGACCTGGTCGTAGCCGGCCCCGCCGGCAAGAACCTCGCGCAGTTCCGGCAGCAGGACATTCTCCAGGAAACCGCGATCGAGCTGGCGCGCCACCACCGCATAGCGGATCAGCCAGCGCAGCGACTGGTCCTGGATACGCAGGATGACCCGCTCGATAAGGTAGGCAAGGTCGACGCTTTCCATGCGCAGGACCCGCTCCACGTCCATGCCCGGATCGTTGCGGATGATCTGGCCAAGCAGCGAGAGCTTGAAGGGATTGAACCGCGCCGTGCCGTCAGGCCCCGCCACCTCCTCGACGGCGACGCGTTCCAGCATGGCCCGGCGCAGGTCGGGCGAGGCAATGCCCTCGATACGCTCGAGATAGGCCTCCGCCTCGGCCGGGGAGAAGCGATCGAGTTCATGCACGGTAACGGCGTCGCGCAGCTCTTCGGGCAGGCCGGCGGTGAAGTCATATCGGCCCGACAGGATCAGCTTGAGCCGGGGCATCCCGGTGCGCAACCGCGCGATCTGCTGGACCAGCCGGCGGAGCCAGGCCGCCTGGGTACGCGTCGCGTCCTCCAGCGTATCGAGCACCACGACGATCGCGCGCTCGATCCTGATGCTGTCGAGCCGGGAAAGCACCCCGTCGAGCAGGACTTCGTTCCATCCCGGCTCGCTGGAAATGCCGTCCAGATCGCTGACGATCATCTGCAAGCCGGTGTCGGGCAGCTGGCGGTCTATCTGCCGCAGGATATCGGCCATCGCGCGCAATGGGTATTCTACCAGGCTGTCCAGCCGGTAATCGTCGAAATCGATCCGCGCGCAGATCGCGCTGTTGGATGTTTCCAGCAAGTGGCGCGAAATCAGCCAGCGCAGGAACGTGGTCTTGCCCACCCCGCCGCTCGCATGGAGATGCCAGATCCATCGCTGATCGGCGGCAAGGACGGCACCGAAGGACCGGAACGCCACCTCGCGCTCGAAGAAACGGGCGGTCAACTGGTAGTCCCTGCGGAACAGCGATCGTCCCGCGAAAAAAGCCTCCGCCTCCCGCACCGCCGTAAAGAGCGGCGTATTGGTGGCCGGCGGAGGGCGCCGCACGGCTTGCAGGATGGCATTGAGCTGGGGAATGTCCATCCGCGCCGCCGCTTCGCCGAACGCCGCGCGAAACAGTTCGGCCACGTTGCCTGCCCCGGCCAGATGCGCGTGGTAGATCTGGTCGAGCGGATTGGCGATGCCGGCGAAATAGCGCTCCAGCTCCAGGTGCCAGGCCTGGTGCGCCGCCGGGTCCGACCGGGCCCAGTCGAGATCCCGCTCGAACGCGGCATCGCCGGCCCAGCCGAACCGGCCGGCGCCGTGCGCGACCAGGCGATCGGGCAGGAACCAGGGACGCTCCGGGCCCACCAGCTCGCGGAACGGCGGCGCCGATGGCAGCGCGGCGAACTTTGCCTCATACAGCGCCTCGTCGATCCAGCGCACGCCGGCCAGGTGGTTGCCGAACGCGAAGCTGGTATCGCCCGACTGGGCATCGGCCAGGCGCGAGGTCGCCAGCGCCACGTTACCCTGCGATTCCTCCAGCAATGCCTTGAGGCGATCGAGCGCCTCGGCCATTTCCGAGCCGGTGCTCATCGCATGAAGCCCACGCCCCGGACCGGATCGTTGATCTCGTCCCAGGCCGCCTTGAAGCCGGGTGCCTTCAGCGTTTCGGTGATCGTCTCGCACAGGCCGATGCCCTTGTCGGCCTGCTTGCTGCCCGCCACGATCAGCTTCGCCAGCATCTCGATATGCTCTTTCTCGCGATACCAGTACATTTCGGTGGCGTACTGGATGAGATCCCCGCCCGGCGGCAGGCTGGAGAATTCGATCGTTCCCGGCGTGTAGTCCGGCGGCGCCTCGTTGCGCATCCATTCGCCCAGGCGCGCCAGCAATCCGCCCCATTCTTCGCGCCGGCAGGACAAGGCGAAGCGGATCGGCGGATCGAGCGTGGGATTCTGGTGCCAGCGCTGGATTTCCGGAATCACGATTTGCGAAAGGAAGGGCCGGAATTCGGTATCCTCGAAACGGTTCGCGCTGCCGCCGATGTCGAGCGCGATGAAGACCGGCCGCTGCGCGGCGGCCTGGCGCAGCGCGGCCTGGAACAGTCCGGCGACATGTTCATTGAAGGTCTGGCCGGCGACCAGCGGAAGCTGGTCCGCATGGGCCGGAAGATGGAGGTCCGCCACCGGTCCGGCCGCCGGCGAAGCGGCGGAAGCATCGCCGCCGAGCAGCGCGTTCAGCTCGGCGTTGAAGGCATCGAACGCTCCGGCCGGCTCGAACGGAATCCGCAGCTGCGGCACGCAGTCCACCGCGCCGTTCGCCAGGCGGGCCGGGCTGCCGTCGCGAATGGCCCGCAGCAGGTCCACCAGCGAGCAGCCGCCCTGCCCGAACGAGGCGAAATCGATGTACCGGATCTGATACCGCAGATAGGCGACGCTCGACATCGCCCATTTCAGGATGTGCGATTTCCCGCTGCGGGCCTCGCCCAGCAGCAGCGCCAGCGGTCCCTTGGGCGAAGCCTTGCGGCTCGGGTCCGCGACCCAGTTCGTCAGGGCCCGGCGCTGCGCCTGGAAATTGGCGGTGAACCGGGGCGAGTGCCCGCCTTCGGCATCGAAGGGCACGCGGCTTTGCGCCACCTGGGCGGGATTGAACACCGGATAGCCGGCCGCCTCCGGCATCTCGGCCAGCGTCAGCACCGGCATGGCCCAGGACGGATCGGCCGGGTTGATGGCGGAACGCGCCGCCGTGACCGCCTCCTCCAGCATCCTGCCTTCAAGGCAATTGCGATAGAGGCCGACGATGAAGGCGCGGGCCACCTCGCCCCGGATATCCTCCTGCATGGCGATCACCGCCTTGCTGTCGTTGCTCAGGAACACTTCGGCCAGCGATTGCTGCCAGATCGCGTCGGGCGCCTGCTGGCCGGCCACGGTCGACTTGCAGGCGTTGAGGACGACGAGGTGGAACGGCGGCTTCCCCAGCGCGCCGATCTCGTCGACGGAGAAGGCATCGGTGCCGACGCCGTCGGCGGAGGCGGTCTGCAAGCGCGGCTCCAGGCCGGGGATGTGGTTCGCGTGGCCGCAGAAGTGCAGGATGGCCGGGCAATCCTCGGCAATCGCGCGAGACAGCCCGGCATTGGTGGCAGTGTCGATCACTTCCAGGTTGATGCTGCGGCCCCAGGGCACGAACAGTTCGCGAAGGGCCTGCAACTCCTCGGGCATGCCAAGGTCTTCGTTGTCGCCGGCGGCCCCGGACGCGGCCACCAGGCGCAGCGGCCAGGGTGGGGCCTGGGGTCCGGCGGCCACGGCGGGCTTTACCGAACGGACCCGGAAAACCCCGCGAGAGCGGGCCAGATAGTTGCCGCCGTGCGAATAGAGCAGTTCCCAGGGCAGGCCCGCCAGCCGTGACAGGCGCAGGCGGGCCGCATCGTCGGCGGCGCTGGACTTGTCGAAGTGGAGATAGATGCGCTCGGTGTCGGCCGCGGCCCGAAACGCCGTGGGCGCGTCCTGCGGGCCGAACAGCCAGCCATAGAGTTCGTTGCCGCTGGTCCTTGCCTGCAATGCGCCGGCAAAGGCGCTGCCGGCATTGTCGAAGACGGATGGATCGGGATCGGCGACGGTATCGTTCACCTGCGTGCCGTTGGCGAAGAGCGCATGGCGGCTCAGCCGATCGCCCGCGATTTCCATCCGGATCAGCATTTCCGGGCCCCGCCGCCAAGTCGCGCGAAATCGCCCCCGTGCAAACCCCTACCTCCCGTAAAGAACGCAAGCGGACAATGCGGCAAGTCAAACCGATTTGAAGACCCGTTGCCGTATTTCAATCGTCTACTCTGTCCCGATATATCAGAATAAACAAGTACCCCAATTCAGACAAACACTGTCATCCTCACCCACATCCTTGCCGAATTCATTGGATGCGACGAAACACGCGCCCGCCGAAAGGTTAACGGCGATATTACGATCGCCGGCCGGGGCCAAGGCAATGGTCCGCCCCGCTCCGAGGCTCCAACCGGAAGTTAACCGGTGCCAGGTAAGGGCGGTCCTCGAAGAGGAAGGACCGCGCCATGGACCGCCGCGTATTTCGGGATTCGGCAAAGGCTGTTTTGGCCGAGGCTTACCCTTGCCGATCCTGCAAGCTGGCGCACGCCCTGGCCGGCGAACCGCTGCTGACGCTCGGCGCGCTCGCCGAACTGGCCGCCGTGCTGCCGGCGGACAGCATCGAATACAATCCCGGCGCCCTGCCGATCGGGATCGCCCCCGAGGATATCCCGGCAAGCGGCCTCGGCGTCGTCGAGACGATCCGCAACATCCGCGAGAGCGGATCGTGGGTGGTTCTCAAGCGCATCGAGCAGTCCGGCGCCTATGCCGCCTTGCTTGAGCGGATCCTTGGCGAACTCGCCGAAGTGGTCACGCCGCGCACCGGGGAGATGATGCGCCGCGAAGGCTTCATCTTCATCTCGTCACCCGATGCGGTGACGCCGTTTCACTTCGATCCGGAACACAACATCCTGCTTCAGCTCACCGGCACCAAGACCATGACGATCTTTCCCGCCGATGACGAGGCGATCAGCCCGCCCGGCGTGCACGAGGCGTTCCACATGGGCGAGCATCATCGCAACCTGCAATGGCGCGAGCCTTTCGCCGAACGCGGCACCGCCTTCGCGATCGGCCCGGGCGAGGCGATCCATGTGCCGGTCAAGTCCCCGCACTGGGTGCGCGTCGGCCCCGATCCCTCGATCTCGCTGTCCATCACCTGGCGATCGCGCTGGAGCTATGCCGAGGCCGATGCCCGCGCCTTCAACCGGGCACTGCGGAAGTTCGGGCTGACGCCCCGCAGCCCCCGCCCCTTTCCCGCGCGCAACCTCGGCAAGGCGCTGGCCTGGCGCGCGCTGAGCCGGGCCAGGACGGCGCTGCGTTCGAAATCCGACTAGCTGCGGGTCATGGCTCTCCGGCCGCACGATCCCCCACGGCGGGCGCGGCGACGGGTTTTCGCGTGAGATTGAGCCTTATCTTCTCGAGAATCTCCAGCAGCAGGAGCTTGTCCTGTTCGGATACGCCCTCGAGCGCGCAACCGGAGGTTTCCTCCGCAAGCGGTCGGAGCTGGTCCACCAGCTGCTCTCCGCGCTGGGTCAGGAACAATCGCCAGGCCCGCCGGTCGGCCGGATCGCCGCGCCGCTCGACGAGGCCGGCGTCCTGCATGCGGTCGATCATGCGGCCCGCCGTGATCGGTTCGACCTCCAGGATATCCGCCAGGCCGCCCTGGCGGATGCCTTCCTGGTTGCACAGGACGCTCAGCACTTGCCATTGCGGCCGCGTCACGCCGATCGCGCGCGCCCGCTGATCGAAGGCGCGCCGCATCAGCCGCGAAACCTGCGCCATGACCGTACCGATCTTGCGTTCCATCGGGCCTGAAGTAATCGGCCGGCTTTCCCTTGGCCAGCCCAATCTTGCCCCCCGTGCAGGGGGCAAGCCTTCAAGGCGAGGGTCGTGTCAGGCCCCCAGCCGGCCGAACGCGCCGATGCCGGCATAGCGCGCGGCCTTGCCCAGCTCTTCCTCGATGCGGATGAGCTGGTTGTACTTGGCGAGCCGGTCCGAACGGGCGAGCGAGCCGGTCTTGATCTGGCCGCAGTTGGTGGCCACGGCGAGATCGGCGATCGTCGCGTCCTCGGTCTCGCCCGAACGGTGCGACATGACCGCGGTATAGCCGTTGCGGTTGGCGATCGAGACCGCTTCCAGCGTTTCGGTGAGCGAGCCGATCTGGTTGACCTTGACCAGCAGCGAATTGGCCAGTCCCTTCTCGATGCCCATGGTCAGGCGCTTGGGATTGGTGACGAACAGATCGTCGCCGACCAGCTGGACCTTGTGGCCGATCTTGTCGGTCAGCGCCTTCCAGCCCTCGAAATCGTCCTCGCTCATGCCGTCCTCGATCGAGATGATCGGATAGGCGTCGCACAAGTCGGCGAGGTAATCGGCGAAGGCGGCGGGATCGAGCGAGAGGCCCTCGCCGCTGATCTCGTACTTGCCGGCCTTGAAGAATTCGGTGGACGCGCAGTCGAGCGCCAGCTTGATGTCGGTGCCCGGCTTGAAGCCGGCCTTCTCGATCGAGGCCATGATGAAGTCGAGCGCGTCGCGGGTGCCGGCAAGGTTCGGCGCGAAGCCGCCCTCGTCGCCGACGGCGGTGGCGAGGCCCTTCTCATGCAGGCCCTTCTTGAGGGTGTGGAACACTTCGGCGCCCCAGCGCACGGCCTCGGCCAGCGAACCCGCGCCGACCGGCATAATCATGAACTCCTGGAAGTCGATCGGATTGTCGGCATGCTCGCCGCCGTTGATGATGTTCATCATCGGCACCGGCAGGACATGGGCGGAAACGCCGCCGACATAGGAATAGAGCGGCAGCCCGCGCGCGTTGGCGGCGGCCTTGGCGGCGGCAAGGCTGGTGCCGAGAATGGCGTTGGCGCCCAGCCGGCCCTTGTTCTCGGTGCCGTCGAGCGCGATCATCGCCAGGTCGAGATCACGCTGATCCTCGGCATCGAGGCCGACCAGCGCCTCGGCGATTTCGGTGTTGACCGCGTCCACCGCCTTCAGCACGCCCTTGCCGAGATAGCGGCCCTGGTCGCCATCGCGCAGCTCCACCGCCTCGTGCGCGCCGGTCGACGCGCCGGAGGGAACCGCTGCCCGACCGAAACTGCCATCTTCCAGCAGCACGTCCACTTCGACGGTGGGATTGCCCCGGCTGTCCAGAATTTCACGGCCGTGGATGTCGATGATGGCGGTCATTGGTGCGGGTCCTCCTCTGGTGACGCCGACAGGCGCCTTCGCGGCGCTCTAAGCAGGGGAACTTCGCCTGACAAGTTGCGTTGCAGCATTATTATCATGCAAGTTGTGTTACTCTGTCCGCACATTGCCTATATGGGGCCTATATGGGGGCCTACATGGAGCCTATACGGGAGGCACCCCAAGCGCAGGGCTCGAAAGGAAGGAAACCGTCATGGTCGACCCCACTGGAAACGGCACGGAAAACGCCAAGAATCACTTCACCAAGGCCATGGAGGAAGCCAAGGCCGCGGCGCAGGCGCTGGCCGATGAATGCCGCGAAAAATTCACCCAGACCAAGGACGAATGGTCGGGAGAGGCCAAGTCCAAGTCCGGCGAAGCCAAGGAGAAGGCGGGCGCCTTCGCCGGCGAAGTCAAGGTCAAGGCCGCCGAATACGCCAACGAGGGCAAGGCGCGCACCAGCCAGGCGATCGTCGGCCTGTCGAAGATCATCGACGACAATGCCGGCCTGATCGACGAGAAGGCCGGCGCCAAGTACGGCGACTATGCCCGCTCCGCCGCGAAGTCCATGCAGGACGCCGCCGCCAGGCTCGACGAGAAATCGCTGGATGACCTGGGCGCGGACGCCAAGGAATTCGTGCGCAAGAGCCCCGGCCTCGCGGTCGGCATGGCGGTCGCGGCCGGTTTCCTGGTCGGCCGCATGTTCAAGAAAAGCAAATAGGATCGCGCCGGCCCTTTCACCAAGACGATGCAGCAATCCCAGAACGATCCGGCCCAGAACGATCCGGCCCAGAACGATCCGGCCCAGAACGATCCGGCCGCCCACGATCTGACGCCCCTCGCCGATCCGGTCGAGGGGCTTTCGTTCGCGGACGACCTGCGCCTGCTCGCCGATGAGGCGAAGGCGCTGGCCCAGGCCGAATTCGCGTTCCAGAAATCCCGTGCGGCCTATGCCGGGGCGGAGAGCAAGACCATTTCCCTGCTGCTGCTGGTGGCGGCCATGTTCGTGTTCTTCGCGCTGATGGCGCTGGTGACGGGCACGGTGATCGCGCTGGGCCCGGTGCTGGGGCCCTGGGGCGCGATGGCCTGCGTCACGCTGGGACTGCTGCTGCTGGCCGGCGCCTGCGCGCTTTCGGCCAGGTCGCGACTCAAGCGGATGATCGCCCTCCTTTCCAACGACCGGGGCGCGTGATGGGCAAGCTGGCAACCCCAACCCTGGCCGACCGCGTCCTGGCCGACCGTGCCGCGCGCGACGCCGCCCGCGCCGCCTTCGACGAGCATTACGGCGCCCTCAAGGCCGATATCGAGGAGCGCGGCGTCGCCGGCCGCATCGCCGACGAAGCGATGGAACAGGCAAAGGAGGCGTTCGACGAAGCCGTGGCCGTGGCCGTTGCACATCCCGGCGCAGTCGGCGGCGTGGTCGGCGGAACCATCGCCGCGCTGATGCTTTGGATACTGCGAAATCCGATCATCGCCCGGATCGAGCGAATGCTCGGGCCCGCGATGGACAAGACCGATGGACCAGACCAAGGAGCCGGACAGTGACCAAAACTGATCCCACCAAGCCCAGCACGACCAAGCCCGGCACGACCAAGCCCGACACGAGCGCCAAGCAGGCCAGCAACGTCGTTCCCCTGCCGGCCGTCATCCCCCGGCGCCCCTCTGAAAAAGTCGTGGCATTCGTCAAGAAGCATCCGGTCCTGACCATGACCGGCGCCATCGCCGCCGGCCTGGCCGTCAGCGCCGCGATCCCCCGCAGGACGAGCCGGGGAATCCTGCGAAAGGCGTTCCACTTTGCCGAACTGGCCGGTGCCACCACCATGATGCTGGGCGGACAAGCGGAAAAGAAAACCCATGCGCTGGGCCGGAGCGCGCGCAAGCAGGCGTCGAAACTGGCCGACAGCGGTGAAAAGGCCGCCGACCTGACCGCCGCCAGGCTCGAGAAGTACGGAATGGCCGCAATCGCCGCCGCCAGCGCGCTGGGCCGTTCGACGGCGAAGCGGGCGGGCAGGCTGGGCGATGCCGCCGCTGCCGAGGCGACGAAAGCCGGTGATGCCGCATCGGGGCGATCGCACAAGATCATGGCCGCGGCGAGTGATCTCAAACATCGCCTGATGCCTTGATCGGCGCCTTTTACCCCAGTTCATTGATCGGAACTCTTGTTTTCCTTGCTTTCGTCATCGCGAGCCGCCGTTAGGCGGTGTGGCAATCCAGAGTGTCGGCCCAGAGTGCCGGCCAGGGCGGTTTTGTACTGCCCTGGATTGCTTCGGCGGCTTCGCCGCCTCGCAATAACGAGCGGGGGAATGAGTCTCGCTTCAAGAGATTTGGTATTATTGCTAATGATTTTCAACACCTGGACAAGGCTGCGATCGGCTCTTGCCCCGCGCCCTCGCTAAAATTATAGGGGCCGCTTCTCCCACTCAGGAAAGCGGCCTTCTTCCATGCAGAAGCTCCATCTCGTCATGGGCGGCCGGGTCAAGGACCCGCGCAGCCTCGAATTCGTCGATCTCAAGGCGATGGACCTCGTCGGCGTCTATCCAGATTTCGCCTCGGCGGAAGAAGCCTGGCGCGCTTCGGCCCAGCGCACGGTCGACGACGCGGAAATGAAATACGTGATCGTCCATTTGCACCGCCTGCTCGAACCGGAGCTTCCCAAGGGCTGAAGGAGCAAGGGCCGCCGCCCTGGCCCAGGTTGAAAGGGAAAAGTGCCGCGCCAAGCCCCCCTCTCGCTGACCACATCGTGCTCAAAATCCGCACACACCCCGCGATCAGAGCCCGATATGCTTCGGCAAGTTCGGGGCGAGCGGGTCTGGATCGCATTTCGGTTCCTTGCTTCTGCCAGGCCCGCACCGCCGACGGGGCCATCGGGCTTGACTGAGCTTATAACCAAATTGGTTTCTAATGTCAAGGTAAAAGTGCATAAACGGCTCTTTCCTGGACACCGGGACCTCGCGTCGCACCCGTCCCCTTCCGGGTTTGGGGAAAGCGGTCGCGACCGACGCATGATGCATTTCGAAATCTGCATGGGCCTGGGCGGAGTTGCGACGTTGAGTATGGCAGGCGGCATGCTACTGCTCGCCAAGCGTGGGCAGGAGACCGGCCGTGGATCATTATTACGAAGTTGAACAGGGCGTGGCGGTGACAGGCGGTCCGCGCATCGGAATGTGTACGACCACATTGTATAATTGCCTGGGGGTCGCGGCTGTCGGCAAGGGTTCTCGGCGGGGCGGTCTGTATCACTATCCGTCATTGTGCCGGGACAAGAGCTATGTCGTTGTGACCTTGACGCGGATGCTCAACAACGTCTTGCCGGACTGGGTCGGGATCACGCCCGCGGCGATAGCGAGCGCCACGTCCGTTCCGACCAATTTCGACAAAGGTTCGGACCCGAAGGACATCGACTGGCTGAAAACCACGGTCCAGAAGCTGGCGCCGTCCGCCAAGGTCTTCGTCCTGGACGGCAAACGCACGGCGACGCTGTTCTGGGACGGACAATGGAAATACAACGAATTTCCATCTGCGGCGCCAGCGGAGATACGGCCGCGAATGTCGGCCATCCCCAACGTCATCACCGGGCGGCCGCAAAATGGCGATGCCTGGGCTTACGGCATCGACGTGGAACTGAACGAGGTCGAAGACTGATACCGGTTCCGATCCCTCGTCCCCGCCCCTTCCGGGGGGCGAGCCATGGCCGACGAAAATCCGACGTTCGATCGACTCGTCATCCCGGGTTTGCCCCGGGATGACGAAGCGCGAATGGTTTCAAATGAATTCGATGTTGCGGACGAGGTAGAACTTGTCGCCCGAGGGCACCGTCACTTCGATCTCGTCATCCACCCTGCGGCCGATCAGCGCCTTGCCGAGCGGCGAGTTGTAGCTGATGCGACCGACCTTGGCGTCGGCCTCGTAAGGCCCGACGATCTGGTAGCGCACCGGCTTTTCATCATCGTCGAGCAGCGTCACGGTGGCGCCGAAGATCACCTTGTCGCCCGAAAGGCTGGCCGGATCGATGATCTGGGCGCGGCTGATCTTGTCCTCGAGGTCGGCGATGGTCGCTTCCACCTGCCCCTGGCGTTCCTTGGCCGCGTGGTATTCCGCGTTCTCGGACAAGTCGCCGTGGGCGCGGGCTTCCTCGATCGCGTCGACGATGCGCGGCCGCTCCTCGCGCAGCGCCTTGAGATCGGCGGTAAGCCTCTCATAGCCTTCCGCGAGCATCGGCAGCTTTTCGATACTGGCCATTCTGACGTCTTCCTCCTGCTGCCTCCCGTCCCTTGCGACTACTCGACTGTCCCGCCCCCGGCACGAAGCCATCAGGGGACCGGCCGATCTGCAGCGATGTGGGGAGGCAAGATCGATTTCAGTTATAATAATCCTGCAACGATCGCACTTCAAGCTGGCTCCCGCATTGAGCCGAAATGGCCAGGGCCGCGGCGCAGCTGCCGGCGGCGGTGGTGAAGTAAGGCACTTTGGCGGTCAATGCCGAAGCGCGGATCGACTGCGAATCCTTCAGGCTCTGCCAGCCTTCGGTGGTGTTGAAGATCAGCGCGATCTCTCCGTCGATGATCTTGTCGACGATATGCGGGCGGCCTTCGGCGACTTTGTTCACCCGCTCGACCGGAAGGCCGGCGTCGGCGAGGTACTTCTGGGTGCCGGCGGTGGCGATGATGCGAAAACCGTTGGCGACGAGTTCGCCGACGGCCGGCAGGATCACGCCCTTGTCGCTGTTCTTGACCGAGACGAAGACCGTGCCGCGTTCCGGCAGCCGCATTCCCGCGCCAAGCTGCGCCTTGAGGAAGGCGGTGGCGAAATCCCTATCGATTCCCATGACTTCGCCGGTAGACTTCATCTCCGGCGTAAGCACCGGATCGACCCCTGGGAAACGCGCCCAGGGGAACACCGCCTCCTTCACCGCCATGTAGGGCAAGTCACGCTTGAACGGCGGAAATTCGGAAAGCTTCTCCCCGGCCATCACCCGCGAGGCGATCTTGGCGACGGGCTGGCCGATCGCCTTGGCGACGAACGGCACGGTGCGGCTGGCGCGCGGGTTCACTTCGATCAGGTAGACGTCATCGCCCTTCACCGCGAACTGCACGTTCATCAGCCCGCACACGCCGAGCGCCAGCGCCAGCGCCTCGGCCTGGCGCTCCATCTCGGCGACGATCCCGGCGGAAAGGCTGTAGGGCGGCAGGGTGCAGGCGCTGTCGCCCGAATGGATGCCGGCTTCCTCGATATGCTGCATGACGCCGGCGACGACCACCTGCTCGCCGTCGCACAGGGCATCGACGTCGCATTCGATGGCATCGCGCAGGTACTGGTCGATCAGCACCGGCGAATCGCCCGAAACCTGCACCGCCGTGGCGATGTAGTCGTCCAGCTGCTGTTCGGAATCGACGATCTCCATGGCGCGCCCGCCCAGCACGTAGCTGGGGCGCATCAGCACCGGATAGCCGATGCGATTGGCAACCGCCACGGCCTCGTCGCGGCTGCGGGCGATGCCGTTGGCGGGCTGGCGCAAGCCCAGCTTCTCGACCAGCGCGGCGAAGCGCTCGCGGTCCTCGGCCAGGTCGATCGCGTCGGGCGAAGTGCCCAGGATCGGGATGCCCTCATCCTCCAGCGCCTGGGCCAGCTTGAGCGGGGTCTGGCCGCCGAACTGGACGATCACCCCCACCAGCGTGCCGTTCTGCTGCTCCACGCGCAGGATCTCCAGCACGTCCTCGGCCGTCAGCGGCTCGAAGTAGAGCCGGTCCGACGTGTCGTAGTCGGTCGAGACGGTTTCCGGGTTGCAGTTGACCATGATCGTCTCGTAGCCGGCTTCGGCGAGCGCGAAGCAGGCGTGGACGCAGCAGTAGTCGAACTCGATGCCCTGGCCGATGCGGTTGGGGCCGCCGCCAAGGATGACGATCTTCCGGCGGTCGGAAGGCATCGCTTCGTCCTCCGGCGCACCGAAGATCGGCGCCTCGTAAGTCGAATACATGTAGGGCGTGATCGCCTCGAATTCGGCCGCGCAGGAATCGATGCGCTTGAAGACCGGATGGACCCCCAGCTTGTTTCGAAGCTGGCGCACCTCTTCCTCGCTGGTGGCGCCGGCCATGGCGCGCAGCGCATCGTGCAGCAGCCCAGAGCGCTTGGCCTGGGTCTCGCCCAGCCCGCCGGCGACATGGACCGAACGCACCGCCAGCGTGGCCAGGCGCTTGTCCGAAAAGCCCATGGCCTTGAGCCGGCGCAGACCCTGCGCGTCGATCGGCAGCCCGTCCTTCATGATCTTCGCCTCCTCGGCGATGATCTCCTCGATTTGGCGCAGGAACCACTTGTCGTAATGGGTGATCGCGTGAATCTCGTCGACCGAGAATCCCTCCCGCATCGCCTGGGCGGCATTGAGCAGGCGTTCGGGCGTCGCCTTGGACAGCGCGGCGGTGATGGTGTCCCGCCCCGCCCCCTCGAGCGCCGGCACCCGGTTGAACCCGTCCAGGCCCGTTTCGAGGCCCCTCAGCGCCTTCTGCACCGACTCCTTGAAATTGCGGCCGATCGCCATGACCTCGCCGACGGACTTCATCGCGGTGGTCAGCAAAGGCTCGGCGCCCTTGAACTTCTCGAACGCGAAACGCGGGATTTTGGTCACCACGTAGTCGATCGTCGGCTCGAACGCGGCCGGGGTGGCGCCGGTGATCTCGTTGGTCAGCTCGTCAAGCGTATAGCCCACCGCCAGCTTGGCGGCGACGCGGGCGATCGGAAACCCGGTCGCCTTCGAAGCGAGCGCGGAACTGCGCGAAACGCGCGGGTTCATCTCGATCACGATCAGGCGCCCGTCGTCCGGGTTGACCGCGAACTGTACGTTCGAACCGCCCGTTTCCACACCGATTTCCCTGAGCACGGCGATACTCGCCGAGCGCATGATCTGGTATTCCTTGTCGGTCAGCGTCAGCGCCGGGGCGACGGTTATCGAGTCGCCGGTATGAACGCCCATCGGGTCGACGTTCTCGATCGAGCAGATGATGATGGCATTGTCGTGCCGATCGCGCACGACTTCCATCTCGTATTCCTTCCACCCCAGCAGCGATTCCTCGATCAGCACTTCGGTGGTGGGCGAGGCATCGAGGCCGGAACGCACGATCGCCTCGAACTCGGCGCGGTTGTAGGCGATGCCGCCGCCGGTGCCGCCGAGCGTGAAGCTGGGACGGATGATCGAGGGCAGGCCAGTGGTCTCCAGCACCTTGAGCGCTTCGTCGAGCGAATGGGCGACGCCGGAGCGGGCCGATTCCAGCCCGATCCTGTCCATCGCCTCGCGGAAGCGCTGGCGGTCCTCCGCCTTGTCGATGGCATCGGCGTTGGCGCCGATCATGGTGACGCCGAACTTCTCCAGCGTGCCGTCGTCCGCCAGCGCCAGCGCGCAGTTGAGCGCGGTCTGCCCGCCCATCGTCGGCAGCAGCGCGTCGGGCCGCTCCTTCTCGATGATGCGCGCGACGATCTCCGGCGTGATCGGCTCCACGTATGTGGCGTCCGCCATGTCCGGATCGGTCATGATCGTCGCCGGGTTGGAATTCACCAGGACGACCCGGTAACCCTCTTCCTTCAGCGCCTTGATCGCCTGGGTGCCCGAATAGTCGAACTCGCAGGCCTGGCCGATGATGATCGGCCCGGCGCCGATGACGAGGATCGAGGAGATGTCAGTGCGTTTGGGCATTGCTATTCCGATTTCATTGCATACATTGATTGCATTGCAATCACCGAGGATGGACGATGGGCAGCGTAACGATCCGCAATCTTGACGACGCGATCAAGCGCAACGCGCGGCTTGCGGCCGCGGCCAATGGCCGTTCCTTGGAAGCCGAGTTGCGGGCCTTGCTCGAACGGACGTATGCCGACTCGATGGCGAACCACAAGGCACGGATCAAGGCGATGAGCGGCGCGGAGTTTGTCGACCATCTGATCCGGACCGCCAACGGCGCCACCCTGGAACTCCCGGAACGCACGATCGACGAGGACAGGGACATTTTTGGTGCTGATTGACACCAACGTCTGGAGCGAGTTGTCCCGACCCCGGCCAGACGAAACTGTCAGCAGATGGATGGGCTTGCACTTCGACGAAGCCATCCTGTCCGCGATCGTGTTGGGCGAGATCCAATATGGCATCGCCTTGGCCGAAGGAACCCGGCGGCGCGACCTGCAGGCGACTCTCGACGAATTGCTCACTCGACTTGAAGACCGCATAGTCACCTTCGATGCCGATGCAGCAGCCGTCTGGGGACCGCTGAGATCGCACCTCAAGCGAACCGGCCAGTTGTTCGGCGAACGCGACATGCTGATCGCGGCCCACGCCATGAGCCTGGGCGTTCCTTTGGTAACGCGTAACGTATCGGAAATGTCCCGTAGCGGCGTAACCATCATCAACCCCTGGACGCCTTGATAGCCTGGGTGACCGAACAGTAGAACTCACCCCTTTGCTTCGCCATCGCGAGCCCGATGGGCGCGTCAATCCAGGGGCGGCGCAACCGCCCCCGGATCGCCGCGCGACCTTCGCTCGCTCGCAATGACGAAGAGAAGGGAACAGGCATTAGCCCTCCAGATCGAAATGGTTACGCCCGATTTGCATAGAGCTTCGTGCCCGAAGCCTGCTTCGGCCCCGCCCGCCCCGAGCCGGTCGAAGCGTGCCCGGAGCGGCGGCTGCAAGCAGCCCGCCGGAGGGGACACGGTTCGCACCCCCCTTCGACAGGGCGTGCGAACCGTGATCCGGATTTCGCGCTCCCTGTTCCAGCGGTTCAACCGCGCCATTGGCCGCCATCTTCACGCCCCCAGCATCCCCACGAACTTCTCGAACAGATAGAAGCTGTCCTGCGGCCCGGGGCTCGCTTCCGGGTGATACTGCACCCCGAACGCCCGCTTGCCCTTGATGGCGATGCCGCAGTTGGTGCCGTCGAACAGCGAGACGTGGGTTTCCTCCACATTGTCCGGCAGCGCCGCGTTGTCGACCGCGAAGCCGTGGTTCATCGAGGTGATCTCCACCACGTCGTCCGACAGGCGCTTGACCGGGTGGTTGGCGCCCCGGTGGCCCTGGTGCATCTTGGCGGTCCGCGCGCCGGCGGCAAGGCCGAGCATCTGGTGGCCCAGGCAGATGCCGAAGATCGGCAGGTCCTGCTCCAGAAGGGCCTGGATCACCGGCACCGTGTACTGGCCGGTCGCGGCCGGATCGCCGGGGCCGTTCGAAAGGAACACGCCGTCGGGTTCGAGCCCGAGGACGGTTTCGAGCGTCGCTTCCGCCGGCACCACCGTCACCCGCGCGCCGGCTTTCACCAGGCTGCGGAAGATGTTGTCCTTGGCGCCGTAATCGATCGCGACGACATGCGGACGCGCGTCACGCGGAGAGCGGCCATAGCCCTGCCCCAGCTTCCAGATCGAGCCTTCCCAGCCTTCCTGGACCTGCCGGCTGACCAGCCTGGCCAGGTCCATGCCTTCCAGCCCCGGCCAATCCCGCGCGCGCTGGAGCAGCGCCGGCAGGTCGAACTGGCCGTCGGGGTGATGGGCGATCACGGCATTGGGGGCGCCGGCCAGGCGGATGCGGCGGGTCAGCGCGCGGGTGTCGACGCCGGCAAGCCCGATCTTGCCCTTTTCCGCCAGCCAGGCCCCGAATTCCCCGTGCGAGCGGAAGTTGGAAGCCAGCGTCACATCCTCGCGCACCACGCAGCCGACCGCGCCATCGACCTTCGATTCGAGATCCTCTTCGTTGACGCCGACATTGCCGATATGCGGAAAGGTGAACGTGACGATCTGCGCCGCGTAGGACGGATCGGTCATCACTTCCTGGTAGCCGGTCATCGCGGTGTTGAAGCACACTTCGCCCACCGCTTCGCCCACCGCGCCGAAACCACGGCCCCAGACCACGTGCCCGTCGCTCAGGACAAGCACGCCGGTCGCGCCTTCAGGTTTGGGCGCAAGCGAAAATGCGGCGTCGGCCATGGTGGGTCGCTCCGTTGACGGCGTTTCGGACGTTGAGTGCTAAGGCCCACCCGCTAGAGACGGTTGTGCAGCGCGTCAAGGCGCCAGGGTGCAATTTGCCGCGCGGCTTGCTAGTTTTGCGCAACCACGTTCCAACGCATAACGGGAAAACACAAGAACAATGCTTCGTGATTCGATCAAGGCCGCCCAGATCTCCGCGATGAAGGCCGGCGACAAGCCGCGCTCGGCCGCCATCCGCCTTGTCCTTGCCAAGATCAAGGACCGCGACATAGAACTGCGCACCGCCACCACCCTGCCCGACGACGACGCCCTGGTGATCGACGTTCTCCAGAAGATGGTGAAGCAGCGCCGCGAATCGATCCAGCTGTTCGAACAGGGCGGCCGCCCCGAACGCGCCGCCGAGGAGAAGGCGGAACTGGCGGTGATCGAGGAATTCCTCCCCGCCCAGCTTTCGGAAGCGGAAACCAGGGCCGCGATCGAGGCGATCAAGGCCGAGACCGGCGCCGCCGGCCTGAAGGACATGGGCAAGGTCATGGCCGAGCTCAAGGCCCGCCACGGCAGCCAGCTCGACATGGGCAAGGCCAGCGGCTGGGTGAAAGCGGCTTTGGCGTGAGGCGGCCCGCCAGCGTGCCTCGACTGCGACGTTCCGCCTTCGCTCGACACGAACGGAGACGGATAGCTCCTGCCACCCTGTCCGTTCGTGTCGAGCGAAGTCGAGACACGTCCGGCGCGACCTGACGGCATGGCGTTCTGGGCTTACATCCTGCGCTGCGCGGACGGGAAATACTACACCGGCCACACGGAGGATCTCGAACGGCGGATGGCGGAACACCATCACGGCGGCGCTTGCGATTTCACGTCTCGACGCAGGCCGGTGCTTTTGATCTGGTGCGCGGAGTTTCCAACGCGATACGAAGCTTTGAGCGCCGAATTGCGGGTCAAGAAATGGTCACGCGCCAAGAAGGAGGCGCTCGCGGCAAGTGATTGGGCGAAGCTTTCCCATTATGCCCGGCCGCCGCGCGAGCGTGTCTCGACTTCGCTCGACACGAACGGAGCGGGGAAAGCTGAAAATGGAAAGGGGACCTCCCCGTGCTGACCCCCCAATGGCTCGACCAGCTTCGGTCCCGCATCACGCTTTCAGCGCTGATCGGACGCACCACGCGGCTGCAGAAGGCGGGGCGCGAGTACAAGGCGTGCTGCCCGTTCCACAACGAGAAAAGCCCCAGCTTCACCGTCAACGACGAGAAGGGATTCTATCACTGCTTCGGGTGCTCCGCCCACGGCGACGCGATTCGCTGGATGACGGACCACCAGGGCCTGTCGTTCATGGACGCGGTCAAGGAACTGGCGGCGGAGGCGGGGATGGACGTGCCCGCGCCCGATCCGCGCGCGGCCCAGGCCGCGGAAAAGCGCGATACGCTCCATGACGTGACGGCGGCGGCCCAGGCATGGTTCAAGCAGGGACTGACCGCACCCCAGGGGGGGCCCGCCCGTGCCTACCTGGCCACCCGCGGGTTCGATGCGCGAACCGTCGAACGCTTCGGCTTCGGCTATGCCCCGGATGATCGCCAGGCGCTCAAGCGCGCGCTCGAACGCTTCCCCGAAGCCATGCTGATCGAGGCCGGCCTCCTGATCGAGGTCGAGGGGCGCGATCCCTACGACCGGTTCCGGGGCCGCCTGATGCTGCCCATCGAGGATGCGCGCGGGCGGGTGATCGCGTTCGGCGGGCGGATTCTGGCGAAAGGGAAAACCGACGCTCCGAAATACCTCAACTCGCCCGACACCCCGTTGTTCGACAAGGGCCGCACGCTCTACAACTTGCACCGCGCCGCGCCCGCCGCGCGGAATTCGGGCCGGCTGGTGGTGGTCGAAGGGTACATGGACGTGATCGCGCTCGCCGCGGCGGGCATCGACGAAGCGGTCGCCCCGCTCGGCACGGCGCTTACCGAGCACCAGATCGAGCTGCTGTGGCGGCGGGTCGAAACGCCGATCCTGTGCTTCGACGGCGATGCCGCCGGCCAGCGCGCGGCGATGCGCGCGATCTCGCGGGCGCTGCCGCTGCTGAAGCCGGCCCATTCGCTGCGCATCGCGCGCCTGCCGGAAGGGCTCGATCCCGACGACCTCATCAAGGCCAAGGGCCCCCGGGCGATGGAGGCGCTGCTCGCCGAGGCGCGCAGCCTGGTCGACGTGCTGTGGGAATCCGAGCGCGATGCCCAGCCCCTGGTCACGCCCGAGGACAAGGCGGGGCTCAAGGCGCGGCTGATGGCGCATGTCGATGCGATCCAGCATCCCGACATCGCCAACCTCTATCGCCGCGAACTGCAGGATCGGTACGCCGCCTTCGCCTTTCCGCGCCGGGAAAATCGCTGGCAGCCGGACCAGGCCCGGCCGGCGTTTTCCGGCCGGCAGGGCGGCCAGCGCGGGAACTGGAAGGACCGCCCCGCCCCATCCACCCCCGAATCGCTGAAACGCCTGCGCCACGCGGCGAGCGGCGGCGCGCGCGACGGTCTTTCGGCGGCGGTGCTCGCCGGGCTGATCCGCTGGCCGGCCGAACTGCCCCGCCATGCCGAGACGCTGGCCCGCACGCCGGGGCTCGATCCGCGCTTTTTCGTGCTTCTCGAATGTTGCGACGCAGCAGCGGCGCTTGAAAGCGGGATGCTCGCTACCATATTGCTCGACAATGGCCTGGAAGTTCCCGGCGCCGCTGAATATTCCGGCCTGCGCTTCGGCTTCCTGACCGGCGACGCGCGGGCGGATCAGGCGGCGGCGGAACTGGCCCAGGCCGTCGACCTCTTGGTCGAGCGCCCAGCGCTGGAAGCGGCCCTGGCACAAGCGACCATGCGGTTCGAAAACGAGCTGACCGAGGATGCCTTTGCCGAACAGCAGCGCCTGCTCAAGAGAAAGCTGGAATTTGACGTTCGCCTAAGGCAAATGGCGACCAGACAGGCGGGCTAGTCCGGATGGTATAATCGGCACGGTATCATCGGCGTATCATCGGCATCGAATTACTGGCATGGGATCATTGGCACTGCGTCTCCGGCATGGGATCTCCGGGCTGGGGCAGGCACGAGTTAACGGCGGAAGAATGAGCAAGAACGACAACACCAGCGGCGACAACACTGACGGCACCGACGCGCCGCTGATCGATCTCAACGAGGCTTCGATCAAGAAGCTGATCGCGCGCGCCAAGCGCCGCGGCGTGATTACGGTCGACGAGCTGAACGAGGCCCTGCCGCAGGACCAGATGGCCACCGACCAGATCGAGGACATCATGGCCGCGATCTCGGAAATGGGCGTCAACATCGTCGAGAACGACGAAGACGCGCAGAACGACGACGAGGACGAGGTCGAGGAAGTCGATTCCGACGATTCCGCCCCGCGCATGGTGGTCGACACCAAGAAGAAGGAAACCATCGAGCGCACCGACGATCCGGTGCGCATGTACTTGCGCGAGATGGGCGCGGTCGAGCTGCTGAGCCGCGAGGGCGAGATCGCCATCGCCAAGCGCATCGAGGCCGGGCGCGACATGATGATCCTGGGCCTGTGCGAAAGCCCGATCACCTTCCACGCCATCATCCAGTGGTCCGAAGCCCTGAACGCCGGCGAGATGCAGCTGCGCGAGATCCTCGATCTCGACGCCATGCTGTCCAAGGAACCGGCGCCCGAAAACCTGTCGGAAGACGGCGAAGGCAACGATGACGGCGAAATCAGCGAGGCGACCGCCGGCCCTTCCTACAAGGAAGAAGACGACATCGAGGAGGAAGAGGAAACCTCCGACGATGAGGACGAGGACGGCGTCGAGCGCCGCGCCCAGCGCCCGGTTGACGACGACGAGGAGGACAACACCCTCAGTCTGGCGCAGATGGAAGCCACCCTCAAGCCCGAGGCGCTGGCGAAGTTCGCGCGCATCACCGAGCTGTTCCAGGCTTTCGAGAAGCTGCAGAGCGAGCGCCTCGATGCGCTCGCCCTGGGCATCGACTTCCCTGCCGCCAAGGAAGAGGAATACCAGCAACTGCGCGAGGACCTGACCGCGCAAGTCGAATCGGTGCAGTTCCACGCGACCAAGATCGAATACCTGGTCGACAATCTCTATGCCTTCAATCGCCGCCTGACCACGCTCGGCGGCCAGATGCTGCGCCTTGCCGAACGCCACAAGGTCAAGCGCACCGATTTCCTGGAAACTTACGTCGGCCGCGAACTGGACGATACCTGGCTTGCCGACATGGCGAAGAAGGACAAGAAGTGGGCGGCCTTCGCCGAAGCCGAAGCCGATCCGGTGGAGCGCATCCGCGCCGAAGTGGCGGACATCGCCGCCGCCACCGGCATGGCGCTTCCCGAGTTCCGCCGCATCGTCAACATGGTCCAGAAGGGGGAGCGCGAGGCGCGCATCGCCAAGAAGGAAATGGTCGAGGCGAACCTGCGGCTGGTGATCTCCATCGCGAAAAAGTACACCAACAGAGGCCTGCAATTCCTTGATCTCATTCAGGAAGGCAACATCGGCCTGATGAAGGCGGTCGACAAGTTCGAGTACCGCCGCGGCTACAAGTTCTCGACTTACGCCACCTGGTGGATCCGGCAGGCGATCACCCGCTCGATCGCCGACCAGGCCCGCACCATCCGCATCCCGGTGCACATGATCGAGACCATCAACAAGCTGGTGCGCACCAGCCGCCAGTTCCTCCACGAGCAGGGCCGCGAGCCCACGCCCGAGGAAATGGCCGAGCGCCTCTCCATGCCGCTCGAAAAAGTGCGCAAGGTGATGAAGATCGCCAAGGAGCCGATCAGCCTGGAAACGCCGATCGGCGACGAGGAGGATTCGCACCTGGGCGATTTCATCGAGGACAAGAACGCGATCATCCCGGTGGATGCCGCGATCCAGGCCAACCTCAAGGAAACCGTCACCCGTGTCCTCGCCAGCCTCACCCCGCGCGAGGAACGCGTGCTGCGCATGCGCTTCGGCATCGGCATGAACACCGACCACACCCTGGAGGAAGTCGGCCAGCAGTTCTCGGTCACCCGCGAACGCATCCGCCAGATCGAGGCCAAGGCGCTGCGCAAGCTCAAGCACCCGAGCCGGTCCAGAAAGATGCGTTCGTTCCTGGATCAGTGAAGCTGGATCGATGATCTGCCGCACTGCCTGGCGGCGGTCATTCGTGACGGCAGGGTGCGGGCTATCAGTTTGCGGCGAGCGCACTTGAAGGAGTTCAGGCGTCATGGGCGGTGAACGACCGATCGTTTTCGATGACGACAATCCCGAATGGACCGAAGAGGATTTCGCGCGCGCGCTTCCTATCGAAGAGGCGCCGGAAATCCTTCGCGCCGCATTCGCCCAGCCGCGCGGACGCCCCAAAGGTTCGACGAAGGCGGCGGCCAAACAGTCCATTTCCTTGCGCCTCGACCCGGACGTTCTGGCCTATTTCCGCGCGACCGGGCCCGGCTGGCAATCGCGGATCAACGAGGTCCTGCGCAAGGCGATGGCGTGATGGGCGATGGCGTGATGGTGGCGTAATGCCCACGTTCGCAAGGTCGGTGTGTCCGACAGCCGGGTCAGTCGAAAAGTAAGAAGCCAAATCCTCCCCCATCGGGGGAGGTGGCAGACACGAAGTGGCTGACGGAGGGGGCGCGGTCGGTGCGACGCCCGTGCCCGCAAGCTCCCTTTCGCCATCCCGCGGCCGGTTCCCCTCCCCCCGTTGGGAAGGATGTGGCTGGATCGATGTAACGTCCTGCCGCGCTTGCCCGGGCCGCTCAAATCTCCAGCTGGCTGCCCAGTTCCACCACCCGGTTGGTCGGCAGGCGGAAGAACTCCATCGCGCTGGCGGCGTTGCGCATCATCCAGGCGAAGAGCTTTTCGCGCCAGATCGCCATGCCCGGCTTTTCGGACGGCAGCAGCGTCTGGCGGGACAGGAAGAAGCTGGTCTTCATCATCTCGAACGCGCCGCCGCAGGTCGGGGCGTGGGCAAGCGCGGCGGGCACGTCGGTCTCTTCCATGAAGCCGTAGCGCAGCGTCATGCGGAAGAAGCCCTGGCCCAGTTCGATCACCTCGTACCGCTCCGCGGGTTCGACATAGGGCACATCCTGCACTTCGATGGTGAGCACCACCACGCGTTCGTGCAGCACCTTGTTGTGCTTGATGTTGTGAAGCAGGGCCGAGGGCACCCCGATGTTGCTGGAGGCCATGAAGATCGCCGTGCCGGGAACCCGCGCGGCGCTGCCGTGCGCGCTCTTGGCGAAGACGTTGAGCGGCAGCGCGGCCTCGGTCATGCGTTCGCGCATGAGCTTGCGGCCCTTGTTCCAGGTGGTCAGCAGCGTGAAGGCCGCGCCGCCGATCAGCAGCGGGAACCAGCCGCCGTCGGCGATCTTCGCGGCGTTGGCGCCGAAATAGGCGCCGTCCACGACGAAGAAGGTGACGATGACCGGAATGGCCATCCACAGCCTCCAGCGCCACAGCACGATCAGCAGCACCGTCATCAGGCAGGTATCGATCAGCATCGCGCCGGTGACCGCGATACCATAGGCCGAAGCCAGGTTCGACGAGTTCTGGAACACCAGCACCAGCACGATCACGCCGGTCATCAGCGCCCAGTTGACGAAGGGAATGTAGATCTGCCCGACCTCGTGCTCGCTGGTGTGGCGAGTCGAGAGGCGCGGGATGAAGCCCAGCTGCATGGCCTGGTGGGTGATCGAGAACGCCCCGGAGATCACCGCCTGGCTGGCGATGAACGTGGCGCAGGTCGCCAGGATCACCAGCGGCAGGCGCAGGCTGTCCGGCGCGAGGTTGAAGAACGGGTTCTCCATCGCTTCCGCCGCCGCCGCATCGTCCATCCCCAGGATCATCGCCGCCTGGCCGAAGTAATTGATAAGCAGGCACGGCATGACGAAGGCGAACCAGGAAAGCCGCATCGGACCGCGCCCGAAGTGCCCCATGTCGGAATAGAGCGCCTCGGCCCCGGTTACCGCCAGCACGACCGAGCCGAGCGCGAGGAAGCCCAGCATCTTGTCGGTCAGGAAGAACTGGACCGCGTACCAGGGGTTCAGCGCCGCCAGCACTTCGGGCATCTGCACCAGATGGAAGATGCCCAGCACGGCCAGGGTGAGGAAATAGACCACCATGACCGGGGCGAACAGCGCGCCGACCTTGGCGGTGCCGCTCTTCTGCAGAAGGAATAGGCCGATCAGCAGGATCAGCGCGATCGGCAGGACGAAGGGCGCAAGGTTGGACTGGACGACCGTGAGGCCTTCGACCGCCGAAAGCACCGAAACCGCCGGCGTTATCATGGAATCGCCGTAGAACAGCGAAGTCGCGAACACCCCGAGCAGCACCACCACGCCGCTGTAGCGCGATTTCTTGATGTGGCCGGAAATCAGCGCGACCAGGGCCAGGCTGCCGCCCTGCCCCTTGTTGTCGGCCCGCATCAGGATGCCGACGTACTGCACCGCGACGACCAGCGTCATCGACCAGAAGATCAGGCTGACCACGCCCAGCACGTGCAGTTCGTCGATCGCCAGCGGGTGCGGGCCGACGAAGGTTTCGCGAAACGCGTAGATCGGGCTGGTGCCGATATCGCCGAAGACGACGCCGATCGCGCCCAGCGCCAGCTTGGAAATATTGCCCGAGCCATGGCCGCCGGGAACCGGAGCCGTGCCTGCCGTTGTCGGATCGATCGCGGTCGGGGCCTTCGCCCCATCCGAAGTTGCATCACCCATTCGTGCGTCCCGTCATGGACTCGCAGACCCATTTCGCAGCTGCGGCAAGGCTGTGGCCGTTAGCAGCATGAGAGGTGCCAAGCAACGCTGCTTAAGGGACGGTTCAGGGCGGGGACACCCGCGAATCGGGCATGCCGCGCGGCGCGCTGGAAAGCAGGGCGTCGAGCTTGGCCAGTTGCTGCGCCAGCGGTTCGCGCCAGGGTGCCTCGGCGGGCGCGCGCGCCAGCAGACCGGCCCAGAGCGCGCGCGCCTCGGCGAAGCGGCCCGCCTGCGCCAGGGCGAGGCCCAGGAAGAACGGTGGCCCCGGATTGTCCGGATCGGCCTTGGCGGCCTGGCGATAGGCATAGAGCGCGGCCGGGGTCAGCGTGCCCTCGGAATGGGCCAGCAGCGCGTTGGCCATGGCGAGCCAGGCCTCGGAATTCTTCGGATCCTTGCCGATCGCGCCGCGCAGGACCTCGGCGGCATCGGCGTAGCGGCCGTTGCGGGCCAGCCCGTCCGCGATCACCACCCACTGGTTGCTGGGCGGAATGCCCTTGTTCGATACCCTGGAGCGCGCGTCGACCAGCGCGGCGGGATCGGCGGAAACCGGCTCGTCGGCCGCCTTGGGAGCGGCCGGCTGGCCCGGCGAGCCTTGCGCGACATATCCGGCCACGCCCAGCAGCAGCGCGGCGGCCACCGCCTCGCGCGCGGCGCGCGGCGCCCTGAGCACGAAGACCACCAGCACGAAGGCCAGCAGCGCCAGCCCGATGAGAAGGCCCCAGATCATGCCCCGGATCCTTTGTCCGCCCCGAAGCGCCGGCGCAGGAGCGCGAAGGCCAGCAGCGCCAGCGCCAGCGGCACCGCGAACAACGGCCAGGTCAGCCCGGTCAAGCGCGGCGCGTAGCTGACATAGTCGCCATAGCGCTCGACCAGCCAGGCGCGAATCGCTTCCGGGTCCTCCCCCGCCGCGACCCGTTCGCGCACGAGGCTGCGCATCGATCCGGCGATCGGCGCATCCGAATCGGCGATCGACTGGCCCTGGCACTGCAGGCAGCGCAGCGTTTCCATCAGCGCCTGCGCCGCCCGCTCCTTGGCCGGATCGTCCAGCTGGCGATAGGCGTAAGGCGCGGTGGACTGCTCCTCCTGCGCCGCCGCCATGGGCGCGGCCGCGATCAGGGCCAGCGCGAGTGCGATCAGGCGGATCATTCCCCCGCCTCCTTCAGCTTGCCCAGCAGCAGGTCGAGATGCTCGGGCCGGATCTCGCCGATGTGCTGGTAGACGATCACGCCCTTGCCATCGATCACATAGGTTTCCGGCACGCCCGAAGACCCCAGCGCGAGCTGGACCCTGCCGTCGTCGTCGGCACCGACGCGCTGGAAGGGATCGCCGTTTTCCGCCAGGAAACGCTGGAGGTTCTCGGTGGTGTCCCGCACCGAGATACCCTCGATCGGGACGCCGGCCCTGGCCAGGGCGGCAAGCTGCGGCGCCTCCACCCGGCAGGGCACGCACCAGCTGGCGAAGATGTTGACCAGATGCGGCTTGCCGTTGGCAAGCACCTTGCTGTCCAGCCCCGGCCGGCCGGGCAGCGCGGGGGGCAGGTTGAAGGCCGGCATCGGCTTGCCAACCAGGGCGCTCGCCACGGTCCGGTCCGCCGGACGCAGCAGCCCGACCAGCACCAGCACGAAGAAGCCGAGAAACAGCGCCAGCGGCAGCCAGGTCGCCCAGCGGAAGGATCGGCGCTTTTCGTTCACCGGCCCTGCCTTTCGCGACGATAGGCGATCTTGTCCCTGGCGACGATGCGCCGGACATCGGCAGCGACGCGCCCGGCAAGCGCCAGCACGCCGCCCAGCGCGACCAGCAGGCCGCCGATCCAGATCAGCGGCACGAACGGCTTCCACCACAGCCGAAGCTGCCAGCGCCCGTCGTCGGCCTCGCCGCCCAGCACGGTATAGAGCTGGCCGTTCCAGCGCGTCAGCAACGCCGATTCGCTGGTCTGCTGCGGCGGCGTCCAGAAACTGCGCGACTGCGGCAGCATGCGGACAGCCTTGCCGTCCACGCCGTAGCGCACCAGCAGCCGCGCCTCCAGCGCGGTCCAGTTGGGCCCGGCGACCGGCTCGACGGTATCGAGCTTGACCCCCCAGGGCCCGATCTCGGTCACTTCGCCGATCCTGACCGCGACCAGCTTCTCGATCGAAAAGGCGCTCTCGCAGCTCATCCCGAACAAGGCCACGGCAATGCCGAAATGCGCGGTGACCATGCCCCAGACCGGCAAGGGCGTGCGCCGCAGATTGCGATCGCGAAGCGGCAGCACGCTTGCCCAGGCCAGCCCGGCCGCCAGCATCAGGCCCAGCAGCGGCAGCAGCGCCACTCCGCCCATCCCCGCTCCGCCCATCGCCACAAGGCCGATGCCCGCCGCCGCCGCCAGCATCGCCGGGATCACCAGGGCCTTGCCGATCCGCGCGAACTTGTCGCGCCGCCAGCGCAGCAGCGGCCCGATCGCCAGCACCACCAGCATCGGCAGCGCGAACAGCGCGCTCATCGGATTGAAATAGGGCGGGCCGACCGAGACCTTGGCCCCCATCGCCTCGGCCACCAGCGGATAGAGCGTGCCGAACAGCACGATGCCCAGGATCGCCGAAAGCATCACGTTGTTGAACACCAGCGCGCCTTCGCGGCTGACCAGGGCGAATCGCTCGCCCTCGGTCACGGTGGATGCGCGCAGAGCGAACAGGGTCAGCGCGCCGCCGATGTTGATCGCCAGCAGCGCCAGGATGAAAGTGCCGCGCTCCGGATCGACGGCGAAGGCATGGACGCTGGTCAGAATGCCCGAGCGCACCAGGAAAGTGCCGATCATCGACATCGAGAAGGCGACGACGCCCAGCATCATCGTCCAGGCCCTGAGCGCGTTGCGCGATGCCAGGACGCTTGCCGAATGCAGCAGCGCGGTCGCGGCCAGCCAGGGCATCAGCGAGGCGTTCTCCACCGGATCCCAGAACCACCACCCGCCCCAGCCCAGCTCGTAATAGGCCCAGTAGGAACCGGCGGTGATCCCCACCGTAAGGAATATCCATGCCCCCAGCACCCAGGGACGCATCGCCCGCGCGAAAGCCGGCCCCACCTCACGCGTCACCAGCGCGCCGATCGCGAAGCTGAAGGCGATGGAGAGGCCGACATAGCCCAGGTAGAGCGTGGGGGGATGGAAGGCGAGGCCAAGGTCCTGCAACAGGGGATTGAGGCCATTGCCCTCGGCCGGCACCGGCGAAAGCCGCTCGAACGGGTTGGAAGCGATCAGCAGGAAGGCGTAGAAGCCCAGCGAGACGAAGGCCTGCCCGGCCAGCGTCGCCAGCATGGTCGGCTCCGGCAGCCGCTTCTCGATCAGCGCCACGAAGCCGCCGGCCATGCCCATGACCGTGACCCACAGCAGCATCGAGCCTTCGTGGTTGCCCCAGGCGCCCGCGATCTTGAACACCAAGGGCTTCATCGAATGCGAATTGAGCGCCACCAGCTTCACCGAAAGGTCGGTAACGGCGAAGACCTGGATCAGGCACAGGAACGCGACGAGCGCCAGCAGCCCCTGCACCGCCGCGACCGGGCGCACCGCACCGCCCAGCGCCGCGCCGCGCGCCGTCAGCCCGAGCGCGCCGGCCACGAGTTGCAGCGCCGCCAGCGCGGCGGCGAGCCACAGGGCGGCAAGGCCGAGTTCGGCGATCATTTCGTTTCGGCCACCACCTGCCTGGCCTGCTGGCTGGTCATGTCCCGCATTTCTCGCGGTACATAGTTCTCGTCATGCTTGGCCAGCAGGTTGTCGGCCACGAACGTGCCGTCCGCCCCCAGCCTGCCCTCGGCGACGACGCCCGATCCCTCGACGAACAGCGACGGGACGATGCCCCTGAACATGACCGGCACGCGCGCCTTGCCGTCCTGCACGACGAAAGCGATGGTGACGCCGTCGGGCTCGGTCTTGAGCGATCCCTTCTCCACCATGCCGCCCAGGCGCACGGCGCGATCCGGCCGCGGCGGGTTCGCGACGATTTCGCTGGGAACGTAGAAATAGCTCGCCTGGTTGCGCAGCGCCCAGGCCGCGAGCAATCCGGCCGCGACCAGCACGACCAGCGCGATCACCAGCAGGACCAGTCGCTGATGCTTTGCCTTGATCGCCATCCTCAGCGCTTCCTTGCTTCGTCACGGCGCTTCTCGGCACGCCGCATCGACAGCAGCGACCATAGCACCATTGTTGCCGTCGCTCCCACGCCGACCGCGTAAGAGGCGACCACGAAAGTCCACGGGTCCATCGCCTCGCGCATCGTCAGGATTCCGCTTCGCGCATGGTCAGAATTCCGCCTCGCTAAGGGCCTTGCGCCGCAGCCGCGCCTCGGCCTGCCGGTCTGCCAGGATCGCCCGCATGCGCGCCAGCACGCAGCCGGCGAAGATCAGCGTGAAACCCAGCATGGCGATCAGCAGCGGCCACAGGAACGCCCCGGCCATCGCCGACTTGCCCATGGTGATGCTGGGTGCCTGGTGCTGGCTGTTCCACCAGATCACCGAATAATGGATGATCGGGATATTGACCGCGCCCACCAGGCCGAAGATCGCCGGAGCCCGGCCGGCACCCTGCCCCCCGTCCGACGCCTCGCTTGCCTGCGACAGCGCCATCCAGCCGAAATAGAGGAACAGCAGCACCAGCATGGAGGTCAGCCGCCCGTCCCAGACCCACCAGGTCCCCCAGGCCGGGCGTCCCCACAGCGATCCCGTGACCAGGCAGACGGCGGTGAACACCGCGCCCGGCACCGCGCAGGCGCGCGCGGCGATGCCGGCGAGCGGATGGCGCCAGACCAGTTCGGTGAAGCTGGCGGCGGCGATCCCCATCCAGCCCGCCATGCCCAGCCAGGCGGCCGGCACATGAAGATAGACGATGCGCACCGTTTCGCCCTGCAAACGCTCGGCCGGCGCGAGGAACAGCCCCCAGCCGAGCGCGGCGGCGGCAACGACGATTCCCGCGCCCATGCAGAGCGGCATCAGCCAGCGGGCGATGCGCAGGAAACGGGCCGGGTTGGCAAAGCCATGCATATTGGGCGCGCTTCTAAAGCCCGCTGCGAAAGGAGCAAGTGACTCATGTCAAAGCCCGCTCGCTGTCCCCGCAATTTAATGCCCCCGCAAATTGGGCGCCAGCGCGACGACGGGAAGAAAATGGGGCGATCGATGGGGTTCGAACCCACGACCTCCGGTACCACAAACCGGCGCTCTAACCAGCTGAGCTACGATCGCCACACCGTGCACCGGCTTCCTGCGCCGCGTGCCGCAAATTCGCAAGGGCCGCTGCGCGCAGCAACCGGTGCGGGAGCGCGCCTTTGCACAAGGCTGCGCTTCTTGCAAAGCAAAAAAACGGATCGCATCGCGACTCGCGCGATTTTCCCGGCCGCGCCGGCGGGCCGATGCCAACCGTCCTTCGATCAGAACTCGCGTTCCCCTTCGCTTCGCCGCCTCGTAGCGACGGAGAGCGAAGATGAGTCTCGCTCCGGGAAACTTGGTATAAGATCGCGGCCATGACCGAACCTGGCGAATCACCGGCAGACCGATTGCTGTCCCTCCCCGGCATGCAGCGCTTTCCCTCGTCGCGGCTCGACCTGTTCCTGATGCGCGATTTTCTTTCGGGCGCCGAGTGCGACGAACTGGTCCGCCTGATCGAAAGGGAACATCGCCCGTCCACCATCGCCAACCACAATGGCGACGATGCCTTCCGCACGAGTTCGACCTGCGATCTCTCCCACGACATTGCCGCCGTGGGCGGACTGGCCATGAAACTTTCCAAAGCCTCGGGCATTGCCCTTGCCCATGCCGAACCGCTGCAAGGCCAGCGCTACGAAATCGGCCAGGAGTTCAAGGCGCATACCGACTATTTCGAACCCGGCAATGCCGACTACGAACAGTATTGCACGGTTTCCGGGCAGCGCACCTGGACTTTCATGGTCTATCTCAACACCGTGGAAGCCGGCGGCGCCACCCGGTTCAAGGTGATCGACAAGATCGTCCAGCCCGAACGCGGCAAGCTGGTCGCCTGGAACAACCGCCGGGCGGACGGCAGCCTGAACGCCGCCACGCTCCACCATGCGATGAAAGTGCGCAAGGGCCGCAAGTACGTGATTACGCAGTGGTATCGCGAACGGCCCTGGGGCTGAGGCTTACCCGGTTCGGTCCTCGCGATCTGGACGAGCGGATCAAGCTTCATCACGGTGCATGCCAAGGGGGCAACGATCCCACCCGTCCGATCACCGGGGGTGGCCACCCCCGGTGATCGCCCAATCCTTCAACCAGACAGGGCGAAGCGCAATATGCAAGGGGGGAAATGAGTCTCGCCCAGAGAGCCTGGTACTATTGCCCCGCGCCGATCACCGCGCAGGCGATGCGTCCGCCCGCGTTGCCGGCCGGCTGGCTGGTATAGTCGTCCACCCCGGCGTGGATCACCAGGGCCGAACCATCGGCATCGAGCAGCGATTTGGGCCCGGGCGACAGCGTCACCCCGGTGTTGAGGACCTGCGCCTTGAGCGCGCGGTTCCGCCCGACATACTGGTTCGGCATGTCGCCCCCGTGCGGGCCGCCCATGACCATCAGTCCGTGCTGGTGCTCGCCGGCGGCGAAATGGCCGCCCGAGGTCGTGAACTTCTGCGCCGGATCGCACAGGCCCTTTTCGTGGAAATGGAAACCGTGCTCGCCTTCGGGCAGGCCCTTGATGTCGGCGGTGACAAGCACGCCGGTGGGCGCCTCCTGCAGCATCACGGTGCCGAGCGACTTGCCGTTCAGGCCGATCACTTCGGCGTGGACCATCGCGCCGCCGGGTGTCGTCGCGTCTTCGGCCAGCGCCGCGGAGGCGGACAGGGCCAGGACGCATGCGGCGGCGATATGGGCAGTTCGGATCATTACGCTTCTCCTGTTGGAGCCCTTCTTGCGGCTCCTTCCGATTGCTGGACGCCGCCGGCGGGAAATATCCGCAAGTCCGATGCGCGCACCGGCGGCTTTCGTGCGGGGCCCCCGCTGCCGCGCACGGCCCCAGACTAGGCCCGTCCGATCGAAAGGCAATCGCGCGATGGCGGGAAAACGAACGCGGGCAAAAAGCCGCAAGGTTACTGCGCCGGCAAGCCTGTCTTGTGAAGCTCGGTTAACTTTCGCGCCGGATGATCGCCCGATAACACGAAGGGACGCCAGGAACACAAGCCATGAACGCACCGATCGGGCGGCTCTACGCCGCGCCCCAGGATGCCTTGGACGAGCGACGCCGCGACCAGCGCCGTCCTATCCGTTTCGAAGCCTTGCTGGAAACGTCGAAGGGCAGCCGGCTGCCGGTGCTGCTGGCCGACGTCTCGCTGCACGGATGCTGCGTGCAGGCCGACGCGGCGCTGCTGCGTCAGGGCGCGTTCGTCTCGATCGGCCTTGGCGAGGGGCCGATGCTGCCGGCGATCGTGCGCTGGGTGCGCGGCCGGGCCGCCGGCATGGAATTCCTGCGCGCCGTCCCGCCCGAACGGGCCGAGTGGTTCGAACTCATGGATTGCGGCCTGGATGGCTGAACGCAAAAAGGCGGCCCCACCAAGGGCCGCCCTTTCAATTCCGACGATCAAGGCCCGGCTCAGCCCTTCTTGAGGGTAAGACCGCCGAAACGCTTGTTGAACTGGGCAACGCGGCCGCCTTCCTGAAGCTGCTGCTTGCCGCCGGTCCAGGCCGGGTGCGAGGTCGGGTCGATGTCCAGAACCAGCGTGTCCCCTTCGCTGCCCCAGGTCGAGCGGGTCTGGAAGGTGGTGCCATCGGTCATCTGCACCGTAATCATGTGATAGTCGGGATGCGTATCGGCCTTCATGGGTCAAACTCTTTCGCATTTGGCCGGTTCCGACCGGCCTGCCTTGGAAAGCGGCGCGCTTACATGGGTAAGGCTGAAAATGCAAGGGCGCGTTCACGCCCCCGCCCCAGTGCCTGCCCCGCCCCTGCCGCGGTCACGAATCCGCGATCATCGCGGTGAAGTTCACCTCACAGGTCACCTTGTCCTCGATCGAAGCCTTGCCCCAGAACTTGCAGACCCGCGAACGTTTCTGGACGAAGCCGGCGCGCAAGGTCAGCAGGTGGCCGGGGGTCACGGGGCTGCGGAACTTGGCATCCTCGATCGCCATGAAATAGACCAGCTTGCCGGTCCCGGCGAGCCCCAGGCTTTCGATCGCGAGAATGCCGGCGGTCTGCGCCAGCGCCTCGATCTGGAGCACGCCGGGCATGATCGGGCGCCCGGGGAAATGGCCCTGGAAGAATCCCTCGTTGAAGCTGACCGCCTTCACCGCGTGGATCTCCTCCTCGTCGAAGGAGACCACGCGGTCGACCAGCAGCATCGGATAGCGGTGCGGAAGCGCCGCCAGGATCTTCGCGGTATCGTAGACGATCTCGCTCGCCTCGCTCATCGCGCTGCCTGCCCTTAGCGGCCCGAGGGTGCCGTCGGCGCCTGCTGCTGCTGCGGGGGCGGAGCCGTGGTGTTGATGGCGGTCAGTACGCCATTGAGCGCGGCCAGCACGTCGCCGGTGACATCGAGCGAGGGATCATAGGCGAGCGTCTGGCCCATCTCCACCAGCATGTTCGCGCCGCGCTTCTGCATCGCCGGCTTGTAGAGGTTTTGCAGCTGCACCTGGATCTGCTGGCCGACATAGGCCTGGTTGCGCTGGATCTGGACCTGCTGCGCCTGAAGTTCCTGGCCGGCCTGCTGCTCCTTCTGCTGGTAGGCCTGGATGCGGGTCTGCAAGGCGGCATCGGGAGCCTTGCCGTTCAGCGCCTTGACCGCCGCATCGAGCGCCTGCGCCTCCGGCTGGAGCTGCCCGGCAAGCTGGCTGCGACGGGCTTCGAAAGCCTGGACCTGCTGCTGGAGCGTCTGGTTGGCCGTCTTGCAGGCATTGCACTCGCGGCCGATCCGATCGAGATCGACGACCGCGACCTTCGATGCAGGCACGGCCTGGGCGAAGGCGGGCTGCGCGGCGAGCGGGGCGAACGCCAGGGCCGAACCCAGCGCGACGGTTTTCATCATGATCTTCATCAGAATTGGGTTCCCACGTTGAAAGTGAAAGTCTTGGTATCGTCGCCGTCCTGCTTGAGGAGGGCCTTGGAAATGTCGATGCGGAAGGGGCCGAAGGGCGAGTTCCAGTTGACGCCGAAACCGATCGCTACGCGCGGCTTCCAGCTGTTGCCGACGAAACGCTCGATGAACGCCTGGGTCGAACCGATCGCCTGGTTGTCTAGTCCATTGGTCTGGGCTGAGGTGGTGGTAGTCGTCGTGTCGTAGGTGCCATCGCCCTTGTTCGGGTAATAGAGCTGATTGCCGCTGCTGTCCCGCGTGCCGATGAAGCAGCCGCCGTCGGCCGGCAGGCAGTCCTCGATCAGGTCGGGCTTCTTAATGCCCCAGACGGCGCCCGCATCGACGAAGATCGAAGGCCGCAGCCCCATTTCACGCGCGCCCGACCCGAGCGGGATCTCGAGTTCCGCGCGGCTCATGTAATAGTACTTGCCGCCCAGGGCGTCGTCGGTCTTGGTCGATTCCTCGGTATAATTGCCGTCCGTATCTTGCGTGTAGTACTGACGGATGACGCGCGGCCCGACACCGCGGATGCCGAAGCCGCGGATCTGCGGCTCGCCCAGGTAGAAGCGGTCGGTCAGGCGTACATCGTCGCCGCCGTAGCCCTTGATCGCGCCGCCCTCGCCCGAAAGCGAGAAGATGAAACCGCTGCCAAGCGGCCAGTACTTGGCGGCATTGGCGCGCAGCCGGGCGTACTTCACATCGCCGCCCAGCCCCGCCACGTCGACGTTGACCGACATCGTCTCGCCGCGCGAGGGCCGCACCCGGTTGTCCAGCGTGTCGTAGATCACCGAAAGACCGACGATCGAACTCAGGCGCTTGCCGATGGCATCGCACAGATACCGACCGGCATAGAGCGGATCGCACTGGAAAACGTCGGGATCGAGGCGGTAGGAATAGTAAGTATTCTTATCCAGGGCCACGTCGTCATAATTGAGCGTGTAACGCCCGACCGCCGTCAGATACTCGGTCAGCGGCACGCCGGCGCGGACCTGGAAGCCGGTCGTGGACTGCTCATAGGTGGTATTGCGGTCGGAATTGTAGTAATTGAAACTGTTGTAATCACGCCGATAGATATCGACACCGAGCGACACGTTCTTGTCGAACAGGTAGGGTTCGACGAAGCTCGCCTGGACGCTCTTGGAATAGCGCGAATAGCTGCCCGAAAGGCCCACTGTCTGGCCGCGCCCCCGGAAGTTGCGCTGCTGGATCGAGGCCTGGAAGATGAAGCTCTCCAGGCTCGAGAAGCCAGCCGAAAGCTGGAGCTCGCCGGTCGGCTTCTCCTCCACGTTGGCTTCCAGGACGATGCGGTCGTCGGCGCTGCCCGGCTTCTGTTCGACCTCGAACTTCTCCTGGAAGTAGCCGAGCGACTTGATGCGGTTGGTGGAGCGCTTGACCTGCAGCGAGTTGAACGCGTCGCCCTCGCCCAGGCGGAACTCGCGGCGCACCACCTTGTCCTGGGTCAGCGTATTGCCGTTGATGTCGATGCGCTCGACATAGACGCGCGGCGCTTCCTGGATCACGAAGGTCAGCCCCATGGTGAGGTTGTCCTTGTCGCGATCGTACTGCGGCCGCACGTCCGCGAAGGCATAGCCGAAGGCGCCGGCGGTCTCGTTCAGGTTGTCGATGGTGTCTTCGACCTGCTTGGCATTGTACCAGTCGCCCGTGTGCATGGGCAGGTTCTTCGCCAGCTTTTCGCCGTCGAAATCGCGCAGCTGGCTTTCGACCTTCACGTCGCCGAACTTGTAGCGCTTCCCTTCCTCCACCACGTAAGTGATGATGAAGTCCTTCTTGTCCGGGGTCAGCTCGGCCACGGCCGAGACGACGCGGAAGTCGGCATAGCCCTCCGTCAGGTAGAACTGGCGCAGCTTCTGCTGGTCGAAGGCCATGCGATCGGGGTCGTAGCTCGTGCCGGAGCTGAAGATGCGCGTGATGCGCGCCTGCTTGGTCACCATCTGGCCGCGCAGCTCGCCGTCGGAAAAATGCTCGTTGCCGATGATGTTGATCTGGCGGACCTTCGACTTGTCGCCCTCGGTGATCTCGAAGACGATATCGACGCGGTTCTGGTCGAGCATGACCATCTTGGGCTCGACCGTCGCGGCGTAGCGGCCCTGGCGCTTGTAAAGCTCGATGATGCGGGCAACGTCGGCGCGGATCTTGGACCGGGTGAAGATCTGGCGCGGGGCGACCTTGATCTCGGGCAGGATCTTGTCGTCCTTGATGCGCTTGTTGCCTTCAAGGACGATGCGGTTGACCACCGGGTTTTCCTGCACCGCGATGGTGACGGTGCCGCCATCGTTGGTGATCTGGACGTCCTTGAACAGTTCGGTCGAGTAGAGATCCTTCAGCGCCTCGTCCGCCACGGCCTTGCTATAGGGCTGGCCGATCCGCAGCTTGATGTAGGACATCACGGTCTGCGGCTCGAGGCGCTCAGCCCCGGTCACCTGGATCGACTGGATCGTCTGCATGACCGGCGCGCCGGGCGCCTGGGCGCTCGGCGGCGCCGCGCCCTGCTGCGCGAAGGCGACTTCCGGGGCGCCCGCCAGGATCGTAGTCCCAAGGAGCACTGCCGCAACTTGCGACGCACGGCGGGCATCAGTGCTGCGAGCCATTTCCCATCCCATCATTCTACGCAAAATCCTGTATACGCTTTCGCGATGAACTCGACCGGCCCGGCAGGCACGCTGCCCGTCCGGCAGGCAATCGCAGCCATCTGCCCGATGGAGGGCCTCCAATCAAGCAGCCAAACCCGGCGAGATTGTGATCGCTGGATAAAACCTTCCGGCTATCCCCCGAAAACAGGGAGAGACACCAGATCGTTGACCGTGACGAACAGCATGAGCGCGAGGACCAGTGCCACGCCCGTGCGGATCGCCCATTCCTGACTGCGCACACCCAGAGGCCTGCGACGGACCAACTCGGCCGCGTAGAACGCCAGGTGTCCGCCATCGAGGCCCGGAATTGGCAGGAGGTTGATGAATGCCAAGTTAATCGAAATCAGCGCGACGAAGCCGGCGAAGGCATCCCAGCCCAGGCTGAACTGCTCGCCCGAATACTTGGCGATCTTGATCGGCCCGCCCAGCTCCTTCACCGATCGCTCGCCGGTGAAGATCTGGCCGACCCCGGCCACCATCATCCGCATCATGGAAAAGCTGCGGGTAACGCCCAGGCCAAGCGCTTCGACGGGTCCGACCGGCTCGATATGGCCGAAGCCGGCGCGGATGCCGAGCTGACCGACTGTCCTGGCATGTCCATCCGCCTCGGTGACGGTGCCGGTGCCGATCGTTACCGGGAAGACATGCGCCTCCCCGCCCCGCATCACGGTTATCGTCACCGTCCTGCCCGGGAACGGCTGGACCAGGCGCGGAATGTCGAAAAAGCTGCGCACGTCGGCATCGTCGATCGCAACGATCCGGTCGCCAGCCTTCATGCCGGCCGTCTCGGCCGTGGAATCGCTCGAGAACCCACCCACCACCGGCACGGCGAAATCGATGCCGAGATCGCCCCCTTCAGCCGTGTTGCCGAACTCGTCGCTCATCTTCCGGCGCGCGACCGTGACCGGCAGCACCAGTTCGCGCCCGTCGCGCGCGATGGTGATCTTAAGCGCCTTGCCGGGATAGTAGACGACATGTTCGGGAACGTCGGTAAGGCTTTCGATCCGCGTGCCGTCGATCGCGACGATGCGATCGCCAATCTCCATTCCGGCGGCCCGCGCCGGCGAATCCTGCGTGAAGGCGGCAACCTCGGCATCGGCCACCTGGCGACCGTTCGCATAGGCGAAGCCGGCCACGATCAGCACGCAGAGCAGGAAATTGGTCATCGGCCCGGCCAGCACGATCAGCGCGCGCTGCCACAGCGGCTTGGCGTGGAAGGTATGCGATCGCTGTTCCGGCGTCAGCCCGTCCTCGGCCGCCGACGGCGCGCTCGCGGGGTTCATGTCGCCGGCGAACTGGACATAGCCGCCCAGCGGCAGCGCCGAAAGCTTCCAGCGGGTGCCGCGCCGGTCGGTCCAGCCGGCGATCTCCTTGCCGAAGCCGATCGAGAAGGCATCGGCCTTCACCCCGAACCAGCGGCCGACCAGATAGTGGCCCAGTTCGTGGATCAGCACCAGCGGGCCCAGCACGAGCAGGAAGGCGAAGATCGTCGTCAGCAGGTTGGGCGATGCGGTCAAAGTCAGGCTGTCCCCTATCCCACGCTCAGCGTCAGTTGCAGCGCCCTCGCCCGCGCCTCGCTGTCGACGGCGAGCACGTCGGTCAGGCAGGCGGGTGGCGGCGGTGCATAGGCATTGAGCACGTTTTCCACGTGTGCCGCAATCCTGGTGAATGGAATCTGACCATCCAGGAACGCGGCGACCGCCACTTCGTTCGCGGCGTTGAGCACCGCCGGAACCGCGCCGCCGGCCTGCGCCGCCTCCCGGGCCAGGCGCGTGGCCGGAAAACGCTCCTCGTCCGGCTTGCGGAACGTCAGCTCGCCGATCGCGGCCAGGTCCAGCGGCTCGCACGGGGTATCCATGCGGCGCGGCCAGGCGAGCGCCGAGGCGATCGGCACGCGCATGTCCGAGGGGCCGAGCTGCGCCAGCGTCGAACCGTCGCGGTACTCGACCATCGAATGGACGATCGATTGCGGGTGGACGATGATGCGCAGGCGGTCCAGCCCCACCGGGAACAGGTGATGCGCCTCGATCAGTTCCAGGCCCTTGTTGAACATCGTGGCGGAATCGACGCTGATCTTGGCGCCCATGTCCCAATTCGGATGGCGAACCGCCTCCGCCGGGGTCGCCGCGCACAGGCGTTCCCACGGCCAGTCGCGGAACGGACCGCCGCTCGCGGTCAGGGTGATCCAGCGCACGTGCGCCGGATCGTTGCCGGCCAGGCACTGGAAGATGGCGTTGTGCTCCGAATCGATCGGCAGCAGCGTGGCGCCGTGCGTGGCCACGGCGGCGATCATCACCTCGCCGGCCGAAACCAGCGCTTCCTTGTTGGCAAGCGCGATGATCCCGCCCTGCTCGATCGCCGCCATGGTCGGGGCCAGCCCCGCGCAGCCGACGATCGCCGCCACCGTAAGGTCCGCGCCGCGCGCCGCCGCCTCCACCAGCGCCGCCGCGCCGCCGGCCGCCGCGATGCCGGACCCGGAGAGCGCCGCGCGCAGTTCGGGCAGCCGCGTCTCGTCGGCGATGACCGCGACCTCGGCCGAGAACTCCCGCGCCAGGCGGGCCAGCTCGGCGGCGTTGGAATGCGCCGTCAGCGCGCGAACGCCCCAGGTGCCGGGCTGGCGCCGCACGAGATCGAGCGTGGAGGCGCCGACCGAACCCGTGGCGCCAAGGAGGGAAAGCGTGCGCATGCCTGTCATCGTGGCTGGAACAATAGCATGAGGGCCAGTAAAAAAAGTACCGCGAGCAGGCCGTCCACGCGATCGAGGAAACCGCCGTGCCCGGGAATGAGATTGCCCGAATCCTTGACCCCGGCCCGGCGCTTCATCCAGCTTTCGAAGAAATCGCCGGCCTGCGCGCAGATGGCCACGAAGATTCCCGTCATCACGCAAGTGGCGAACAGGGGAACCGGCCTTGCCTGGAGATACCAGCACGGCTGCGTCCCCAGGCAGGCCGCGACGTCCGCGGAGATCCCGGCCTGGCTCAGCCAGATCGCTCCATCCCGCCACAGCCGCACGGCGCACAGCAGGGCCAGCGTCGCGCCCAGCACCCCGCCCAGCAGGCCCGACCAGGTCTTCGAAGGGCTGATCGAGGGCGCGATCTTCGGCCCGCCCAGCGCGCGGCCGGTGAAATAGGCCCCGACATCGACGGCGATGACCGCAACCAGGACCGTCAGCAGCGGCGCCAGGGTAAAGGCCGGATTACGCAGGAACAGCAGCATCGCCGCGCCGGTGCCGACATAGAGCATGCCCGCGAAATTCCAGAAACCGCGCGCGGCCGGGTTCCGCGTGCCCATCCGCGCGATCCGGATCCATTCCCACAGCGTTCCCACCGCCACGGCGCAGACGAACGCGATCCAGACTGCCCCGCCCAGCCAGAGCGCAAGACCCGAAACGGCGATCATCACCGCCGCCGAGCCGGTGCGCACGCGCAAGTCCGATGCCCCCGTCAACCGTTCCTCCGCGTTTCGGGAAAGATTAGCCTAACGCCCGCCATAGCGCCTCTCGCGAGCCGCGAAAGTCTCCAGCGCCTCGCGCAAGTGCTCGACGGTGAAATCCGGCCAGAGCACGTCGGTGAACAGCATCTCGGCATAGGCGCACTGCCAGAGCAGGAAATTGGACAGCCTTACCTCGCCCGAAGTGCGGATCAGCAGATCGAGCGGCGGCAGGTCGGCGGTGTCGAGTTCGACGGCGATCGTCTCGGGCGTGATCGGGCCTTTCGCGGCCGCCCTGGTCGCGGCGCGGGCGATCTCGTCCTGCGCGCCATAGTTCAGCGCGACCGCCAGCGTGGTGCCGGAATTGCCGGCCGTGCGGGCGATCGCCTTTTCCACCAGTTCGACGACATCCGGCTTGAAGGCCTTGTAGTTGCCGATGATCCTGAGCCGCACCCCCGCCTCGGCGAATTCCTCGAGGTCGGAGAGGATAAAGCGCTTCATCAGGCTCATGAGGTCGGAAACTTCCTCCTCCGGCCGCCGCCAGTTCTCGGTAGAGAAGGCATAAAGCGTCAGCGCCTCCAGCCCCAGCTCGCGCGCGCCGCGTACCACCCGGCGCACCGCCTCGACCCCGCGCTGGTGGCCGAGCGCGCGCGGCAGGTGCCGCTTCTTCGCCCAGCGCCCGTTGCCGTCCATGATGATGGCGACGTGGCGCGCGCGCGCGGGTTTGTCCTGGCTCATCGGGAACTCCTCAAGGCGAGGGGCCATAGCCTCACTTGTTGAGGATTTCCTTTTCCTTGCGGGCCAATTCGTCGTCCACGGCCTTGATCTGCTCGTCGGTCAGCTTCTGGACGTCGGCCTCGGCGCGCTTTCTCTCGTCCTCGGAGATTTCCTTCTTGTTCTCGTCGGCCTTGAGGTTCTCCATGCCGTCGCGCCGCACGTTGCGGATGGCGACGCGCGCCTTTTCGGCATAGGAACTCGCCAGCTTGGCCAGTTCCTTGCGGCGCTCCTCGGTCAGGTCCGGGATCGGCAGGCGCAGGGTATTGCCATCGTTGATCGGGTTCAGGCCCAGGCCGGCCGAACGGATCGCCTTCTCCACCGGGCCGACGTTGGACTTGTCCCAGACCTGCACCGACAGCATGCGCGGCTCCGGCGCGGAGATCGTCGCGACCTGCAGGATCGGCATATGGCTGCCATAGACCTCGACGGTGATCGGTTCGAGCAGCGCGGTGTTGGCGCGCCCGGTGCGCAGGCCGGAGAGGTCGTGTTTGAGCGAATCGACGGCGCCCTTCATGCGGCGCTCCAGGTCGGCCTTGTCATACTTGGCCATGGTTCAGGCTCCTTTCTGGACGACCGTCTGCGTGCCTTCGCCCGCGAGCACTTTGGCAAGATTGCCTTTCTCGCGGATCGAGAACACGACGATCGGAATGGCATTGTCGCGGCACAGGGCCACGGCGGAAGCGTCCATCACCTTGAGATTATCGGCGAGGACCGTGTCGTAATCGACTGTTTCGTAACGCTTCGCGGCGGGATTCGTCTTGGGATCGCTGTCATAGACGCCGTCCACGCTGGTGCCCTTGAACAGGGCATCGCACTGCATTTCGGCGGCGCGCAGCGCGGCGCCCGAATCGGTGGTGAAATAGGGCGCGCCGACACCGGCGGCGAAGATCACCACGCGGCCCTTCTCAAGATGCCGCTCGGCCCGGCGGCGGATCACCGGCTCGCAGACCTGGTCCATCTGCACCGCCGACTGGACGCGGGTGTGAACCCCGAGCTGCTCCAGCGCGTTCTGCATCGCCAGCGCATTCATCACCGTCGCCAGCATGCCCATGTAGTCGGCCTGGGCGCGGTCCATGCCCTTGGCCGCCCCGGCCATGCCGCGAAAGATATTGCCGCCCCCGATGACGAGGCAGATTTCCAGCCCGGTCTCCTTGGCCGCCTTCACTTCCCGGGCCATTTCGGCGACGAATTCCGGATCGATGCCGAACTGCTGCCCCCCCATCAGCACCTCGCCCGACAGCTTGAGCAGGATGCGTTTGTAGGGGGAGGATGACATGGTCGCGCGGTCTCCTGGGGCGTGAGTGGGTGCGGCTTTAGGAGGAGCGGCGCGGATTGCCAAGGGGAGAGGTTGTGGATGATGCGGATCGCCGCGCCTGACCGATTGCGCCTCCGACTTCACGCGCATGACGAAAAAACGGGCCGGGAAGCCATCGCTCCCCGGCCCGCTCTGTTCTTTTCGAAGCAGGCGTTGGCCGAACGATCAGCCCGCCACTGCCGCGGCCACTTCCGCCGCGAAGTCGGAGACTTCCTTCTCGATGCCTTCGCCGAGCTGGAAGCGCACGAAATCCTTGAGGACGATCTTGGCGCCCGCTTCCTTGCCGGCCGCGTCGACGACCTGCTGGATCGGGGTCTTGTTGTCCATCACGAAGACCTGGCTGAGCAGCGCGTTTTCCTTGGCGTACTTGGCGATCGCGCCATCGACCATCTTGGCCTGGACGTTCTCGGGCTTGCCGGATTCGGCGGCCTTTTCGGCGGCGATCTTGCGCTCGCGCTCGATCAGCGCGGGATCGAGATCCTCGGCGTTGAGCGCCAGCGGGAAGGCGGCGGCGATGTGCATCGCGATCTGCTTGCCCAGCGCTTCGAGCGCGTCAGCCGAAGCCGAAGACTCAAGCGCGACGAGCACGCCGATCTTGCCGAGGTTCGGCGCCGCGGCGTTGTGCATGTAGGGCACGATCAGGCCTTCGCTCACTTCGACCGTCTTCATGCGGCGAACCTGCTGGTTCTCGCCGATGGTGGCGACGTTGTTGGTCAGCGCTTCGCCCACGGTGCCGCCGTCCGGGTAAGCGGCGGCCTTGAGCGTCTCGACGTCGTCACCCGCGATACCCAGCGCCACTTCGGTGGTCTTGCGCACGAAGTCCTGGAACTGGTCGTTCTTGGCGACGAAGTCGGTTTCCGAGTTGACTTCGACGGCAACGCCCCTGGTGCCGGTCACGGCCACGCCGACAAGGCCTTCGGCGGCGGTGCGGCTCGATTTCTTGGCGGCGGCGGCCAGGCCCCTGGCGCGCAGCGCGTCGACGGCGGCCTCGATGTCGCCGCCGGTCTCGTCGAGAGCCTTCTTGCAGTCCATCATGCCGGCGCCAGTGCGCTCGCGCAGGTTCTTCACGTCAGCGGCGGTGTAAGCCATCGCTCATATCCTCTTGGTTGGGAGGGCCACTTGGTGGCCTTCAAATGGGTGCGCGCCAGGCCCATTGGACCCGGCGCGCGACAATTCCATGACGAAAGTGTCGTCGGCGCCGGCGCCGATCAGGCCCCAGCGATCTCTTCGACGGCTTCCTCGACCGGCTCGTCCATGGCACCGATGTCGGCACCGCTGACGATCACCGCCTCGCGGCCGCCCTTGGTCGCGGCCTGGGCCACGGCGTCGCAGTAAAGGCGCACGGCGCGGCTGGCATCGTCGTTGGCCGGGATCGGGAAGGCGATGCCATCGGGCGAGACGTTCGAATCGAGGATCGCCACGACCGGGATGCCCAGCACGTTGGCTTCCTTGATCGCCAGGTCTTCCTTGTTGGCGTCGATCACGAACATCACGTCGGGAATGCCGCCCATGTCGCGGATGCCGCCGAGCGAAAGCTCGAACTTGTCACGCTCGCGCGTGAGCTGGAGCACTTCCTTCTTGGTGAGACCGGTGGTGTCGCCCGCAAGCTGCTCTTCCAGCGCCTTGAAGCGCTTGATCGAGCCCGAGATGGTCTTCCAGTTGGTGAGCATGCCGCCCAGCCAGCGGTGGTTGACGTAGTGCTGGCCGCAGGCACGGGCGGCCTGGGCGATCGGTTCCTGCGCCTGGCGCTTGGTGCCGACGAACAGCACCTTGCCGCCGGCCTGGACCGTGGCCGAGACGAATTCCAGCGCGCGGGCCATCAGCGGCACCGTCTGCGACAGGTCGATGATGTGGATGCCGTTGCGGGCGCCGAAGATATACGGCTTCATCCGCGGGTTCCAGCGGTGGGTCTGGTGGCCGAAGTGCGCGCCGACTTCGATAAGCTGCTGCATGGTGACGACGGGAGCCGCCATAATCGTTTCCTTTCCGGTTCGACCTCTGGAAAGCTGGAACCGTGCGGATCGCCCGAAGGCATCTTGACCGCTGCGGCACCGGTATGTGCGCTTTCCATGTGGATTTGCCATGGCCGGAGGAGCCGGGAATTCGGCCCTTTCCGCCTTAGCGGGGCCGCCCTTAGCCCTGTTTGCTTCGGAAATCCAGCCTATTTCGCCGCCGCCGGAACCCGGCCCGCCCCCGCTTGCGCCGAACGGAGCCAAACTCCTCATCGATCTGGAAAATATTGCGGCCGAAGACGATGCGGCAATCCGGGTGTTGGCCAGGGCGATCTTGCGTTGCCCTGGCCAACACCCGGGATTGCTTCGCCGCCTCGCGAAGACGCAAGGGGGAAGATTGAGTCTCGTTCAAGGAGACTTGGTAGAAGTCATTTCAAATCGTACGAGCCCGCAAGCCGTATCGCAGGTTGCAGCGATTGTCCGGCTGCGTTAACCCCTGCCGCCATGGGCGAACGATCGTCAGACAGCGATGACCCGGGTCAGCAGCACATCCCAGTGGATCTGGGGAACGAAGCTTATCTGCGTTCGATCCTGGACAGCGTGCCCGATGCCATGATCGTCATCGACGATGCCGGCAGGATCATCTCGTTCAGTTCCGCGGCCGAACGCATGTTCGGCTACATCGAGGCCGAGCTGATCGGCGAGAATGTCAGCACGCTGATGCCTTCTCCCGACCGGGAACGGCACGACATGTATCTCAACCGCTATCTCGTCACCAGCGAGCGGCGCATCATCGGCATCGGCCGCGTCACCACGGCGCGCCGCCGCGACGGCAGCACGTTTCCGATCGAACTGTCGGTGGGGGAAGCGCTGTTCGGTCCGCGCCGCGTCTATACCGGCTTCATTCGCGACCTGACCGAACGGCAGCGGACGGAGTTGAGGCTGCACGACCTGCAGGACGCGCTCACCCACGTTTCGCGCGTCACGGCGATGGGAACGTTGGCGACCTCCATCGCGCACGAACTCAACCAGCCGCTCACAGCCGTCACCAATTACGTCCAGACCGCGAGCGACATGCTCGCCGATCCGGACCCCGACAAGATCGCCCTCGTCCGCGAAGCGCTGGACGAATGCGCCACCCAGACCATCCGTGCCGGCCAGATCGTGCGACGGCTGCGCGACTTCATTTCGCGCGGCGAAACCGAGCGGCAGATCGTCGAGCTTCCGCGCCTGGTCAGCGAAGCCAGCGCGCTGGCCTTCGTGGGCGTGGGCGGCCGATCGGTGGAATTCAACGTGCAGATCGATCCGACCGCGGAACTGCTGCTGGTGGATCGCATCCAGATTCAGCAGGTCCTGCTCAATCTCATCAGGAACGCGATCGAGGCCATGGAGAAGGTGCACCTCAAGCGCCTGGAGCTTAGCAGCCAGCCCGGACGCGATGGTTTCGTCCAAGTGATCGTGGCGGACAGCGGGCCCGGCCTGGCGCCCGAAGTCGCGGAGCAGCTGTTCCAGCCCTTCACCACCACCAAGGCGGCGGGCATGGGCCTGGGCCTTTCGATCTGCCGGACGATCGTCGAGGCGCATGGCGGAAAGATCTGGGCCGAACCCTCGCGCCTGGGCGGCACCGCATTCCATTTCACCCTGCCCGAAGCGGAGATTCGAGACGATGAATGAAAGCCAGCGGGTCTATCTTGTCGATGACGACGAAGCGATCCGCCGTTCTGCCTCGTTCATGCTGCGCACTTCCGGATATGCGGTTACGACATTCGGGACCGGCATCGAATTCCTGGAGGCCGTGGACGAGCTTGAGCCGGGTTGCGTCCTTCTTGACGTGCGCATGCCCGAAATCAGCGGACTCGAAGTCCAGCAGGTGCTGCGTGATCGGGGGATTGCCCATCCCGTGGTGGTGATGACGGGGCACGGCGATGTCACCGTGGCCGTCCAGGCGATGAAGGCCGGGGCGGTGGACTTCATCGAGAAGCCCTTCGACAAGGCCGTGCTTCTGGAAGCCATCGAGGACGGTTTTACGCGGATCGCCCAGGCCGGCAGCAGCATGGCAAGGCGTGAGGAGGCGCAGGCGCGCCTGCGCGTGCTGACCCCGCGCGAGACCGATGTGCTGGAAGGGCTCGTGCGCGGGCATCCCAACAAGACCATTGCCTATGACCTCGGCATCAGCCCCCGCACCGTGGAGGTCCATCGCGCGAACCTCATGCAGAAGCTGGAGGTCGCAAGCCTCTCCGAAGCCTTGCGCGTCGCCTTCGCCGCCGGATTGGGCTCGGATTAGGCGGCAAAGCCGCCGCAGCAATCTGCCCTGGATTGCCGCGCCCGCCTGCGGCGGCTGGCAACGCCGAAGGAAGCGGAACAGGAAGAAACTCGGTACGAATCCCGGGGCGCTACGACCGCGTATCGAAACCGAGCGACAAGTCGACGACGCGGAACCGCCAGGCCCGTTGCCCCTGCTTTTCGATCGTGACCTGATCTCCCGGCAGCAGGCGATTCATCTCGATAGGCAATGACACGCTTCCCGCCTCGGGCGCGGGCTGGAAGGACAAGGCCCAGCCGCTTTCCGTTCGCTCGACACGGCCCACCCTGTCGGCTTCGTTCGGCCAGAACCGCCTGAAACCCGCGATATTCGGATTTGCCCGAAGCACGGCTTCGTCGATGGTGCCGTCCGGACGCAGCGGCAGATACAGCATATAGGCCCGGCTCGCGGAACCCCGTGGAAACTCCCGGGTTTCGGCCAGTTCCAGGCGGATGCTCTTCCATGTAAATCCCGAAGGACCGCTCTTGTTCATGTGCAATATGTGCTTGCCGAAGGCCGCCGCCGGAATTGGGATTGTTACGTAACCTGGTAGGTACAGGCGGCTAGCTGCCATCCGCGCAAGCTTCCAGGGCCTCGCGGTCGCGGATCACCACCTTGCGCTTGGTGGGCGTATCGATCAGGCCCTCGCCGCGCAGCTTGGTGATCTGGCGGCTGACCGTCTCGATGGTGAGGCCCAGCACCTCGGCGATATCCTGCCGCCCGAACGGCAGTTCGAATTCGATCGGACCGCGTGCGCCGTCGTCATCGCCGGCCTGCCCCAGGCGGGAACCCATTTCGAGCAGGAACGTGGCCACGCGCTCGACCGCGCTCTTCTGGCCGAGCAGGACCATCCATTGCCGCGCATGATCGAGATCGGCCAGGGTCCGTTGCAGGAGCTTGTGTTCGAGACCGGGATTGCGCTGGGCGACGGCATCGAAATCCGCACGCGTGAACGTGCACACTTGCGCGTCGGTCAAGGCGGTTACCGACTGATAGCTCCTGCGGCCGAAAGGCCTGCCGATGAAGTCGCTGGGATAGGCGATGCCGAGCGTCTGGTCGCAGCCGTTCCTGGAGGATGCGGAAAGCTTGAGGACGCCGTCGATGACATTGCCGACAAGCAGCGATTCCTCATCCTCCCACATCAGCGTCTGCCCGCGCCTGACGTTCTGGCGGCGCCCGAACCTGCTGAGTTCCTCAAGCTTGTCGTCGGACAGCGAGTGACAGATCGCGCTTTCGCGAACCGCACAATGCGCGCATGCATCCATGGTTCAGATATCCTTCCGAAGGGGGGCCATACATTCGCTTGCCGCTCGTTGAGGCGTCTTGGCATGCTGCTTTTCAAGTTGCCTTTACAGACGGCAGATCATGTTGAATTCGCGGTCAATGAGCTGGATCAAGTTCATGAGGTTTTTGTCGGCGACCAGACACCGAGGCGCCATCCGCAATGTCCCGGATGGGGCTGTCGCGTAGGCCCCGCGCAACCGTCGCAGGTATCGAACCGCTTCGCGGCTCGCCGACCTCTTCACGCGTTCCCGCGCGAAACAGGATCTGCCCACCGCACCGGGATCTTTGAGGGATGATGAACCCGTCACCGTAGTTGCCGATACGACAGTCGAAACGCGGCCATTGCGCGAATATAGTCGCCGCTTCAGCGAATCGCTTCGTCATGAGAGCGCGGCGATATTTGATGGGAGGGGAGCCGCCATGCCAGGCATCTATGTGGCACAGAAAACCGGCATGCGCGGCCGCGCCGGCCTGGCGCTGCCGTTCACCCCCACCACCGGGCCGATCGACCTTGCCGTCAACCATGGCGAGTTCATCACCGTCGGGCAGGACGAGCCCATCGACGTTTCCTCCGGCTCGCTCCACGGGATCAAGACCGCGCATGTCGGGGAATGCTCGGTGCTCATCGTCGCGGAGTGGGCCGGGCACGATTGGGGCCGCCTCTATTTCGATCACGTCGGCGGATCGAACTTCGAGCTGGCCTGGCCGACGCTCAAGAAGTTCACCGGCAAGGTCCACCAGCAGCACTGCTACTCGGCGGTGCTGGCGACCACGCGCTACAACGCCTATGCGTTGGTGGGCGAACTGATAAAGGTGGGCTATCCCGCCCACTGCATGTCCGCCTATATCGCCAGCACCGACACGATCGAAGTGGGCTATGCGGTGAACGGCGGCCTGTTCGGCGAAATCTCCCGATCGAGCGACCAGAAGGACATGACCCCCTACGGTTATCGCGGCCCGACGGCGATCGACACCATCTGGCCCTGACACCCCCTCACCACTTGCCTCCGGCGTCCCATTTCGCGGGAAGGATCACCGCTCCAGCAGTGTCCGCAAATAGGCCCCGGTGAAGCTCCGGGCGTTCGCGGCCACTTGCTCCGGCGTGCCTTCGGCGATGATCTCGCCGCCGCGCACGCCGCCTTCGGGGCCGAGGTCGATGATCCAGTCGGCGGTCTTGATGACGTCCAGGTTGTGTTCGATCACCACCACTGAATTGCCCTGGTCGACCAGGCGGTGGAGCACTTCCAGGAGCTTGCGCACATCCTCGAAATGGAGGCCGGTGGTCGGCTCGTCGAGGATGTAGAGCGTCTGCCCGGTGGAGCGGCGGGCCAGTTCCTTGGCGAGCTTGACGCGCTGCGCCTCGCCGCCCGAAAGCGTGGTCGCCTGCTGGCCGACCTTGACGTAGCCCAGGCCCACTTCGTTGAGCATGTGCATCTTGTCGCGGATCGGCGGGACGGCCTTGAAGAACGCCTCCGCATCCTCGATCGTCATGTCGAGCACGTCGGCGATCGAGTGGCCCTTGAACTTCACTTCCAGCGTCTCGCGGTTGTAGCGCTTGCCGTGGCATTCGTCGCACGTGACGTAGACGTCGGGCAGGAAGTGCATCTCGATCTTGATGAGCCCGTCGCCCTGGCAGGCCTCGCACCGGCCGCCCTTGACGTTGAAGCTGAAGCGCCCGGGCTTGTAGCCGCGCGCGGCGCTTTCCGGCAGGCCGGCGAACCAGTCGCGAATCTGGGTGAAGGCGCCGGTATAGGTCGCCGGGTTGGAGCGCGGGGTGCGGCCGATCGGGGACTGGTCGATCTCGATCACCTTGTCGCACAGTTCCAACCCCGTGATCCGGTCATGCGGGCCGGCGATCACCCGCGCGCCGTTGAGCTGCCGCGCGGCGGCGGCGTGGAGCGTGTCGAGCGTGAGGCTGGACTTGCCCGAGCCCGATACCCCGGTGACGCAGCAGAACGTGCCGAGCGGGAAGCACGCCGTCACTCCGGCAAGGTTGTTGGCCCGCGCGTTCTCCACCGTGACGAAGTGGCCGTTGCCCTTGCGGCGCACCTGGGGCACCTCGATCCGGCGGGCGCCGGTCAGGTATTGGGCGGTGAGGCTGTTGGTGTTCCGCAGCACTTCCTCCAGCGTGCCCTCGGCCACCACTTCGCCGCCGTGGACGCCGGCGCCGGGGCCAAGGTCCACCACGTGGTCGGCGGCGCGGATCGCGTCCTCGTCATGCTCCACCACGATCACGGTATTGCCCAGGTCGCGCAGGCGCTTGAGCGTTTCCAGCAGCCGGTCGTTGTCGCGCTGGTGCAGGCCGATGCTCGGCTCGTCGAGCACGTAGAGCACCCCCGACAGCCCCGAGCCGATCTGGCTGGCGAGCCGGATGCGCTGGCTCTCCCCGCCCGACAAGGTGCCGCTGGTGCGATCGAGGTTCAGGTAGTCCAGCCCGACGTTGTTGAGGAAGCCCAGCCGTTCGTTGATCTCCTTGAGGATGGCCTTGGCGATCTGGCGCTGCTGGTCGGTGAGCCTGGCGTCCAGGGCGCCGAACCACTTGAACGCGTCCGCCACCGAGAACCGCGCCGCGTCGGCGATGTCGCTGCCGCCCACCTTCACGCTCAGCGCCTCCGGCTTGAGGCGCTTGCCGTGGCACACCTCGCACGGCTGCGCGGTCTGGAACCGGGACAGTTCCTCGCGCATCCAGGCGCTGTCGGTCTGCAGCATGCGGCGGTTGAGGTTGCCGATCACCCCCTCGAACGGCTTGCTGACGGTATATTCCTTGCGCCCGTCCTTGAAGGTGAGCGGCACCGGCTTGCCCGCGGTGCCATGGAGGATCACCAGCCGCACCTCGCCCGGCAGGTCCTGCCAGGGCGTGGCCAGGTCGAACCCGAAGTGCGCCGCCAGGCTGGAGAGCACCTGCATGTAGTAAGGGCTCGGCGGGTTGGACTTGGCCCAGGGCACCACCGCCCCCTGCTTGAGCGTCAGCGCCTCGTTCGGCACCACCAGCTGGGGATCGAACAGCAGCTTCTCGCCCAGCCCGTCGCAGGCCGGGCAGGCGCCCTGCGGCGCGTTGAAGCTGAACAGCCGCGGCTCGATCTCCTCGATGGTGAAGCCGGAGACCGGGCAGGCGAACTTCTCGCTGAAGACGATGCGGTTGGGGGGAAGGCCGGCACCTTTGAGCGCTCCCTTGCTCGATCCCGCCTCTCCCTTCGTGTCGAGCGAAGTCGAGGCACTCCCGGCGCCGGATTCCCGTGTCCCGACTTCGCTCGACACGAAGGGAGGTGAAGCATTGATTGCGGCAACGGTCGTATCCGCCAGGTCGATATAGGCCAGCCCCTCGGCGAGGCCCAGCGCCTGCTCGAAGCTGTCGGCCAGCCGCGTCTCGATGCCCGGCTTCACGGCGATGCGATCGACCACCACCTCGATATCGTGCTTGTACTTCTTGTCGAGCGCCGGCGCGTCCTCGATCGCGTGCATCTCGCCGTCGATGCGCACGCGGGTGTAGCCCGCCTTCTGCCATTCGGCGAGTTCCTTGCGGTATTCCCCCTTGCGCCCGCGCACCGCCGGGGCCAGCAGGTAGAGCCGCGTACCCTCGGGCAGGGCCATGACCCGGTCGACCATGTTGGACACCGTCTGCGCCTCGATCGGCAGGCCGGTGGCGGGCGAATAAGGCACCCCCACCCGCGCCCAGAGCAGGCGCATGTAGTCCCAGATCTCGGTCACCGTGGCGACCGTGGAACGCGGGTTGCGGCTGGTGGTCTTCTGCTCGATCGAGATCGCGGGGCTGAGCCCGTCGATATGCTCGACATCGGGCTTCTGCATCATCTCCAGGAACTGGCGCGCATAGGCCGAAAGGCTTTCCACATAGCGCCGCTGCCCCTCGGCATAGATCGTGTCGAACGCCAGGCTCGACTTGCCGGAACCCGAAAGCCCGGTGATGACGATCAGCTTCTCGCGCGGCAGCGCGATATCGAAACCCTTGAGATTATGCTCGCGCGCGCCGCGAATCGAAATCACGGGGACGCTGGTGTGGGAGAGACTCATGAAGGAGGTATGTTCCATATTTGTTCGCCCCAGGCAAGGGGGCGCGGCGTTGCACACGCGGTTGCCCCCAAGATGGGGAGCGAACGGCTCGTCGCAATGGCTTTGCAATGATGCGTCCGATGCGGCACATTTGGCCGCATCGACTTGAAGGGACTGGGAAATATGAGGGAACGTGGGGTTCTGGCCATCTTGGCGCTGGGTGCCTGCGCACTGTCCGCGCCGGCTTTGGCGGACGATCCGAACGACCGGCTGACGCCGGACGAGCTGGCGCGCGACCGGGCGATCATCCGCCAGCTCAACCAGGACCAGCTCGCCCAAGTGCGGCAGCGCGACGCCCGGTACGCCGACGGCTGGGACAGCTACGCACGCGCCCGCAACGGCTGGCGCGACGGCGAGGACGGGAACGCCCGCCCGGCATCGCGGGACGATGCCGACTACGCCGCGCGGCGCGAATACCAGGACGCCATGGCCGAATGGCGCGCCGACGTGCGCGCCTGCCGGGAGGGCGATTATTCACGCTGCGCGCGGCGCTGACCGGACGGCGGCCGTCGCCGCGCGAAGGGCGCCAGGGGCTGTGCGCGAACGGCCGGCGCCGGTTCAGCCGGGACGGGTTGTGCCGAGCTCGCTCGAAGGGGCCTGGTATCGGGCAGGACCCAAGCGCGAATCCTCGACCATGGCTTGCATGAGCCGGCGCAGGGCCTAGAATTTCACCCGTCAGGTCGCGACCTGTCTTGCGCCGGGACCCGTGGCGACAACACGGGCCGGGCGATGCCGCCGGGAGAGCGCGAAGTGTACATTCTCAGACTCGACGGGAACTATGCCGCCGACATGCGCGTCCTTGCCAACGGGGTGACGGACGACAACGCCGGCCTGTCCAGCGCGCCGCGCCGGCGCCGCGCCGGTTCTACGGATACCGCCGATATCCAGGTCTTTTTCGGAACCCGCTCGATCGTGGCGACGATCCGCGAATCGGATCTCTACGTCATCGGGTTCCGCAACGCGGAAGGAAGGCCGTTCTTCTTCAAGGGCATGAACGGCGGATCCCAGGAACTGCGGTTCAACTGCAGCTATACCGACAGCGACGGCATGGCCCTGTTCATGCAAGGCCCTTCCAAGGATGCGCGAACGCCGCATAACCGCCAGAGCATCGTCAAGGCGCTGGGCATGCTGGCGGATTTCCGGGGCGGCAAGGACGTTCATCTGATCGTCGGGATGGCGCTGCTGGCGTTCATGGTCTCCGAAGCGATCCGCTTCACTTATATCCACCATCAGGTCCGGATCACGTGCAGCGACGATGCCATGACTTTCGCGCTTGCCGACTATGAGATCTACATGAAGAACTGGGCGGCGCTTTCAAAGGGCGAGGTCCCGAAAGGCGCCGTGGCGAACCGGGTCTATACGTCCTATTGATGAGGCCCGTTTTGAGCGACCTTGCGATCATGACCGCGCCTGCCCGCAACCTTTCCCCCACCCGTTTCGGCGCCTGCCTGCTTTCCGCCCTGTGCCTCACGCTTGCCGCCTGCGGCGGCGGCGTGCGCTATCGTCCGGTCAGCGATACCCCGGTACGGATCGGGCCGCCCTACACGGTGCGCGGGACGACTTACACGCCCGCCGCCCAGCCGGGCTACGACATGCTGGGCTACGCGACGTGGTACGGCAGCGAGAGCGGCAACCAGGTCGCCAATGGCGAGCGGTTCCGGCCCGACTGGATCACCGCCGCGCACAAGACGCTGCCGCTGCCCTGCTACGTCGAGGTTACTTCGCTCGACACCGGGCGGCGCATCCTGGCGCGGATCAACGATCGCGGGCCGTTCGGCGAAGCCGCGCGGATCATCGACCTGTCGAAAGGCGCCGCCGAACGGCTCGGCGTGCGCGCGAAAGGCAAGGCGGCGGTGCGGGTGCGCGTGGTCGAACCCGACGCGCGCGACCGCGCGGCGCTGCGCAAGGGCCATGCGGCGCGCGATCTGCCGCCGGTATCGGCCCGCGCGCTGGCCGACCTCCAGGCCCAGTTCGCGCGCGGGGTCGGCGCGCGCTGAAAGCGCGGGTTCAGGCCACCGCCTCGGCGTAGAGTTCGGTTTCCTTGCCGATCAGGATATCCGCCAGGAACCAGTAGGCCTCGCCCCAGGCGGACAGGACCTCGTCGGTCGCGGCATCGCCCAGCACGTCGCGGACATCCGCCTGGGCGATGTCGTGCGGCTGACCGAGCCATGTCTTTCACCCGCCGACTGCGGCAGCTGCGTGCTGCGCCGGAGTTGCGGCCTGACCGCGATGCTGGGCCGGGCGATGGCCGCCTTCCTGGCCGAGCTTGATGGACAGACGCTGGCCGAAGCCGCGGCGCAATCGCGCCTGCCCGCCGCCTTCACCGCGGCGGGAACCCGGGACCCACTTCCTGCATTTACTCGCGGAGAGGAGAAACATCATGAGCATCGGAGCTGAAATACCCTTCCGCCGCACGCAGCGCGGCCGGAACGCGACGGGATCGCTGATCTTCGACCGGCAGCGCGAGGACCGCCTGCGTGAGGGTCGGGTGTCGGACGACGAAGAGATGCGCATCTGGTCGAACGGGCGGTTCCGCAAGGCCTGAGGGCAAGGCCTGAGGGCAAGGCCTGAGGGCAAGGCCTGAGGGCAAGGCCTGAGGGCAAGGACTGATCTTCGCCGCGAAGTTCAAAGAGGGGCTCGTCACGCGCCCCTCCGCCCAGCCCTCTTCCCGACCGGGGAGAAGGAAGAGGGCTGAGGCCCCCTGAAGCAGGATGATTCGGCCGCGAGCGCGATGCCCGGCGAGACCCCCCCGGCGAGACCGGAGTGTACCCGGCAAAAAACGCTGTCCTACATCGCCCGGCCATGACACGGTGCATATGGCATCCGGTGCCGTGCTCTTTGCATCGTTAATAGCAAAGTCCCGTGATCGGCGGGTTTCCTTGTCTTCGACTATCGCGAGCCGACGCAGGCAGTGTGGCGAATCAGGGTATTGGCCAGGGCGGTGTAGTGCCGCCCTGGATCGCTTCGTCGTTTCGAGTAAAGCCCCCTATCCCACCGAAAGCGCCCTGGCGCCGGGCTCTCCCAGCCAGCGCGCGGGGCAGTTCCAGACGCGCGCGATCAATCCCGGATCGAGCGCGCTTTCGGGCGGGCCGTCGGCGGCGAGGCGGCCCTGGTCCAGCACGATCACCCGGTCGGCATGGTTCATCGCCATGGCAAGGTCATGCAGCACCAGCACCACGCCGCGTCCGGCCCTTGCCTGTTCCCCAAAGCGCCCCACCAGCGCGGCGGCATGGCCGAGGTCGAGATTGGCGAGCGGCTCGTCGGCCAGCAGCCAGCCGGGGCGCGTCGCCAGCACCCGCGCCATCAGCGCCCGCGCCCGCTCGCCGCCGGACAGGCGCGAAACCGGACGGTGGCGGAACGCCTCGAGGTCCATCGCCGCCAGGGCCTCGTCGATCGCGGCCCGCGCCTCGCCCGCCCCGCGCCAGGGCAGGCGGCCCAGCGACACCAGCACTTCGACGGACAGGTCCCACGCAACCTCGGGCGATTGCGGCAGGTAGCCGATCGCCCGCGCGCGCGCCTGGTGGGCGATCCGCGCGAGCGGGGTGCCGTCCAGCGCGACATGCCCGCCATCCGGCCGCAGCAGCCCGGCCAGGCAGGCCAGCAGCGTCGATTTGCCGGCCCCGTTCGGCCCGCAGATCGCGGTGACCTCGCCCGGATGCAGCGCGAGCGACAAGCCGCTCAGCCGGCCTTTCACGCCAAGGTCGAAAGCCTGCAGGCTCATGCCAGGCCCTTCCGCATCCGCAGCAGCAAGTGCAGGAAGAACGGCGCACCCAGCAGGCTGAGCGCGATGCCGAGGCGCAGCTCGCCCCCGGCCAGCGGCAGGATCCGGCACAGGCAATCGGCGATCAGCAGCAGCAGCGCACCGGCCAGCGCGCTCGGCACGATCAGCGAGGACGGGCGGCGGTCGGTCAGCGGGCGCACCAGGTGCGGCACCACCAGGCCGACGAAGCCGATCACTCCCGCCACCGCCACGCTCGCCCCCACGGTCAGGCCGATCCCCACGATCATCAGCGCCTGCAGCCGGCGCGGATCGAAGCCCAGCGAACGCGCCGCCGCCTCCCCCAGCGTCAGCGCGTCGAGCGCGCGCGCGGCGGCCAGCAGCACGCCGATCCCGGCCAGCGTCAGCGGCGTCGCGATCCAGACATCCCGCCAGGACCGGTCCGCCAGCGCACCCATCAGCCAGGTGACGATCTCGCTCATCGCAAAAGGGGTGGGGGCAAGGCTGATGGCAAGGCTCATCAGCGCGCCGGCCAGGCTGGAGATCATCAGCCCGGCCAGCGTGAACAGCGCCACGCCGCCCTCCCGTCCGGCGATCAGCGCCAGCAGCGCCATCGCTCCGCCGGCGCCGATCAGCGAGAACAGCGGCAGCAGCCAGGCCGAGGCGGCATAGCCAGTCCAGAAGCTGAGCACCGCGCCCAGCGCCGCGCCCGGCGCCATGCCGAACAGGCCCGGATCGGCCAGCGGATTGCGCAGGAAACCCTGCATCGCCGCTCCCGCCGCGCCCAGCCCGGCGCCCAGCACCAGCGCCAGAGCCGCGCGCGGCAGGCGCAATTGCATGAGGATCACCGAGGCATTGCGCGTTTCCGGCGCGAAGGGATCGATCCACACCCGCCCGGCGAGCAGCGACAACGGCACCGCCAGCGCCAGGGCGGCGAGAAGGAGAAGGATGAGGCGGCGGTTCACGATCGCACCTTGAGGCCCACTGTCCTCCCCGGCACGGGGAGGTGGCGGCGCGAAGCGCTGACGGCGGGGATTTCCCATCGAGGCGCCGTGCCCGGACGAGTATCCCCTCCACCGCCTTCGGCGGTCCCCCTCCCCGTGCCGCGGAGGACAGCATCGCGATGGAAACCCGCCGGAGATCGAGCGATTCGACGCTGCCCCGGATTCGATGTTCGCTGCTCCAGCCCCCGCCTCACTTGCCCCAGCCGCGCCAGTGCGCGCGGGATGGTGGGGCCGCCGCACCACAGCAGCGCGCTGTCAAGCGGCGCGCGGGTGGTGCCCGGGATCGCTCGCAGCGCCGGGTGGCGCAGCATCCGGTCTTCCTCCGATCGCGGATTGCCCACCGCGAAGATCACTTCCGGCGGATCGGCCAGGATGCGTTCGAGCGGAAGGTAATCGGCCTGCGAAAGCCCGCGCGCGGCGGCGGCGTTGACGAAGCCGGCACGGCGGAGCAAGTCGGCGATCAGGGTGCCGTCACCCGCGACGATGCCGCCCGATTGCCAGACCAGCGCCGGCACCAGCGCGGCGCCGGCGGGCGGCGCGGCATCCTTGACCGCGGCTTCGATGCGCCCGACCAGCGCCTCTCCCGCAGCGGGGTTCCCCGCCAGCGCGCTCAGCTCGCGCACTTGCGCTTCGGACGCGGCGACGTCGGCGGGGATGGGCAGGGTCACGACCCGGATGCCAAGGTCCCGCAGCGCCTGCCGGGTCGTCGGGGCCAGGAAGGAACCCGCCACCACCACGTCCGGAGCGAGCGCCGCCACTTCCTCGACCGAGCCCGAAGTCGCCGGAAAGCGCCGCGCCAGGCCAAGGTCCATCGAACTCGAGGCCGGATCGCGGCTGTAGTGCGAGATCGCCAGCAACTGCCCCGGCACCGCGACTTCGGCGAGGATCGCGTCGGTGCAGGGGTTGAGCGAGACCACCGTGGGCTGGGCATGTCCGGCGGCCGGCCCAGCCGCCGCCCCCGGCGAGCACGAAGCCAGCAGCAGGCAGGCGACAAGGCCTCCCCTCCCTTTCAGGGGAGGGGCCGATGGCGGAGCCCCTCGCCTCACATCTTCACCCGCACCCCGGCATAGGCCGAACGGCCGGGAGTGCCGTAAGTGCGCACCACTTCGTAGTGCTCGTCGAACAGGTTCTCGACCCGGCCATAGACTTCCACGTTGCCGGTCACCGCGAAAGCACCGCGCAGGCCCACGACGAGGTGGCCGTCGACGTAGTTGCCATTGGCCGTGTCGTCATAGCGCCCACCCCCCACGCGCAAGTCCGCGCCGAGCTTCAGGCCGATGTCCCAAGCTTTGTCGAGGCTGGCGTGGAGGTTGCTCTTCGGCCGCCGGGCCAGCCGGGTGCCGGTCCGCTGGTTGACGGCGTCGAGGTAAGTATAGGCCAGGTTCACGTCGAACCCGTTCCAGTTCGTCACCTGCATGCCCAGCTCCACGCCCTGCGCCCGCGCGCGGCCGACGTTGTAGTAGTTGTAGCTGGCCAGGTCATAGTCGATCAGGTTCCTGGTCCTGCGATCGAAGTAGGTGATCGTGAAGCGCCCGGTGCCTTCGGCGAAGGGCTGTTCAACGCCCGCGTCCCAGCCCTTCGACGTCTCGGGATCGAGCGCGCGGAAACCGCCGTTGGTATAGAGCTGGTACAGCGAAGGCGCCTTGAAACCCTCGCCATAGCTGGCCCGCAGCACCGGCGCGTCTTCGCCCGATCCGATCACCCAGGCGCCGTTGGCGGCGAAAGTGGTCCTGTGGCCGAAATCCTCGTGATCGTCGTAGCGCAGGCCGCCGTTGAGCGTCAGCCCCTCCAGCGGGTGCAGCGTCAGGTTGCCGAAGTAGCTGTCGATCGAGGTCGAATCCTTCGATCCGAAGTTGTCGTCGAACTTCTGCCGCTCGGTCTCGGCGCCGAGCAGGATCGATGCCATCTCCACCGGCGCGAACGAGACCTGGCCCTCCACCCGCTCGGTGCGTCCGTTGGTTTCGTAGGGGCCGAACACCGCGTGATCCGATACGCGCCGGGTGTCGTTCAGCCCATAGCCGACGCGGGCCGACAGGCGATCGTCAAGGCCGGAATAGCGCAAGTTGGCATAGCCCAGCACATCGCGCTTGAGCCCCAGGTTGAGCGCGTCGGCGCCGGTGTCGTCGTAATCGTAGTTCGCCCTGGTCCAAAAGCCGCCGGCATCGACCGAAAGGCCCTGCGTCAGTTCCGCTTCGGCGCGGGCATTGGCGCTCCTGCTTTCGAAGCCGTCCTTTTCGGCGGCGCCGCGGCGCTCGTCGAAGGCCGAATAGCCGTCGCCCTTCAGCCACTGGCCGCCCAGCGTCAGGCCGACGGGACCCAGCTTGCCGGCCGCCGACGCGCCCACCTGCCTGCGGTCGCGCCAGCCGTATTCGGCCTGCCCGCGCGCGGTCCACTGGTCGGTCGGGCGCGCGGTGATGAAGTTGACGACGCCGCCGATCGCGCGGCTGCCCCACAGCACGCCCGAGGAACCGCGCACCACTTCGACCCGGTCGAACTGGCCGATGGTGAGCGCGCCGAAATCGAACCCGCCGCCGACATCGCCCGGATCGTTGATGCGCACGCCATCGATCAGGACCAGCGACTGCGCGTTCTCGGCCCCGCGGATGAAGACGCTGGAGGGCTGGCCGAAGCCGCCGGACTGGACGGTCGAAATGCCGGGCAAGCGCGCCAGCACTTCGGTCGCGGCGGCCGCCTGGGTGCGCTCGATATCCGCGCGGGTGACGACGCTGACCGACTGGCCGATCTGGCTACGCGGGGTTTCGGTGCGGGTGGCGGTGACGACGATGGTATCGTCAGCCTCGTCGGCCATCGCGGGCACGCTCACGGCAAGCGCCGTGCCCAGCAAAAACGGATATTTCATATGCATTCCTCCGAACCTTGAACGAAATGCCGTTCATGGCGGAGGGCGCGCAGGCCTCATGCGCGCGTCTCGCTGCTTTCCGGTGCACCCCGCCCGGCGCGGAACGACCATCCTGGGCAGGTCTCCTGACTCCCGGATCGATGCCCGCCCCCGCCTTCCCAGCCCGTTGCGGGGCCAGTGGCATGTCGGAGGCGCACTCCCCGGTCACAGTTGCGGGGGCAGCGCCGGAGTCGAACCGGCTTCCCTCTTCGGCCCGCGCCCTTGCAAGGCACGCGGACAACCCATGACGTGCCCGGCCGATAGTGCGGCACGGCACGCTTGGCAAGTACGCGCCCCCGAGGCCGTGGGGCGGATTGCGCGAACGCGTGTGCCCCCTTCGTCAAGCCCCCTGCGTTCGCCGGGACGATGGGTCGTGCCAAGGGACGGCCGGCACAAGATCCGGCCGCGCCTTTTCCAGTCCACTCTCCGCGCCCAGCCCATTCTCCGCGCAAGGCGAGGGCAGAGGCGCGATCGGTTTCTCCCGGTCGATGCCGGCGCCGCAACCGGCCAGGCGATGCAGGCGATCGGCCAGCGGGGCCAGCGCCTCGTCGGCGAAGGCGGGGCCGACCAGCGTTACGCCGAACGGCAATCCGTCCGGCCCGAAGCCCGCCGGCACCGCGATCGCCGAAAGCCCCAGCAGGTTGCAGAAATTGGTGTAGAGCCCGAGCGCGGCATTGCGGCCGATGGGATCGCCGTGCATTTCGGCGACCGTGAAGCTGCGCGGCGTGGTCGGCAGCAGCAGCACGTCGGCCCGGGCCCACTCGGCCTCGCACCGGCGCCTCAGCGCCTCCAGCCGGTATCGGCCCCGGAACGCATCCACGGCCGTATAGTGCCTGCCGCTCGCCAGGATCCTGCGCACCGCGGGGTCCAGCACGTGTTCCGGCAGCCCCAGATCCTCGAATGCGATCTGGCGCTCGGCCACCCAGGGCCCTTCGTAAAGCAGTGCCGCGACTTCGCGGAACGGAGCGTAGTCGATCTCGACCACCGCTTCGCCGAGGCGCGCGATGGCGGCGGCGTAGAGGCTTTCGTTTTCGGGGCGGCCAAAGAACTCGCAATCGTCCTGCCGCAGCACGCCCACGCGCAGGCCCTGACCCGGTAGGCCTTGACCGGGCAGGCCTTGACCCGGCAGCCGCGCCCGGCGTGACCAGGGATCGGCGGGATCGAAGCCTTCGGCGATCCGGCGCAGTTCCAGGCCATCGGCGGTCGAAAGCGCGAAGATGCTGATGCAATCCAGGCTGGCGCAGGCCGGCACCAGGCCGCTGTTGCTCAGCAGCCCCGGCGTAGGCTTGATCCCGACGATGTTGTTGAGCGCGGCGGGCACCCGGCCCGAGCCCGCCGTGTCGGTCCCCAGCGCGAAGCTGACCAGGCCGGAGGCCACCGCCACCGCCGAGCCGGAACTCGATCCGCCGGAGATGTGCTCCGCGTCGAATACCGAGCGCGGCGCGCCATAGGGGGAACGCGTGCCGTTCAGCCCGGTGGCGAACTGATCGAGGTTGGTCTTGCCCATGACGATGGCGCCGGCGGCCAGCAGCCTCGCCACCACCGCCGCGTCATGCCGCGCGACATGGGCGAATTGCGGGCAGGCACAAGTGGTCGGCAGCCCCGCCACGTCGATATTGTCCTTGACCGCGAAGGGCACGCCCCACAGCGGCAGGCTGTTCGGCATCGGCGCGCGCGCCAACAGGGCCTCGATCGCGGCGGTCGATTGCGCGGGCGAGGTCCGGCTGATGAAGGCGGCGGGATCGCCCATGTCGATCCGCCTGTCGACCGCCGCGACCAGGGCATGGGGAGTCCATGCACCATCGGCATAAAGAGCGCGCACTCCGGCAAGGTCCAGGACTGCCGGCAATTCCATGCTAAAGCGCTTCCCCCGGCGTCGCGGCGCAGGTGCCCGCCACCCCCGCGCGTTCCAGCGCGGCGGCGGCCCGCATGGCCAGATCCTCACGCCATGGCGGCGCGATCAGTTGCACCGCGATCGGCAGCGCCCCGCTCCGCACCGGCACGGCGACGATCGGCACGCCGACGAAGCTGAGCGGCTGCGTCAGCAGGCCGATATTGGCACGCGTGGGAATATCCGCTCCGGCCACCTGGATGGTCGCCTGCCCCAGCAGGGGCGCGCTGCACGGCGTGGCCGGCGCGATCAGCAGCGCGTGGTGGCGAAACGCCTCCAGCAGCTGGTCGCGGAACACCGTGCGGCAGCGCTGCGCCTGCAGCACCGCGTTCGCCGGAACCAGGGTGCCCGCCAGCAGCCGGTCGCGAGTCGCCGGGTCGAAATCGGCGGCATGGGTCCTCAGCTTCTCGAAGTGAAGATTCCCGCCCGACGCGCACGTGAGCACGAAAGCCGCCGCGCGCGCCTCGGCGGCGCCGGGCAGCGTAACGCGGGCACGGGCGCCCAGGGCCCCGGCGACGCGCGCCACCGCCTCGCGCCCCTGGGCGTCGGCCAGGTCGTCGAACCAGCCGTCCAGCACTGCGACGCTGCCGCCGAGCGGCTCCGCGAGAAACGGCGAGACCGGGCTCGGCGGCAAGTCGGCGCAGGCGAGATCGCCCGCGTCGTGGCCTTGCAGCACGTCGTAGATCAACGCCAGGTCGGCGGCGCTCCGGGCGAAGGGGCCAAGATGGTCCAGGTCATGGACGAATGGGAAAGTGCCGGTGCGCGGCAGCCGCCCGAACGTGGGCTTCAATCCGAACAGCCCACAGAACGAGGCCGGCACCCGGATCGACCCGTTGGTGTCCGTTCCCAGCGCGAACTGGACCAGCCCCGCCGCCACCGCCGCCGCCGAACCGCCCGAGGAGCCGCCCGCGCTGCGCGCCGGATCGAGCGGATTGCGGGTGGCGCCGTAGTGCGCGTTCTCGGTCGTGAAGCCATAGGCGAACTCGTCCATGTTCTGGGTGCCGACCAGCACCGCCCCGGCCGCGTTGAGGCGGCGGATCAGCACCGCGTCGGCGGCGGCGGGCGCCAGACTTCGGTTGATGATCGAACCGGCGGTGGTGACTCGCCCGGCAACGTCGTAGTTGTCCTTGACCCCGAACGGCACGCCCGCCAGCGGCCCGGGATCGCGCCCGGCGGCCACTATCGCATCGATCGCCGCCGCCTCTCCCAACGCCCGGTCCGCCATGACCTGGGTGAAGCAGTTGAGCGCGCGGTCGCGCTCGGCGATGCGCGCCAGCAGGCCCTCGACAAGCGCGATCGCGGAAAGCCCGCCCTCCCGCACCCGCGCGGCGATGCTGGCCGCCCCGGCCGTTTCGGCTGCGGCCTGCGAAACCGTGGCGATCACGGCCGGTAGACCGGCGCGGGTTCGACGAGCGGATCGAGCGGCCGGGCAAACAGCAGCGCGATCTGCACTTCCAGCACTTCGAGGTTGCGGATCACGCCCGGCAGGTGCTCGGGCGCGATCGCCATTCCATTCGCTTCGGCAAGCCGCCGCACCAGATCCTCGGTAATCCGCATCTGCGCCTTCATTCCGCCGGTTGCGTGGCCACGTGATCGTGATGATGCACCACTTCGTCGATCTCCGCCAGGATCTGGTCCTTGCGCGAAAGCACCGCCAGAAACACCGCGACGATCAGGTAAGCGGCGGCGACGGCGGGCGTCTTCATCACGCCGATCGCTTCGGAATGGATCAACCCGAAGAACGTCAGCACCGCGCCGGCCAGCGCGAAGCCGGATGCCCGCATCAGCTTGTTGTCGATAATCATCACCGCGATCGAACCGAGGATGATGCCCGCCAGCGTCGCGCCGCTGCCCAGCGTGACGAGGCCATCATAGAGCACGCCGTTGCTGGCGAGCGCTTCCATCCCGACCTTGCCGGCGTTGGTTCCCGCGGCGCCCAGGGCGTTGTTGATCTGGGTGGTGCCCCAGGCGGCGATGTTCGGGATCAGCGCGAGCACGACTGCCGGGGCGTGCCGGTGCGGGCTTTCCTGAAAGGCCTGCGCGCCGATCAGCATGCCGATGTAGAGCAGGATCGGCAGCAGCGCGACCGATGGGATCACCGCCATCATCAGCGCGACCACGCCGCACCAGGTCAGGGTCAGCATCATCACCCCGGTCGCCGCCGAATAGCCCATGCGCCCGCCCATCGCCTTCCAGCCGGGATGGCCGATGTAGACGGCGTTGATGAAGGGGTTGCCCATCATGCAGCCGATCAGGCTGACCACCCCGTCCGCCGTCAGCACGCGGGTGGTCGGGAAGTGATCGCCCGCCGCTTCGGCGCTCTCGACATTGTCCATCGCCTCGACGAGGTCATAGATGCCGAAGGGAATGGCGGTGACAAGGATCACGCCGATGTACTTGAAGCCGCCGAATACCTCGGCGAAGGCCGGCAGGGGCACGTGAAACCCGAAGTCGGCCAGCGCGCCGCCGACTTTTTCGGGGCCGATGCCGCCGATATCGAACCCCGCGGCCTGGCCGCCCCAGGCGATCAGCGAGCCCACCAGCATCGCCGCCAATCCGCCCGGTATGCCGCCCGGATAGCGATAGCCGCCCAGCCAGCTTGCCAGGATCACCGCCAGGCAGACGACGCCGATCACCGGCGTCATATAGAGCTGCGCGGCAGGGCTGAGCGAAATGAACGTGAGCGAGATCCCCGCAAGCGAGCCGAGCAGCGCCGCGCGCGGCGTGATCTTGCGGATCACCGGGGCGATGAAGCCGCCGATCATCAGCACGAAGCTCTGCACGAAGACCCAGGTGAGGCCGGCGCTCCAGGCGTCGACCGGATTGCCGGTCTCGATCAGGATGGGCAGCATCACGACGAAAGTGACCACGAACATGTGCGGCACGCTGATGCCCGAAGGCAGCGCGCAGACATCGGTGCGACCCTCCTTGATCGCGAGCTTGCGCGCGAGCCAGGCGTAGTAGCCGGTGCTGAGGAACATCATCAGCCCAAGCGCGGGCAGGATGCGCCCGAAGACGATCTCGTCGGGCATCTTCAGCACGAAGCGCAGGAGCCCGGTGAGCACCAGCACGTTGACGAGGATGTTGGTGCCGAACCCGAAGAAGGCGTTCCAATCGCCCGGGGTCCACTTGGGAACGGTGACCGCCGGCGTGGCGGCGCTCTGTGTCGTCGCAGTCATCTCATGGCCCTCCTAGGCTTCAGGAATCCGCCGGTTCCGCCGGTTCGGCAAGCGCCGCGATGGCGCTCTGGGAATCGCTGACCCACCCGAAGATCCCGCCTTGCGCGGCGATCATCCTGAGCGCCGCGACGTGGAAATCGGGAAAGTAGCTTGCCGTGCAATCGGACAGGACCAGGCACTCGATGCCCCGGTCGTTGGCTTCGCGCACGGTGGTGTGGACGCAGACTTCGGTGGTGACGCCGCAAACGATGAGCTGCGTCAGCCCCCGTTCGGCGATGATGTCGGAAAGTTCGGTGTTGTAGAACGCGCCCTTGCCGGGCTTGTCGATCACCGGCTCGCCCGCGACCGGATAGAGTTCGGGAATGATGTCGTGGCCCGGTTCGCCGATGACGAGAATCCGGCCCATCGGCCCCCTGTCGCCGATCGTCATCGCGCCGCGCCCGCGTATGCGCTTGGTCTCGTGCAGGTCGGACAGGTCCGGCTTGTGCCCTTCGCGGGTGTGCATGATGAAAAGCCCCGCCTGCCGGGCCGCGGCAAGCAGGGCTTCGAGCGGCGCGATGGCCGAGCGCAGCAGCGAAACGTCGTTGCCGAGCGCCGCGCCGAACCCTCCCGGCTCGACGAAATCGCGCTGCATGTCGATGATGAGCAGCGCCGCCTTGTCCGGATCGAGCGCGAATTCGTAGGGCTGTGCGGGTATCTGGACCATGACGATTGCTCCCTGCGTTTCGTGAGCCATGCCATCGGCGGGCCGCCTGCTGGCGCCGCCGCCGGGCCGGCCGGTCAGAACCCGAAGTTGAGCCCGACGGCGACGACCAGCTTGTCGCGGCTGCTGGTGCCGCCGTTGAGCAGCGCCTGCGCTATGACCAGATTGTCGTTGATAAGGTGGTAGTATTGCGCCTGGGCATAGACCGACGCCCCCGCCCCGCCCTTGATGAAGCTCAGCGGCGTGCTGGCCTTGAGGCCGGTGGAGACGACGCCGAAATTCTGGCCTTCGACCGCCAGACCGTTGTCCTTCGCCCCCCAATAGGTCTTCGGCCCGACCGTGATCCAGGTGGGTGCGGAAAGCTTGAAACCCTCGCCGGCGTAAGTCGGCTCCGCGCCCAGTTCGATATCGAACGTGCCGCCCTTCTTGCCCAGGACGACGGTGGAATCGCCGTCTACCGCCCAGAAGAACTTGGCATAGGGCTTGATCGAGACGGGCGAGTCCTTCGCGCCGTCATGATACTTCAGGCTGAACTCGATGTTGCGCTCGTCATGAAAGGCGACCGAAGGCTGGCCGCTGACGAACTGCACATACTGCACGCCCGCCTCCAGCCTGGGCGCGACATTGCCGCTGACGCCGACGAAAAAGTCGAATTCGTTGACCGCGGTGATGTTCCCGTCGCCGTAGCCGGGGTTGAGATCGGTCCACGTTCCGGCGGTGATCGCGATGCCGCCCGGCGATACGAAAACCAGGCCGTCAAGGACTTGCACCGTCGTCCCTTTCGAGGTGACGACCAGCCCGCGCGGCGTGATATAGTCGTTCTTCACCGAGACGTCGCCGAAGCCGTGCAGGCTCCAGTCTCCGCCCTCGTCGGCAAGGGCGGTGCCGCTCCAGCCGCATAGCGCGATTGCTGCAATTCCGAAGATGGACTTCCTCATATCTGGTCGCTCCCTCAAAAGATCAGCGCCCAGACATCCCCCCGATTTTCCGCGATCACGGTGTCGCGATACTGCATTTTGTATGCGAATTTGAAGAATTGCATGCAATCTATGATTCGGCAATGCTAATTGTGGACATACTGTCATTTTTGTATGCAAGGATTTGCGCCAGCATGGGAATTTGGCTAGCTACGCGCCATGACGACGGAGACTACGAGTTGAGCAGCACGGCAGTCGACAAGCTTGCCGACGATCTCACCAAGGCAATCATCGCGGGCGAATTCGCCCCCGGGTCAAGGCTTGACGAACAGCAGCTAGCGCAGCGCTATTCGGTTTCGCGCACCCCGGTGCGCGAAGCGCTGCGCCAGCTCGCGACCTCGGGCCTGATCGAAATCCGCCCGCGACGCGGCGCGGTGGTCACGCAAGTGACGCCGACGCAGCTGGAGGAACTGTTCGTCGCCATGGCCGAACTGGAAGCGACCTGCGCGCGGCTGGCGGCGCTTTCCATGGCGCCCACCGAGCGCCGCCGCCTGCAGGACCTGCACGAGCGCATGGAGAAAATGGCGAAGGACGGCGACGTGCCCGCCTTCACCGATGCGAACCACTACCTGCACACGATGATCTATGCCGGCGCCCACAACGCGGTACTTGCCGACATGGCCGCGGCGATGCGGCGGCGGCTCTCTCCGTTCCGCCGGGCCCAGTTCCGCGTCGAAGGCCGCCTGCCCAGGTCGCACGCCGAGCACGGAACCGTGGTCCGCGCGATCATCCAGGCCGACGCCCAGGGCGCGCACGCGGCCATGCTGCAACACGTCACCCTGGTAGAGCAAAGCTTCGAGGAACTCTGCGCAGCCAGCACCCTGGCGCCGCTTGGCCTGGGGAGCTGATGTCAAGCCGCCCAAGACGGTGCGGCAATCCATGGCGACGCTAACCGCCCTGAATTGCTTCGCCGGCTGCGCCGGCTCGCACCGACGAAGGGAGAAGATGGATGTCGCTCCAAGAGACTTGGTACGACGCAGCTGGGCCCGAGGATACAGGCCACCACCGGGACGTCCGCCGAGGCCCTTCCAGATTGAAATGTCAGGGATGTGATACCGAGAACGGAACAGCCACAACATTGGCACGCCCCGGATAACGGGCAATGAAAAGGTGAGGAACCGCGCGGTTCCTCACCTTTTCCAGTTTCGTTCAGATCAGAGGATCAGAAGCCCATGATGAAGGTGGCGCTGACAGCACGCGGCGAACCGAAGTTAACGAAAGCCGACGTGGAAGTCGGTGACGTATCAAGACCGCCGCTGAACGAACCAACGTAGAACTTGTCGAACAGGTTCGTCACATTGAGTTGGATCTGGCTCTTGGCGAGGCCAAGCGTTTCCAGCGAGTAACGCATATCAAGATCGACGACCGTGTAACCCTTGAACTTGGCCCCATAGACAAGATCGGAGTAGTTCAAGTCGTTCAGGTAACGCGAACCGGTATACTTGGCCTGCGCACCGAAGCCGAAGTCGCCCAGCGTAAGTTGGGCCCGGCCACCGACCAGCCACTTCGGAGCCGCTCGCTCGCGGTTACCGGAAGTGTTGAGGTAGTAGGTCGTCGTGCCACTGGCGGTAGTGCTATAGCAGACACCCGCCGTGACCTTCGCCGCCGTGCAATTGCTGGCCGAGGTGACCACGTCATCCTCGATCTCCGAATTGATGTAGGACGCAAAGGCATAAAGCGACAGCGGCTGGACGGGACGCACCGAGACGCTCGCGTCAACGCCGTACTTCTTGACCTTGCCAAGGTTCGTATCAGTGGGATTGCCATCGATGTCGTAGGCGGTGACAAGGCGGTTGTTGTAAGACGAATACCATCCGGTGACTGCGGCCTGGACGACCGGCGAACTGTATCGCAGGCTCAGGTCGAAGCTGTCCGAGGTCTCAGGTCTACGATACGAGGAGGGGTCATTGGCCGGAAAGTAAAACGCATTGTAAAGCGTGTCGGTGCTCGGAACCGAAAGATTTTTTGTATAGCTGGCGGCTAGGCTCAATTCCGGCGTCAACTTGTAGACCAAGCCGACGTTGGGAAGCAGCTTGTCATACTTGAGCTTGCGCGACTGCGGAACCGCCGCACCCGTTGGCAGGCCAGTGGTTGCATTGAACGAGTAAGGATTGGCCGCCATGTAAGCGGCAACCTGATCCGCGGGAACGCAGTTCACGAAAGCACCGGACGATCCACCGGTGCTGGTGGTGAAGCAATGCTGATTCAAATCGCGACTGAAGAACGGTGCGCGTACACCGATCAGGACGGAAAGCTTGTCATCGAAGAAATCGCCCCTGTACTCGCCGGCGATCTGGTGCAGCGTCGCGTAAGACAGGCGGTCACGCTTTTGTAGGACGTTTCCAGCGGCATCAGTCAGGGGATCGTTGACCGGGAACACATCAATCGGCTCACCGTTCGGGAACAGGAAACCGGCGGCACCAGTCTGGCGGTGGCGAGCCCGATCGAACGAATACGACAAACGTACCCGGTTAGTATCATTTATTTCGTAGGCCAAGTTGGCGATCGCAACCCAGCGGTTGGTCTTGGTCTGGCTCGGTTGGAGCAGCGTGACCTTGCCAAGGACCCCGTCTCCATTGAGATCACGGCCGAAGTAGAATGCACCGCCGTAGTTGCCGGTGCCGGTGAAAGCCGGAGTCGTGGCAGTGGCGGCCTTCGTGAAGAACCCCTCGTTCGCGGACGTGGTGCCGCCACCGTTTGCTTTCACATACTGGTAAGCCGCGTCAATCGACAGCGTCAGCTTGTCGGTCAGCGAAAACAGCGAAGCCAAGCGGACGTTGCCCGTGTTCGAAGGATTATAACGACGCTCGAAGTCGGTGCCGCAACTGTTGGGCGTGCTGGTCGTGCTGAGCGTGCAGGGATAACCGCCGGCAATGTCGTAGAAACGGCCATCCTTGTCGCCGGTGAAAGCGCTTGCCCGCAGCGGCGATCCGCCGAAGTTATTGCGGTTCTCATTGTAATGGGCAGCAATCGAAATGAAGTCATCACCACCCAGCGGCTGGTAGATCTTGGCATTGTACTGCTGCTTCTCGACCTTGCCGTAATTGGCGAAGGTAGCGCCGTTGCGGGCATAAGAGGCCGAAGCCCATGCCTTGGTGCCCATCGAGGTAAACTCGCCGGTTTCGATCTTGCCGAAGAAGCGCTGATATGAGCGGTCTTCGTCGCCTGTCCCCTTCGCAACGATGTCGCCGTAAGACAAGCTCGTCATCACACCAAACTGGTCGTCCGGTACTTTGGTGTTGATGTTGACGGTGCCGCCCACGGCGGCTGCCGTCGGGCTATCGACATCGGTCGAACCGAGGTTGACGTTGACGGTTTCGATCAGTTCGGGGTCGACCTGCTGGTTCGTGTAGATCGCATAGTTGCCCGAATCGTTGAGTGGAATACCATCAAAGGTTTGCGAGATGCGAGACGAGTCGAAGCCACGAATAGTGAACGATCCGCCGCTCGAACCCCAAGGGTCATTATTGGTGAAGCTGACGCCAGGCACCAGGTTGATGATCTCGTTGATGCTCTGACCGGCGCGCTGTGTCTGGATCAATTCCTTGGTGATTTCGACTTTGGCCTTGGGGGAATCGGGTGTCTTAACGCCGGCAATGGTGGTTTCCCGCTCACCCGTAACAATGATGGCATCATCAAACTCGGTCGAACCGGTCGACTGGGCGAAGGCCGGAACGGCAAGGAAAGTGGCACCGACGGCCAGCGTGCTGGTCGCGGTTTTGAGGATGGATTGGAATTTCATCTAAGCCCCCTGAGCTCTTCAGACTGGGTGGACGGACATTTGCGACGAGATGCTTCGCCACAAAATTGCTGCGGCTGCTATGAGCAGCGGCATATGACAGCTTTCTGACATTTGGGATTCAGATCGGCCGCGCAGATGCGAAATTTCGTGACAGTACCGTCACATACCCCCACAGGCGAAAAAATAATACATGCAATTCAATATATTATGCAATACACACGATATTGCAGTGCGGCAAAAATATCACGGGGAAATAAATCCTTCGCTGCGTCCGCACACGGTCACACCGGCCGGTTCATGTGATGTTACGTCATAGCTTGATGGGGGCATGCGGCGCGTGCGAAAGCTTGCGGATGAGCGCCGATCACCAGCATCATCACGGGCATCCGCACGGGCACCACCATCACGCCCCGCCCGGCGGCACGGGCAAGGCCTTCGCATTGGCGGTCACGCTCAATATCACCTTCGTCGCGGTCGAAGTGGCCGCCGGGTTCGTCAGCGGATCGATGGCGCTGCTTGCCGATGCCGGGCACAATCTGTCCGACGTGCTCTCGCTGCTGCTCGCCTGGGCCGCCAGCGTACTGGCCGCCAGGCCGCCCTGCGAGCGGTTCACCTACGGCCTGAAGAGTTCATCGATTCTGGCGGCCATCGCCAATGCCGCGCTGCTGCTGGTGGCGGTGGGCGCGATCCTGGTCGAGACGATCCGCCGCGTTGCCGATCCCGCCCCGGTGGCGGGGGCGACGATGATGGTGGTTGCCGGCATGGGCATCGCGATCAACGCGCTTTCCGCGCTGCTTTTCGCGCGGGGCTCGAAATCGGATCTCAACTTGCGCGCCGCTTTCGTCCACCTGATGGCCGACGCGGCGGTTTCGGCCGGCGTCGTCATCGCCGGGCTTGCCATCCTCGTCACCGGCCGGGCCTTGATCGATCCGATCGTCTCGCTGGTCATCACCGGGGTCATCGCCTGGTCGAGCTGGGGCCTCCTGCGCGATTCGCTGCGCATGGGCATGCTCGGCGTGCCCGCGGGCATCGACGGCGCCAGGGTGCGGGCCTACCTGGAAGCCCTCCCCGGCGTCGCCAGGGTGCACGACCTGCACATTTGGCCGATGAGCACCACCGAGACGGCGCTGACCGCGCACCTCGTGATGCCCGGCGGCCAGCCCGGCGACGGCTTCCTGCACGACCTTGCGCATGATCTCGATCACGTGTTCCGCATCGGCCATCCCACCATCCAGATCGAGACCGACGCCGACACGTCCTGCGCGCTGGAGAGCGAAGCGGTGGTGTGATCCGCCGCCCCATGATGCACACGCGGAAAGGCCGCCCATCTTGCGATGGACGGCCTTTCCGCGTGCCTGGATGCGAAAGCCGGTCAGGCCGCCGCTTCGGTCTTGTCGCCCTTGTGAACGCGAACCGGTTCCTTGCGGCCATCGACCACGTCCTTGTCGACCACCACTTCCGCGATGTCGCTTTCGGTCGGCAGGTCGAACATGGTATCAAGCAGCAGCCCTTCGACGATCGAACGGAGGCCGCGCGCGCCGGTCTTGCGCTCGATCGCCTTCTGCGCGATCGCCTCAAGCGCATCTTCCGTGAAAGTCAGGTCCACGTCCTCAAGCTCGAAGAGCCTGGCGTACTGCTTGATGAGCGCGTTCTTGGGCTCGCGCAGGATCTTGACGAGCGCGGCGATGTCGAGATCCTCCAGCGTCGCGATCACCGGCAGGCGACCGACGAATTCGGGAATCAGGCCGAACTTGAGGAGATCCTCCGGCTCCGCCTTCTGGAGCAGTTCGCCCACGCGGCGCTTGTCGGGATCGGCGACATGCGCGCCGAAGCCGATCGAGCGCTTCTGCAGGCGATCCGCGATGATCTTTTCCAGGCCGGCGAACGCGCCGCCGCAGATGAACAGGATGTTGGTCGTGTCCACCTGCAGGAATTCCTGCTGCGGATGCTTGCGGCCGCCCTGCGGAGGCACGCTGGCGGTGGTGCCTTCCATCAGCTTCAGCAGCGCCTGCTGCACGCCCTCGCCGCTCACATCGCGGGTGATCGACGGATTCTCCGCCTTGCGGCTGATCTTGTCGATCTCATCGATGTAGACGATGCCGTGCTGTGCCTTCTCGACGTTGTAGTCGCTGGCCTGGAGCAGCTTGAGGATGATGTTCTCCACATCCTCGCCCACATAGCCGGCCTCGGTCAGCGTGGTCGCATCCGCCATGGTGAACGGCACGTCGAAGGTCTTGGCCAGCGTCTGCGCCAGCAGCGTCTTGCCGCAGCCAGTGGGGCCCACGAGCAGGATGTTCGATTTCGAAAGCTCGACATCGCCCTGCTTGCCGCTGTGCTTCAGCCGCTTGTAGTGGTTGTGCACCGCCACCGAGAGCACGCGCTTGGCGCGCTGCTGGCCGATCACGTAATCGTTCAGCGTCTCGCAGATGTCACGGGGGGATGGCACGCCGCCGTCCTTCTTGCCCGCGATCCCGGCCTTGGTTTCCTCGCGAATGATGTCGTTGCAAAGCTCGACGCATTCGTCGCAAATGAAGACCGTTGGTCCCGCGATCAGCTTGCGCACCTCATGCTGCGACTTGCCACAGAAGCTGCAGTAGAGGGTGCTCTTCGCGTCAGATCCACTCAATTTCGTCATTTTCCGTCTTAGGCCCCCCGTTGAGGCGACTCGCTCAGTCTACTCTGGCGGGGGACAGTTTAGCAATCCTAGGCCAATATCCTTGCCATGGACTGAAAATACTGATCCGTGCCGCGTCTTCAGCCCTCGGCCGACTTGTCGGCTTCAGGGCGCGTTTCGAAAACCTTGTCGACAAGGCCGAAGGTCAGCGCTTCCTCGGCCTCGAGGAAAGTATCGCGATCCATCGCCTTTTCGATTTCGTCAAGCATTTTGCCGGTATATTTCACATAGAGGTCGTTCAGGCGCTTGCGCATGCGCAGGATTTCGCGCGCCTGGATCTCGATGTCGCTGGCCATGCCCTGCGCCCCGCCCGATGGCTGGTGGACCATGATCCGCGCGTTCGGCAGCGCGATGCGCATGCCCGGTTCGCCGGCGGCAAGCAGGAAGCTGCCCATGGAAGCCGCCTGCCCGATGCACACGGTCGATACGCGCGGCTTGATGTACTGCATGGTGTCATGGATCGCCATGCCCGCCGTGACGACACCGCCCGGCGAATTGATGTACATCGAAATGTCCTTCGAGGGATTTTCCGATTCGAGGAACAGCAGTTGCGCCACGATCAGCGACGCCATGTGGTCTTCCACCTGGCCGGTCACGAAGACGATGCGTTCGCGCAGCAGCCGCGAATAGATGTCGAAGCTGCGCTCGCCGCGGCTGGTCTGCTCGACAACCATCGGCACCAAGGCGCCGGTCAAGGGATCGGTGGTGAACTTTCCCTGATTTCCAAAAGCGCTTGCGTTCGAAGCGCCGAACAAGTCGAGCATGGGAGTCCTCATCTGATTTGGATGGCCTATGTCGCGTGCCGAGGCCGGATGTTCAAGGGCTTTAACCCATCGATCGGCTCGACAGTTTGAGACAAAATGGCCACGCGTGATTACCCTGTCGCATCAATGTGCCGATTTCGGGCACGATCTACACCCGATTGCAGCCGCGGGTAACTGGAGCACCCATGCCGATACAGGTATTTTCCCGGAGATCGCAGGCGTTCCGAAATCCTGCCCGGAATTCCACGGGGCCGTCCACGCTGGCGGCCGACCTCCTCACGCTGCTCTGCGTAGTGTTGACGGGCATGGCGATCACCTGGGCCAGTTTCCACCACGGCCCCTGGTACGATGAGTTCTATACCCAGTACGTCACCAGGAACTCGATCGGCTGGGGCGAGGCACTGCGCGGCAGCTGGCTGGCGGACAACCACCCGCCCCTGTACTATGCGCTCGCCCGCGCGACCGATGGTCTGGGCGGGATCGAGACGCATCGCCTGCTCAACCTGGGAATTGCCGCCGCCGCGCTGGTCGCGGGCATGGCCGTGGTGCGCGAGGTGCCCGGCCTGCGCATGGCGGCCGCTCTGCTGGCGCTGCTTCTGGCGGCAAACAGCTGGACGATGCTGTCCGCGGCCGAACTGCGCTCCTATTTCCTGTCGCTCTGCGCGGGCGCCGTACTGGCGCTTTCGCTGGCGGCGATCTGGATCAGCGGCGAGGCGGGATCGCCCGCGCGGAGAGCGGCTACCGCAATGGTCACGCTGCTCGCTTTCAACACCCATATCATCACAACGGTGATTGCCGGCGCGTTCTACGCCCCTTTCGTGCTGCTCGCCCTGGCCCGCCGCGACTGGCGGCGGCTGCGCGCGCTGCTGCCGCCCGCACTGGCCTCGGGCGGGCTTTTCCTGGCGGTTACGGCCATCCAGTACCCGCACTGGCGAGCCAACACGCAAGTGTTCTGGATAGCCGCTGGGTTCGAACAGGCACGCTGGTCGATCGAGTACGCGCTGCTGCGCACGCTCGAGGCGAACCCGGCGATCACGCTCGGCGCACTGGTCGGCGGCGCGCTGTTCCTGCGCGATATCCTGCACGCCAAAGCGTTTTCGCCCCAGGCCACGGTGCTGGCACAGCTCACGGTGGGGGCGATGCTCGCCATCGCGATCCTGGTCGGTCTCCATCTCCTGCACCCGATGCTGATCGAGAAATACCTGACCGCCATGGTCGGGGCGGTAAGCTTCGGCCTCGCGCTGGCCTGCGCCCGGTTGGTCGCGGTGCTCGGCCGGCGGGCCGCCACGGCGGCGCTGGCGCTCGCGTTTCTCGTCACGACATTCGCACTCGGCCAGAACGTCGCGCTGGTCACCGCCCGCAACAGCTGGTTCGGCACCGGCGAGTTGATCGCCCGCCAGGTCGCGCGGTGTCCGGGGACGGTGATCCACACCGACGATTTCTGGAACTCGGACGTCATGGCGATGTCGCCGGACGACAACCGCGCGGTCACCCCCTGGGCCTATCGCTACGTGGCTTCCGAATTCGGGTTCCGCATCGAGCCCCAGGGTTCGCATCGCCTCGGTGGAAGCTGCCCGACGCTGTTCTGGGCCGAGCACGACACCCGGCGCCGCTTCGACGAAACCACGATTCTCGCGCGCCTGCGCGCGACCGGTTTCGACCTCGAGCACATCTACCTGACCCGCGTCGGCGATGGCTGGGTCGCCTCGGATCGTCCGCTCGTCACCGGTTGATACCCAATCTCATTGATCCGAACTTTGCTTTCGTCCTTGCGAGCCGCCGACGGCGGCGCGGCAATCCAGGGGCGGTTCGCGCCGCCCTGGATTGCTTCACCCGCTTCGCGGGCTCGCGGGCGACGAGGGGGGGAGATGAGTCTCGCTTCAAGAGACTTGGTACGGGACCAAGCAAAAGCCCGCCCGGATCGCTCCGGACGGGCTTCGGTATTCTTGCGAAGAGAGTCTCAGCCTTCCTTGGCCGCGGCCTTCTTCTTCGCCGGAGCCTTCTTGGCAGGTGCCTTCTTTGCCGGAGCCTCGACGGTATCATCCGCGGCCTCGACTTTCTTGGCTGGCGCCTTCTTCGGCTTCTCGTCCTCCGCGGCCTCTTCGGCGGGAGCTTCCTCCACGCTTTCCGTCTTCTTGGCAGCGGCCTTCTTTGCAGTGGCCTTCTTCGCCGGAGCCGCCTTGGCCTCGCTGTCAGCGTCGGCGTCGGCCTCGATGGCGGCCTGCAGTTCCTCACGGGTCACTTCGCGAGTGGTGACTTCGGCCTTCTCGATCAGGAAGTCGACGACCTTGTCCTCATAGAGCGGCGCGCGCAGCTGGGCGGCCATCATCGGATCGTTGCGCACATATTCCATGAAGCGCTGACGGTCTTCCGGACGGTACTGCTGCGCCGCCTGCGTCACCAGCATCGACATTTCCTGCGCCGAGACTTCGACTCCATTGGCCTGGCCGATTTCCGAGAGCAGCAGGCCCAGACGCACGCGACGCTCGGCGATCTTGCGGTAATCGTCCTTTTCGTCCTCGATCTCCTTGAGCGCGGCCTCGGGATCCTCTTCGTGCTTCGCCTCATGGGTGAGCTGCTGCCAGATCTGCGCGAATTCGGCTTCGACCATCGTCGGCGGAACCTCGAAGTCGTGGCCGGCGGCAAGCTGATCGAGCAGCGAACGCTTCATCGCGGTACGGGTTAGGCCCGCCGTTTCCTGCTCAAGCTGCCCCCGAAGCAGGTTCTTGAGCTGTTCCAGGCTTTCAAGTCCCAATTCCTTGGCGAAATCGTCGTCGATGCTGGCCTCGGCCGGAGCCTTGATCTCATGAGCGGCGATGTCGAAGGTCACTTCCTTGCCCTTGAGCTCCTCGGCGGGGTAGTCCTCGGGGAAGGTCACGGTGATGACGCGCTCCTCGCCGGCCTTGAGGCCGATAAGCTGCTCCTCGAAGCCCGGGATCAGGCGGCCTGAGCCGATCACGATCGGCTGCTTCTCGGCCTTGCCGCCCTCGAACTCGACACCATCGAGCTTGCCGGTGAAGTCGCAGATCACCTGGTCGCCATCCTCGGCCGCGCCGTCCTTGGTCTCGAAACGCTGCTGCTGGCCGGCGATGCGGGCAACCGCCTCGTCGACCTGCTCCTCGGCGACCGGCACCACCAGCTTGTCAAGCTTGAGCCCGTCAAGCGACGGCGCCTCGATCACCGGCAGCACTTCAAGGCTGACGGTCAGTTCGGCATCCTTGCCTTCCTCATAGCCCTCGCCAAGCGAGACGTCCGGGTTCATCGCCGGGCGCAGCGCGTTGTCGGCGACCAGCTTGTCCATCGCCTCGCGGATGGTGGTGCTGAGCGCTTCCTGGTGGATCGCGGCCCCGTGCATCTTCTTCACGAGATTGGCGGGCACCTTGCCGGGGCGGAAGCCGGGCATGCGCACCTGCGGGGCGATCTTCTTGACCTCACCCTCGATCTTGGCGGTGATGGTCTGGGCGGGGATGGTCACCGTATAGGCGCGCTTCAGTCCCTCGTTGGTGGTTTCGACAATCTGCATTTCGATGCCTTCCTGTGCAGTTCACGGGGCCTTCGCGGCCGATTTTCTTGGCTCACCCTCCCTCAGGCGGCGATACTGGTGCGGGCGAAGGGACTCGAACCCCCACATCTTTCGATACTGGAACCTAAATCCAGCGCGTCTACCAGTTCCGCCACGCCCGCTCGGATGAAGCCTGAAACTCAAGGGACGGGCCCTTATAAGAGCCCGCGCAAAAGGGCAAGCGCCGCAACTCGCGAGGCATGCCGGCTTGCCCTTGCGGGACGACCCGGCGGTGCCCACGTAAGGCGAAACCCGCTTGAAGAGAGGCACCCCCATGGCCACCCAGCCCGGCGAAATTCCCGCAGACCGGCCCGGCGATACGCCCGCCGAAGTTCCCGTTCCGCCCAGCGAACCCGGCGAACCGGACCAGCCGCAGGAAGCGCCCCCGTCCGGTCCCGATTTCGACCAGCCGGACACCCTTCCAGTGGAACTGCCGCCTCCGGGCTAACCGGCATGCGGCCGGCCTGATATTCAGTTCCAGCCGGCCACTTTCGCGAGGCCCCGTACCAGCGGCAGGTTCTTCGCCTTGACGCCTGCACCCGGCAGCGGTGGGCATTCCAGGCAATAGGCCTGTACGCCCCGCATTCCGAGCAGCCCTTCAAGCTGGCCGAGCGCCCTGCCCGCCTGCGCCTGCTGGCGCGCGGCGACGAGACCGGCGAAGTCGTAGGCGGCGGTATCGTCTTGCGGCTTGGCCTCGAGCTGTTCGATGAAGCTGGTGAAGGCATCCGGCTTCTCGCCCAGGAACTCGGCGTGCCACTTGCCGTTGCCTACGCCGCCCAGTTTCGCGGCATGACCGAGCGCGGCGTCGAGATTGCCCATCTCGTCCACCAGGCCCAGCCGGCGCGCCTCGGCGCCCGGCCAGACGCGGCCCTGCGCCACGGCGTCGATCTGCTGCGGCGTGCGGCCCCGGGCCTTGGCCACGATAGCCAGGAACTTGCCGTAGGCGTTTTCGACCGAGGCTTGCAGCAGTTCGTTCAGCTCGGGCGTGAACCCGCCGAGCAGGTCCGGTTGACCGGACAGCGGAGTCGTGCGCACGCCGTCGCTGGTGACGCCGAAATCGGCCAGGGTCTTCTCGAAGCTGGGAATGACCGCGAAGACACCGATCGAACCGGTGATGGTGCCAGGCTCCGCGTAGATCTTCTGCGCGGGGGTGGAGACCCAGTAACCACCGCTGGCGGCAAGATTGCTCATCGAGACGACGACGGGGATCTTGGCGTCGCGCCAGCGCTGGATCGCGCGGCGGATGCGTTCGGCCGCCGTTGCCGAGCCACCGGGCGAATCGATCCTGACCACGAGCGCCTTGAAATCCTCGTCGATATTGTCGTCGAGCAGTTCGGCGATGCGATCTCCGCCCGCCTGTCCCGGGCCGGCATCGCCATCGACGATATCGCCGGCAATGGTGACGACCGCGATCGCCTCGCCCGGCTTCTTCTCGGGATTGGCGGCGAGCCAGGTGGCGAGGCGCGTATGCGCATAAGGCAGATCGTCATCGTCGGACTTGCCCGCCAGTTCGGCCACCCGTCGCTCGAACTCGGTCTTGTCGCCAAGCCGGTCGACGATGCCGGCGGCCTTGGCGCCTTGGGCGAAATCGCCGCCGGCCGCCTTCATCATGCCTGCCGGGTTCGCGGCCAGCTCGTCGGTCCGCGCCTTGGGCCGGGCTTTCCTGACGTCGGCCTTCCAGGCCTCCCACAGCGTGCCGTAGACGTCCTCATAAGCCTGACGCGCCTCCGGCGACATGTCCGAGCGCAGATAGGGCTCGACGTAGCTCTTGTACGTGCCGACGCGGTAGACATGGGCATTGACCTTGAAACGGTCGATCAACCCCTTGTAATAGTTCATGTTTCCGCCTGGTCCGGCAATCAGGGCCTCGCCCATGGGATCGAGCCAGGCCTCGCTGGAATGCGCCGCGAGCTGCACCCCGTCGTCGAGATAGGCATTGGCGAAAGTCAGCACCGGCTTGCCGGCCTTGCGCACCTCGTCCATCGCCGCGCCGATCCCGCGCAAGTGGACGAAGCGGCCCCCCATGAAGCGCGAGAGATCGAGCACCACGACTTTCACGCGGTCGTCCTTCGCCGCCAGACGCAGCGCGCGCTCGATATCGCGCGCCTGGAATTCGCGAGTCGGCGCCTCGCCCGAAAGCAGCAGGTCGAAGGGATCGACCTTGCTCTTCTCCTCGACGATCACGCCGTTCAGGTCGAGCAGGAGAGCACCCTTCTCCACGCTGCCCGCCGCCGGCCGCGCCGACAGCGCGGCATAGATGAGGCCGAAGAACATGACCAGGAACAGGAGCGCCAGGGCATCCTTGACACCGACCAGCAGCTTCCAGACCTTGCTCGCGAATTTCATGGATTCACCTGCCTTTCACGGCAAGTCCTTACCCGCACATGCGCGCGCTTGAAAGGGAAGCGGGGAAAGACCGGCGAATTGGCTTGAGCCGGCGGGCCGGCGGGCCTAAGGCATCATCTTCAATGACATCGCCAGAATATACCTATCCGGAAGGCGCCGCGGCCTTCCCGCACCGCGGCCTGGTGAGCATCGCCGGACTTGCCCCGCACGAGATATGGTTCCTGCTGGACGAGGCGGAACAGTGGGTCCAGCTCAACCGGAACGCGCAAAAGCACCGCGAGGTGCTTTCCGGCCTCACCATCATCAACGCCTTCTTCGAGAATTCGACGCGAACCCTGCTCAGCTTCGAGATCGCTGGCAAGCGCCTGGGCGCCGACGTCGTCAACATGGCGGTGGCGACCTCCAGCGTGAAGAAGGGCGAAACGCTGATCGACACGGCGATGACGCTCAACGCCATGCACGCCGATGCCATCGTCATCCGCCATGCCAGTTCCGGCGCGGTGCGGCTCATCGCCGGCAAGGTGGACTGCCCGGTGCTCAACGCCGGCGACGGCCAGCACGAGCATCCCACCCAGGCTCTGCTCGACGCGCTGACGATCCGCCACGCCAAGCGCGCCTTCAATGGCCTGCGGGTGACGATCTGCGGAGACATCCTGCACAGCCGCGTCGCCCGTTCCAACATCCTGTGCCTCACCTCGCTGGGCGCCGACGTGCGCGTCTGCGCGCCGCCGGCGCTGATGCCCGCCGATATCGAACGGATGAACGTTGCGGTCTTCCACGATTTCGACGCGGCGCTGAAAGGCGCGGACGTGGTGATGATGCTGCGGCTGCAGATGGAGCGGATGCAGGGCCAGTTCATTCCGTCCCCGCGCGAATACCGCCACCTTTACGGCCTCTCGCTCGATCGGCTGGAAAAGGCCGAGCCGGACGCGCTCGTCATGCACCCGGGCCCGATGAACCGCGGCGTCGAGATCGACAGCAACGTCGCCGATCTGGTCGGCCGCTCGCAGATCACCACCCAAGTGGAGATGGGCGTCGCCATCCGCATGGCCTGCCTCGACGTGCTCACGCGCAGGGCACGCAAGCTGGAGGGCTGGTCATGAGCCTGCACGCACCGCTCACCGTCACCGGCGGACGCCTGCTGCTGCCCGACGGCACCATCATTCCGGGCGCGATCCGCTGCGAGGGCGGGTTCATCGTCGCGCTGGGCGGCGGGGTTTCCCCCCAGCCCGGCGACGAGGTACACGACGCCGCCGGCAAGCTCGTCACCCCCGGCCTCGTCGACATCGGCGTGTTCGAGATCGACAAGCCGGCGTTCCACTTCGGCGGCGTGACCCGCGCCGCGCTGATGCCCGATCAGAACCCGCCGCTGGACGTGCCGGCACGCGTGCGCTTCGCCGCCCAGTCGGGCAAGCCGGACTTCTGGGTCCACCCGCTCGCCGCCGCGACCAAGGAACTGGAAGGCCGATCCCTGGCCGAGATCGCCCTCATGCGCGATGCCGGCGCCCGCGCCGTCGCCACCGGGCGACGGTGGATCGGCGATTCGGGTACGATGCTGCGGCTGCTGCAATATGCCGGCATGCTCGGCCTGGTGGTGATCGCCCATGCCGAGGATGCCGGGCTGGTCGGCAACGCGGTGGCGACTGCGGGCGAAATGGCGACACGCCTGGGCCTGCCGAACGCCCCGGCAGAGGCGGAAGCGCTGGCCCTGGCCCGCGACATCGTCCTGGCCGAACTGGCCGGCGCCGCGATCCACTTCCGCAAGGTCACCACCGCCGCCGGGCTCGACCTGGTGCGCCGGGCCAAGGATCGCGGGCTGAAGGTGACGGCGGGGGTCTCGCCCGCCTATTTCATGCTTTCCGACCTCGCCATGGCCGAGTTTCGCACATTCGCCCACCTCTCCCCGCCCTTGCGGAGCGAGGTGGATCGCAAGGCGGTGATCGCCGCGATCGCCGACGGCACCATCGACGTCATCGCCTCTTGCCACGATCCGCGCGGCCCGGAGGACAAGCGCCTGCCCTTCGCCGATTCTGCGCCCGGCATGGCCGGCGCGGAAACGCTGCTGCCGCTCACCCTCAATCTGGTGCGCGACGGCGTGATCCCGATAGGCCGCGCTTTCGACCTGCTGGCCGCCAATCCCGCCAGGCTGCTCGGTGTCAATGCCGGCCGCCTGGCCGTGGGCACCGAGGCCGACATCGCGGTGATCGACCCGGAGCGGCCATGGATCGTCGATTCGGACAAGATGGCCGCCAGCGCGGGCAATACCCCTTTCGACAAGCAACCCGTCCAGGGCCGCGTGCTGGCGCTGTTCAAGGGCGGTGTCCTGGTGCGAGCGAAGAAACCGCGGCGGACGTGAGGATATGGCCCCGTCGTCCCGGGGAACACCGGGACGACGGGTGATCTCTCATCAGAACGCCAGCGCCTTCACCATCTTCACGCCCGGCAGTTCGCAGGCCTGCTTGAGCACGGCATCGGGCACCGGGCTGTCGACCGAGAGCAACAGCACCGCCTCACCGCCGGCATTGCGGCGGCCGAGGTTGAAAGTGCCGATGTTGATCTGGTTCTCGCCCAGCAGGGTGCCGATGCGGCCGATGAAGCCCGGGGCGTCCTCGTTGACGATATACATCATGTAGCCGGCAAGCTCGGCTTCCACCTTGATGCCGAACATCTCGACCAGGCGTGGCTCCACGTTGTTGAACAGCGTGCCGGCGACCGAACGCTCTCCCGCCTCGGTCTTCACCGAGACGCGGACCAGCGTGTGATAGTCGCCCTCGCGCTCGGTCTTGACCTCGCGCACTTCAAGGCCGCGTTCCTTGGCCAGATAGGGGGCGTTGACCATGTTCACGGTGTCCGACTGCACGCGCAGGAATCCGGCCAGCACCGCGGCGACGATCGGTTTCATGTTGAGCTCGGCCGCCGCGCCCTCGGTGTGGATCGAGATGCGTGGAACCGAATCGCGCGTGAGCTGGCCCACCATCGAGCCAAGCTGCTCCGCCAGCTTCATGTAGGGCTTGAGCTTGGGGGCTTCCTCGGCCGAGAGCGACGGCACGTTGAGCGCGTTGATGACACCGCCGGTGACGAGATAGTCGGCCATCTGCTCGGCCACCTGTAGCGCCACGTTGACTTGCGCCTCGGTGGTGGAAGCGCCCAGGTGCGGGGTGCAGATGAAGTTCGGCGTGCCGAACAGCGGCGATTCCTTCGCCGGCTCGGTCTGGAACACATCGAGCGCCGCGCCGGCGACATGGCCGGAATCGAGCATGTCCTTCAGCGCTGCCTCATCGACCAGGCCGCCGCGCGCGCAGTTGACGATGCGCACGCCCTGCTTGGTCTTGGCCAGGTTCTCCCGGCTCAGGATATTGCGGGTCTGGTCGGTCAGCGGCGTGTGCAGCGTGATGAAATCGGCCTTCTCCAGCAAAGTGTCGAGATCCGCCTTCTCCACGCCCATCTCCACCGCGCGCTCTGGCGTGAGGAACGGGTCATAGGCGACGACTTTCATCCGAAGGCCCAGCGCGCGGCTGGCGACGATCGAGCCGATATTGCCCGCGCCGATCAGGCCCAGCGTCTTGCCGGTCACCTCGACGCCCATGAAGCGGTTCTTTTCCCACTTGCCGGCCTGCGTCGATGCGTCGGCTTCGGGGAGCTGGCGGGCAAGCGCGAACATCAGGGCGATCGCATGCTCGGCAGTCGTGATCGAATTGCCGAACGGCGTGTTCATCACGACCACGCCCTTGGCCGAAGCGGCCGGGATATCGACGTTGTCGACGCCGATGCCGGCGCGGCCGACGACCTTGAGATTGGTCGCGGCGTCAAGGATGTCCTTTGTCACCTTGGTCGACGAACGGATGGCGAGGCCATCGTACTTGCCGATGATCGCCTTGAGTTCTTCCGGCTTGAGGCCGGTGATCTCGTCCACTTCGCAGCCGCGGATGCGGAAGATCGTGGCGGCGTTGGGATCCATCTTGTCGGAAATGAGGACTTTGGGTTTGGTGGTCATGTCAATTCTCTCATAACGCGTCCGCGCGCCCTGGGCTTGTCGAAGTCCGTTCGGCGGAGGTAGCACGGTGCCCTTCGACAAGCTCGGGGCGAGCGGGCCTCAGGAAGCCTTGGTCACGGCCCAGGCGTAGTCGAGCCAGGGTCCGAGCGCCTCGATGTCGGCCGTCTCGACAGTGGCGCCGCACCAGATGCGCAGACCCGCCGGGGCGTCGCGGTAGCCGGCGATATCATAGGCCGCATCCTGCTTTTCGAGCACGGCGGCGAACTTCTTGATGAAGTCGGCATCGGCGCCCTCGACAGTGAGGCAGACCGAGGTCTTCGAACGGCTGGCCGGATCGGTGGCGAGATGGCCGAGCCAGTCACGCTCGCTCACGATCCTGTCGAGCGCGGCGGCATTGGCGTCGCAGCGCGCCCGCAAGCCTTCGAGGCCGCCGAGCGACCTGGCCCATTCGAGCGCGAAGATCGCGTCTTCGACGGCGAGCATCGAAGGCGTGTTGATGGTCTCGCCCTTGAACACGCCTTCGGCCAGCTTGCCCTTGGAAACGAGGCGGAAGACCTTGGGCAGCGGCCAGGACGGAGTGTAGCCTTCCAGGCGCTCGACCGCGCGGGGACCGAGGATCAGCACGCCGTGGCCGCCTTCGCCGCCCAGCACTTTCTGCCAGGAGAACGTGGCGACATCGATCTTGTCCCACGGAATGTCGTAAGCGAACACGGCGCTGGTGGCGTCGGCGAAGGACAGGCCCTCGCGGTCGTCGGCGATCCAGTCGCCATCGGGGACGCGCACGCCCGACGTGGTGCCGTTCCAGGTGAAGAGCACGTCGTTCGACCAGTCGACCCGGCTCAGGTCCGGCAGCTGGCCGTAGTCGGCGCGCAGGACCGTGGGATCGAGCTTGAGCTGCTTGACGGCATCGGTGACCCAACCTTCTCCGAAGCTTTCCCAGGCCAGCGTCGTCACGCCGCGCTGCCCCAGCATGGTCCACATCGCCATCTCGAACGCGCCAGTGTCCGATCCGGGCACGATGCCGATGCGGTGCGTCTCGGGCAGCCCGAGCACTTCGCGCATCAGGTCGATGCAGTACTGGAGGCGCGACTTGCCGATCTTGGCACGGTGCGAGCGGCCCAGCGATTCGGTGGCGAGCTTGTCGGGGGAGTATCCGGGCGGCTTGGCGCAGGGACCGGAAGAGAAATGCGGACGCGCAGGCTTGCGCGCCGGTATCGTGATGTCAGTCATTTAAGACTCTCCTTGCAGAGAGCACGCGCGGCGTTGGGACCGCGTGGCCCGGCGCCGCGTCTAGAACCATGCGCGCGTTTGTCAATCCGTTTGCGCCCGATGCATCCCGGCATGCCCTGCCGGCCCGCGCGCTCAACTGACCGGAATTGGACCGGATTAAGGAATAGCCGAAAGGCCTTGTTAACCATTTACGGCATAACTGACCGTCATGCGCAGATTTCTGCTCGTCCTGCCTCTGGTATCAGCCTTGAGCGCCTGCATCGACATCCCGCAGGCCCAGGCCCCCCGCCGGCAAACCGTGCGCCAGTCGACAGGTACTTTCAATCCTCGCCCCGAATACCGGCAATGCCTCTCCGAACTCGGCGCGCAAAAGGCGACTTTCATGCCGCTGGCCGACCAGTATTTCGGCACCGGCTGCTCGAACGTGGCGACCGTGAAGCTATCCGGCCTGCGAAGCGATTCGACTTCGCTCGGCCTGACCAACCTTGGCCCGGTGACCTGCAACATGGCGACGACTTTCGCCGCCTGGGCCCGCTTCGGGGCGGACCGCGCCGCCGAACAGATCCTGGGCAGCCGGGTGGTGCGAATCGAGACGTTCGGCAGTTACAGCTGCCGCAACGTCGCGGGCAGCAACCGCCGCTCCGGCCATGCCACCGCCAACGCCATCGATGTTTCCGCCTTCGTGCTGGAAAACGGCCACCGCGTGACCGTGCTTGACGACTGGAACGGCGGCACCCCCGCCGAACGCCGCTTCCTGCGCGTGGTCCACGCCAGCGCCTGCAAGCGTTTCGGCACCACGCTTGGCCCGGACTACAACGCGGCGCACGCGAATCACCTCCACCTTGAGGCTGACGGGGCGGAGTTCTGTCGCTGAATCAGGCGCCTGATCCCCGGGGCCGGGCGGTCACCGCGTGGCGACGCTGGTCTTGCTCTCCTCCGGCATTACTTCCAGCCGCCAGGAACTGTCCTTGCCCAGATAGCGCGCGGCGAGCTCCTGCATCTTCTGCGGCGTCGTGATGGTGTAGTCATCGAGCACCGTGCGCACCGTGCCGATCCGCAAGGGATCGCTGGTCGCCCCTTCGAGCTGGCTCATGAAGAACGATGTGCTCGAAGCCGCGCGGGTCACCTGCTGGCGCAGCGGCTCGGTAACGCGTTCGAGTTCGTCGGCGGTCGGCGGATTGGCGATCAGGTCCTGCGCGATCTCGTCGGCGGTGTGGAAGAACACCGGCACCGACTTGGGATCGAGCTGCGCCATCGCCGTGATCGAACCGCCCGCCTGCATGTCCACCGGCCAGCTCGAGAAGACATAGGGCGCATAAGAGACGCCCAGCTTCTCACGCACGGCGTCCAGCAGCCGATTGGTGAACAGCTGCGTGAGTATCTCCAGTTGGCGCGATTCGCGGATCCCCATGGAGCCGCCGCCTGTCGGCCAGGAAATCACGGCTGCCGCCTGGTCCGGATCGCCATGATGGACCAGCACGATCGGCGTATCCGAAGGATGCGGCACCGGCGTTGCCGCCTCCTGGGCCGGGGAAATCGCGGGCGTGCGTGACTTGAGCGCGCCGAAGGTCTTTTCCAGTGCGGCGATCGCGGCGGCCTTGTCGAAATCGCCGAAGATCTGCACTTCCACGGGCCCCTGCGACAGCGCATTGCTCCAGACCTGCTTGAATCCCTCCGCGGTGGTCGTCTCGATCGCGGCCGGCGTCGGGGTCGCGAAGCGCGGATCTTCTCCGCGCTGGTAGAACTGCAAGTCGCGTTCAAGTACGCCCTGCGGCGAGGTGGCGTAAGTATCGTACTGGATCTTCGCAGCCGCCTTGGCCCGCAGGAACGGGTTCACATCCCACATGGGCAAGTCCAGCTTGGCGGCGAAGAGATAGAGCTGATCGGCAAGATCCTGCGGGCGCGTTTCGGCGGAAAGCTCGAAACTGGCGTCCTGCACGTCGAAGTCGAAGCCCATCTTGCGCCCGGTCGCGATGCGGTCCAGCTCCTCCTGGCCCAGCGTCGCCAGGCCCGAGCCCACCAGCGCGTACTGGCCCAGCGTGATATAAGGCGCATCCTTCGGGTTGATCGAACGATAGCCGCCGCCGAAACGGACCTTGACCATGACCCGGCCAGGCTCCTCGGTGACCGGCCAGAGCAGGACCTTGACGCCGTTCGCGAAAGCCAGCTGCTCGATATCGAGCAGGCCCGTCGGCAATTCCGCGACCGGCTTTTCCGGCGCGCCGATCGCGGGCAGCTTTTCGAACGAGACCGGCGCCGCTTCGGCGGCCAGGCGAATGCTCTGATCTGGCTTGACCGGTTCAAGCAGTGCCTCGTGCAGCGCCTTGTCGCTCACCTGGCCTGGTTTCTGGACGGTGAACAGTGCGCGCGTGACCGTGCCGGTGAACAGCTGGCGCGTGTGTTCGAGCACCTTTTTAGGCGTGAACAGCGACTTGGAACTACGGAATATGCGCAGCACGTCGTCGGGCGCGGCAACCGTTTCGCGAATGTCCAGTGCATTCACGAGATCATCAGCCAGCTTGGCGCCGGGCAGGATGCGCTGCTGTTCGACCGGGACCTGGAAAGCGACATCGAGTTCGGCCACCTCGCGATCGATCTCCTGCTGCGTGGGGGGCCGGCTCAGGGCATCGGCGATCACCGCGCGCACATCGCGCAGCGCCGCCTGCCAATCCTCGCCAAGCGGAGTGACGGAAACGAACGTGGCATCGGCGGAGCGCGAGACATCGTCCTGGTTGACCGACGCCGACAAGTAGCTGCCACCGGCCCGCGCCTTTGTTTCCAGTCGGCGGTTGATGATGGCCTGGGCGATCGAGTCGGTCATCAGGCCCTGGTTGTAGACGATCGTGTCATTGACCTGCCGCCAGGGCCGCAGGATGGCGTACATCAGCGAGGGTGGCAGGTCCGATTCCACCAGTACACGGGTTTCGCCAACGGGATTTTTGGGATCCGCGTGCTTGGGCGCGACGGGATCGCCGAAGCTGGGCACGGGAGCCTTGGGTCCCGATGCGGACCAATCGCCGAACCATTTGCGCACGTAGAATTCGAGCATGGCCGGATCGACGTCACCGGCAACGATCACCGCCACGTTGTCAGGCCTGTACCAGCGCGCGTAAAACGCCCGTACCGATTCCGGCGTGGCCGACGTGAGCGAGAACACCGTGCCGATCGGTTCGCGTTCGGCCAGCGGCTGGCCGGCATAGAGCACCTGCTGCATCGCATCCTGCACGCGCTTCGAAGCCCCGCCGCGCTCGCGCATCTCGGCCAGCACGATCGGCACGTCCGATTTGAGGTTCGAAGCGGAAAGTGCCGGCGCCGTGACCATTCCGGAAAGCAGCTTGAACATCTCGTCCAGCGAGGCCGGCGTCGCATTGGGGAGATCGAGCTTGAAAACCGTTTCAGTGGTCGATGTCACCGCATTGGTATCGCTGCCGAAAGTGGCCCCCAGGCGTTGGAACGCCGCGATCGCGGAACCCTCCGCCAGGTATTTCGACTGACGGAACAGCATATGCTCCAGCAGGTGCGCATAACCGCGCTCCGCTTCGGTCTCGTAGAGCGAGCCGGCATCGACGCGGATGCGGATCGAGACCTGGCCGGGCGGCACGCCGTTCTTGCGCACAGCATAGCGCAATCCATTCGGCAGTTCGCCGAAGTGCCACTCCTTGTCGTGCGGGATGTCACTGTTGCGGTACAGCCACGGTTCCTGCGTATCGGCCAGCAAGGGGGCGGGAGTGGCCGGTTCCTGCGCTAGGACGGGCAGAGCCGGCGCCTGAGCGAGAAGAAGCAGGCAAGCGAGCGAGCGAGCAGCGCGCGGAAAGGTCATCATCGCGCAAGCTATAGGGTGCTAGTGCCTTAAGGACCAGTGAATAGAGGCCGCCCTCGGCAGGGCAATCGCATATGGAACTTCTCTCTCCAAGCTCGTCGTGCTGACTTGGTCGAGACTCCATTCTACGCTCAAGCCATCGCACTGGATGGCGGAATGATCCCTGAAACACGAGGGTAACAATAAAAGATGAGTTGGGTGTATATGCGATAGCCCTTCGCGAACGGTTCCAGCACTTGACCCTGGGTTCGCTTCACCTAAATCGAGACCATCATGTTCATTGAAACCGAAGCCACGCCCAACCCCGCCACGCTCAAGTTCCTGCCAGGCCGACAGGTCATGGCGGCCGGCACGCGGGAATTCACTTCGCACGAGGATGCCGGCGCCTCTCCGCTTGCGGAAGCGCTGTTCGGTCTCGGCGATGTCGTCGGCGTGTTCTTCGGCCGGGAATTCATATCGGTGACCGCGGCGCCCGGCGCCGAATGGCATGGCCTCAAGCCGCAGGTCGTCTCGATCCTGCTCGACCATTTCGTTTCCGAAGCCCCGCTGTTCGCGGGCGGCGATGCCAGCGGGATCGCCGTGCCCGCCGAGGAGGACGAGGACAATGGCGATGATCCCGCCGATGCCGATATCATCACGCAGATCCGTGACCTTATCGAAACCCGGGTGCGCCCCGCCGTCGCCAACGACGGGGGCGACATCATTTATCGCGGCTTTCGCGAGGGCGTGGTCTATCTCACCATGCAGGGCGCCTGCTCGGGCTGCCCCTCCTCGAGCGCCACGCTCAAGCAAGGGATCGAGAGCCTGCTCAAGCACTACGTTCCGGAAGTGACCGAAGTCCGGGCCGCCTGACGCCTTGGCGAGCAGCCCGGAGCAGTTCGTGGCGGCCGAGCCCTTAGCAACAGCAGCAATTCCGCAAGAGATGGGCAAGCACCAGGACCGCACGCTCGTGATCGATTCCGCGACCGACGCATGCTCGGTCGCGCTGTTCGCGCAGGGCGAATTGATCGCCGGAGAATCGCGCTTGCTCGGGCGCGGCCATGCGGAAGCGCTGGTGCCGATGATCGCGGCGCTGCCGCTGCGCGGGCGCGCGGCACGCATCGCCGTTTCGCTTGGTCCAGGCAGTTTCACCGGGGTCAGGGTGGGGCTGGCCGCCGCACGCGCGCTCGCGCTCGCCTGGGGCGCGGAGTTGATCGGCTATTCCAGCCTCGCCCTGGTCGCGGCGATCGCCCGGGAAGCCCATGGCGCGGTCCCGGTCGCGGTAGCGACGACCGGCGGACACGGCGAGTGGTTCGTCGAGGGCTTCGACGCGCAGGGCGGCACCGCGCGCGTTCTCGCCTCGCTGCGGCCCGAAGTCGCAGTCGCGCAATCCGATGAACGCATCGTCGCCGGCAGCCAGGCGGAAGCCCTCGTCGCCGCGCGCGGACACGGCCTGGCGATGGCCGCCTGGCCGGACGCTCGCGCTTTTGCCCTGCTGCCGTCGGCGGCCCTGGTTTGCGATGTCCGTCCGCTCTACGGGCGCGCACCCGACGCCCGCCCGCTCGCCGGCATTCCGACGACGCCTTGCGCATGATCGAAGATGTCGACCGGATCATGACGGTCATGTCGACCGCTTTCGACCCCGCTTTCGGCGAAGCTTGGAACCGGCGGCAAGTCGAAGATGCGCTCAAACTTGGCAACTGCCACTATTATCTTGTCGGCAGCGAAGGCAGGCCGCCGCTCGAAGAAGAAGCGGCCGCGGGCTTTTCGTTGTCACGCACCGGTTTCGAGGAAGAGGAACTTCTGTTGCTTGGCGTCACCCCCCAATTTCGGGGAAGAGGCCTTGGCAGCACCATATTGGGCCAGCTTCGCCTTGCGGCGATCGAGCGCGGCGCTAGACGCCTTTTGCTCGAAATGAGAAGAGGCAATCCGGCCGAGTCGCTCTATAGGCGTTTCGGCTTCTATTCGATCGGCGAACGCCGCGATTACTACCGCACTCCAGGTGGTAAACGAATCGATGCCATTACATTTGCTTGCGACGTCACCGGATCGCGCAACACATAATACCCCATTTGGGGTGCAACTTGAAAAATATCGACAGAATTTGTGTGCGACCTTCAATTGAACTTGCACTTGGGAACGAAATCGTCCTATGGACACCGCTGTCGGCTCCAAAATGGCCTACAAACCGCACTATTGGTCGCACAAAAGGAAAATAAAATGGAAACTATCCAAACCGATACGAACGAGACCCTCATCACGCTGACCTCGGACATTGTTGCCGCACACGTGAGCAACAACAGCGTCACCGTGGATGACCTCCCCACGCTCATCACCAACGTGTACGGCGCCCTCGCCGGACTTGGTGGCGCCCCGATCGTGGTAGAAGAAAAGCCGGAACCGGCGGTCTCGGTTCGTTCTTCGGTAAAGCCCGACTACATCGTGTGCCTTGAGGACGGCAAGAAGCTCAAGATGCTCAAGCGTCACCTCATGACTCACTACAACATGACGCCCGAAGAGTATCGCGCGCGCTGGAACTTGCCTGCCGACTACCCGATGGTCGCGCCCAACTATGCGGAGAAGCGCCGGGAACTGGCCAAGAAAATCGGCCTGGGCCGCAAGCCCAACGCCCGTCGCGGACGCAAGCCCAAGACTGTTGCCGCCTGATTGCGGTGAACCGTGCTGGTAATGCGCAGGGAAGGATCGCACGCGGAATTTCCGCATGGCGTTTCTTGCCTGCGCAGACGTTTATCTTCCACGCGTCCCCATAATACCAAATCTCTTGAAGTAAGGCTCCGCTTCTCCCTTCCTCGCTGCGAGACGACGGAGGGAAAGGGAACACGAGTTTCGATTTGGCATCGGGCCATGGTGGTTGAGATTGCAGGCGCACCGGCCTAACATGGCCGGTGCGCCTTCTTCATCATACAGGTCAAAACGTGCACCAGCCCATCGACATCGAAGCCCTTTGCGCCGAGCGTGGCCTGCGCATCACGGACCAGCGCCGAGTCATCGCCCAGGTGCTTTCGGACAGCACGGATCACCCTGACGTGGAGAAACTTCACGAACGCGCGACCGCCATCGATCCCGGCATCTCGATCGCCACGGTGTACCGCACCGTTCGCCTGTTCGAGGAAGCCGGCATCCTTGACCGGCACGATTTCGGCGATGGCCGCGCCCGCTACGAGGCCGCGCCCGAAGCGCATCACGATCACATGATCGATGTCGAGACCGGCACGGTCATCGAGTTCGTCGATCCCGAACTCGAAGCGCTCCAACGCCAGATCGCGGAACGTCTCGGCTTTCGCCTAGTCGACCATCGCATGGAGTTGTTCGGGGTCAAGTTCGGGCGTGAGGACGGCGAGACCTCCAGCACCCGCAAATGAGCGAGACGGCGTCCACCCGGGGCCATCCTCGGGGCCGGAACGTCGCGCCATTGGGCTGGCCGATCGTGGTCGCGCGCATCGCATCGATGCTTGCGGCGCTGGCGATCTGCGTGCCGCTCCACTACCTGCTCGCGCCGCTCACCGCGCGCAATCCGGTCCCGCGCTGGTTCCTGCGTGCACTGGCGGCCATTGCCGGCGTCCGCATCCGCACAGTCGGCGAACGCCCCGCGCACCGCGCCTTCTTCCTTGCCAACCATGTGAGCTGGCTGGATATTCCCGCTCTCGCCGGCACTACCGGCTGCGCCTTCGTGGCGCATGACGGCCTTGCCGCGATCGGACCGCTGCGCTGGCTGTGCGGTCTCAACGACACGGTCTTCATCGCTCGCCACGATCGCCGCAGCATCGCCACTCAAGTCGAGCAAGTCCGCGCCGCGCTGCGTGAAACGGGTGCCCTGACGATCTTTCCGGAAGGTACGACCTCCAGCGGTGCCGCGCTGCTCCCGTTCAAGTCCTCGCTGCTTTCCGCGCTCGATGCCGATGCCGATCACATTCCGGTCCAGCCGGTCCTGCTCGACTACGGAGACGAGACCCGCGAAATCGCCTGGGTCGACGAGGAGCCAGGGCTCGACAACGCCCTGCGCATCCTTGCGCGACGGCGGCCGATCAGGCTTGTCATCACCTTTCTGCCGCCACTCGCCGACAGCGAGCGCACCGATCGCAAGACCATTGCCGCCGCCGCCCGGCAGGCGATCGATGGCGCACAGGCGTCAGCGAAGGGGAATACCAAGTCTCATTGATCGGAACTCTTGTTTCCCTTCGTCACTGCGAGCTGCCCGCGGCGGCGCGGCAATCCAGCGCGGATGGCGCCGCCCTGGATTGCTTCGGCGGCTTCGCCGCCTCGCAATTGACGGAGGAAGAAAATGGCGAAGGAAGAAGACGAGCCTCATTTCAAAAGACCCGGTATAAGCAGCCTCAGCGGGTTGCGTTGTAAGCAAGCTGGCTGTCGTCGAGCTGGAATCCGACGAGCACTTCGAACGAGGCGCGCGCCACGGCGGCCTTGACTTGCGGATCGGCAAGCGGATCGAGCGCGGCATCGGTATCCCCAGCCTTGCGCTTGCGGGTGATGCGTTCGCGGATGTCCGCCGGCAGGGTCGCCGCCGCGCTGTCGATATAGGCGGAAGCGGCGCCGCTCGCCTGCGCGCGGTCCTGGCCATCGGCGAAGTTGAGCGTGACGGTGCCGACGCGCTTGCTGAGCACGGCCGTGCCGCCCTGGAGCACCGTCACGAAATACGGCAGTGTCACCTGGCGCGCGCCGCCGGTGTCGTTGCGCCGGCCCAGCACCTGGAAGGAGACCTGCGCGACGACCTTGTCGCCGGCGTTCTCGTTGCACTGCGTGCGCACATCGGTCATCGCCGCGACCATGTCGATATTGGGGGCGGTCTTGTCGCCGGGCGCACGGAACAGCGTAACGTCGCCGGTATAGTCGGGAATTCCGACCGCGGGGCACTTGCTGCGGACGGCCGTGATGCCCACGCCTTCGTCGACCACGATGTCTCCCTTGGTCTTGCACCCGCCAAGCGCGGCCAGCGCGGCGGCGGAGCAAAGAACAGTGGCAGTCAGGCGGCGTGCATTCATCATGACATCCTCGAATGGCGTGCGCTTGCCCTAGCGATGCAAGCGGCAAAGCGCTAGAGGGCGGTTCATGAACGCGCCCTTTCCGTCCCCGACGCCGTCGACTTCGTCAACCACGTCCGCGCCGCCGCTACGCCTCCTGATCGCCGCTCCCAGGGGGTTTTGCGCCGGCGTCGATCGCGCCATCGAGATCGTCGAACGCGCGCTCGAGATCTATGGGCCGCCGGTCTACGTCCGCCACGAGATCGTCCACAACAAGTTCGTGGTGGACTCGCTCAAGGCCAAGGGCGCGGTCTTCGTGGAAGACATCAGCGACGTTCCCGATGGGGTTCCAGTGATCTTCAGCGCCCACGGCGTGCCCAAGTCGGTGCCAACCGAAGCGACCGCGCGCGGGCTCGACTGGCTCGACGCGACTTGCCCGCTGGTCAGCAAGGTCCATCGCCAGGCCGAGCGCCAGATCGAGGCGAGCCGGCATATCCTGTTCATCGGCCATGCCGGACACCCGGAAGTGATCGGCACCTTCGGCCAGGTTCCCGAGGGAACGATGACATTGGTCGAAACGGTCGAGGACGTGGCCGCCCTGCCCTTCGCGGCCGGAACCGAACTTTCCTATCTCTCGCAGACGACGCTTTCGGTCGACGACACCGCCGCGATCATCGAGGCGATCAAGGCGCGCTATCCGCAGGTCGTCGCGCCCAAGGCGGAAGACATCTGCTACGCCACGTCCAACCGCCAGGCCGCCGTCAAGCAGATCGCGCCGCTGTGCCAGCTGATGCTGGTGATCGGCGCGCCCAACAGTTCCAACTCGCTGCGCCTCGTCGAAGTGGCGGAACGCAGCGGAGTGCGCGCGCAGTTGATACAGCGCGCCGCCGAGATCGACCCGGCCTGGCTTGCGGGCGTGGAGACCGTGGGCGTCACCGCCGGCGCCTCCGCGCCCGAGGAACTGGTCAACGAAGTCGTGGACCGGCTGAAGGCGCTGCGCGTGGTCGCCGCCGAGGAAGTGGTGACGGCCAAGGAACGCATTACCTTCAAGCTGCCGCGCCAGCTGGTGCGCTGAAGGCCGGCGGAACATGGCGGTCTATACCCGGCTCGGCGCGGAAGAGATGGCCGCGATCATGACGGCCTTCGACGTCGGCACCCTGGTTTCAGCCAAGGGGATCGCGGAAGGCGTCTCCAACAGCAACTGGCTGATCGAAACCCAGCGCGCGCAAGGCCCCGCCCGGCGCTTCATCCTCACCGTGTACGAAAGCCGGACCGATACCGCGGACCTGCCGTTCTTCCTCGACCTGCTCGACCATCTCGCCGCGCGCGACTGCCCGGTTCCACGCACCATGCATGACCGTGAAGGGGCCAGCCATCGCTTTCACCAGGGAAAGGCGCTGGCGCTGATCGAGTTCCTTCCGGGGGTTTCCGTCTCCGACCCCACTCCCGCGCAGGCCCGCGCGGTGGGTGCGGCCTTGGCGCAGGTCCATCTTGCCGCCGCCGATTTCGGCAGCGAGCGCGCCAACTCGATGGGCCCCGCCGCGTGGCGGCAACTGCTCGGCGATTGCGGGCGCGAGGGGCTCGAATCGATCCACCCGGAACTGGCGCGGATCGTCGATCGCGAACTGGCGGTGCTTGCCGCGCGCTGGCCCGCCGACCTGCCGCGCGGCGTTATCCATGCCGACCTGTTCCCGGACAACGTGCTGATGCTGGGCGACAAAGTCACCGGCCTTATCGACTTCTACTTCGCCTGCACCGACATCACCGCCTACGATGTCGCCGTGACGCATGCCGCCTGGTGCTTCAGCGCCGATGGCACGCGCTTCATGCCGGCACTCTCCGCCGCGCTGATCGAGGGATACGAAGGCGTGCGTCCGCTCGCCCCGGCGGAACGCGCCGCCCTGCCCCTGCTCGCGCGGGGCGCGGCCATGCGCTTCCTCGCCACCCGTGCCTACGACTGGCTGAACACGCCGGACGATGCCCTGGTCACGCCCAAGGACCCGATGGCCTTCGCACGCCGGCTGGAGTTCTATGCCGATCGGGCCAACGCAGGTATCTTCCCGGCATGAAAAAAGTCGACGTATTCACCGATGGTGCGTGCAAGGGCAACCCCGGCCCCGGCGGCTGGGGCGCGCTGCTGCGCATGGGACCGCACGAAAAGGAACTGTCGGGCGGCGATCCCGAGACGACCAACAACCGCATGGAGATGACTGCCGTCATCAAGGCGCTCAATGCCCTGACCGAACCATGCGAAGTCACGCTCCACACCGATAGCCGCTATGTGATCGACGGGATCACCAAGTGGGTCCACGGCTGGAAGAAGAAAGGCTGGATCAACGCCAGCAAGCAACCCGTGCGCAACGCCGACCTATGGCATGATCTGATCGAGGCCGAACTGCGCCACAAGGTGCATTGGCAATGGGTGCGCGGCCACAACGGCCACATCGAGAACGAGCGGGTCGACAAACTCGCCAGCGACGCGGCGCTTGCGGCGGGGAAATAGCGCTGATCGCGACTCTTCTTCCCTCCCCTCGTCATCGCGAAGTGGCACCGAACGCCTTGGCCGACCGCGTGTACCAATGACCACGATAGCCGCCCCGCCCACCGTCCTCAGGAAAAGCGCGACGGCGAATACGGCTGCGGATCGACCGCGCCGCCCGGTTCGGCCAACAGCAGGCGCGCGGCAAGGTCGGCGGCGGCGGGAGCGGTCTGGATGCCGAAGCCGCCTTGCCCCGCGAACCAGAAGAACGCCGCATCCTGGGGCGCGAAGCCGTAGACCGGCAGCCGGTCGGGCGTGAATGACCTGAGGCCCGCCCAGCGGTGCTCCAGGCGCTCGATCCGCCAGTCGACCACGTGCTCGAAGCGGTCGATGGCGATGGCGATGTCGATCTCCTCGGCTGCGGCATCGCAGGCCGCGCTCGGCGTCTCGTCGTGCGGGCTCAGCCAGAGACGGCCGCTCTCCGGCTTGAAGTAGAAGCTTTCGGATATGTCGAGCACCAGCGGCAGGTCGGCGGGCACGGCGGCGGAGACGGCGAGCTGGACCACGGTGCGGCGGTAGGGCGTAATGCCGATCGGGCGAACGCCGGCGATGCGCGCCACCGCGTCGGCCCAGGCTCCGGCCGCATTGACGAGGATCCCGCATTCGACACGGCGCCCGTCGGATAGTGCCAGCATCCAGCCCGCTGGGATCCGTTGGGCCCCGGCCAGCGCGGCACGGCACCACAGGTCGACACCGGTCCGCCGCCCCTGCGCCAGATAATGCTGGTGCAGGCCCGCCACGTCGATGTCGCAGCAGCTCGGCTCCAGCGCGCCGCAGCTCCAGCCTGGCCGCAAGCGCGGCACGTGCCGCTCGATCCCCGCCCGGTCGAGCAGTTCGACCTCCACCCCGATATCGCGATATCGCGCGGCGAAATCCGCGACATCGGCCTCCTGTCCCTCGCGCCCAAGGGTCAGAGCCGCGCGCGGTGCCAGCACGCCGAGTTCGCGCAGCATCGGACCGGAGGCCGTGGTCAAGGGCTGCACGCCTGGCCCGCCGTAGCTCTCCGTCCAGAACGCGGCGGAGCGGCCGGTGCTGTGGTAGCCGGGGCGGTCCTCCGCTTCGATCACTAGGATCCGCGCCCGTCCTCCCAGCGCGGCGCCAAGCGAAGCGCCCGCCATCCCGGCGCCGACCACGACGATGTCATACCGCTGCTCCATCGCGGTCAGCCCCTAGCCGGTGCCACGCGATTCAGGAACTCCCTGATGGAGTCCATCGCCCGATCACGCACGGGATCGGCCTCGCGCAGGATCTCGTGGCGGCATTCCTTGCCGAAGACAACGAGCTCCCCCTTGGGCAGGCGCGCGGCGGCGCGGCGGATCGCCGGCCAGGAGACGAGGCCGTCGGCCCGCGTCGCCAGCAGCAGCACCGGCATATCGACGGCTTCGAGCAGTCCCGGCTCTTCCAGCAGCCGGATCGAGGCCAGCGCGCGCTCTATCCAGCCCCAGCTCGCCGGGCCCATCCGGATCGCCGGGCGTTGGCGGCGCCACCACTCCTCATCTTCGTAGCGTGACTGGTCATGCGTCAGCAGCAGGTTGCGGGCGTGCGGAACGAGCGCGGGCTTTTCGCTTCCTTTCCAGGCCGGGCGACGCGGATCGCCGCGCCTGGCGATGGCCCTGGCCACGCGATGGAGCAAGCCGCTCGGCAACCAGGACGGGTGAAGACCAAGCATCGGTGCCGAAAGCACCAGCGCGTCGGGTCGCACTTTGCCTTGCGCCACCGCGCGCAGCGCGATGTGCCCGCCCATCGAATGCGCCACGGCTACGTGCGGGCCCGAGGTCCGTGCCGCGCAGTCGGCCCAGAGCGCGGCATAGTCGTTGGCCCAGGTGGCGAAATCATCGATGTGCCCGGTCAGGGCATCGCGTCCGAGCCGGCCGCTATAGGCCTGCCCGCGCCAATCGGCGGCCGTGACCCACCAGCCTTCGTCATGCCATTCGTCAAACGTTTCCAGCCATTTTTCATAAGCATCGCCGCGCCCCGGCATGAACAGCAGCGAGCCGCGCCGCGCATCGCCGGGCGCCGGCAAGTCGATCCGCCGCACGCCGTACCCGCCGGGCGCATGCCAGGTCTCCTCCCGCGCACCGGCGGGGATCTGCCGGCGCACGGCAAGGCGCGGCTGGCTGAAGACGGGAAGTGTCACTTGGCTAATTCCGTGCTCAGCCGGCTGGTTACTGCTTGGCCATTGGTTACTGTTTGGTAAGCGATACACTGTAGAGCGAAGCCCCGTTCAGGGGGGACAAACGCATGTCGGGCGGCTTATTTTCGTACGCACTGCTGGCGGCATTGGCAACCGCCCTGCTGACCGCCGCCTTCACGGACTTGCGCCGCCGCGAGATAGATAACTGGCTTAACGCCGCGATCGCGCTGGCTGCCCCCATGTGGTGGCTGGCGATGGGCTTCGGCTGGCTCGACATCGGCTTTCAGCTGGCATTGGCGGGCGGCACTTTCGCGTTCGCCTGCGCGCTTTTCGCGGCAGGTCAGATGGGCGGCGGAGACGTCAAGCTGCTGACCGCGCTGGCGCTGTGGTTCACACCCGTCAGCTTCCTGCAACTAATCGTACTCATGGCCGTGATCGGCGGCGGCGCCTCGGTCGCCATGGCCTTGCTGAACATGAAGCGCGTTCCCGGTGAAACGCTGCGCGATGCGTTGGCCGCCGTGGTGGCGCTGGCCTGGGTCTGGGGCTCCTGCGCGGTGATCTTCGCCCTGGTGACACGCCGCCCGCTGATCGACGGAGGGACGGTGGAAACCATCTTGGCGGTGCTGCCGCGGATCTGGGCCCTGGCCCTCGCCGCGCTTGCTGTGGCCGCGATCCTCACCCTGGGGCTCTTCCATATCTACCGGCGCCAGAAATCGCGGCTGCCGATACCCTATGGCATCGCGATCGCCGCCGCCGGCCTGTGGGTTCTGGGCGAACAGGCGCTCTCGGCCGCCCGTTCCGCCACGCAAACGGGGTGAACTTGATCTTAACCAATTTGCCCGATGTTAGGCGAATAAATCGGGGATATGCAGGGGGCTTACCGAGCCATGGATAAGAAGAAGCTGGTGCTGCTGCTGGTTGCGCTGCTGATCGCGGCGGGCACGGCATTTGCCGCGCGATCGCTGTTTACCGGAACCTCCGCGCCCCAGGCGGAAGCCGTGCCGGCCCAGCCCAGGGGCCCCAAGGTCCTTGTCGCGCAGCGGGCGTTGCAGGTCGGCACCATCATCACCGCCGATGCCGTCTCTTTCCAGGACTGGCCCCAGGAACTGGTCAAGGACGCCTACTTCATCGACGGCGAAGCCGACATGAGCAAGCTGCTCGGCACCGTCGTGCGCTACCCGGTTACCGCCGGCCAGCCGCTGACCCAGGGCGCCCTCGTCGCGCCGGGCGATCGCGGCTTCCTCGCCGCCGCTCTCGGGCCCGGCATGCGCGCGGTCACGATCCCCGTTTCCGCCAAGACCGGCGTCGGCGGCTTCGTGTTCCCGGGCGACCGCGTCGACCTGGTCCTGACCCAGCAAGTCACGGGCGAAGGCCAGGCACTGCGCACCGCCGAGACGATCCTGCGCAACATGCGCGTGCTCGCCACCGACCAGGCCACCGACAACGAAGTGGTCGACGGCAAGACCGTGGTCCGCGCCTTCCGCACCGTCACTCTCGAAGTCACCCCGCGTATCGCCGAGAAGGTCGCGGTCGCGCAGGAGATAGGCGAGATCAGCCTTTCGCTGCGCTCGATCGCGGACAATCAGGGCGAGTTCGATCGCATCCTGGCCAACGGCGACGTCAAAGTCCCCGAAGGTGCCTCCAAGCAGCAGGAAGAGCAGCTGATGCGCCAGGCGATGGACAAGCCGATCGAGGGCAACACCACTTACGTGACCGGCGGCGACGTCTCGCGCTTCCAGCGTTCCAGCCGCCCGGCCACGCCCGGCGACGGTCCGCCGCGCGGGGCCATGGCAGCAGCCTTTCCGCAAGGCGCTTCCGGCCCGAGCCAGCCGATCCGCACCGGCCCGGTGGTACGGGTGACCCGGGGCAAGGAAACCACCGAACAAGTCGTGGGGAAAAAGTGATGGCCCTCGGCAACGCCAAAACCCTCCCCGCCACCCGTTTCAACGCCTTTGGGGGCACCGCTATGAAACCGCGTCTTCTCAAGGCCGTGCTGACCGCCGCCGGTCTATTATCGCCGCTGGCGATGACGAACCCGGCCGCCGCGCAGTCGGTCGTTCGTCCGGCGCAAAGCATCGACCTGTCGATCGGCAACGGCCAGCTGGTCAACGTGCCCGGGACGATGACCGACGTCTTCGTCGCCAATGACCAGGTCGCCGACGTTCAGGTGAAGTCCGCGCGCCAGTTCTACGTTTTCGGCAAAGCCGGCGGCACCACGACCGTCTATGCCAGCGATGCGAAAGGTGCCGTCGTCTGGTCAGGAACGATCCGCGTCGGCTCGAACCTCGACAGCGTCGATTCGATGCTGCGCCTGGCGATGCCGGAAGCCAGGATCGGCGTTTCGACGATGGGTTCCGATACTTTCCTGCTGACCGGCACGGTCAAGACGCCGGAAGACGGCGCCGAAGCCGAACGCCTCGTGAAGGCATATGTCGGCGAAAAGGCGAACGTGATAAGCCGGCTGCACATGGCGACGCCGCTGCAAGTCAACTTGCAGGTGCGCATCGCCGAAGTCAGCCGCTCACTGGTCAAATCGCTGAGCATCAACATCGCCTCGGCGGACACGAGCACAGGCGCGAAGTTCATCATCGGCCAAGGCCGCAGCTTCTATCCGCAATGGATCCCGGGCGCACCGCTCGGCACGGGCACCGAGGTGAGCGACGGTGTCTCCACGATCACGCCGATCACTACGGGCACGACGCTCGGTCTCGACACGAAGCTCCTCGGCATGAACCTGCTCGGCGCGCTTGACGCGGGCGAGACGGTCGGACTTGTCAGCACCTTGGCGCAGCCGAACCTCACCGCGCTATCGGGTGAGACCGCCGAGTTCCTGGCCGGCGGCGAATATCCGATCCCGGTCAGCCAGGGCCTGGGCTCGACTTCGATCGAGTACAAGAAGTACGGGGTAAGCCTCTCTTATACGCCCACGGTGCTGGCCAACGGCCGCATCTCGATGCGCGTGCGCCCCGAAGTCTCGGAGCTTTCGAGCCAGGGCTCGGTCAACCTCAACGGCTATGATGTGCCGGCGCTCACCGTACGGCGTACCGAGACGACGATCGAGCTCGGCTCCGGCCAGAGCTTCATGATCGCCGGCCTCCTGAGCAACAACACCCAGAACACCATCCAGAAGATGCCCGGCGCCGGCGACCTGCCGATCCTGGGCTCGCTGTTCCGCTCCACCAGCTACCGGCGCGGCGAGACCGAACTGGTCATCATCGTCACACCCTATCTCGTCAACCCGGTCAACGCCTCGCAGATCGCGCTGCCGACCGACGGGTTCAATTCGCCCAACGAGTTGCAGCGTCTCCTCGGCAACATGGACAGCGACGGCGTCAGCGGCGCCAAGCGGCCCGAACCTGCGCAGGCCCCCTCGGCCAGCGACGGCCCCAGCATCGGCGCCGCCGATGCGCCGGCCAAGAACAAGCCCGCCAAACGGACCGCGGCCGACGACAGCGCCAAGCCCGGCTTCAGCCTGAAGTGAGAAAGGTGAACACCATGCGTTCTTTCAAACTGGCGCGCGCCGCCCGCATTGTCGTCCCCGCGCTCGCTCTCTCGCTGGGCTTGGCGCTGGCCGGCTGCGGCAGCATCCCCACCAACCGCTCGATGTATAGCGAACATCAGCCGGTGGTCGAAAAGGTCAATTACACGCTGGACGTCACGACCGGCGGCTCCGGGCTCGCCTATGGCGAACAGGGCCGGCTGGCCGGCTGGTTCAATGCCATGGGCCTCAAGTACGGCGACAAGGTCTATGTCGACGATCCGAGCGCCAGTCCGGCAACACGCAGCGCGGTCGAAGCGGTGGCCTCGCGCTATGGCCTCATGCTTGGCGACGAGGCGCCGCAGACCGCCGGATATGTAACCCCCGGCACCGCGCGCGTGGTGATCGTGCGGAGCAAGGCTTCCGTCCCAGGGTGCCCGGATTGGTCGGCCAAGAGCGACTTCAATCCCAACAACGGGCTGTCCAGCAACTACGGCTGCGCCACGAACAGCAATCTCGCGGCGATGATCGCCAATCCGGAGGATCTGCTGCGCGGCGCCGATACCACCGGCTCCACCGTGACGATGAGTTCGAGCAAGGCGATCGAGGCCTACCGCAAGGCCGAACCGACCGGCAACGGCAACACGGTCACCGAAACCGGCAGCAAGGGCAACTGAACATGAACGCACCCTGGAAATCCACCAGTGCGAACGGACGAGACCAGTTCGCCGCGTACTTGTGCGACGAGGCTTCGCTCGACGTGCTGCGCCCGGTTGCAATGGAACTGGGTTGGCAGCCCGAGAAGTGCAACAAGGGCGGCCTGCGCAACGCGGTCCAATCGCTTTCGATCACCGCCAGCCCGAACATCCTGATGGTCGACTTGTCCGAGAGCGGCGACCCGCTCAACGACATCAACGCCCTCGCCGAAGTCTGCGAGCCCGGCACGGTGGTGGTCGCCGTCGGCCAGGTCAACGACGTGCGCCTCTACCGCGACCTCATCGCCAGCGGCATTCACGATTACCTGCTCAAGCCGCTTTCACCCGTGCAGATCCGCGATACGCTGGCCCAGGCCCAAGCGGCGTTCTCGGCTCCCAAGCATCACGACACGAACGTGGCGAAGCCGCACATCTCGACGGCCGTGATCGGCACGCGCGGCGGCGTCGGCGCTTCCACGCTGGCGACTTCGCTTGCCTGGCTGTTCAGCGCCGACGACAAGCTGCCGACCGCGCTGCTCGATCTCGACATCCATTTCGGCACCGGCGCGCTGTGCCTGGACCTTGAGCCGGGCCGCGGCCTGACCGACGCGATCGAGAATCCCAGCCGCATCGACGGCCTGTTCATCGAGCGCGCGATGATCCGCGCGAACGACAATCTGGCGATCCTCTCGGCCGAGGCGCCGATCCATTCGCCGCTGCTGACCGATGGTGCGGCCTTCACGCAGCTCGAGGAGGAATTCCGCCAGGCCTTCGAGATGACCGTCATCGACATGCCGCGTAACATGCTCATCAACTTTCCGCAGTTGATCGCCGATGTGAACGTGGCGGTTCTGGTCACCGAGATGACGCTGGCTTCGGCGCGCGATACGATCCGCCTGATGTCCTGGCTCAAGGCCCATGCCCCGCAGGCCCGGGTGATCGTGGTCGCCAACAAGGTGCAACCCGCCCTTGCGGAGATCAGCAAGAGCGACTTCGAGGCATCGATCGAGGCCAAGATCCAGCTTTCGATCCCCTACGACATCAAGGCAGCCTCGATGGCGGCCAAGCTGGGCCAGACTTTCGCCGACGCCAACCGCTCCACCAAGGCGGGCGCGGCCATCCGCGACCTGTCGCGCATGATCCTCGACCATGGCAACGCCGGGCGTGAGGCACCGAACGCGAAGAAATCGCTGCTGGGCAAGCTCGACCTCAAGTCGATGATGCCCAAGGGCGGCAGGAAAGCGGAAGCGGCGGCACGGTAACGCGCACGGGGCCGTCGCGGTCCCAACGCGGGGGCGTGATACGCCATGACGTAAAGGCACGGGACGCAGATGAACATTCTTCAGCTGATGCTGGTGGCGGCGGGCTTGATGAGCGTCATGGCGCTCATCTGGATGGCCTTTTCCGGCCCTTCCCCCGCCAAGGAATCCGCGCGTCGGCTAAGTGCCGTCCGCTTCCGGCACTCGGAGAACACCAAGGATCGCGTCGAGGCGCAGATGCGCAAGGCGGTTGCCGCACGCAAGCCCAAGATCCACAAGATCGCCGGTTCCGGTTCGCGCATAGACGCGCTGGCACTGCGCCTGCATCGGTCGGGAAAGCCCTGGACCATCACGCAGTATTTCTATGCCTCGCTGGGTCTCGCCGCCTTCGTCGCCGCGATCATCTATCTCAAGTCCGGCGCCCCGTTTCTCGCCCTGGCGATCGGCCTCGCCGTGGGTGCCGGCGTTCCGCACATGGCGGTGAACCACCTCATCAATCGGCGGAACAACGCCTTCACGGTAAAGTTCGCGGACGCCATCGACCTGCTCGTCCGCGGCCTGCGTTCGGGTCTCCCGGTGACCGAGACGCTCGGCGTCGTCGCCCATGAAGTCCCGGGGCCGGTCGGCGAGGAATTCAAGCTCGTCACCGATCGCATCAAGGTGGGCAAGACCATGGAGGACGCCCTCCAGGAAACCGCCGATCGCCTGGCCATGCCCGAGTTCAACTTCTTCTGCATCACGCTCGCCATCCAGCGCGAAACCGGCGGCAACCTCGCCGAAACGCTGGCGAACTTGGGCGACGTGCTGCGCAAGCGCGCGCAGATGAAGCTCAAGATCCGCGCGATGAGTTCGGAATCGAAGGCCTCCGCCTACATCGTCGGCTCCCTGCCCTTCGTCGTCTTCGGCCTGATCTGGTGGGTCAGCCCGAATTACATCGGACAGTTCTTCACCGATCAGCGCCTGATCGTGGCGGGCCTTGGCGGCTTGGTCTGGATGGGCATCGGCGGCTTCATCATGGCCAAGATGGTCAGCTTCGAAATCTGATCGAGGGAACCAAGGCACCATGCTCGAACAATCCGCAGGCCCCACCCTCCTCGGCTTCGACGTCTTCCTTGTCGGCACTTTGCTGGCGGCAGTCACGGCGGTCGCGGTAATCTTCGCGATCTATGCGGCGGTCACGGTGCGCGATCCGATGGCGAAGCGGGTCAAGGCGCTGAACCAGCGCCGCGAAGCGTTGAAGGCCGGCATCGTCACCACCGCGCGCAAGCGCCAGAGCGTGGTCCGCCGCAACGACACCACCGACCGGCTGGGAGAGTTCCTGGGCGCCTTCAAGATGCTGCAGGACAGCCAGATCAAGGACATCCAGCAAAAGCTGGCGCAAGCCGGGAACCGCAACAAGGAATGGGCGGTGGCGGTCGTCTTCGCCCGTCTCGTCGCACCGATCGTGCTCGGCGGCATCGCCGCGATCGTGATCTACTGGATCGACTATTTTCCCGACTGGGGCAGCTTCAAGAAGTTCTGCGCCTTCGCACTGACGGTCGGCGCCGGCTACAAAGGGCCCGACATCTTCATCCAGAACGCGATATCCAAGCGCACCAACGCGATCCGCAAGGGGTTGCCCGACGCACTCGACCTGCTGGTGATCTGCGCGGAAGCGGGCCTCACCGTCGACGCCGCGTTCGAGCGTGTCTCACGCGAACTGGGCCGCGCCTATCCGGAACTGGGCGACGAGTTCTCGCTCACCTCGATCGAGCTTTCGTTCCTCACCGAACGGCGCCAGGCCTTCGAGAACCTCGCCTGGCGCGTGAACCTCGATGCGGTCAAGGGCGTGGTCACAACCATGATCCAGACCGAACGCTACGGCACGCCACTGGCCTCCGCCCTGCGCGTGCTTTCGGCCGAATTCCGCAACGAGCGCATGATGCGCGCCGAGGAGAAGGCCGCGCGCCTGCCGGCGATCATGACGGTGCCGCTGATCCTGTTCATCCTGCCGGTGCTGTTCATCGCCATTCTGGGCCCGGCGGCCTGCGCGATCTCCGATGCCTTCTCCGGCGGCGATCCGCACCCGCCGAAAGCCGGCTGAGCGCGATCGCCACCGGACGAAGCCATCTGCGCCTGACCACCGTTTCTTCGTGCCCGCTGCTCTTTCCCGGGACTCGGTGATACCAAATCTCATTGATCGGAACTCTTGTTCCTCTTCCTTTCGTCATTGCGAGCCGCCACGGGCAGTGTGGCAATCCAGGGCGATTTGCGTGGCCCGGGATTGCTTCGGCGGCTTCGCCGCCTCGCGGGCGAAGAGGGCAGAAGATCGAGTCTTGCTCCAACAGACTTGGTATAAACCCGCAAACCTTGCCGGCTCGCGCCCGGACACGGGGTTCACTCCCGGTTCAGTCCCTTCCTGCTTGAATGCCTCTCGTGCCCTCCGATTCCGCCGTAAACCGGTCGGCCCGGAAAGGGAGACGTTCGAATGAAGTTGGAATTCAAGACACTCGCGGCCAAGCTCGGCCTGGGTACGGCGCTGGCCGCCTCGGCACTTCTGGCCGCCTCGCCCGCCATGGCACATGACCGTGACCGCGATGGCGACGATGCCGCCATCGCCATCGGTGCCGGCATCGTGGGCCTGGCCATCGGCGCGGCCATCGCCGACGACGGCGACGATCGCTATTACGACCGCCAGTATTACCCTGCCCGCCGCTATGTCACCGTGCGCGGCTATCCGGGGTATTACTACTATTATGACGGTTATCCCAACCGCTATTACCGCGATCGCTACTATGACCGCTACTACGCGCCCTATTACCGGGATCGGTGGCACAGCGGCCGCGACTGGCGGCATGACGGCTATCGCGGGGGATATCACGATTGGCGCCATGACCGCCGCGACTACTACCGCGACCGCCATCATGACCGTCATCACGATCGCGATCGCGACGATAACCGTCACTGGCATCGCCGCTGACGGGTGGCGACGACGGGTGCTTCGATCCCGGCCAGGGGGATCGAAGCACCCTCGCCAAGCCGGGCGGGGGCAGCTATGGCGCTGCCCAATATGGACATTGCCGACCTGCGCATCGCCCTGTTTTCGGGCAATTACAATTACGTTCGCGACGGAGCCAACCAGGCGCTGAACCGGCTCGTCGGCTACCTGCTGAGCCAAGGCGCGCAAGTCCGCGTCTATGCCCCGGTGGTGACCAAGCCCGCCTTCAAGGCGACCGGCGACCTCGTCGGCGTGGCCGCGATGCCGATCCCGGGAAGGCGCGAATATCGCATCCCCCTCGCTCTGTGGGGCAAAGCGAGGCGAGACCTTGCCGCCTTCGCGCCCAACGTGGTCCACGTCTCTTCACCAGACCCGGTAGCCCACCAGACCGTCAGCTGGGCACGCGGCCGACGCCTGCCGGTGCTCGCCTCGGTACACACCCGCTTCGAGACCTACTTGCGCTACTACAACATGGCCTGGGGCGAGCCGGTGGTCGAGGCGATGCTGCGCCGCTTCTACCGCCGCTGCGACGCACTGGTCGCCCCGTCCGAGTCCATGGCCCAGCTGCTGCGCGAGCAGCGCATGAACTATGACGTCTCGATCTGGTCGCGCGGCGTCGACCGCGATGTCTTCAACCCAGACCGGCGCGACCTCTCGTGGCGCCGCGCCCACGGCATCGCCGACGACGACGTGGCGATCGGCTTCCTCGGCCGGCTGGTGATGGAAAAGGGCCTCGACGTCTTCTCCGACACCCTCGACGAGCTGCGTCGCCGGAACATGAAGCACAAGGTCCTCGTCATCGGCGAAGGACCCGCCCGCGAATGGTTCGAGAGCCGTCTGCCCAGCGCCGCCTTCGTCGGCTTCCAGCAAGGCGCGGACCTGGGCCGGGCGGTCGCCTGCATGGACGTGCTGTTCAACCCCTCGGTCACCGAGACGTTCGGCAACGTCACGCTGGAAGCCATGGCCTGCGCCCTGCCCGTCGTCGCCGCCGCCGCGACCGGCAGCCAAAGCCTGGTCGACGATCGCATCTCGGGCCGGCTCATTCCGCCGGGCGCGGTCCACCAGTTCGCCGAAGCGCTCAAGGCTTATATTGAGGACCCATCGCTGCGCCGCAGCCACGGCAGTGCCGGCGAAGCGCGGGCAGGCGAGTTCAGCTGGGACCGGATCAACCAGGCCGTTGCCGATACCTACCTGCGACTGATCCGCCAGAAGACGCGCGGCTGACCCGTCAGCTCAGCGCAGCACGCCGCGCGCGCGCATTCGCGCGGCGAACCACAGCAGCGCGATGGCGGCGGCCCAGATCACCAGCGTCAGGACCAGGTTGACCCCGGCGGTCATCGCCTCCGGCATGTCGGCCGTGACTTGATAGACCGTGCTCAGCGCCAGCCCGAGCAGCGAAGCGGCAAAGGCCGCCACCGCCCAGCGCGAACGCAGCAGCAGCAACACCGATCCGGTCAGCGCCCCCCAGACGCCCAGCGCCCACACCGCCGTCGCCCACATCGGGAAGCTGTCGATGAAATCGATGATTTCCGGCGGGAACTGCGCCAGATAAGCCGGATTGCGCGTTACCGTCATCGTGAAGTCCAGGCAACCGAAGGCATCCCACAACAGCGACAGGACCGCGACCACCCAGAAATACCACGGCGCCTTCTCTCGTATCGTCTCGATCATGGCTTCCCCCCTGACGCTATATCGGTTGGCGAAACTTACCGTGCGAAACCGGGCGATGCAATTGAACAAGACCTTCCCTAGATAAGCACCCATGGCCGACCTTTTCGCCGACAACCTGCCCCCCGCGCCGCCTCCCGACGAGCCGCGCGAAGACGCTCCGCTCGCCGACCGGCTACGGCCGCGCAGCCTTGCGGACGTGGTCGGGCAGGAGCACCTGACCGGGCCGGAGGGCGCAATCGGGCGCATGGTCGCGGCGGGGCGGCTGTCCTCGATGATCCTGTGGGGGCCGCCCGGCACCGGCAAGACCAGCATCGCGCGCCTGCTCGCCGATGCAGTGGGGATGCGCTTCGCCGCCGTCTCGGCGGTGTTCTCGGGCGTCGCCGACCTCAAGAAGGCCTTCGCGGAAGCCGAACTCGCCGCGAAGGCCGGCCCCGAACACGCAAGGCGCACGCTGCTGTTCGTGGACGAGATCCACCGCTTCAACCGCGCCCAGCAGGACGGCTTCCTGCCCTTCGTGGAGCGCGGCACCGTGACGCTGGTCGGCGCGACCACCGAGAATCCCAGCTTCGCGCTCAACGCCGCGCTGCTCAGCCGCGCGCAAGTGCTCATCCTGCACCGCCTCGATGCCGGGGCACTCGGCACGCTGCTTGCCAAGGCCGAGGCGCTGGAAGGCCCCCTGCCGCTCGATCCCGACGCGCGCGCGGCGCTGGTCGCCTCGGCCGACGGCGACGGGCGCTTCCTGCTCAACCAGGCCGAGACGCTCTATGCCGCGAAGATCGGCGAGGCGCTCGATCCCGCCGGCCTCGGCCGGTTCCTGCAGCGCCGCGTCGCCGTGTACGACAAGGACCGCGACGGGCACTACAACCTGATCTCGGCGCTGCACAAGTCGCTGCGCGGCTCCGATCCGCAAGCCGCGCTCTATTACCTGGCGCGGATGCTGACCGCTGGCGAGGAACCGCTCTACGTGCTCCGCCGCCTGGTGCGCTTCGCCAGCGAGGATATCGGCCTGGCCGATCCCCAGGCGCTGGTCCAATGCCTCGCCGCCAAGGACGCCTACGAGTTCCTCGGTTCCCCCGAGGGAGAACTGGCGATCGTGCAGGCCTGCCTCTACCTCGCCACCGCGCCCAAATCGAATGCGGCCTACGTGGCGCAGAAGGCATCCTTCAAGTCCGCACGCGAGACCGGTTCGCTGGCGCCGCCGCCCAACATCCTGAACGCGCCGACCAAGCTGATGAAGGACATCGGCTATGGCAAGGACTACGCCTATGACCATGACGCGCCCGAGGGTTTCTCCGGCGACAACTACTGGCCCGAAGGCATGGCGCCGCAGAAGTACTATCAACCAGTCGAACGCGGCTTCGAGCGCGAAGTCTTGAAGCGCATCGAGTGGTGGGACAGGAAGCGCGCCGAGCGGCGGGGGGAATGACGCCATGCCCACGTTCGACAATTGGGACGAGGTGATCGCCTTCGCTCTCTCGTTGCCCGGCACTTCGATGGCACCCCACTTCGGCACACCCTGCCCGAAGGTAAACAGCAAGGCCTTCGCAACCCCCTCGCGCGAATCTGATAGCTTCCACGTGCCGACGCCGCACCAGGAGAAGGAAATCCTGATCGAAACCGATCCCGACACCTTCTGGCAGACCGACCACTACCGGGGCTGGCCTGGCGTGCTCGTGCGCTTCGGCAGCGTGGATCCCGAACGGGTCGAACAGGTGATCCGCCGCGCGTGGTGGGACAAGGCATCGCGGAGCGAGCGCAAGGCTTATGGCCCGCGACCCTGATGCGCTTCTCATGCTTCATGGCCATCGACTGGTCCGGCGCGGTCGGCGCGCGGCAGAAGGGCATTGCCGTCGCGCTGTGCGGCCTCGACGGGAAGGCGCCTCGGCTTCAGCGGCCCGGCACCCATGCGCTGTGGTCGCGCGGTGAAGTGCTGGACCTGCTGCTCCACCGCCTGCCGGAAGACACGCTGGTCGGCCTCGATCTCGGCATGTCGCTTCCCTTCGCCGATGCCGGCGCGTTCTTTCCCGGCTGGGACGAGAGCCCCGCGGATGCCCGCGGCCTCTGGGCCATGGTCGACGCGATCTGCGGGCGGGATGCCGACCTTTCCGCCACAAGCTTCGTCGACCATGCCCGGGCCAGCGCCTATTTCCGCCGCCATGGCGGACGCGAGGGCATGCTGTTCCACCTGCCCGGAGCAGGGCATCGCCGGGGCCGCATGCGCGTGACCGAGCAGGCCCAGGCGCGCGCCGGGTGCAAGCCTTACTCGAACTTCAACCTCGTCGGCGCGGCCCAAGTGGGCAAATCGAGCCTGACCGGGATGCGGCTGCTGCACCGGCTGGACGGACGCCTGCCGGTCTGGCCGGTCGATCCGCTCCCCGCGACCGGTTCGGTGGTGGTGGAAATCTACACCACGCTCGCCGCCGTCGCCGCCGGCCGCAGCGCCGGGCGCGCCAAGATGGTCTCGCACGAAACGCTCGGCGCGGCCCTGGCCGCGCTCGGCTCGCCGCCGGTCCCCGGCACCGGCCCGATCGACGATCACAGCGCCGACGCCCTGCTCACCGCCGCCTGGCTGCGTACCGCCGCGTTCACCCCCGCCTTGTGGCAACCCGCTGAACTGACGGATGAACTCGCGCGCACGGAGGGCTGGACCTTCGGCGCGCCATAGCGCACAACCCGCCGCATCGAGGGCGCCTCCTCCCCCCGGACCCGGCGCCGCTCCACCATACGACAGGATGCGGACTATCCCATGAAACACAAACTGCTGGCAGGGTGCCTCGCACCCGCCCTCGCATTGGCGGCCTGCACGGCCTCCACGCCGCCACCGGAAACCGCGGGAGCGGCACCCGCTGCCGCTCCCGCTCCCGCTCCGGGCTGGAAAGCATTCGTGCAGACGACCGTCGACAAGTGGCTCGCTTCCGATCCCTCCTTCGCCGTCTATCAGGGCGCGCACCAGTTCGACGGCAAGCTGCCGGACTGGAGCGACGCCGGGCTCAAGGCCCGCGCCGCCTTCCTCCACGCCGTGATCGACGAAGCGCAAGGCTTCACCAACCTGAGCGATACCGACCGTTTCGAGCGCGACTATCTGGTGCAAGTCGCCAAGGGGCAGCTGTTCTGGCTCGAGGACGCCGATCAGCCGCACAAGAACCCCAGCTTCTACATCAACGGCGGCCTCGATCCCAACGTCTACGTCAGCCGCGACTATGCCGACAAGCCCACGCGCATGAAGGCGATGATCGCCTTCTTCAAGGCGGTGCCGGCCGCCGCGCTGCAGATCCGCTCCAACCTTCCGACCGCGATGCCGGCCAGCTTCATCAAGCTGGGCACCGCCGGTTTCGGCGGCTTCGCCGAATACTATCGCGGCGACGCCCGCACGGCCTTCGCCGACGTGCAGGATCCCGCGCTGCAAGCCGAGTTCAAGATCGCTTCGGAAGGCGCCGCGCAGTCGATGCAGGACCTTGCGGACTGGATCGCCAAAGCCACGCCGACGCAAGACTACGCACTCGGCGCCGAGCGCTTCTCGCGCATGCTCGCCGCCACCGAGGCGGTCGATGCACCGCTCGACGAACTCGATACGGTCGGCCGCGCCGACCTCAAGCGCAACCAGGACGCGCTCAAGGCGGCCTGCGCCCAGTACGCGCCGGGCAAGACCGTGCAGGGCTGCTTCGACAAGATGCGCGCGGACAAGCCCAAGGACGGCCCGGTCGCCGCGGCGCGCGCGCAGATCCCCGATCTCACCGTCTTCGTGCGCGAAAAGGATCTCGCCACCATCCCCGGCACCGAGCAGGCGCTGGTACGGGAAAGCCCGCCCTACAACCGGCAGAACTCCGCCTACATCGATCCGCCCGGGCCGTTCGAAAAGGGCATTCCCTCGATCTACTATATCTCGCCGCCCGATCCGGCATGGTCGAAGCAGATGCAGATGGATTATATCCCCGGCAAGAACGACCTGCTGTTCACCTCGGTTCACGAGGTGATGCCGGGGCACTTCCTGCAATTCCTCCATTCGAACCGCTCGCCCTCGTGGATCGGCCGGTTGTTCGTCGGCTATGCCTTCGCCGAAGGTTGGGCGCACTATACCGAGGAAATGATGTGGGAGGCCGGGCTTGGCGGCAACGATCCCGGTGTGCACGTGGGGCAGCTGTCGAACGCGCTGCTGCGCAACTGCCGCTATCTCTCGGCGATCGGCCTGCATGCGCGCGGGATGACGCAGGAGCAATCCAAGCGCATGTTCATGACCGAATGCTACCAGGACGAAGGCACCGCCGAGCAGCAGGCCGCGCGCGGCACATACGATCCGGCCTACCTCAACTACACGCTCGGCAAGCTGATGATCCGCAAGCTGCGCGAGGACTGGACGGCTTCGCGTGGCAGCCGCGCAGCATGGAAGCAGTTCCACGACCAGTTCCTAAGCTATGGCGGCCCGCCGATCCCGCTGGTGCGCCAGGCCATGATGCACGAGGACGTACCCCACGCGGTTTTCTGAATGAGCGCCAAATCCACTGGACCGGCGCCCCTACCTTCCGGTAAGGGCGCCAACTCGCCCATCGGCGCGCCGGCTTAGCTCAGTTGGTAGAGCACCTGATTTGTAATCAGGGGGCCACGGGTTCGAATCCTGTAGCCGGCACCATATCCTTACCTCCCCCCGATAAGTCGCATAAAAGCGTGAAGGGAGAGGCAGTTAGCGCGGTTCTAAAACCGCTTTCTCGAAGATATTGCAGACGTTCGGCAAAGGCCAGTTTGAGGACCAGCCGCTTGTGCTCAAAACTCCCGGAAACCCATATTTTATAGGGGTTTGCGAGGAACGTCATGGCGGTTCTAAATGCCGTCTCGAAATCCTTGGGATTTCGCCCGGATCGGGCAATTTTTTCCCTGAGTTCAGCCTTGCGGACTTCGAGTCCCTGGATGCGGATTTCGTAAGCCTTGATGAGGGTCTGGCTCTCCGCGTCCATCACCCGGTCAACGAGTTGGGCCACTTGAGACTCGATTTTGTGGACTTCAGCCTCCCACCCCTTCTTGCGGGTTGTGATGCCTTGGCTGCGCGTCTGCCAGAGCTTTTGGAATACCTCGTAGGCCAGCACGAACATATCGTGGGAAGGGCGCATGTCCTGCAGAATGGTTTCGAACTGCCCTTCGATCTTGTCGCGCGCCACCGCCTTGCCGTAGTCGGCGCATTCCTTGTTGGGGCAGTGGTAATAGGGATAGTGCTTGTTGCGGCCCTTGGTCGGGAGACGGCTGCTTGGCGATGAGTCCTGGCACTTCTTCAGCGACGTTTCCGCACATGTCTATCTTGCGCAAGGAGTCGATCGCCTAAGGCGCGCCCTCGAAGAGCTTGAAGAAGCGCAACCGGCTGGCGAGGTCAGAAACGATGATCGCGATCAACAGTTCACGCAGGCGCTCCGACGAATGGCCACGACGAATTTGGTCGAGGCATTCCTTTTTGAGCAGATTGGCCCAGGCCTGCAAGGAGACAATCCGCTGTTCGGTGATGATGCCAATGACCTGGTATCGTCGCTCGGTGAGAGCATACAGACATCCCACAACCGATCGTCTCTGATTCTCACCCACTACATTTACTATTGGCGAGCGAAGCACCTCCTTGCGAAAACTCCCGACGAACGCGACCTCACGCGCAAAGAGCTTCGGCTCCACCTGGCAAAGGTACGCTCGCACAAGTCACTTCCGCTGATTGATATGCTTGAGTTCGAGTTCATCGAGCGACAGTTGCACCTCGCTTCGCAACCAGAGGTACCTAGTCCAACCTGACTGGGATTTAATGATGATGAACATCTCAAAGCACCATTTACTGGTCGGCGGGTTTGCAATCATTTCGAGGGTTGCAGGATCTTTTTTTGCGCGCCGAAGCGGTTGTCGTGACTGCCTTAATTAATGGCGGCGATCGGTCGGTATCGAGAACGGGCCGAATGACCAGGATTGGGGGGCAGAAGCGGACTCAACAGCTCCACGGCCCATAGGAACGCCGAGCCATCCGATTCACCGCCCTGTCCGACAGCATGCGCGGGTGCGTCATAATCGAACGGAGGCTAGTTAAGTAAATGATAATGGATGACACCGGATTTTGATGGACAATTCAGCTTACCTCTCATATATACTTTTCAGTCTGTCGAATGCGATAAGAAAGCGTCTTTGGAACTCGAACCCTGTAAGGGGCATCATCAAAGGTACTTTTTAGGGTATATGACTTCCCGATGAAAAGAGATTGATTTTACTATCAGTTCCTTGCGAGAAGTTATCGAGTACTCTTCTGCACCCGAATACATTCCCGTCGGGCGTTATGCCGCCTCGACCGCGTGTGCTTCGAAGGCGACGCCCAATCGCTTGCGTACCGCACCGAAGATTGCGGCGAGATTGTCCATGCTCGGGTTGCCCTTCTCCGACAGCATCCGGTGCAGGCTCTTGCTCGGACGGTTGGTCTCGGTCGCCAGTTCCTCGAAGCCGACCGAGGCATTCACAAGATCGCGTAGGATCAACCGCGCCACGTGCGGCTCCCCATTGAGGAAGGCGGTAGCCGCCTCATCAAGCACGGCCTTGGCAAAGGCAGGATCGCGCGCAGCGCGTTCCTTCACCGTCTCCTTGAAATCGCGGGTCAGCACCATCTCGTCAACTCCTGCCTTTGCTCGCCGCCGCCTTGCGGGCCTTGTACTCGCTCAGCAACACACCTGCCCGATCGATATCGGACTGCTGCCGCTTCTTGGTTCCGCCCACGAGCAGGATGATGAGTTCATCTCCATCCCGGGCGAGATAGAGCCGGTAGCCCGGCCCCCAGTCGATACGATATTCGCCGAGCCCGCCACCGATCCATTTGACGTTCGACAGATTGCCCAGCTCCAGCCGTACGATGGCGGTCGCTACCTTGGCCGAAGCTTGGGAATCGAGATCGTCGAACCATGATCGGAACGGGCTTGAGCCGTCCTCGCGAATATACTCCTGAACGATCAAATCACGCTCTTTCTGGTAACATATACGTTACCAATTGTCCAGCGATGACTATCGGGCTGCACGGCGTTGAACCGGAAAGCGGAAATCCGGCTCGACCGGTGAGGGTAGTCGCCGCCGCGAGCGCAAGCCAACTTCCTTCACCGGCCGATCGACCAGAGCCACGGGCTCGGGCAGACCTTCGCTGAGCATATCGGCCCAGATTGCCGCGAGTTCCCGTCGGCGCGGCATATATGCTGCCCGGTTGTAGGCGCCCTCGACCTTATCCTTGGAGACATGGGCGAGCATCAGGTCGATCACCTTGCGATCATGCGGATCGCCGTGACGCTCCGCCCACTCATTCATGATCGTGGAGAAGGCCGCGCGAAATCCATGCGGCACGTGATGCCCGTGATAGCCGGCCCGGTTCAGCAGATACTGGTTACCCGCAATGCCCAGCCGCTCCCCCGCACCAACCTCATCCTGATTTCAGGTGGGGATGTGCCGAGCCGGGAAGCGACCCACTCGCTGATACTGTGGGACGCGGTGCCGGAGGACTACACTGCGGCGCACGATCTGCAGGTGGTCGAACTCATCCTCAAAGATGGCGATAAACTGATCGACGGCGTCTATGACGCCCTCTGGCCAATCTGATGCCGGTGCACGACCCCCAACGTCTCGAAATCGCGAACGGCGCCCGCATCGGGCTCGCGCTCGAAAACGAAATATCGGCCAACTAGGCACGCTCCTATGTCCGCTGCCTTCAGATCGGCTGGCAGGTCGATACGATCGGCTGGAGCAACGCAGACTCGGAAGCCCAGTTGGCGGATGCACGCAGCCTGTTGCAAGCCGCCGAGATCTTCGCCGAAATCGAAGGCCATGACGCTCCGCGCGCGATCGACTGCTATCGGCGTGCCGGGGAAATCCTCGAATGGCTGGCGCGCTCCGCTGACGCTATTAGGATCATCGCCCCGATCGAACTGCTGGCGGGCGCGGCGTTTCAGCTGGGCGGCTTGCCCGCCATGGCGTCGGGACTGCTGGGTCAACTCGATCTCGAAGAGGAGGGGGCTCGCCTATTCGCGGACTTTTCCCGCGCCGATTTCGACGCCGTGCTTGTCCATGCGATGGCGTTTTGGGAGCAGAATGGCGATTTGACTGACGCTGCGTCTTCGCGCCAAATCCTGGATCAGGACGAAGACGATCGGCTGGCCTGGTATTTCACGGTCGAACTGATCCGTGCACTCGGTCTCTACGCGGATTCGATTAGGCGGGGGGATGACGGCCGCCTCGCCAAAGCCGCCGCCAAGCTCAAGGCACTCGATCATGCAAATAGTTCCCCCCGAGTGACAAAGGAGGGGTAATCGAATTTACCGATTTCGCAACGAATTGCATTATGTTCGCTATATGTTCCAAAGAAATTTGTCAACGGGATTGCGCGCAGTCGTGCGTGCTGACTGCCGATGCGATTGGATATGGCGCTAGCCGCGCCGGATAAGGTGTCAAAGTAGGTCGTTAGTGCGCTCTCAAGACAACCGTGAACGGACGGCAGCTTTCGGGGAGCTCGATCGCTGCCTCAAATGTCCGATTTGTTGGCGGAGGCCGCCCCTCCTCCCCCATTCTTCGTCGAGGTAGAATACCAAATCCGATTCGCGAATCACGCCCGAAATCAGTTCGATTCCGGCATTCGGAATTGAACCCAGATTGAAATCTACTGATGGTTTGATTGATGGACAGGAAATCGGAAGGCTAGAAAAATCTCAAGTAAGTATCCCCCGGCAGAGCCGGGGGCTTTACGATGTGAGCCGCTCAAAGCGGCTGGTTCAGGTCGCTAACGCGGCCTGACGGTTTGGAACCG
>NZ_FOOR01000044.1 GCF_900113255.1 Novosphingobium sp. CF614
CGGTTCCAAACCGTCAGGCCGCGTTAGCGACCTGAACCAGCCGCTTTGAGCGGCTCACATCGTAAAGCCCCCGGCTCTGCCGGGGGATACTTACTTGCGGAGCGCTTCATTCCAACCCCAGCCATAACCTCCGGCAATCGCAGGAGGCGGGTGGCCGCGCGGCGCTTGGCCTCGGCGCGGGCACGCAGGAAGTCGCGGCCTTCGACGAGCGCTGAGGTGAGCATCGCACCGTGATTGAAGCGTGAACTGGAAACCGGCTTCCAGGTCGATCCGAACTCGTTGAGATACAGAGCGGCAGCGACCTCGCGCATTTCTTCCAGAGCCAGCATCGCGCCCTCCGCACATTGCGCACGCTCGACCTGCGTTTCGAGTTCGTGGGTGTGGATCTCGGATCCATCAGCGGTCTTCACGACGCGATGGATGGTGGCCTTCTTCCCGTTCAGCGAAGGGATCGACACGTCGAGCGTGACCATCGATTGTTCGGGCTTGTTCCGGAAATCGACGTGCGGTCCGTGCTGTTTCACCGAAAGATCGCCGGTGCCTTCGCCCGATAGCCGGGAAATGCTGCCGGTGAGAGCAAACTCAATGGCATCGACGATGCCGCTCTTGCCGGTCCCGTTCGGCCCGCATGCCGCGAAATTCTGCCCGCTCATGACAAGTTCCAGGTCGCGGATGCCCCGGAATTCCTTGATCGTGATCTTCTCGATGCGGATCATGGCGCGTCAGGGAATAGAGCGACACGGACAGCTGGTTCGGCGAACACGCCGTCGTCCAGAACGATCTTCTTCAGATTTGCAGCGATGTCGGCAAGATCGTCGGTCTTGGCCAACGCGTCAAAGAATTTCGTCAGGACCGCACCGGCGACTGTGCCGACCTTTTCGTCAGAGTCCGATCTCTCTTCCGTAGCACCAGGTTCTTGCATGTCGCCCCCTGAGTCGAACCTAGCAAATGCCAAAGATTCAACAAGGACGAAGCCCGACGACCGTGGGTGATACAGTCAGAACTCGATTGATGGGTTAGCGGGCCCCAGCTGAACGTACGGCAATTCTCGCATAGTGGTACGCCCAAACCGAACTATCGGCACTGTCCGACATGCTTGCCTTTTTGCGAGCAGCCGGAGACCTGACGAATGGCGATAACTCCCTGCATGGCCGGTCCTGCAAACTGGCATTCCGCACGGCATCTTGATCAAGGCAAATCCACTACGCGAAAGACAGCGCCTGTTCCTGCATCACGCACCAGATCGACGCGCTTGCCATCCCAATGATAGTCGAGATGACGACCCTGTACAGGCTCGGAAGCGCAGTCGGGGTAGAACAGTCCGACGCACTCCCCTCCGGGATGGCGGATGCTCGGGTAGACTAGGCCATCAGCCCCACTCGCTTTGAGGTCCATCGCGAGCCCCTGGGATGCCACATAGCTGTCTGGATCAAGCGCTGGATTGGCCGGCTCGGCCTCTCTCAGGTCACGCACGTCTGCACTGACCGAAAGGATGATCTCCCGGAACTGGGAGGTCCAGCCCGGTGCTTCAGCCGTCCGGACCATGAACCGGGCATGGTGGTGGATCGTCTCGAACAATGCCGTCTCGAAGACGTTTCCGACATAGAGGACGCCGTAGCTGCCATCCGTGAAGCGGCTTGGCCGGTCCATGCTGACGTGCGTGAACGGGGCCATCAGATAGGACGCGCCGTTTCCGCCCACCCTGCGGCCAACTGGCACGAGATCGAGATTACCGATTGACGCCATGATGCGCGGATTGGTTTTTTGTTCTGCCGAGATCAGCAGCGGCCAGTCAGCGGGGTCGGCGATATCCTCGAACAGGTCGATCGGCGGAAACGCGCTGCGGATGATCCTGACAGCGTCTTTCCACTCAACATGACTGACGGGAAGATGGTCGCTCTCCGTCACCAACCACCGCGCTCGGCGTCAAGGTAGCGGCGCACGCGCATGATGTCGGTGAGTTCACCGCCGAGCATGACATCAAGGGCGCTCGATCCGGCAAAGGCGGTATTGCCTGCCTTGATCCACGCATAACCGCGCTGGGCCTCGGAAAAGATGGTTCGTAGCGCCTTGTGAATACCCATCAGGTTGGAGAGGCGAGCCGCGCCATCGCGTGAGACCCGGCCCGGCCCTTCAGCCTTCCAGCGCCGATAAGAGCGCACCGGCATATCGAGCAGCGTCGCCGCCTGTTCGTCGGTAAGTTCCCATTTGCCGAACAGGTTCAGTGCCGCGCGGAACATCGCGGCGGCCTCCTCCTGCGTGACCGGATCGGGCCGGAACGCCTGAGGGACGGTATCAACGGGTTGCAAAGCCAGCATGATCGTTCTCCATATGGCACTATATACGCCATTAGTTGCCATTTGGCAATATGCATTGCAACTACTGGCTAAGCCGCGCGAGAACACTGGCAGCACCCTCGGTCGGCACGAACAGCCGCGTCTGGACCGCTCGATCGCCAGGGGGCCCTTTTGCGCGCCGATAGGGGGTCCCGATTGGACGCCGATTGACACGCAAGGCCTCTCGACCGGCGAGGAACTGGCCCTACTGCAGAGGTCGACAGTCTTGGAGCGCTGGCTCCTTCCAAGGGCGACCGATATCGACGGAATGGACAGAGGCACCCGCTCGGTCCGACATGGTTATCAATGCGTGTCGGGGAGCGTTGCGACATCCGTTTGCCGGAGCAGGGTATCCAGCGTGAGCAGCGACGTCCCGGCGACCTTCGCATATGCATAATGAAAGCAGTCGAAATTGCTGAGCGCGCGCTTGCCGATACCGTGCTTCTGGGCGACCTCCACCGCGAGCCGGAGAATGTCGGCGGGCGACACGGTTTCCCGCAGTGCAATGTTGCGCAGCTCCAGCCATTCCGTGACGACGGCATGGGCATCGAGATAGGAGCAATCGAGCTGATCCGGCCGCGACAGCACAATGATCGCTTCCCATGCGGCAAGAGCCGAGGTGAACGGCGCTTCGGCGGCGGCGAGAGCCCGCTCATAGGCCGGAGCGCTGTCCTCGTCGGCAAAGATGGACACGATCGCGCAGGCGTCGACGAACATCAGGCGTCGCCGGTGATGTCGTGATCCAGGTCATGCCAGGCGCTGTCCGGCACCGGCTGGCGTTCGGGCGAAAAGCCCAGCCCCCGTTTCGCAAGCAGGCGCCGCGCGGTCTCGGAAGGACTTTCCTGCTGGACGCGCTTCTGGATCGCTTCCTTGAGCGCGATCACGACGGCTTCGGTGATCGTCGTCTGGTCCAGTTGGGCGAGACGGCGCGCGAGGGTGTCCGCTTCCGGGTTCCTGATGCTGAGCGTCATTGTATGGCTTCCTTCGTATAGCCGTATATACGCTGCGATCTTTGTTCAGGCAATATGGAGAGATGCCGACATGGCTGGCGAGGCGATGTGGATATCGAGCTTGACCGGTTTGGCATCTGAAGGCGGTAAAGCCACCGGGGGAAGCCGTTCCCTTTGATCGGATTCGCACTCAAGCTGAGGTGCTTCGCCGTCAGTCCCACGTTCGAACTCGCCCCTGGTGGTGGCCAGGTCGGCTTCGAGTTCGACGAGTTCCTGAAGCTTGTCGTCGAGTAACGCTGTGTCGGGAAAGTCTTGCCCGAGGCGTGCTTCGAACGCCGCTAGCCGGCGCTTATTGGCTTCAAGATTAGCCCTGACACCGGCGAGATCTCCGTCGAGATTGCGGATGGAGGATTCGATCCGGCCGACCACCGTGCCGGGCCGGGTCTTCCCGGTCAGTTCAAAGTCACGGTTCTCGCCATGGTGCAAGGCTGTGATGAAGGTGGACAGGCTACGCTCCCCCTCGTCGTCTATGGACTCGTAACCCGCGAGTTCCAGTTCGATGCCGTTGAACGTGCCCAGCGTCCAGCGCGCCTCTGCTCCGTCCATCCGCATCCGGTGCGCATAGCCGAGGATCCGTTCGCTGGCGGCCTTGCGATCGGTGATCATCGTCCCGTTGCAATCGAACAGAAGCTCGTCGCCGCTCGTCGGAATCCGTCGATCGATATCGGCTTCTAGCCTGACGATCTGACTGTGGCAGTCCTCGATCTCCTGCGTCGTTCGCCTGATGGTCCTGCGGTTCTATCACGCCTTGACCGCAGAAGGTTTGCCGGCGATCTGCATAGATGCGCGCCATGCCAAGGCCGCGCTCGACATGGCTGCGAACAAGACAGACGCCAATGATGCTGACGGTTTGGCGCACTTGGCTGAGGTGGGTTTTTATCGGGAGGTTCGCGTCAAAGGCTTCGACAGCATGCTCATGAGGACGCTGATCTCCGCCCGGCGTCAGCTTATGAAGATGCGGGTGCAAATGTCGAACCAGATACGCGGGCTGCTGAAGACTTTCGGCCTTGTGGTTCCCAAAGGCGCCGGCAGCGTCTTTGAACGCAACGTCATTTCGCTTCTGGAAGACGAAGACAATCTCGCGCGTATCATCCTGCCGCTTCTTAAAGCCTGGGGTGATATTCGACTTCGCGTCGCGGAGTTGACGAAGCAATTGGTCGTCATGGCTGGTGCAGACCAGCGCTGCCGTTTGCTCACCTCGGTGCCTGGCGTGGGCACGGTGACAGCCACGGCCTTTGCAGCAGCGGTCGAGGATTCCATCAATTTCAAGAACTCGCGCGCCGTAGGCGCCTGGGTCGGGCTAACACCGAAGCGATATCTGTAAAAGCTGGCACTTGATCTGACAGTTGGTGTCTGCGAGTGGTCAGCGTGGACCTGACCGACAGGGTCAGGCCGCGATCATCTTTTCCTTTGCCAGCGGCGTTGCGTCAACAAAGGTCTGCATGGGCGTCTTTCCGAAGCACCATCGACCTTGATGTGGCCTTTGCTCGTTGTAGCTGGCGACCCATTCATCCAGATCGGCCTGCAACTCGTCGATCGACCGATAGATCTTCTTTCGGAAGGCGATCCGGTAGAACTCGTTCAGCATGGTCTTGTGGAGCCGCTCGACGATCCCGTTGGTCTGCGGGCTCTTGGTCTTGGTGCGGGAATGATCCACATCCTCGACCGCGAGGTAGAGCTCATATTCGTGGTGCTCGGGATTGCCGCAATATTCGGTGCCCCTGTCGGTCAACACCCGCAGGAGCTTGACCTCGCGGGCATCGAAGAAGGGGATCACCCGGTCATTGAGCAGATCGGCCGCGGTGATCGGCGTCTTGCGATCGTAGAGCTTGGCGAAAGCCACCTTCGAGTAGGTATCGACGAAGGTCTGCTGGTAGATACGGCCCACGCCCTTCATGTTGCCAACGTAGAAGGTGTCCTACGCGCCGCAATAGCCGGGGCATTCGCTCTCGAACTCGCCGTGGGCTTCCTTCTCAGTCTTGGCCTTTTCTAGTGCGGCAAGCTGGCTCTCGGTGAGGATGATGCCTTCCTGGGCGACCTTGGCCTCCAGCGCCTTGAGGCGCTTCTTCATCGTTTCCAGATCGTGCCGTTGCCACACGCCGCGCACCCCGGCCGGCGAGATCGAATGGCCCAGCTTGCGCACTTCGTTGGCGATCCGCACCTGGCCGAACGCCGGCTGCTCCATCGTCAGATCGAGGATGATGGCTTCAACCTGCGGCGGAGTCCGATTGGCCAGCAAAGGCTTCCTGCGCGTCAGTTCCTGCAGCGCCATCTCGCCGCCGGTGTCGTACAGTTCCTTGAAGCGGTAGAAGCTGTCGCGCGAATAGCCCATCATCTTGCAGGCTTGGCTGACGTTGCCCAGCTGCTTGGCGAGCTCCAGCAGACCGACTTTGCCGCGAATGACTTTCTGATCCTTGGTCATGGTGTGTCCTCGAAAAGCCGGGGCCGGGCGCTGCGTACCCCCGACCACTCCGCGCCCGGCCCCGGCTATGCCTTTGAGCCTTATGACACCGCCTGTCAGATTAAGTCCAAACTTCTACAGCGATATCAATCTGGCGAGGTTGATTACGAAGGTCACATCTCGCGGCGTGGCGACGCCAGACTACGCACGCTGCTGTACGAGGCAGCGTCTGTAATCTTGAACAGGTCGTCCGAGACCAACGCGTTGCGAACATGGGCCTTGGCGCTGAAAGAGCGGCTAGGATTCAAACGGGCAGCCGTTGCGTTGGCCCGTAAACTGGCAGTGATCATGCACTCGATGCTGAAGACCGGCGAGTTGTTTGATCCGAATGCAGGAGCCGCCGTCACCGCCTGATCAGCGGAACGCCAAAGCCATCATCCGCTACCCATTTATCGGTTAGCGCCCTGTCGGGCGCGTCGAGCCGTCCCTGCCGGGACGCAGTTGAGATCATTCCGCGAAGCGGGAAGCAACTGCCTTGCCGCAGATTGCGTCACGAACATAGGAAGATCTCGGCTACGGAACCCATCCTGCGGCGATCAAGATTGTGTCGACCGCGTAGACGACCCTGTTCCCGGCACACGGATGGCATCACGTTTGAACGATTGGTGGGCGGGGCTTGACGGCGGGGCGATTAGACGACCCGCTGCGCGGGAGGGTCGCTTGCGGTGAGGTCGCGGTGGAAGCACGCCGCGTTGTGCCCGTTGAGCGGGCGCCACCCACCAGATGAACCCGGCGACACCCGCCCGCCATGCCCATGCTGTGGCGGCCGCATGGTCGTCGTCGAAACCTTCGAACGCGGGTGCCGTCCTCGCGCGCCGCCGCATGGTGCCGCTCCGGCCGGGACGATCGCACCATGACCCGGCATGGCTCACCGTCATCCCGCCGCGCATCTCATGCGCTTCCGGCGAAGAACCCGCTCGCGCGATCACCGCTTGCAGTAGTTGCTATGTCAGCTCCCGCACACAGAACGGCGCGATATCAGGAGCCGAAACCATATCCGGCGACCGTCACCGCGTCCCCCAAGGCACTCACCAGCGGTCGCCATGCCCAGCAGCCCGTCAGCCGAAAACCGAAAAACCCATAGCGCAACGCCTGCCGACCGCGGGTTCGTTCCTCGGGGACTTTCGTACGCCTGCCGGCGCCCGAAACTCTTCACGAAGGCGGACCGCCAGCTTTCGGGCGGACTGCAGGAAAAACCGGACGATCGGCGCGGCGTGGCTCCCCTTCCAGGCCGGCGCAACGTTGTTCACATGACGCACCCTCACGCTCGTCCGCGACTTTCTCGGCCGAGTGCATATGCAGAGAGACCAATGATCGATCTGCTGAAATCACGAAGGACAAATCATGACCCCTGTTGCCAGATGCGGAACGATGATTCGTCGACCGATCTCGGAGGTATTCGAGGCGTTCGTCGATCCGGCAATCACATGTCACTTTTGGTACTCCAGGGGCAGTGGCCGTCTGAAACCGGGTGGAAAGGTGCGCTGGGATTGGGAGATGTTTGATGTCGGCACCAACGTCACGGTAACCGCGGCGCAAAGCCGGGCACGCTCCAACTCTATCTCACTAAGCTAGCCCGCCTTGGCGGCTATCTCGCGGGGACGTCCGACCCACCGCCTGGGAACACCGTCGTCTGGCGCGGCCTACGGCGTCTCGTCGATATTCAAATCGGCGCGGAGCTCGCGACTTATGGGTAATCGCAAGCTTCACCGGACGCTCTGATGTCCGTTGTCAACTTAGTAGGCGCGAGGATTGGGCCACGGGTTGTGGCGGCTGAATGTGGCCGCGTACAGGTGGAGGTGGGATCGTTAGACCGTCGGTGATCAAGCTCTGATGCGCGGATTGGATACCGCAGTTCCGAGTATGCGTCCGGGGCTGATCCGTTCTTACTGCGGGCGTCGGCGATGCCGGCCACAAAACGTCCATCGGATGTTCCCCTGCC